>NZ_VCLA01000202.1:37895-40271 GCF_009600885.1 Streptomyces jumonjinensis
ATGACGGCCGTCCGCTGACGCTCTATCAGCACCAGCGGGACGCGATCGGCATCGCCCAGGCCCGTCATTCCTACGTCCTCACCACCGGCACAGGGTCCGGCAAATCCCTCTCCTACATCGTGCCGATCGTCGACCGGGTGCTCCGAGCACGCGAGTCCGAGGGCCCCGGCGCCCGCAAGAGGGTGCGCGCGATCATCGTCTACCCGATGAACGCCCTCGCCAACAGCCAGGTCAATGAGCTGGGGAAGTACCTCCGCGACGGATACGGAGAAGGCCGGGAGCCCGTCACCTTCGCCCGCTACACCGGCCAGGAGAACGCCAGCGACCGCAAGCGCATCCGCGACAACCCTCCGGACATCCTGCTGACCAACTATGTGATGCTGGAGCTGATGCTCACGCGGCCGGACGACCGCCGCTCCCTCATCGCGATGGCCCTCGGCCTGGAGTTCCCGGTCTTCGACGAGCTGCACACCTACCGTGGCCGACAGGGCGCCGATGTGGCTCTGCTCATCCGCCGGGTCCGCGAGGCGTGCCGTGCCGAGGGCGTCCAGTGCATCGGCACCTCGGCCACCATGTCGACCGAGGGCACCGTCGAGGACCAGAAGCGGGTGGTCGCCGATGTCGCCACCAAGCTCTTCGGCGTCCCCGTACGCCCCGAGCATGTCATCGGCGAGACCCTGGTCCGCGCCACCGGGGAAGCCCCCGATCAGGTCCCCGCCGAACGGCTGTCGTCCGGCGACGCACCCGGCGACTACGCCGATCTGGTCCATGACCCGCTCGCCCGGTGGATCGAGTCCCACTTCGGACTCGACACGGACGACGGCCGCCTCGTCCGCCGTCAGCCGGCCAGGATCGAGGACGCGGCCAGGGAACTGGCCGCGCAGAGCGGTGTGCCCGCCGAACAGTGCGTCAAAGCGATCCGGATGACCCTGGAGGCCGGATCGCGGGCCCGTCATCCGGAGACGACCCGGCAGCTGTTCGCCTTCCGGCTGCATCAGTTCGTCTCAAAAGGCGATACGGTTTTCGTCACGCTGGAAGACAAGGCCACCCGTCACCAGACCCGTGACTACCAGCGCGAACAGCCCGGTTCCGGGGGCAAGATCCTGATACCGCTCGCTTTCTGCCGGGAGTGCGGCCAGGAGTTTCTCACCGTATGGCGAACGGAGCACGAGGGCGCGTCGCGTTACGAGCCGCGCCGCGACACCGCCGCCGGGGGCGGCCGTGCGGGCGACGGCTATCTCTACATCGACCCGGAGCGATCCTGGCCCGCCACCCCCGAGCAGGCCATCGCCGAGCACCGGCTGCCCGACTCCTGGCTGGAGTCCGACGACACCGGACGGGAGGTCGTCAAACAGTCCTACCGCGACCGTCTGCCGCAGGTCGTCACCGTCGACCCCTATGGCATGGAGGGCCGGGGCGAACTGCGGGCCGCGTTCATTCCCTCGCCCTTCCTGTTCTGCCCGCACTGCGGCGTCAGCTATGAGCAGACCCGGAGCAACGACTTCGCCAAGCTCGCCACCCTCGGCCAGGAAGGCCGCTCCTCGGCGACCTCGCTGATATCGGCGTCCATCCTGCGCTCCCTCAAGGAGATACCCGAGGAAGCCCTCCACAAGGAGGCGCGCAAACTGCTGACCTTCGTCGACAACCGTCAGGACGCCTCCCTCCAAGCGGGTCACTTCAACGACTTCGTACAGATCACCCAGCTCCGCGGAGCCCTCTACCGGGCCGCGGTGGCAGCAGGCGACGAAGGCATCTCCCACGAGGATCTGGCCTCGCGCGTCGCGGCCTCGCTCGGTCTCGACGCGGCCGACTACACCGGCCAGGCCGATCTGCCGCCCCGGATGCGGAGCAACGCCGCCAAGACACTCCGCGACGTCGTCGCCTTCCGTCTCTATCTGGACCTGGAGCGCGGCTGGCGCATCACCATGCCGAATCTGGAGCAGACCGGACTTCTGGAGATCCGGTACAACGACCTCGGCTGGATCGCCCAGAACGAGCGGCGCTGGGACACCGCCCACCCCGCGCTCCGGACCGCCGACCCCGGTCTGCGGGCCGACATCATGAAGGCACTGCTCGACGAGATGCGGCGCGCGCTCGCCATCGACGTCCAGTACTTCCGGGACGATTTCGACAGAATCCAGCGCGCCAGTGAGGAACGGCTCATCGAGCCGTGGGTGCTGACCAGGAGCGACAGCCCGAGGGCGGGCGTCGCCTATCCACAGCCGTCCGTACGCGGCGCGGAACGCTCCGGGCTCTTTCTCTCCGCCCGGGGGAAGTTCGGCAAATATCTGCGGCGGCTCGATCGCCACCGATTCGGCTCACTCGGCGCGGACGACCTCCAGTCGGTCATCGCGGAGTTGTTGAGGGCGCTCGCCA
>NZ_VCLA01000202.1:40747-58603 GCF_009600885.1 Streptomyces jumonjinensis
CCTTCTCACCGGGTACCAGGTCTCCGCCGCCGCGTTCACCTGGCACGCCGGTACCGGTGAGTCACCCGCGCACGACCCGCTGACCCGCACCTACGCCAGCGGTGACGGACCCCGCGTCAACCCGTTCTTCCGCGCCCTGTACCGCGATACGGCCTCCGCCCTCAGCGGGCTCTTCGCCCGGGAGCACACCGCCCAGGTCGATCCTCCGGAGCGCGAACGGCGCGAGGAGGACTTCTCCGAGGCCCGGCTGAAGCTGCTGTACTGCTCGCCGACGATGGAGCTGGGCGTTGACATATCGTCACTCAACGCCGTCATGATGCGGAATGTACCGCCGACGCCCGCCAACTACGCCCAGCGCAGTGGCCGCGCCGGACGGTCGGGACAGCCCGCGCTCGTCACCACGTACTGCGCCACCGGCAACAGCCATGACCAGTACTACTTCCGCAACTCCCGGCTGATGGTCGCGGGCAGTGTCGCCCCGCCCCGCCTCGATCTCGCCAACGAGGATCTGGTCGCCTCCCACCTCCAGGCGATCTGCCTCGCCGAAGCCGGGCTGAAGCTGGGACGCTCGATCCCGGAAGTCATCGACATCGGTTACGCCGAGGGGTCGGACCGCCCCGAACCGGCGCTCGAACTCCACGATCACATCGCGGCAGCGCTCCACAACGCCCATGCCCAGACCCGTGCGGTGGAAGCCGCCCATCAGGTGCTGGGCGAACTGCTGCCCGCGTTCGCGGAGACGACCTGGTGGGACGACTCCTGGATCGAACAGCGGGTCCGCTCCGCGGGAACCGAGTTCGACAAGGCGTTCGACCGTTGGCGTGATCTGTTCCGCGCCGCCCTCGACGATCAGTGCATCCAGAACAAGCGGGTCCTCGACCACCAGCTCTCCGAGCGGGACCGCTCCTTCGCGGTCGCCCGCCGCAAGGAGGCCGAGACCCAGCTCAATCTGCTGAAGAACGAAGTCCCCGGCAGCCGGTCGGTCCTCTCCGACTTCAACCCCTACCGCTATCTCGCGTCCGAGGGCTGGCTGCCCGGCTACTCCTTCCCCCGGCTGCCGATCGCCGCCTACATCCCCACCGCGGGCCGCGGCTTCGGCGAAGGCGACTACCTTCAGCGCCCCCGCTTCGTCGCGATCAGCGAATTCGGTCCGGGAGCCCTCGTCTACCACGAAGGCTCCCGCTATCTGGTGGCCCGGGTGCAGCTGCCGCCCAGCTCCTCCGGCTCCATCGTCACCAGCGAGGCCCGCCGCTGTGAGCACTGCGGCTACCACCACAAGGCGGACGACGGCGCCGACCGCTGCGAGATGTGCGGCGAGCCGCTCACCACCACCCATGGGCTGCTCCAGCTGCACACCGTCTTCACCCAGCGGCGCGAACGCATCTCCTCCGACGAGGAAGAGCGCCGCAGAGCCGGATTCCGGCTCGTCACCTCCTACCAGTTCAGCAAGAAGAGCCTGCGCTCCGGCCGCCGGGACGCCGTACTCGCCGACCCCACCGGACCGTTCGCCACCCTCTCCTACGGTGACTCCGCGACCATCAGAGTGACCAACCTCGGACGCGTCCGGGCCAAGGCCGATGAACCGGACGGCTTCTGGCTCGACGCCGGCGACGGCCGCTGGATGACCGAACGCGACGCCGCCGAGGCGTACGGCGACTCCAGCGAGATGCCCCTCGTCGACGCCGACGGCAATGAGAAGCGGCTCAAAGCGCGTGTCATCCCGTACGTCGAGGATCGACGGAACATTCTCGTCGTCACGCTCGACACCCCACTCGACGAGCCGGTCGCCCGCTCCCTGATGTACGCGCTGGAGCGCGGCATCGAAGCCGCGTTCGAGCTGGAGGATTCCGAACTCACCAGCGAACTCCTCCCGCCCGACGACGGCCCCCGCAAGCGATTCCTCTTCACGGAAGCGGCGGAAGGCGGCGCCGGAGTGCTCCGCAGGCTCCAGTCCGAGCCCGGAGCGGTCGCCAGGGCGGCCCGTACCGCGCTCGGCATCTGCCACTTCGGCGCACACGGCGAGGACCTCGCCACCGCGGACACCGAGCGCCCCTGCGCCCGGGGCTGCTACGACTGCCTGCTCACCTTCAGCAACCAGCCCAGCCACGCGACGATCGACCGGCACTCCATCCGCGATCTGCTGCTGCGCCTCACCACGGCCGAGGCCCGGACCGCCGGGCGCGGCGAGAGCCGCAGCGAGCAGATGCAGCGGCTGGTCGGTGAGGCCGAAGAGCCCGTCAGCGGCCGGGAGCGCGACTTCCTCGGCTTCCTCAAGGAACGCGGACTACGACTTCCCGAGGCGGCCAGACCTCTGATCGCCGAAGCCCGGGCCCGGCCCGACTATGTGTTCCGGCTGCCCGGGGTGAAGGTGGCGGTCTTCATCGACAGCTCCGCCCAGGACCGCCCGGCGGCTGCGGGCGGCTCCGCCCACGACCGGCCGGCAGGCGTCGACAGCTCCCCCCACGACCGGCCGGCAGCTGTCGACGGCTCCGCCCAGGAGCAATCGGCCGCCGCCGAACGCGACGATGACGCGGAGGAACGTCTGTACGCCGCCGGCTGGGAGGTGGTCCGCTTCCGGCACGGCGACGACTGGGACGAGACGGTGGCACGCCACGCCCGGTACTTCGGCCCCGGTGATGCCCGATGACCGCCTCCTACACCGCCGGCGCCCTCGTCACAGCGCGCGACCGGGAGTGGATCGTGCTGCCCGACAGCACGCCGGACATGCTCGTCCTGCGCCCGCTCGGCGGTACGGAGGACGACATCGCCGCCGTCTTCCCCGCCATCGAGACGGTACGGGGCGCCCAGTTCGCGCCACCGTCCGCCGCCGACCTGGGCAACGCACAGGCCGCCGGAATGCTGCGCTCGGCGCTGCGCATCGGCTTCCGCTCCGGCGCGGGCCCCTTCCGCTCCCTCGCGGGCATCGCCGTCGAACCGCGCGCGTACCAGCTCGTACCGCTGCTCATGGCGCTGCGGCAGCCCACCGTACGCATGCTGATCTCCGATGACGTCGGCATCGGCAAGACCGTCGAGGCGGGGCTGATCGCCTCCGAGCTGCTCGCACAGGGGGAGGCCGCCCGTCTCGCGGTCCTGTGCCCGCCCGCCCTCGCCGAACAGTGGCAGGACGAGCTGCGCACCAAGTTCGGCATCGACGCCGAGCTGGTGCTCGCCTCCACCGTCTCCCGGCTGGAACGCGGCCTGGACCTCGGACAGTCGCTCTTCGACCGGTACCCGAACGTCGTGGTCTCCGCCGACTTCATCAAATCCACCCGCCACCGCGACGACTTCGTACGCCACTGCCCCGATCTGGTGATCGTGGACGAGGCCCACAGCTGCGTCTCCGCCGACGACACCGCATCCACGCACCACCAACTCCGCTACCAGCTGCTGAAACGCATCGCCGAGGACGAAGAGCGGCATCTGATCCTGGTCACCGCCACCCCGCACAGCGGCAAGGAGTCCGCCTTCCGCAATCTGCTCGGGCTGATACGGCCGGAACTCCGCACCGCCGACATCTCCGCACGCCGTGGCCGCGAACTCCTGGCCCGCCACTTCATCCAGCGTAAACGCGCGGACGTACGCGAGTATCTGACCAAGGAGGACGGGCTCGCCGACGACCGGCTGGCCGAGCGGACCGCGTTCCCGTCGGACCGGTTCTTCAAGGACGAGACCTATACGCTCTCCCCGGACTACCGTGCGCTCCTGGACGACGCCATCGCCTATGCGCGCGACCGGGTCACCGAGGCGGGCGACACGGACCGGAGCGCCTGGCTCTCCGCCATCACCCTGCTGCGCTCCCTCGTCTCCTCGCCGCGCGCCGCCGCCCAGTCGCTCCGCACCCGCTCCAGCGCGGCAGGCGCCCGGTCCGCGCGGAGCGGCCACGATCCGGCCCTGGCCCTCATCCAGGACGCCGTCGAGAACGACACCCTCGAAGGGCTCGACGTCGTACCGGGCGTCGATCCGGCCCTCGGCGACGCCGCCACCGCACATCTCGCCGGACTCGCCGCACGAGCCGAACGGCTGGAGGGCCCGGCCGCCGACCGCAAGCTCAAGGCCCTCATCCGGCATGTCCGGGCACTGCTCGACGACGGCTACCACCCGATCGTCTTCTGCCGCTTCATCGCCACGGCCGAGTATGTGGCGGAGGCGCTGGAGAGCGCGCTCGGCCCGCACACGACGGTCAGAGCCGTCACCGGGACGCTCTCCCCGCAGCAGCGCCTGGGCCGCATCGAGGACATCGCCCGGGAGGCCGGAGACCTGCCGGCCGCGCGCAGGGTGCTCGTGGCGACCGACTGTCTCTCGGAAGGGGTGAACCTTCAATTTCTCTTCGACGCGATCGTCCACTACGACCTCGCCTGGAACCCGACCCGGCACGACCAGCGCGAAGGCCGGATCGACCGGTACGGGCAGAAGCGCGATGAAGTACGGGTCATCACGCTCTACGGCACGGACAACGGCATCGACGGCAAGGTCCTCGACGTCCTCATCAGAAAGCACCGCCAGATCCGCAAGGACCTCGGCGTCTCCGTATCCGTACCCGATGAGACCTCGACGAGCGTCACCGACTCCATCGTCGAATGGCTGCTGATGAACGGCCGCCAGGACGGACAGCAGGAGTTCGACCTGGACGTGGTCGCCACCACGGCGGCGGCCCGGCTGGACGCCGAGTGGAACTCCGCCGCCGCACGCGAAGGCGCTTCCCGCTCCCGTTCCCGCTTCGCCCAGCGCGCCATCCAGCCCGGCGACGTCGCCCGCGAGGTGGCGGCCATCCGCGCCGCCCTCGGCCGCGCGGGCGAGATCCACTCCTTCACCCGCAACGCGCTGGCGGCCCTCGGCGGCGTCCTGCGCGGCCCCGGCGCGAGATCCGGCCCCGGCGACTTCACCGCCGACGTCAGCGGAACCCCGGCCGGACTCCGGGACGCCCTCGCCTCGGCCGTCGGCGGCGACATCGCCGAGCTGAACCGGCCGATCGCCTTCCGGACCACCCCCGCCGTCGCCCGTGGCGAGGCGGCCCTCGTCCGCACCGACCCCGTCGTCGGGGCGCTCGCCGGACATGTCCTCAACGCGGCCCTCGACCCCCGGACCGAAGGAGCCCGACCGGCCCGCAGATGCGGCGTCATCACCACGACGGCCGTCACGGAGCACACCACCCTCCTCCTGGTGCGCTACCGCTTCCAGCTCACCCTCCCCTCACGCACCGGCCGACGGCAGCTCGTCGCCGAAGACGCCCGGCTGCTGGCCTTCCAGGGACCGCCGCACAGAGCCCACTGGCTGCCCGAGGAGACCGCGACCCGCCTCCTGGACGCCGAGGCCACCGAGAACACCCACCCCCACTTCGGCGCACGCACCATGGAGCGGCTCCTCAGCCGGCTCTCCGCATGCCATGACCATCTGGAGACCCACGGAGAACGGCTCGCCGCCGATCTCGACGCCTCCCACCGCCGGGTCCGCACCGCCAACGACGAGATCGTGCGCGGTCTGCGCGTGGCGGCCCAGAAGCCGGCCGACGTCCTCGGCGCCTATGTCTACCTCCCCGCGACCGCCGAGGAGGCAGTCTGATGGCCGCTCTCCCCCGCGAACGGGAGCTGTCCGCCGTGCAGACGGTCGGCGGCCTCATCCCGCAGGACATGCTCGTCCGCATCTCCGAAGGCAAGGAGGTGAACGGGTCGGCCCCCGCCGACTACCACGTCATCGGCTCCCGCTCGGTGCAGGAGGAAGCCGAACGCCACTGGGGGTATCTGAAGTCCGTCTGGAGCGAGCTGCGCGGCAGACTGCCGGTCGCACCGGAGGCCGAAGCCCCGGCCGACCCCACCGGAGTCGCCATCGCCCGATGGCTGGAACCCCTCTTCGGCGAACTCGGCTTCGGCCGGCTGCCCGCACTCCCCGCCCCGGGGATCACGGCCGACGACGGCACCAAATCCTTCGCCGTCAGCCACCGCTGGAACCATGTGCCGATCCATATGACGCCATGGAACACCGGCCTCGACAAGAGACCGGGCGGACCGGGCGGCCTGGGCGGCCTGGGAACGGTCCCGCCCCACTCCCTCGTCCAGGAGTGCCTGAACCGTACGAGCGGTCATCTCTGGGCCGTCCTCACCAACGGCCGCCGATTACGGCTGCTCCGTGACTCCAGCGCGCTGGCCACCGCCTCCTACGTCGAGTTCGACCTCGAAGCGATCTTCGACGGCGAGCTGTTCAGCCAGTTCGTGCTGCTCTACCGGATGCTCCAGGTGTCCCGGTTCGACATCGCGGACGGCGCCACCCTGTCGTCCTGCTGGCTGGAGCGATGGCGTACGGAGGCCATCGAGTCCGGCACCCGCGCCCTCGACCAGCACCGCGACGGCGTCCAGCGCGCTGTCACCGTCCTCGGCACCGGCTTCCTCAGACACCCCGCCAACGCGGCCCTCCGCCAGAACCTGGACACCGAGGCGTTCCACGGCGCGCTGCTGCGTCTGACCTACCGGCTGATCTTCCTCTTCGTCGCAGAGGACCGAGGCGCCCTCCACCCGCCGGACACCGACGACCGGACACGGCAGCGGTACGCCCGCTACTTCTCCTCCGCCCGCCTCCGCCACCAGGCCACCCGCCGCCGGGGCACCGCGCACACCGATCTCTTCCAGGCGCTACGGCTCGTACTCGACGCGCTGGGCGACGACGACGGCCGTCCCGAGCTGGGCCTGCCCGGCCTCGGCGGCCTCTTCGACGACACCGAGGCGGACCGGCCGCTGCACGGTCTGACCCTGGCCAACGAGCACCTTCTTGAAGCCGTACGCAGCCTCTCCCGCGTACGCGACACCCGCTCGGGCCGATGGCGGGCGGTGGACTACGTCCATCTGGGCTCCGAGGAACTCGGCTCGATCTATGAGTCACTGCTGGAACTGGTTCCCAAGCACAATGGCACGGACGGCACCTTCGAACTGGTCAACCGCCTGGGCAACAACCGCAAGAAGACGGGCAGCTACTTCACCCCCGGCTCCCTCATCGAGACCCTGCTCGACTCGACCCTCGACCCGGTCATCACCGACGCCCAGAAGCGCGGCGCGGCCCGAGCCGCCGCGTCGGGACAGGCCGACCCCACCGCCGCGACCCTCGACGAACTGCAAGCCCTGACGGTCTGCGACCCCGCCTGCGGATCGGGCCACTTCCTGGTCGCCTCCGCCCGCCGGATCGCCAAACAGGTGGCGGCCGTACGCGAACGGAATCCGGAGCCGACACAGGACGCCATCCGCCGGGCCCTGCATGAGGTCATAGCCCGCTCCGTCTACGGAGTCGACCTCAACCCGATGGCGGTCGATCTGGCCAAGGTCTCGCTCTGGATGGAGGCCATGGAACCGGGCCGGCCGATGAGCTTCCTCGACGCGCACATCAAGCACGGGAACGCGTTGATCGGCGCGATGCCCAAGCTGTTGCGGGGCGGCATTCCGAACAAGGCGTTCAAGGCGGTGGAGGGGGATGACGCCAAGTACGCGGCGTCGCTGGCGAAGCGGAACAACGAGCACCTCAAGGGACAGGGCGAGTTCTCCATCCTGGACCAGGAGGAAAGGGTGTCCAACGCGTCCTTCGCCCGTGGTCTGCGCCGCATCATTGCCGCACCCTCAGGCCACCTCCGCCAGGTCCGCGACCAGGCGGCCGCCTATAGGCGATGGCGGGAGGCCACCGCCTACACGGAGGCCCTGCACCATGCGGACACCTGGTGCGCGGCGTTCTTCTGGCACAAGACGAAGGACGCTCCGCCGCCGGTGACCCATGAGGTCTTCCGCTCCGAAGAAGCCACACAGGCGACTCACGACGAGATCGACCGGCTGCGCGGGGAGTACCGCTTCTTCCACTGGCATCTGGAGTTCCCGCAGATATTCAGAGTGCCCGAGCCGGGCGACGAGGACGCTGAGGTGGACCCCGAGACCGGGTGGGCCGGTGGCTTCGACTGCGTGGTGGGGAACCCGCCATGGGGAAAGGTCGATTTCGAGGACCTGAAGTATTTCAGTGTTGTCGAGCCGTCGATCGCCGAAGTGGCGGGTGTGGTGCGGCGAACGCGGATCAAGGAGTGGGCCCTGGGGAATCCGGAAGCGGGCAGGCGGTATGCGCAGGAGATCCGGAAGGTGAAGTCAACGTTCCTTTTCTTCAGTGGCTCCGGGGCGTTCCCTCTCTGCGCGCAGGGCCTCACGCTCAGAGGCAGCACTATGCTCCAGACGGATCAGCTCTTCACTGAGAGATTCGCGTCGATCGTCGGTCCTGAGGGGCGCTCCGGATGCATCGTCCCCACGGCTATAGCGACTGGAGCGGGTGCACAGTACCTCTTCGGAAATCTGACTCGGAGGGGCGGGATTGCGTCGCTCTATGATTTCGAGAACCGCAAGCCGCTCTTCTCGGGAGTGGACTCTCGCTATAAATTCTGCCTGCTCTCGATCGTCGGTCGAACTAGCAGTGAGGTCGCAGCGAAATTCGCCTTCTTCCTTCTGGATGCGGGGGATCTTGAGGATGTGGGGCGGGTCTTCACGCTCAGCCCCGAAGAGATCGCCCTGATCAACCCCAACACCGGGACGCTGCCGGTATTTCGCACCAGACGGGACGCTGATCTCACAGTGTCGATATACCGGCGCGTTCCCGTCCTGCGGGGGGAGGCCAACAACGCGGAGGATCGCTGGAGTGTCACTTTCAAGGCGGGTCTCTTCCATATGACCGACGACTCCGACCTCTTTCGGACAACTGATGAACTCGAAGCCGATGGCTGGGAGCAGTCTGGAAATATCTTCACTCGTGGAGAAGATCGGATGCTGCCGTTGTACGAAGGGAAGATGGCTCATCACTTCGACCATCGATGGAATTCCTACCATGGCACGGGCAACGGGGATCGGCGGCTTCTCGATGAGGCCGAGAAGAAGTCTCCATCGACGGTGGCCTACCCGCGCTACTGGATCGCTGAGGGAGGGTTCATAAATACCGTGAGGAAGGGGGAGGAGAAGGAGATCTCGGGCATCAATGTCCGGCTGGAAGGCGTCCATTGGGAGAGAGATTGGATATGTGGCTGGCGTGATGTATGTAATAGTGTCAATGAGCGCACCGCCATCGCGGCATTCCTTCCGCGCGCCGCAGCCGGTCACACATTCCCCCTGATGCTGCCCGATGTCTCCCCCACCCTCGCCGCAGCACTCATCGCCACCCAGAGCTCCCTGGTCTTCGATTTCGTCAGCCGACAGAAGATCGGCGGCACCAGCATGGGGCTCTACATCTGGAAGCAGCTCCCCGTCCCCACCCCGGACTCGCTCACCCCCCACCTCCCCTTCCTCGTTCCCCGCGTTCTCGAGCTCGTCTACACCGCCTACGACATGACCCCACTCGCCCGCGACCTGGGCGATTCAGGTCCCCCCTTCCAGTGGGACGAAGCCCGCCGCGCCCAGTTACGCGCCGAGCTCGACGCCTACTTCTTCCGTCTCTACGGCATCGAACGGCCGGATGTCGACTACATCCTGGAGACCTTCCAGACCGGGACCGGGGGTCTCAAGAACAACGAGATCGCCAAGTACGGCACTTACCGCACCAAAGACCTGGTCCTTGCCGCATACGACCGCATGGCACCCGCGGGCGCCGGGCTCGAAACTCCGCTGCGGGACGGGGAGAACTATCTGTCGCCCTTGAACCCGCCCCCGGGCGACGGGCCGCGCCATCCGGCACAGCGGGAAGAGGGGCCGGTCTGAGGCGGCACGGCAGACTCGTGCGTACCGTGGGGCGTACGCCCGCCCGAGTGATCCAGGAGAGTCATGGCCGAGGAGTATCCGGAGTTCCGGCTGAGACTGCCCAACGGCGGTCCGGAGGCCCGAGGACGGCTGCTGTCGGAGAAGGGGACGAACGGCAGCCAGAGATTCGTGGTCCTGGCCGGGTCGCCGGTCCGGCCCGAGGTGGTGCCGTCGTTCCCGTCGCGGATGCCCTCTTCGTACGAACTGCGGCAGCGGAAGATCGCGGACGGGGCGATCCAGGAGTCCGGGACTTGGCCGGGCCGGCTGGAGACGACCGAGGACATCACGTGCAACTCGCCCTCGGCCGCCGCCGAGATACTCGTCGGCCGCAGTGCCAACGGCTGGAAGGAGTGGAAGACGGAGGACGGTCATCCGCTGTCCGACTTCATCGATCAGGTCTGGCCCGGCCCGGTCCGTGCCTGGCTTGTCCGGGGGGCCAATGTCTTCGGACGGGATCTCGTCCAGCGGATGTGGCTGGACGAGGGCCGGGTCACTCTCGCGGCCAGACATCTGCGCCAGGACGCCGTGGGGATGCTCCGGAAGGACCAGCTGCGGAACGCGGTCGAGGAGGACTACGAGTCGACGGCCACGTACGGTCAGAAGGCCCAGCTCGTCGAGGAGTTCCACGCCTTCCTCACCCGGATGAGGCCCGGTGACACCGTCTGCACGCTCTCCGAGGGACGGATGTTCGTCGGGGAGATCGCCGGGGCCGCCGAGCAGATCCCGTCCGATGACGGGCGTTCCAATCTGCGGCGGCCCGTCGAATGGCGGACTGCCCACGACTACCGCGAGCTGCCCCCGGACTTGGTGCGGAAGCTGGGCACGGGGCACGATGTCGTCGAACTCACCGCGGTGAAGGGGCTGCTCGACGGCCTCGGGATGACCGATGAGGAACTGGTCGAGGAGGCCGAGGCCGCAGATCGCGATCCGAGTGTGGAGATCCCCACGATCACCGCCCGGCGCGTGCTGGAACTGCCCGAGCCGACCGAAGAGCTGGCCGACACGCTGAATGTGCACAGCGTCGGCTGGCTGCGGGAGATCCGGGATCTCCTCCGGGACGAGAAGCAAATCGTGCTGTACGGCCCGCCGGGCACGGGCAAGACGCATCTGGCGATGGAGCTGGCGGAGTTCCTCGGCGGCGGGCCCGAGCAGGTGAAACTGGTGCAGTTCCATCCCTCGTACGCGTATGAGGACTTCTTCGAGGGGTTCAGACCGCGCGAGGACCCGGGCACCAGGGAGGTCGCCTTCCGGCTGACGCCGGGCCCGCTGCGGGAGCTCGCCGATCTCGCCGACAGCGAGGGCAATCGCCATATCCCGCATTTTCTGATCATCGATGAGATCAATCGCGCCAATCTGGCGAAGGTCTTCGGCGAGCTCTACTTTCTGCTGGAGTACCGCCGCAGGACGGTGCGGCTCACCTACTCGGGCGATGACTTCGCCCTGCCGCCGAATCTGTTCGTCATCGGCACCATGAACACCGCGGACCGTTCCATCGCCCTGGTGGACGCGGCGATGCGGCGGCGGTTCGCGTTCGTGGAACTCTCCCCGGGAGCCGAGCCGACGAGCGGGCTGCTCGGCCGCTGGCTGAAGAAGGAGGGGAAGGACGGCGAACCGGCGGATCTCCTGGGCGCGCTGAACTCCCGTATCGACGACGCCGACTTCCGTATCGGCCCCGCGTATCTGATGAAACCGGGGGTCTACCGCGAGGGCGGACTCGAACGCACCTGGCGGACCAGGATTCTGCCGTTGCTGGAGGAACACCACTACGGCGAGGGAGTCGACGTCGGGAAGCGGTATGGGCTCGCGGCACTGAGGGCCGCTCTGGCGGCCGGTGGTGGGAACGGCGGCGGCAAGGGCGGCAGCGACAGCGAACAAGGTGAGTACGAGGAGTGACCGCGGTCGTCGAACTGGTCGAGCACGCCCGGCCCGTCACCCTGGCCCTTCCGGGCGCGGTGGGACGCGCGCTCGCCGCCTCCCGGATCGTGGACGCCGCCCCCGACCCGTACACCGCCGGACAGTGGAGACTGAAGGCGGGCAGCAAGGTCGGCGCGGTGACGGTCGGCGTGCCCGGTGCGGAGCCCGTGGTGCTGCGGATCACCCCCAAGGTGCCGATCGCCCGGCTGTTCTTTCTGCTCGGCTACAGCCGCGACCCGCGCGGATGGCGGGACGGCGAAGTCGACGTCGCCGAGCACCGTGAGGTGCTGCCCGCCCTGGCGTACGCGTATGAACGCCTGCTCGACCGGGCGATCGGGCGGGGACTGCTCCAGGGGTATCGCGAGACGACGGACACGTCTTTGGTGGTGCGCGGCAGGATCCGGGAGGCCGAGCAGATCCGGCGGCGGTTCGACGCGCCGCTCCCGGTGGAGATCTCGTACGACGAGTTCACCACCGACACGGCCGAGAACCGGCTGCTACGGGCCGCGGCCGAACGGCTGCTGTGCCTGCCCGGCGTGGACCGTGACACCCGGCGCCGACTGCTGCGTCAGCGGACCCGGCTCGCGGAGGTCACACCGCTGACGCCGGGCCGGCCGCTGCCCCTCTGGCGGCCCACCCGCCTCAACGCCCGCTACCACCAGGCGCTCCATCTCGCGCGGGCCGTCCTCACCGGGTCCTCGGTGGAGCACGGCGCGGGCGCGCTGCGGATCGACGGCTTTCTCTTCGATATGAACAGGCTGTTCGAGGACTTTCTCTGCGTCGCGCTGCGGGAGGCGCTGATCCCGTACGGCGGACGGGGCTCCTTGCAGGCGAGCGGGGTGCATCTGGACGAGGACGACGCCATCAGGATGCGCCCGGATTTCGTCTGGTACGGGGAGGACGGCGTCCCGCGCGCTGTCGCCGACGCCAAGTACAAGGCGGAGAAACCCGAGGGGTACCCCGATGCCGACCTGTATCAGATGCTCGCCTACTGCACGGCGCTGGGGTTGAGCGAGGGGCATCTCGTCTATGCGCGGGGGAGGGCCGCCCATGCCGCTCATCGGGTGCGCCGGTCCGGGGTCGTGCTCCATCAGCACGCGCTCGACCTGGACCGTACCCCTTCCCTGCTCCTCGCCGGGGTGGCCGAGCTGGCCCGGGGGATGATCCGGACGGGGTGATCCTCGCAGCCGGCGTCGTGGGTGAACACGGTCCGGTCGGGGTGGAGGGTGAGAGTGCCCGCCTTGACCCCGTTCCATCGGAAGCCGTCGCCGTGGTAGCGCGGTGTGATGTAGCTCCAGTGCTGATTGCCCGCCAGGACATAGCCGAGCGCGTCGAGATACACGGCGACATCGCGAGTCGGCGAGGTGCGCAGCACCTCGTCCCGGGCGGCGATGAAGGCCGCTTCCGCCTCGTCGATGAAGCCGCAGGTCCGGTCGATCGCCTCCTGGAGGGGGACGCCGTCCCGCGCGCAGATCACGCTGATCACGTTGAAGCACTGGCCTTCGTACGCCTCCTTCCGGAAGGAGAAGAGGTCGTTGACCAGCGCGATGTGCTCCAGGGCGCGCAGCGTGACGTGCTCGATCCCGTCGAGCTCGGTATCGGGGAGGGCGATGTCCATCCCCGCTTCGAGCAGCGCCAGGAAGAAGCGCATGTCGACGCACTCACGCCGGATCATGAGGAACTGCTCCATGTCCGGCAGCGCTTGAGCGTGGCCGTAGACGTTCTCCCTGGCGACGGCGTCGAGATACCGTTCCGTACAGTCCGTCAGCCGTCGGATCAGCGGGCCGGGAAATGCGGCTGTCGTGCGGCCCCATAGGTCCTCCATGGCCGCGTCGAGCACGGTGGCGGCGCCGGAGAGTTCGCCCGTGGCCATCAGGCGCAGCAGCCGTCGCATCAGATGCCCGGGTGACTCGCGCAGCGTGATGGCATCGTCGAAGGCGAAGAACAGCGTCGTCCACTCCGTGTAGAGGAGCTGGACTTCGGGGGTGACCAGGGGAGCGACATAGCAGCCCCAGAGCCCGATGTGCTGCTGGATCTGCGCTTCCAGCTCATCGGCGGGGAAGGCCGGGGCGAGATGGCTGCGCGTCCAGCACGCGTTCGCGTGCTCGACGGCGGGCAGGTCGGGGTGGACGAGGAGCGGCAGCCGGGTGGAGAGAGGGGGCAGCCGGAAACTGTCCCCGTCGAGGAAGGTCTGGACGGCCGGGGCCGGCTTCCGGGGCGGTACGGGGGGTGCGGCGGTTCCCGTGCGGTCGGACGGTGTGCCGATGGTCTGGCCGGGCGGGTGTCCAGTCACGCGATGACTCCTCTTCGGACCGTTGGAGAGGTGCGTCTGGGCGAACGGTTGCGCGCGCGTCCGGGTTCAGCGCGGCGGCCGGGGGGAACTGGCGGCGGTCGCACCCGGCGTACGGGTGGTACGGAACGTCAGTTCGACATGTCCATGATTACAGCATCTTTTTCTCCCGCGTCGATGGACCGGACGCGGAAGAGACGTCCCAAGGTCAGGAGTGGGCTGGAAGTCGCTCAACCGCCCCCGGGCGATCAACCCCGGTCGTTCTTCGCCACGTCACCGCCTGACACCGTCACCGCCAAGGGCCGGAATCCGGCCCCTGGCGGCTCCGGGACGACGCCTTCGACGGGAGTCGACCGGACACACGACTCGTTGTAGGGTAGGCAAACAGCCCTTGACCTGCATATACGCAGGCAGGGAGCCGAGATCCGGGAGTACCTCGATGCTGCGCACCATGTTCAAGTCCAAGATCCACCGTGCCACCGTGACCCACGCCGATCTGCACTACGTGGGGTCCGTCACCATCGACGCGGAGCTGATGGAGGCGGCGGATCTGCTGCCCGGCGAGCTCGTCCACATCGTCGACATCACCAATGGCGCACGGCTGGAGACCTATGTCATCGAGGGCGAGCGCGGCTCCGGTGTCATCGGCGTCAACGGCGCGGCGGCCCATCTGGTCCACCCCGGCGATCTGGTCATCCTGATCAGCTATGCCCAGGTCGACGATGCCGAGGCCCGCTCGCTGGCACCCCGGGTCGTCCATGTCGACGCCGCGAACGCGATCGTCGAGCTGGGCGCGGACGCCTCCGCGCCCGTACCCGGGAGCGATACCCGGCGCAGCCCGCACTCCGTCGGCTGACCGTGCGGTCGCCGGCCGAGTGAGGGAGTATGCCTGCCATGTCCGACACCCCAGCGATCGACATCCGTGACAACCGCGCGAAGGGCCTGCTGGAGGCGTACGAGAACGGCCGCCTCACCGGGCGTATCGCCTACTTCGTCCTTGACGCCGAACCGGCCGCCCTGGTCCCGGTGCACACCGTGGTGCGCCCCGAGTTCGAGGGCCGGGGCATCGCCGGAGCGCTGGTACGGGAGTTCTACGGGATCGCCGCCCGCGAGGGGGTCCCCGTGGTGCCGCTCTGCCCGTACGCCGCCGGATGGGCGCGGCGGCATCCCGAGGAAGCGCCCGAGGCCCCGGCCGACCTGGTCACGGCGGCCGAGCGCCAGCTCAAGGAGAACCCCGACCTCTGGTGAGCGGCGCGGAGCCGCCCGGGGGTAGTTTCTCGGTCATGATCGCTCTGCTGCACACCTCGCCGGTCCATGTCCCCGTCTTCGACGCCCTGCGCGACGAGGACCACCCCGGTGTGGATCTGCGCCATCTCGTACACGAGGACCTGCTGGAGCGGGCCGTCGCGCACGGCCCCGGAGCCGTCGCCCAGGAGGTCGCCGAGGTGATCGCCGGAGCCGTCGCCGGGGGAGCCCGTGCCGTGCTCTGCACCTGTTCCACGCTGGGCGCGGTCGCCGAAGAGGGCGCGGGCGGTCTCGGCGTGCCGGTGCTGCGGGTGGACCGCCCGATGGCCGCCGAGGCGGCGCGGACGGGCCGCCGCATCGTCGTGATCGCCGCACTGCACAGCACCCTGGAGCCCACCGCCGCCCTGATCCGCGCCGAGGCCGATGCGCCGGAGCTGCGGACCGTGCTGGTGGAGGGGGCCTGGGAGCGGTTCCAGGCGGGCGACCGGGAGGGCTATCTCGACGCGGTGGCCGCCGCGGTCGACACGGTGCGTGACGCCGATGTGATCGTGCTCGCCCAGGCGTCGATGGCGGACGCGGCCGAGCGCGCCGCCACCGACGTGCCCGTACTGTCCAGCCCCCGCCCCGGGCTGCGCGCCGCGGTGACGGCCGGTAGCCGGTAGCCGGTAGCCAGGGGCCATCCCCCCCGTAGGGTGCGCGGCCCCGGTCCGGTGCCGCGCACCGGACCGGAGCGGATTCCGCGCGCGGGGGACACTGGACGGGGAGACAGTGGGAACGCACGACTCCGATCCCTGGAGGTCCGGCATGACCCAGCCGCCGCCCGTACCGCCCGCGCCCATGCCGACGCCGGGACCGCCGGTTCCGCCGCCGGGGCCGCTGCCCGGTCCGGTGCCCACCCCCTCGCCGCCGCCCGTGCCGACGCCGGACCCGGTCCCGAGACCCCCCACACCGGGCCCCGAGCCCTCCCCCGAGCCGGAGCCCGCCCCGGGCCCCGTCTGAGATCCGGTCCGAGTCCGGTCTGGGTCCGGTCTGAGATCCGCCGGGCCGCGGCCAGGGGCCGGGCGGCAGGGAACCGCCTTGCCCCGCCCCGCCCGGCCCACGGCAGGGCGCCCCTCAGCCCGTGGAGACCTCCGAACGGTCACCGCCCCACAGCGTGTGGAACGAACCGTCCCGGTCCGTCCGCCGATAGGTGTGCGCCCCGAAGAAGTCGCGCTGGCCCTGGGTCAGCGCCGCGGGCAGCCGCTCCGACCGCAGCGCGTCGTAGTACGCCAGGGCCGCCGCGAAGCCCGGCGTCGGGACCCCCTGGCGCGCGGCCGTGGCCACCACCTCCCGCCAGTCGTCCTGCGCCGCCCCGATCTCCTTTGCGAACTGCTTGTCCGACAGCAGGCTCGGCAGATCGCGCTGAGCGTCGTACGCGCCCCGGATCCGGTCCAGGAACGCCGCTCTGATGATGCAGCCCGCCCGCCAGATCGCCGCCACCGAACCGAGGTCGACGTCCCAGCCGTACGCCTCGCTGCCCGCCTGGATCTGGTGGAAGCCCTGGGTGTACGACACGATCTTCGACGCGTACAGCGCCTGCTCGACCTGTGCGGCGAACCGCTCGGCCCGCTGGTCGTCCAGCGGCTGGGGAACGGGCCCCGGCAGCCCGCGCGAGGCCGCGCGCAGCTCCGCGTGGCCCGAGAGCGAACGGGCGAAGACCGCCTCCGCGATACCGGAGACCGGGACCCCCAGATCGAGCGCGATCTGCACGGTCCAGCGGCCCGTGCCCTTCTGCTCCGCCTGGTCCGTGACGATGTCGACGAACGGCTTCCCGGTCGCCGCGTCCGTGTGCGCCAGCACCTCGGCGGTGATCTCGATCAGATACGAGTCCAGCCGGCCCGTGTTCCAGGTGCGGAAGGTCTCCGCGATCCGCGCCGGGGAGTAGCCCGCCACCGACCGCAGCAGATGGTAGGCCTCGGCGATCAGCTGCATATCCGCGTACTCGATGCCGTTGTGCACCATCTTGACGAAGTGACCCGCGCCGTCCGGGCCGATATGCGCCACGGTGGGCGTGCCGTCGGGCGCCTTCGCCGCGATCCGCTCCAGGAGCGGGCCGAGCGAGTCGTATGACTCGGTCGAGCCTCCCGGCATGATGCTCGGGCCGTGGAGCGCGCCCTCCTCGCCGCCGGAGATGCCCACACCCACGAAGTGGATCCCGCGCTTCCGGAGCTCCTTCTCCCGGCGGCGCGTGTCGGCGAAGTGGGCGTTGCCGCCGTCGATGATGACATCGCCCTCCTCCAGCAGCGGGGCGAACTCCTCGATCACGGCGTCCGTCGGGTCACCGGCCTTGACCATGATGATCAGCCGGCGCGGTCGCTCCAGCGCCGCGACGAACTCCTCGGCCGACTCGGCGGCGACGAAGGCCCCCTCGTCGCCGAACTCCTCGACCAGCGCCCGGGTGCGGGCCGTCGTCCGATTGTGCACGGCGACGGTGAAGCCGTTGCGGGCGAAGTTGCGGGCGAGATTGCGGCCCATCACCGCGAGCCCGGTGACACCGATCTGGGCTGTTCCACTCATCTGTGCGCTCCCTGGGGTGGTGGCGATGTGACTGTCCGCCCTATGCCTACTCCATCTGTACGGGTGGACTCAGGACATTCACCGATCTTCGAGGGCTCCGGAGCGCCGCGCATTCCG
>NZ_VCLA01000033.1 GCF_009600885.1 Streptomyces jumonjinensis
GAAACTGCGGGAACTGGCCGACGACGCCGCCGAGTGCGAGGCCCGGGCCGCCGTCTGTCTGGAGCAGGCGAAAGCCGCCGACGAGGACCGCAGGGCCGCCCAGCGCGCGGGAGACGACGCCCGCCGCACCGCCCGCGCCCTGCGCGCGGAGCGGGCCGAGATCGCCGGCGCCCCCGAGCAGCTGCCCGAAGCCGACCCGGCCGCCCCGCGCACCCCGCTGCCCGCCCTGCGCGAGGCGTATCGAGCGGCCTCCCAGCTGTACGAGAAGGTCGGCGTCGGCGCCGACCTCCGCGCCGAACAGGCCCGCGCCGAGAGCGACGAGAGCGCGGCCCTCGCCGAGCTGGACCGGCTCACCAACAAGGTCCGCACCCGCGCCGCCCAACTCCTCGAAGGCACGGACGGAGCCGACGGCCCTTCCCGCCAGGCCGCCGCCGCCCGCGCCGAATCGCTGGTGCAGATGCTGGAGTCCCGGGCCACCGAGGCCAGCGAGAAGCTCGGCAGGCTCCGTGGCGAGGCCGAGCGGCTCGCGCCCGAGGACGGCACGGCGCACACCGTCCTCCCCGAGGAACGCGTCCCCGCCGACGCCGAACAGGCCCAGGCCCTGCTCCGCGGCGCCACCACCGAACTGGCCGCGCGCACCGACGCGCTGGAGACCGCCCGCGACGCCCACACCCATCTGCTCCAGGCCCACCGGGCAGCCGAGGACGCGGCGGGCGGCTTCGACGAGACCGCCGCCCTCCTCCGCGACCTGCTGCGAGAACAGCGGGACGACGAAGAGACCCCCGAGCAGGCCCCCGAGCCCTACCCCGGCAGCCTCCCCGAGGCCCGCCAGTCCGCCGCCGAGGCCCGGCGCTCACTGCGCGGCTGCGCCACGGACCTCTCCGCCGCGGAGGCATCCGTACGAGAGGCGAGCGACATCCTCGTACGGCACGCCAACTCCACCCGGTACGAGCAGGTGCGCACCCCGGCCCGCCAGCAGATCAGGGAGCTGCCCGCCGCGGCGCTCCCCGAGCACGCGGCGAAGTGGGCGGAGGCGTTCGCGCCCCGGCTGCGGGTCCTGACAGACGAACTCCAGCAGCTGGAGCGCAACCGCGACACCATCGTCGACCGGCTGCGCGGCCTGGTGGAGTCCGCGCTCGCCACCCTCCGCTCGGCGCAGCGGCTCTCCCGGCTCCCCGAGGGCCTCGGCGAATGGTCAGGGCAGGAGTTCCTGCGGATCCGCTTCGAGGAGCCCGACCAGGCGACGCTGGCCGAGCGGCTCGGCGAAGTCATCGACGAAGCCACCCGCGCCGCCGTGCGGAAGAACTCCGCCGCCGCGTACGGAGAGGGCCGCAGGGACGGCATGTCCCTGCTGCTGCGCGGAGTCCAGGCCGCGCTTCAGCCGAAGGGCATCGCGGTGGAGATCCTGAAGCCGGACGCGGTGCTGCGCGCCGAGCGCGTCCCGGTCGGCCAGATGGGCGATGTGTTCTCCGGCGGCCAGCTGCTCACCGCCGCCATCGCGCTCTACTGCACGATGGCGGCCCTGCGCAGCAACGACCGCGGCCGGGACCGGCACCGCCACGCGGGCACCCTCTTCCTGGACAACCCGATCGGCCGGGCCAACGCCACCTATCTGCTGGAGCTCCAGCGCGCGGTCTCCGACGCCCTGGGCGTTCAGCTGCTCTATACGACGGGCCTGTTCGACACCACGGCACTCGCCGAGTTCCCGCTGGTCATCCGGCTGCGCAATGACGCGGATCTGCGCGCGGGCCTGAAGTACATCAGCGTCGAGGAGCATCTGCGCCCTGGTCTGCCCCAGCAGGACCCGTCCGGTGAGACGGTGCACGGGGAGATCACGGCGACCCGGATGTTCAAGCGCTCCCAGTCCGTGCCGGAACAGCGGCCGTCTTCAAACGGACGCGGTGGCGGCTCCTAGCTCCTGGGCCCCGGCGGCTCCTAACCCCCGGGCCGGCGGCCCACCGGACCGGTTCGGCGGCGGCGCAAGCCTCCCCGGATCGGTCCGGGCCCGAGCCGGGCGACACACCGGAGAACCGGCCCGTCCGGCCCGGGACCGTCCGTACAGGTCCCACCGCCCCCGTCCCCCGCGCAGTCGGTGCTGGCGCGATACGGGAGCCGCGCGGGAGCCCGGGCCCGGTCCTCAGGTCCCGCTCAGAACCGCGACAGCTCCGAGAGCCGCCCCTGCTTCCCCGGCCGTATGAGCTCACCCCTGCGCGCCGCGGCCCTGGCGGCCCGGCGCTCCCGGCGCCGCTCACGCCGCAGCCGCCGGGCGCTGCTGCTCGGCTCCGACACCACACCGTTGCGCTGGTTCCACACCTGGCGGGTCACCCACACATCCAGCACCGCCCAGGTCGCGACCACGGTGCTGCCGACGCTGCTGAGCACCATCGGAAAGGCCAGCCAGGACCCCGCCATCGTGCAGAAGAAGGCGATCATCGCCTGAATCATCGTCAGCGAGACGATGAGCACCGCGCGGACCGCCACCGTACGGACCGGGTCCGCCATCCGCCTGCGCGTCGCGGGCTCCTCCACCCAGAGCTGACGCGCCGCCGGCGCACCGCTCCCGCCGCGACGCTCCTCCCTGTCCATGGACCCTCTCACTCCCCACATCCCCCATGTCTCTCCGGATTCGGGTTCGCCGCCCGGAGCCCACCGCTCTCCATCCGCCCCAGGCGCACCCGCCCAGGATTCCGCCCCTAACACCCCGAAGCGTCCAGGCACTCCGCCCCTAACACCCCGGAGTGCCCAGGCACTTCACCCCGGGAGCTCCGCCCCGGGAACACGGCACCGCCGGAACGGTCCCGGAGGCTTCTCCTACCTCGACTACCCGAACAACCAGAATCCCATCCGAAGCCGGGAGACGGCCCGGAACATCGGCCGACAGTCGGCCTCCCCGACCTCCTCCCCGGCCTCCCCGTCTCCCGAGACCCCTGTACAGGGAGACGAACGGCCGGGCCGGATGATTCCCGCATCCCGGGCATCAAACGAATAATTCCAGCCATCTCTCACCGTCCGGAAAATGACGCCCCTTCCGGTGCCGTATGACGCGCCGGGAATGTCAGCTCTCCGAATACCGGGACATCCCGTGATCAACGCATCTCCGACCGGCCGAAAATCGCCCAAACGTGCCTTCGAGTTGTCTGTGTGACAGTAGTAGGCTCGCGCCGTTTGTTGACGGAGGTAACCCCGGCCGTACCGGGCGGGGTTGAGCAGGGGGAGGCCATGCGCTTTCGCGGGAAGTCCATCCGCCGGAAGATCGTGGCGTTGCTGCTGGTGCCGCTGCTCTCCCTGACCGCCCTGTGGGGCTTCGCCACCGTACTGACCGGTCGCGAGGCCAACAACCTCCTCGATGTCGCCGAGGTGACCGAGGAGATCGGCCACCCGGTCTCCGACGCCATCGACGTCATCCAGCAGGAGCGCCGCCAGACGCTCGTCTATCTCGCCGACCGCAGAGCGTCCGACGCCCTCCCCGCCCTGCGCGAGAAGCGCCGGGCCACGGATCGCGCCATCGTCGGCATCAAGAAGAACGCGGCCAAGCAGGACATCCGCGACGGAATGCGCTCCGACGCCGAACGCCGGCTGGCCGCCCTCGTCGACGGGTTCGAAGGGCTCTCCGCCCTGCGCGCCTCGGTGGAGTCCGGCACCGTCTCCCGGAGCCAGGCCCTGGACTACTACAACCGGATCATCGATCCCGGCTTCAGTTTCCTCACCACTCTGCACGCCGTCCACGACGTGGCCATCGAACGCCAGGGCCGCGCCCTCATCGGCCTGTCGCGCGCCGCCGAGATGGTCTCCCGCGAAGACGCCCTGATCGCCTCGGCGTTCGCCACCGGCCGGATCACCCGGCCGGAGATACGCAAGCTCGCCGACTTCGTCGCCCACCGCGAGCTGTACTACGAGATCAACCTCGAATCGCTGCCCGCCGGCGAACGCGAGATCTACCTCCAGTTCTGGCGCAGCCCCGAGACCGCGCCGCTGCGCGACGCCGAGGAACGCCTCATCGACGGCGGCCGGGTGGAGCAGGCGGGCCCGGCCGACGCCGACGAG
Organism: Streptomyces jumonjinensis; assembly: GCF_009600885.1. Lineage (GTDB taxonomy): Bacteria > Actinomycetota > Actinomycetes > Streptomycetales > Streptomycetaceae > Streptomyces > Streptomyces jumonjinensis. Next base: position 4,045 of record NZ_VCLA01000033.1, read on the forward strand.
TGGAGCACGGCCGCGACCCCCGTGATGAACGAGCTCCGCCGCGAGGCCAAGGCCGCGGGCGAGCGTTACCAGGACCGCGTCGACCCCGCCGCGTACACCGTCTTCGTCCAGGCGGGCGTCGCGGGCATCCTCGGCTTCCTCGCCCTGCTGGTCTCCGTCATCGTCTCCGTGCGCATCGGCCGCGATCTGATCCGCGACCTCTCCCGGCTGCGCAAGGAGGCCCACGAGGTCTCGGGCGTACGGCTGCCGAGCGTGATGCGCAGGCTCGCCTCCGGCGAACAGGTCGACGTCGAGACCGAGGCGCCCCGGCTGGAGTACGACAAGGACGAGATCGGCCAGGCGGGTCTGGCCCTCAACACCCTTCAGCGCGCCGCCGTCGAAGCCGCCGTACGCCAGGCCGAGATGCGGCGCGGAGTCTCCGAGGTCTTCGTGAACCTCGCCCGACGCAATCAGGTGCTCCTCCACCGCCAGCTCACCCTTCTCGACGCCATGGAGCGCCGCACCGAGGACACCGAGGAACTGGCGGATCTCTTCCGTCTCGACCATCTCACCACCCGTATGCGGCGGCACGCCGAAGGTCTGGTCATCCTCTCCGGCGCGGCCCCCTCCCGGCAGTGGCGCAAACCGATCCAGCTGATGGACGTCGTACGGGCGGCGGTCGCCGAGGTCGAGGCCTACGAGCGCATCGAGGTACGGAGGCTGCCGCGCATCGGGGTCGGCGGCCCCGCCGTCGCCGACCTCACCCATCTCATCGCCGAACTCCTGGAGAACGCGACCGTGTTCTCACCCCCGCACACCGGTGTGCAGGTGCTCGGTGAACGGGTCGCCAACGGTTTCACCCTGGAGATCCACGACCGGGGGCTCGGCATCGCTCCCGAGCTGCTCCTCGACGCCAATCTCCGTCTCGCGGAGACCCCGGAGTTCGAGCTCTCCGACACCGACCGTCTCGGACTGTTCGTCGTCAGCCGGCTGGCCCAGCGCCAGGGCGTCCGGGTCTCGCTCCAGCCGTCGCCGTACGGTGGCACGACCGCGGTCGTCTTCATCCCGGCGGCCCTGCTCACCGATGCCCCCGAGACCCAGGGCACCGGCTTCCGTCTCGACCGTAAGAGCGACTCCCCGGCGGGACGGCGCGGCGGCGAGGGCAAGCTGTCGGCGCTCAGCAGGTCACCGGGCGCGTCGCGCCCCTCCGGCAGGGGATCCGGCCGGCCGGGCGGAGCGGCGCTCTTCGACGGCCCGGTCGAACTCGAAGGCCCCATCGGACCGCTGGGCCTCGACGGGGCCGGCCCGCTCACCGACCCGGACACCCTGATCGGCCCCGGCACCCTCGTCGGCTTCGACGACGGAGACGAGCGGGACGGAGCCTTCCGCGCCCGGTCCCGCTCTCCCCGGCGCTCCGGCCCGGACGAGCGGCGGACGCCGGACCCCGGGCCGGAGCGGATGGCGGATCCCGTGCCGCTGCCCCGCCGTAAGCCGCCCACCCTGGTCGCCGACCACGGCCGCCGGGTGGACGAGCCGGACCGCCGCCCGTCCGCCCCGGCGTCTGGCCCCGGCCCGACGGGATACCCCGCGGCAGGCCATGGCACACGGGGCACTTCACGCCACGGCACGGACAGTGCGGACGGCATGGGCAGCATGGACCGCGCGGACACCATGAGGCGCATGAGCGGCATGGACAGCACGGCGGACAGATCACGAGAGGCCGCGGCGACCGGACCCGCCACCCCCGCTCTGATCGACGGTCTGCCCCGCCGGGTCCGCCAGGCCAGCCTGGCCCCCCAGCTGAAAGCGGGCACGCCGACCGACAGCCCGCCGCCTCGGGATACGGTGACGATCGAGGAGGCGGAACGCGACGCCGCTGAAGTACGCGACCGGATGGCCTCCATGCAGCGGGGCTGGCAGCGGGGCCGCCTGAAGAACGCACGCGAGGGCGAGGAAGCCGACGGGACCACCGGCGCCGGCCCCGGTCAGACAGCACCACGAACGACATCGGAGGGGGACGGTCGATGACCGCACCGCATGCCGCAGCACACACCGCCGGCGGACGCCCGGCCACCAGGGGAGCGGCGGGCGAGCTCAACTGGCTGCTGGACGAACTGGTCGACCGCGTCGCCAGCATCCACAAGGCCCTGGTGCTCTCCAGCGACGGGCTCGCCACCGGCACCTCACGCGAGCTGACCCGGGAGGACAGCGAGCATCTCGCGGCCGTCGCCTCCGGTTTCCACAGCCTCGCCAAGGGCGTGGGCCGCCACTTCGACGCCGGCCGGGTCCGGCAGACCGTCGTGGAACTGGACGAGGCGTTCCTCTTCGTCACCGCAGCGGGGGACGGCAGCTGTCTGGCCGTGCTCGCGGACGCGGACTCGGACGTCGGTCAGGTCGCGTACGAGATGACGCTCATGGTCAAACGGGTCGGAGTCCACCTCGCCACCGCGCCGCGGACCGGTCACCCCGGAGGGTGAGGGTTCCGGCATGAGTGAATCGACTCATCACGCCCAGCACCCGCACCACTTCTTCGACGCCGAGGCGGGCCCGGTGGTCCGTCCGTACGCGATGACCCGTGGCCGTACCAGCAGTACGGCCCATCACCGCCTCGATCTGATCGCCCTGGTCGTGCCGGAGCCCGCCGCCCACCACCCCGTCCACGACCAGTCGCTCTCACCGGAGCATGTCGAGATAGTCGAGCGCTGCGAGGACACCCCGCAGTCGATCGCCGAACTCGCCGCCGGTCTGGACCTCCCGGTCGGGGTGGTACGCGTCCTCGTCGGCGATCTGGTCGAGGACGAGCTGGTCCATGTAACCCGTCCCGTCCCCCCGGCCGAACTGCCGGACGTGAATATTCTCCGCGAGGTGATCAATGGTCTTCGGGCGCTCTAGCGACAACCGGCGGCCCGTCGAGCCGGTAGCCCTGAAGATCCTGGTCGCGGGCGGATTCGGCGTGGGCAAGACGACTCTGGTGGGGGCGGTCAGCGAGATCAGACCGCTGCGCACCGAGGAGGCCCTGAGCGAGGTGGGCCGCCCGGTGGACGACACCGCGGGCGTCGAGCAGAAGACCACCACCACCGTGGCCATGGACTTCGGACGCATCACGCTCCGCGAAGACCTGGTGCTCTATCTCTTCGGCACCCCGGGCCAGGACCGCTTCTGGTTCCTCTGGGACGAACTGGCACAGGGGGCTCTCGGGGCCGTGGTCCTCGCGGACACCCGCCGGCTGGCGGACTCCTTCGCGGCCGTGGACTACTTCGAACGCCGTGGGATCTCCTTCACGGTCGCCGTCAACTGCTTCGAGGGGGCCGGCCTCTTCCCCGCCGAGACGGTACGGACCGCGCTCGATCTCGACCCCGGCGTCCCGCTGATGATGTGTGACGCGAGGGAGCGCGAATCGGTGAAGGACGTGCTGGTCGCGGTGGTCGAGCACGCTCTGGAGCGGGTCAGCGGGGAGCGCCGGCACGCCACGACCTGAGCCGACACACGGGCCCGTACCGCCTGCTGAGCAGGCATCAGTACGCCACGACCTGAGCCGACGCACCGGCCCGTACCCGCCGAACGGATACGGGCCGGTACGCACATCAGGCCGGGATCAGGCCGGGATCAAGCCGGCTCCTCCCACCCGAAGCTCCGCTCCACCGCCTTGAGCCAGTTCCCGTACTCCCGCTCGCGCGTCTCCGCCTCCATCCGCGGCACCCACTCCACCTCGCGCTGCCAGTGCGCCTTCAGCTCCTCGGTGCCCGACCAGACGCCGGTCGCGAGCCCCGCCGCGTAGGCCGCCCCCAGGCAGGTCGTCTCGGAGACCTTCGGCCGGATCACGGGCACCCCCAGCACATCCGCCTGATGCTGCATCAGCAGACCGTTGGCCGTCATCCCGCCGTCCACCTTGAGCGTGGTGATCCGGACCCCGGAGTCCTCGTACATCGCGTCCACCACCTCGCGCGTCTGCCAGCTCGTCGCCTCCAGTACCGCGCGCGCCAGATGCGCCTTGGTGACATACCGGGTCAGACCGGTGATGACACCGCGTGCGTCGGCACGCCAGTAGGGCGCGTACAGACCGGAGAAGGCGGGCACCACATAGGCCCCGCCGTTGTCCGTCACACTGGCCGCCAGGGTCTCGATCTCGGCGGCGCTCCCGATGATGCCCAGCTGGTCGCGGAACCACTGCACCAGCGCACCGGTGACCGCGATCGACCCTTCCAGGCAGTACACCGGGCTCTCGTCGCCGATCTTGTACCCCACGGTGGTGATCAGCCCGCTCTTCGACGGCACCGGCCGGTCCCCGGTGTTCAGCAGCAGAAAACTGCCGGTGCCATAGGTGTTCTTGGCGGTGCCCGGGTCGAAGCATGCCTGGCCGAATATCGCGGCCTGCTGATCGCCGAGCGCGGAGGCCACCGGCACTCCCGCGAGCCCGCCGACGGCCGTCCCGTAGATCTCCGCGGACGATCTGATCTCCGGCAGCACCGCCTCCGGGACCCGCATCGCGGCCAGGATCTCCGTGTCCCACTCAAGGGTCCGGAGGTTCATCAGCATGGTCCGTGAAGCGTTGGTCACATCCGTGACATGGACACCGCCCTCTGGGCCGCCGGTGAGATTCCAGATCAGCCAGGAGTCGATGGTGCCGAAGGCGATCTCGCCCCGCTCGGCGCGGTCGCGCAGCCCCGGCACCTGGTCCAGCAGCCAGGCGGCCTTCGGCCCGGAGAAGTAGCTCGCCAGCGGCAGTCCGGTCGCCTCCCGGAACCGGTCCTGACCGTCCGCGCCGCCCAGTTCGGCGCAGAGCGCGGCCGTACGGGTGTCCTGCCACACGATCGCGTTGTGCACCGGTTCTCCGGTGGCCCGGTCCCACAGCACCGTGGTCTCGCGCTGATTGGTGATGCCGAGCGCGCTGAGCTGATCGGCCCGCAGGCCCGCGGTGTCGAGCGCCTGCGCGACCACCGCCCGCACCGTGGCCCAGATCTCGGCGGGATCGTGCTCCACCCACCCCGGTCTGGGGAAGATCTGGCGGTGTTCGCGCTGGTCGACGGCGACGATCGCCCCGTCCTGGTTGAAGATGATGCAGCGGCTGGAGGTGGTGCCCTGGTCGATCGCCGCGACGAACCTGTCCGTCATGAACGTCCCTCTGTCGGTTGAGCGGATGTCGGAGGCCCGTGCGGCGGATCAGAAGATCACTGTGAAGAGCAGCCCCGCCAGCAGACCGCCGATCACCGGACCGGCCACCGGAATCCAGGAGTAACCCCAGTCGGACGAGCCCTTGTTGGGGATCGGGAGCAGTGCGTGCACGATACGCGGCCCCAGGTCACGGGCCGGGTTGATGGCATAGCCGGTCGGGCCGCCGAGGCAGAGACCGATGCCCACGACCAGCAGCGACACCAGCAGAATGGATATGCCCGAGCCATAGATCCCGGCGTCCTCGCCGGGAATCCGCCCGACGCCGATCCCGGCGTTCTTGCCGAAGGAGAGAATCGGCAGCACCAGACCGATGGTCACAATGATCTCGGTCATCATGTTGGTGACCGGGTTGCGGACCTCGGGAGCGGTGGCGAAGATCCCCAGCGTGGGCTGTGCCTTGTCCCGCTCCCGGTTGGCCTGGAACTGCGAGTAGTAGACGAGGAATCCGAGGACGGCTCCGAGCATCGCGCCGGCGGACTGCGCCAGGATGTAGAGGGGTACCTTGCCCCACTCCCCGGTGTCGACGGCGATGGCCAGCGTCACGGCGGGGTTGAGATGCCCGCCCGACAGCGGCGCCGAGGTGTAGGCCCCCGCCAGCACCCCGAAGCCCCACCCGAAGGTGATGACGACCCAGCCCGAGGCTCTGGCCTTGGAATGATGGAGGTTGACGGCGGAGCAGACGCCCACACCGAACATGATCAGAATCGCGGTGCCGAGTACCTCGCCGACGAAGATGTCTCCATTGCTCATGGCGGCTCCTAGGCCCTCACCCGGGGCCGGGCCCCGGTCCTGCGTGCAGGATGTGTGCTCCATGGCGTGCTCCATGGCGAGCCATGGATACGGGAGCCGGAGCAGGGGAGGGTGCGGTAGCGGTCCCGCGCCGCGCCCGGCGTCCCTGGTGAGCGTGGTGAGCGTGCCGACGTACGGCGAGGACACTGTGCCGACGTGCGGCGGTGGTGGTGGAATCGGCGTACGGCCATGCCGACGACAAGGCAGTTTTCACCCGCCGTGTGGGGCAGTCAAGGTCGCCGACAGCAAACGCGGTACGAGAACGCCGCGCGGGCGCGGCGCCCAGTGCCCGGCGGTCCGGAGCCGCCCGCCTCCCGCACACCGCGCACCTCCTCCGTACCTCCCGTATCCCCCTCGTACGCTGCTCCCGTATCCCCCTCGCACACGGCTCAGCGCACCGCGACGACCGCCGAGCCATGCCCGAACAGCCCTTGGTTGGCGGCGATTCCGGTACGCGCCCCGGGCACCTGGCGCTCCCCGGCGGTGCCCCGGAGCTGCCAGGTCAGCTCGCAGACCTGGGCGATGGCCTGGGCGGGCACGGCCTCGCCGAAGGAGGCGAGCCCGCCGCTGACGTTGACCGGGATACGTCCGCCGAGCGCCGTCGTCCCGTCCCGTATCAGCTTCGCCCCCTCGCCGGGCCCGCAGAGTCCCAGGTCTTCGTACCACTCCAGCTCCAGCGCGGTGGAGAGGTCGTACACCTCCGCGAGCGAGAGGTCCTCCGGCCCGACGCCCGCCTCGTCGTACGCCTCCCGTGCGATCGACGCGCGGAAGGAGTGCGGCGACGGGTCCACGGCGAGCGCCGAGTCGGTCGCGATGTCCGGAAGGTCGATCACGGTCCTCGGGTAGACCGGGCCGATGGTCGACACCGCGCGGATACGGACGGGGTCCGCCGCCCCGTGGCGGCGGGCGAACTCCAGGCTGGAGAGCACCAGCGCCGCCGCGCCGTCCGAGGTCGCGCAGATGTCGAGCAGCCGCAGCGGATCGGCGACGACCGGCGACGCGGCCACCTCGCCGGCGGAGACGGCCTTGCGATAGCGGGCATGGGGGTTGAGCGCCCCGGCCGCCGCGTTCTTCACCTTCACCAGGGCGTAGTCGTCGGGGGTCTCCCCGTGCAGAGCCATCCGGCGGCGGGCGTAGAGCGCGAAGTAGGCGGGATTGGTCGCCCCGAGCAGCCGGAAGCGGAGCCAGTCCGGATCGTCGGGCCGGTCGCCGCCCGCGGGCGCGAAGAATCCTTTCGGGGCCGCGTCCGCGCCCACGACCAGCACCACATCGGCCAGTCCGGCCAGAATCTGGGCGCGGGCGGCGCCGATGGCCTGCGCGCCCGAGGCGCACGCCGCGTACACACTGGTGATCCGCGCGCCCTGCCAGCCGAGCGCCCGCGCGAACGTCGCCCCCGCCACATATCCGGGGTAGCCGCCGCGCACGGTGTCCGCGCCGATCACGGACCGCACCCGCCGCCAGTCGACCCCGGCGTCGGCGAGCGCGGCCCGCGCCGCGACCGTGCCGTACCGCACAAAACTGTGGCCCCACTTACCCCACGGGTGCATTCCCGCCCCCAGGACCGCGATATCACCGGCGGTCATCGGGCCTCCTCCACCGGGCGCCAGTGCCAGGTGGTCCACACCGTCCCGGCGTCCTCGTTCAGCACCCCGGGCACTGCCTCGACCTCCATGCCGACCGTGAGATCGGCGACGGACACCCCCGGCACGGCCTGCCCGAGCACCACCATGCGCTCGGCCGCCAGCTCGACGGCGAGCAGGGTGTACGGCTCCCACTCCGTCTCCGGGTCGGAGACATAGGGCGCGGGCGGGCGGTAGCGCCCATCGGTGTACGACCACACCCGGCCGCGCCGGGAGAGCGGAACCTCGGTCAGCTCCCCGCCCCCGCAGCCGGGATTGCGGCAGAAGGAGTCCTCGCGCGGGAAGAAGACCGAGAAGCAGGCCGTGCAGCGGGTGCCCAGCAGCCGGAAGTCCTCCTCGCCGCTGTCGTGGGTGAACCATCCGGCCACCACGGGCGTGCGCGTCACAAGTCCTCCCGGCGCCGACAACTATCTGACGGAACGTCAGAAGTGTGTCACGGCCGGACGGCTCCCGGCGAGCCCCGTGTCGTCGCGGCCCTCCCGGCCGCCTCTCAGCGATCCGTCAGGGACCGCCGGGCCACCGGGAAATCGAAGTAGGTGTCCGGGAACGGTTCCGGCTTATAAGTGAAGTGCCACCATTCCTCAGGGAGATTCACAAAACCGACAGCGCCGAGAGAGGATTTCAGCAATTGCCGGTTGACGCGCTGAACACCCTGAATCCGGGGGTCCTCGGTATGCGACAGCGTATCGAAGCAGTCATAGCCGGTCCCCATGTCCACGGAATTGTCCGGGAACCGCTCCGACTGCGGCGCGGCACAGGACACCAGAGCCTCACCCGGGACATAGGGCCTGGTCGGACGGGCCGGAAGCTTGACGATCGTGACATCGACGGTGCTGCCCCTGCTATGCCCCGACTTCTCCGCGATATACCCGTCCGCGAAGAGCCGCGATTTCTCGACCTGGGGATAGAACTCCGCCTTCATCGCCTCATCGCCGAGATCTTTCGCCCAGCGGACGAAATGGTCGACCGCCCGCTGTGGGCGGTAGCAGTCGTACACCTTCAGCGAATAGCCCTGCCGCAGCAGCGTCCGCTGCGCCTTCCGCAGGGCCTTCGCGGCGGGCCGGGTGACCAGACAGAGCGGCTGGCGGTAGCCGTCCACCCGTACGCCCAGGAAAGTGTGCGCGGTGGTGTAGCGCATCTCGTGAATGATCGTCGGATCGATGTCACGCAGCGCCGTGAACCCCTTCGGAGCGGTCGGCTCCGGAGTGCCCCGGCCGGTGGGCGAGGCGGCGGCCGACGAGGCTGCGGCTGGGGCGGCGGCCGGCGAACCGGCGGCGGGGGAGCCGGCGGCGACGGCGATGAGCGCGGTGGCCGTCGCGGCAGGAGTGCGGAGAGCGGCAGCGAATCGTGTCATGTGCACACCGTCTACCAGTGATGGCCCGTACGGAAGCCCGTATGAAGGTCTGCACGGAAGCCCATGGGACAGCAGACGATCGGATACAGTCCGCGCGTGCCCAAGGACTCCTACTGCGGCAACTGCGGAGCACCGTACGGCTCCGCCGCCGGCTGGCCCCGCACCTGCCCCGCCTGCGGGGACACCGCCTACCGCAACCCGCTCCCGGTCGCCGTCGCCCTCCAGCCCGTACGCGACGCGGACGGCGCCGGGCTCGTCGTCATCACCCGCGCCATCGAGCCGAGGCGCGGCGGGATCGCGCTCCCCGGCGGCTTCATCGACTTCGGCGAGGAGTGGCAGGAAGCCGTCGTACGCGAACTCGCCGAGGAGACCGGCATCCAGGCCGCGGCCCGCGATGTCCGCCTCGCCGACGCGCTCAGCGCGCCCAGCGGCCATCTGCTGCTCTTCGGCCTGCTGCCCGAACGCCCGACCGGGGAACTCCCGCCCGCCGCGCCGACCGACGAGACCACCGGCCGACACCTGCTGCGCACCCCGGCGGAACTGGCGTTCCCGCTGCACACCACGGCCGTACGGAGATGGTTCCTGCACCGCTACGACTGACACCCGCGCCGACACCGGCCGTCACACCCCGGACCCCGCGCCGCCACGGCTCCGGGCCCGTGCCCCCCTGCCACCCCCCGCCTCATCGTCATCCCCACGCGACCCTTACGACCGACCCGCTCCCTGATCCGGCCTCACCCATCAGGCAGCCCCCAGCCCCCGCACCCGCACCCGCCGGAGCGGCGGCCCCGACCCCTCGCTCCGCAACCGCTTCACCCGCACCCACCCGTCCACCAGCCGGGTCGTATACCGCTCCACCTCCGGCTGCTCCCAGCCGTCCCCCGCATCCGCGACCACCAGCCCCCCGCCCCTGCGCCCACCGGCCGGCGCCCACACCTCCAGCTCCAGCAGACCATCGGCGCCCCGCACCGGAATCACCGAACCGGCCCGCGCGAGCACCGGCACACGGGAGAGCGGCGCGTCCAGCAGCACCTGCCCCGGCCCGTCGTACCCCTGGCCCGTCGCCGTGTCGAACCAGCGCCCCCTGGGCAGCCGCACCAACCGCCGGTCCACCCCCCGCTCCAGCACCGGAGCGACCAGCAACGCGTCACCCAGCACAAACGCGTCCCCGCACTCCCGCAACGCCCGGTCGTCGGGCGACCCCCACCACAGCGGACGGACATACGGAGCGCCCGTCAGCCGGGACAGATGGGCGAGAGTGACGAAATACGGGTGCAGCCGCTCCCGCTCGGCCAACGCGGCCCGCGCATGCTCCAGCACCGCCGGGCCGAACTCCCACGGCTCCCTGCGCCCCGCGCCGATCGCCGCATGCGTACGGAACAGCGGCAGATACGCCGCCAGCTGGAACCAGCGCAGATACAGCTCCGGCGACGGACTGCCGCCGAAACCGCCGACGTCCGGCCCCGAGTACGGCACCCCGCACAGCCCCATCCCCAGCACCAGCGAGAGCGAGGCCCGCAGCCCGTCCCAGCTGCTGGAGACATCACCGGACCAGGTCCCTCCGTATCTCTGCATCCCCGCCCAGCCCGAGCGCGAGAAGAGAAACGGACGCTCATCGGGCCGCAGCCGCCGCAGCCCCTCATAACCGGCCCGCGCCATCGCCAGGGCGTACACATTGTGCGCCTCCCGATGATCACCGCCCCGGCCGTCCAGATCGTGCCGGACCGAGCGCGGCAGCGTCGTATCGCCGAACGGAGCGAACGACACCGGCTCGTTCATGTCGTGCCACACCCCGGCGAAACCCTGCCGCAGCCGCTCCTCGTACAGCCCGCCCCACCACTGCCGCACCCGCGGATCGGTGAAGTCCGGATAGGCGCACTGGCCCGGCCACACCTCACCCCGCACCTCACGCCCGCGCCCGTCCCGCACGAAAGCCCCGGCCGCCCTGCCGCTCTCGTACACCGCGTACCCCTGCTCCGCCTTCACCGCCGGATCGATGATGGAGACCAGCCGCACCCCCGCCCGCCGCAGCTCATCCGCCAGCTCCGGCAGCGCGGGAAACCGCTCGCGGTCGACCGTGAAGACCCGGTGCCCCGCCAAGTGATCGATGTCCAGATGGACCGCGGACAGCGGAAGCCCCCGCTCCTGATAGCCGGCGACGATCCGCCGCACCTCCGCCTCGCTGCCGAAGCCCCACCGGGCATGCTGCGCCCCCAGCGCCCAGGACGGCGGGACCGCGGGAGCCCCCGTCAGCCGGCTCCAGCGGGACAGCACCCGGGCGGGCTTGCCCACGATCACCCAGCAGCGAAGCGGCCCGCCGTCCATACGGACCTCACAGCTGCCCTTCCGGTCATGACCGGAACCCGCCCCCTCCTCCCCTTCGCGCAGCGTCACCCGGCCGTCCCAGGAGTTGTCATGGAAGACCAGATGCGTACCCGCGTCGGCGACGACCAGCTGCACCGGCATGGTGATCGAGAGCGGATCGCCGTCCGGCCCGAAGGAACCCCCGGGGTCCGTGTTCCACAGCCGGTAGACGCCGTCCCGCAGCCGCGGCCCCGACGCCCGGCCGCCGAGACCGAAGAACCGGGCGTCCGCCGGGACCTCCGTACGCTGCGCCCAGCGCGCCGGCCCCCCGTTCACCGGCTCCCACCAGCGCGGCGGCAGATCCCGTCGCAGCGTCACCCCGCCGGGCGTCCGGACCTCCACCGCGCCGTGCCGCGAGACCTCCACCGTCACCCGCTCCGACACCACCCGCCAGCCGCCGTCCTTGTCCGGCTCCAGCTCGGCCCGGGGATCCGGCGCGGGCACACCATCGGCCAGCGCGTACGACGGCTCGGGCCCCGCACCGTCCCAGCCCCAGAACACCGCCCCGCCGACCACCACCCGGATCCGCAGCTCGGAACGGGCGAAACGGACGATCCCGCCGCCCGGCAGCGGCTCGGCACCGGTCACCGCCCCCGGCACCCTGGCGCGCTCCGGGCCCCGCGCGGGCAGCCCCCGCGCGTCGATCCACCGCCGCCGCAGGGCGGAACGGGTCGCCCGCACCCCCCGCAGACTCGTGAAGCCCCGCAGCGAACGCACCAGTCCCCGACAGTCCATGCAGCTCAGCCTGCCACCCGGGCGGACACGGGCGTGCCCTGTTCAGCTCCCGTTCACCCCCGGGGGGAAAGCGCATCGGGTCGACCCCGGACGGCGCACCGGAACCCTGGTGCGAAAGACGATCACATGGCATCGTCCCTGTCAGCCGTGCGCACCCCGCACACCCGTACACCCCGTACACCCCGTACAAGGACGAGGACACCTGCCGGCACCACACGGGCAGGGCAGAGCCAGGAGCACCCGGGAGCAGCCCATGACCTCAGCAGCGAACACCGCGCCTCTGTGGCAGCCGGACGCCGACCGGATCGCCGCCGCGCGGATCACCCGCTTCCAGGCATGGGCCGCCGAACACCACGGAGCCCCCGCCGACGGCGGCTACCCCGCGCTGCACCGCTGGTCGGTCGAGCAGCTCGAAACGTTCTGGCGCGCTCTCGCCGACTGGTCCGGCGTACGCTTCTCCACCCCGTACGAGTCCGTCCTCGCCGACCCCGCCATGCCCGGCGCCCGATGGTTCCCCGGGGCCACCCTCAACTACGCGGAACACGCGCTGCGCGCCGCCGACACCCGTCCCGACCACCCGGCGCTCCTCCATCTGGACGAGACCAGCCAGCCGGCCGCCATCAGCTGGGCCGAGCTCCGCCACCAGGTGGGCGCGCTCGCCGCCGAACTGCGCGCCCTCGGCGTACGCCCCGGAGACCGGGTCAGCGGCTACCTCCCCAACATCCCCCAGGCCGTCACCGCGCTGCTCGCCACCGCGGCGGTCGGCGGGGTCTGGACCTCCTGCGCCCCCGACTTCGGGGCCCGCAGCGTCCTCGACCGCTTCCAGCAGGTGGAACCCGTCGTCCTGTTCGCCGTCGACGGCTACCGCTACGGCGGCAAGGCACACGACCGCACGGCGGCCGTCGCCGAACTCCGCCGCGAACTGCCCTCCCTGCGCGCGGTGATCCATGTCCCGCTGCTCGGCACCGAGGCGCCCGAAGGCGCGCTCGACTGGTCCACGGTCACCTCCGGCGCCGTGGAACCCGTCTTCGAGCAGGTTCCCTTCGACCACCCGCTCTGGGTCCTGTACTCCTCCGGCACCACCGGGCTGCCCAAGGCGATCGTCCAGTCGCAGGGCGGCATTCTGCTGGAGCACCTCAAACAGCTCGCCCTCCACTGCGACCTCGGCCCCGACGACCGCTTCTTCTGGTACACCTCCACCGGCTGGATGATGTGGAACTTCCTCGTCTCCGGCCTGCTCACCGGCACCACGGTCGTCCTCTACGACGGAAGCCCCGGCTTCCCGGACACCGGAGCGCAGTGGAGCGTCGCCGAGCGCACCGGCGCCACCTTCTTCGGCACCTCCGCCGCCTACGTCATGGCCTGCCGCAAGGCCGGGGTGCACCCGGCGCGCGATCACGACCTCTCCCGGGTGGCCTGCGTCGCCACCACCGGATCGCCGCTGCCGCCCGACGGCTTCCGCTGGCTCCACGACGAATTCGCCGACAGCGGCGCGGATCTGTGGATCGCCTCGGTGAGCGGCGGCACGGATGTGTGCAGCTGCTTCGCCGGGGCGGTGCCCACCCTCCCCGTGCACATCGGCGAACTCCAGGCCGCCTGCCTCGGCACCGACCTCCAGTCCTGGGATCCGCACGGCAGACCGCTGATCGGCGAGGTCGGCGAGCTGGTCGTCGCCAACCCCATGCCGTCGATGCCGATCCGGTTCTGGAACGACCCGGACGGCAGCCGCTACCGGGACAGCTACTTCGAGATGTTCCCCGGCGTCTGGCGGCACGGTGACTGGATCACTATCACCGACCGGGGCTCCGTCATCATCCACGGCCGCTCCGACTCCACCCTGAACCGGCAGGGCGTACGCATGGGCTCCGCCGATGTCTACGAGGCCGTCGAGAGGCTCCCCGAGATCCGCGAGTCCCTGGTCATCGGCTTGGAAGAGCCCGAGGGCGGCTACTGGATGCCGCTGTTCGTCCACCTCGCCGAGGGGGCGGTCCTGGACGACGGGCTACGGGACCGGATCAAGCGCACCATCCGTGAGCAGCTCTCCCCACGGCATGTCCCGGACGACATCATCGAGATCCCGGCCGTCCCCCACACCCTCACCGGCAAACGGCTCGAAGTCCCGGTGAAGCGCCTGCTCCAGGGCACGCCCCTGACCAAGGCCGTCAATCCGGGCTCGGTCGACGATGTGGGCCTGCTCGCGTTCTACGAGGAGCTCGCCCGCACCCGGAAGCGGTGAGCGATCTCCCGAACCCCCGTTGTCAGTGGCGACCGCTACGGTGAGTCATCATCAGTCGACGGAACGCAGGGGGAGAAATGTCGTACCGCAAGGCATCGGGCGGAGCATCCGACGGGGCGTCCGGCAAGAGGACCGGGAAGGGGGCCGACCAGCAGGCCGGGAAGCAGACGGGCAAGACGGGCAAGGGGAGCGGCCAGCAGACCGGCACAGCGTCCGGCGAGCGCGCGGGGCGGCCCAAGCAGCGAAGCCGCACCGGCCCGCGCCGCACCGGAAGGCGTCCCGCCGGCCGGCCGTCCCTGCGCGGCGCCCTGCGCCGTGAAGTCGTCGGCACGGTCGCCGTCCTGGCCGACGCATCCGATTTCGCCCTGATGCGCCGCCGCTACCGCACCTTCGCCTTCGACGACCACCCGGAGTACCTCCGGCAGGTCGAAGCCCTCCTCAAGTCCCTCGCGGTCCGCCAGCTCCACACCACCCTCGCCCTCTTCGACCCCGAGGACTTCGCGGCGTACTGCACACAGCACGCCCTGGACCCCGACTCGGCCCTCAGCCGCAGCCGGTACACCGCCGAGATCACCGACCTCGGGGTCACCCTCCCCTATGCCGGAGAGCCCCTCGACAGTCTGCTGCCCGAGCTCATCGACACCGCGGTGCGCCGGGCCACCTGGGAGTACGCCACAGCCCTCCTCACCGGCATCGGGCAGTGCGCCGAATGCGGCGAGGACATCGGCCGGGCCGCCCTCGACCGGGCGTCCCATCTGCTGACCCGGCTGCTCGAAGCCGCCGGCCCGGGCAGACACCATGTGGTGTGCAGCGTCCACGCCCCTGAGGAACGGCTCCTCGCCGTGCTCCACGCGGACGGCGACTCGCCCCCCGACAGCCTGGTGGACGCGGCCGAGGGCGCGCAGTTCGTGGCCGTCATGGCCATCGCGATCGCCCTCGGCAGGCCCGGGGGACTCGTCCTCCGCACCAGCACCGCCGGGGCCCCCGACCGTCTGCACGGCTGGCGGCTCCAGAAGAGCGGCCTCATCCCCCTCACCGAGGGCGAGGTCTTCAGCGCCTACTGCACGGACGCGACGACCGGCGAGCCCCTGTCGCCCGAGCCCGGAGTGGAGTACCGCGCGGGCTTCGACATCGCCGCCGACACCCCGGACTCCCACCACTGAAAAGAAGAGGGCCCCGCCGCGGCGGGGCCCTCCCAAGACAACACCGGAATGCCGCGCGGCCCTCTTCGGACCGCCCGTGGGCCGCTTACTCCCCGGAGAGCACCGCCCGGGCGGCCGCCCGGGCCTCCTCGGCGGTGTCCACGGCACGCGCGGCGGCGGCGGCCCGCTCGCACTGCGCGAGCGTGTGCTTCGCCAGCGCCGCCCGTACATAGGGGATCGACGCCGCGCCCATCGACAGCGACGTCACCCCGAGACCGGTGAGCACACAGGCCAGCAGCGGATCGGAGGCAGCCTCACCGCAGACGCCACAGCTCTTGCCCTCGGCCTTCGCGGCCTCCGCCGACAGCGCCACCAGATCCAGCAGCGCGGGCTGCCAGGGATCCTGCAACCGCGCCACCGCACCCACCTGACGGTCGGCGGCGAAGGTGTACTGCGCCAGATCATTGGTGCCGAGCGAGAGGAACTCGACCTCCTGGAGAATCGAACGGGCCCGCAGCGCGGCGGACGGAATCTCCACCATCGCGCCGAACTTCGCCCGCAGCCCCGCCTCACGACACGCGTCCGCGAACGCCTTGGCGTCCATCCGGTCCGCCACCATCGGCGCCATGACCTCCAGATACACCGGCAGGCCCTCGGCCGCCCGCGCCAGCGCTGTGAGCTGGGTGTGCAGTACATCCGGGTGATCCAGCAGCGTCCGCAGCCCCCGCACGCCCAGGGCCGGATTGGGCTCGTCGGCCGGGGTGAGGAAGTCGAGCGGTTTATCCGCACCCGCGTCCAGCACCCGCACCACCACGCGCCCCTCGGGGAACGCCTCCAGCACCTTGCGGTACGCCTCGATCTGCTTCTCCTCCGACGGCGCCCGCTCGCTGTCGTCCAGGAAGAGGAACTCCGTACGGAACAGACCGACGCCCTCGGCCCCGGCCTCGACCGCGGCCGGGACATCACCGGGACCGCCGACATTGGCCAGCAGCGGCACCTTGTGCCCGTCCGAGGTCGTGCCCGGCCCACTGGAGGCCGCCAGTGCGGCCTTCCGCTCGGCCGCGGCCCGCTCCAGCTCGCCCCGCTTCTGCTCGCTGGGCTCCACGAAGACCTCGCCGGTGCTGCCGTCCACCGCGATCAGGGTGCCCTCGGACAGATCGCCGGCCCCCGGCAGCGCCACCACGGCCGGCACCCCGAGCGCCCGTGCCAGGATCGCGCTGTGGCTGGTCGGCCCGCCCTCCTCGGTCACAAAGCCCAGCACCAGGGCGGGGTCGAGCAGCGCGGTGTCGGCGGGCGCCAGATCACGGGCGATCAGCACATACGGCTCGTCGCTGTCCGGCACGCCCGGCATCGGCACTCCGAGCAGACGGGCCACGATCCGATTCCGCACATCGTCCAGATCCGCGACCCGCCCGGCCAGATACTCGCCGGCGCCGGCCAGCAGCGCCCGATAGGCGGCGAACGCGTCGTACACCGCGCGCTCGGCGCTGCTGCCCACGGTGACGCGCCGCTCCACATCGGCCATCAGCTCAGGGTCCTGGGCCATCATGGCCTGCGCTTCGAGCACGGCCTGTGCCTCACCGCCCGCCAGATTGCCCCGGGCGATCAGATCGGCGGCCACCGCGTCCACGGCTTTGCGGGCACGCCCCTGTTCGCGCTCCGCGTCCTGCGCCGGATTCTGCTTCGCCGGCGGTTCGAGGGCCGCCGTGCCCATATGCCGAACCTCGCCGATCGCCACGCCGTGGCTCACCCCGACGCCTCGCAGCGTTGTCTCCATCTCACCCGTCTCCGATCGGGCGACGACCGGTGCCGCCGCCTGTCTATGCATCTGCCCCGTCACCGCGGGTCCGGTGTCACCGCCAGGTGAAGAGGGTGTCCCCGGCCTTCACATCGCCGTCCTCCCGGACGTCGCCGAGGGAGTCGGCGGTGGCCTCCAGCGCCACGACCGGACAGATGGCGGACTTCCCCGCGGCCTCCACGGCGGTGGGGTCCCAGCGCACCACGGCCTGGCCCCGGGCCACGGTGTCGCCCTTGTTCACGAGCAGCTCGAAGCCTTCGCCATTGAGCTGCACGGTGTCGATGCCCAGATGCGTCAGCACACCGTGTCCCTCGCTGTCGACGACCACGAAGGCGTGGGGGTGGAGGGAGATGATGACGCCGTCGACGGGAGACAGAGCCTCCGACGGCTCGCGGACGGGGTCGATGGCGGTACCGGGCCCGACCATCGCACCGGAGAACACCGGATCCGGCACAGCCGCGAGTCCGATGGCACGTCCGGCAATAGGTGACGTCACTGTGGTCATGGAGCCTCCCAGGGGCGGGATTCTTTGCTGGGCCGTCGCTCTCTGTCCCGGACGGCGCACTGCTGAGCAGCGTAAGTCATACGAAGTCCTAGTTCCGCCCGAATGCTGTCGATTGGCGGCCCTGCCTCTCAGTCGACCTGGGGCATTCGGGAGCGATTTGCCTCGCATCTCGGCGGCGGGTACTGTCGTACTCCTGCCCGACCCCAGCGTGACCTTGAGTCCGGGGGGATGGGCGGGAAACCTTTCCAAGGCGCGATCTCTTACTGATCTATAGCTCTGCGTGTCCGCAGGGAGATGGTCAGGAAGCAAGAAAAAGCCTGATAAGGTTTGAACACACCGAAGGAAAGCCCGGAGGACCTGGTGAAAAGGGTCTGAAGGAAGCGTCCGTA
>NZ_VCLA01000034.1 GCF_009600885.1 Streptomyces jumonjinensis
TCCGGCCCGGCTGGGGTCCGGCCCGGCTGGGGTCCGGCCCGGCTCCCGGCAGGACCTGGCCGGTCCTCGCCGGGGCCGGGCGCTCCGGGACCTGCGGGACCCCCCGGGCCCCCCGAGACCCCCGGGATGCCCGGAACGCCTGGTCACGCCCCTGTCGGCTGGCGGACGTGCGCGTTCACCCAGTCGACGATCGATGTCGTCGTCGCCCCCGGTGTGAAGATCTCCGCCACCCCCAGCTCCTTGAGCGGCGCGATGTCCGCCTCCGGGATGATCCCGCCGCCGAAGACCTTGATGTCCTCCGCCTCGCGTTCCTTCAGCAGCTCGATCACCTTCGCGAACAGCGTGTTGTGCGCCCCCGACAGAATCGAGAGACCGATCGCGTCCGCGTCCTCCTGGATCGCCGTGTCGACGATCTGCTCGGGCGTCTGGTGGAGACCGGTGTAGATGACCTCCATCCCCGCGTCCCGCAGCGCCCGCGCGATCACCTTCGCCCCCCGGTCATGGCCGTCCAGCCCCGGTTTGGCCACCACAACGCGGATCGGACCAGTCACACCCATCACTGCCTCCACACACCCGGCTCCACCGCAAGTGAACGAACGTTATCTTCAGCATCCCGCACCCGGCTGTTTCACGGCGGGCCGGGAGGGGGAAATCACACATGGGACATGTTCGCTATGCGTCGTACCCGCATCGCACGGCACACAAGCCGTGCGGGGTCCGGCGCGAGGGAGCCGCTTCCGGGCCGGTCCCCGTGCCGTCAGCCGCGCGGCACGGAGGCGCGGCGCCGTTGCCGTGAAGAGCCGAAGCCGACCGTGGGAGACGGAGCACGACAAGAGAACCGGGCAGCGCGGAAGAGGCCCCATGAGGGCATGCGGGGGACGGTGCCGTCTCCTGGATGTCGTACGGAGGTCGGCCCATGAAGGTCATGAAGGTACCGCCCTGCTTTTCCCGCAGCCTGAGCACCTTCGGCCTCAGCGATCTGAACGAGAGCCTGAGCGCCTTCAGCCTCAGCGCCTTCAGCCTGACCCCGCTGGCCCCCGGGGTCATCCGGCAGTGGCGCGATCTGCGCCAGCTGCGCGCGCCCGCCACCGCCCTCCGTGCCACCGCCCTTGAGCTGGCGATTCTCGCCGGGCATATGCTCCTCTACCCCACCGGCCTCACCGCCGAGCGCCCCGGCCGGGGGCTCACCCCCCGCCCGCGCGGGGCGGAGGACGACGACCCGTCGCCCGTCGCCCCGGCCGCCGATATCCCGGCCCTCCCCGAGGCGGACCGCCCTCCGGTCGTGCTCCTCCACGGCTTCGTGGACAACCGCTCCGTCTTCGTCCTGCTCCGCCGCTCGCTCTCCCGGCACGGCTGGCGTCATCTGGAGTGCCTCAACTACTCCCCCCTGACGTGTGACATCCGCGCCGCGGCCGAGCTCCTCGGCCGCCATATCGAGGAGATCTGCGCCCGCACCGGCCACAGCCGGGTCGATATCGTCGGCCACAGCCTCGGCGGCCTGCTCGCCCGTTACTACGCTCAGTGCCTCGGCGGCGATCTGCGGGTGCGCACCCTGGTCACCCTGGGCACCCCGCACTCCGGCACCACCGTCGCCCCGCTCGCGAGCGCCCACCCGGTGGTCCGTCAGATGCGCCCGGGCTCCAGCGTGATCGAGGAGCTGCGGGGACCCGCGCCCGGCTGCCGTACCCGCTTCGTGAGCTTCTGGAGCGATCTCGACCAGCTGATGGTCCCCATCGAGACGGCGCGTATCGAGCATCCCGACCTCTTGACGGAGAATGTGCAGGTCAGCGGGATCGGCCATCTCGCCATGCCGGTGCACCCTGCCGTCGCGGCGGGCATCCGGCAGGCGCTGGAGAAAAATGAGTCGACAGGAACCCCGGGAGCCGTCTCGGTCGCCTGAGCGCCGGAGCGGGCGGCGGTGAATCGTCCGCCGATCGCGGGCAAGTGGCCCCGGAAATTTCGAACAGATTTCGAACGTAGGGCCAAAGCTGTGCCCGCGGTCCTCCGAAAGACGGTCGAATGCCCGTTTCCTGATTTCCCAGAACCTCGGGAAGATTGTCGCCGTCGCATACCGCCGGGTACAGTCGCGCCACTGGTGCCCCTCTGGGACCCGGTCTGTTCCATGGCCCCAGAACCCAGGTCCTGCCGCCGAGGCGAGAGAGAAGTTGGTGAACGACCAGCACGCCCACGCCGGGCACGTCGGCCACGACAACTACCCCACCGGCAGCTTTGACATCGATCCGCTCTTCGGCGCGCTCCCGGACCATCAGGGTGGTTACGAGGCCGGTCACAGCGGCCAGTGGGACACCGGATCGCTCCAGACCGCCGACGCCGGCTACGACCCGTACCCCGCGCAGGAGCAGGTCCAGCAGCTCACCGAGCACGACACAGGCCGCCACGACACCACGGGCCACCACGACACCGCAGGTCAACACGGGTCTGGGCAGTGGGACGCCGCCGTCTGGAACCAGCCGGTCCAGCCGGTCCAGCAGGACCCGTTCGACGCCGACGCCCACTCCTTCGGCTACGACACCACCCAGCAGTGGACCGCGCCGACCTTCGGGACCGGCAGCTATGACACCACCGACTGGAACACCGCCGACCCGGCCCCCGAGCTGACGCCCGATCCGATGGCGGAGCTCTCACCGGAGTTCGCCGCCGAGGCCCCCGGCTATCCGGCCGACTACGAGAGCGGCTTCGAGAGCGGCTTCGACGCCGACCTCCACACCGAGGTCATCGACCTCACCCCCGCCTCCGACGACAGCCCCGGCATCGGCGACACCGCCAGCCTCCCCGTCGTCCCGGACGCGGACCCGGAGGACGAGCACCGGTACGAGCACGAGCTCGATCCCATCACCGCCGTCTCTCCGATCGCTCCCCGCTCCGTCCGCCGCTCCGGCGGAGGCGGCAGCCGCGGCCGTCGCCGCACTCCCGCCAAGCGCTCCGCCCTCTTCACCGTCGCCGTCCCGTCCGCCTGTGTCATGGGCGTCGCGGGCATCGCCGCGGCGTCGGTCGGCGGCCTGGGCGGCGGAGAGGCCAAGAAGCAGAACGACACCAAGCTGGCCGCGGCCGATGTGGCCGAGACCGCTGCCAAGACCGCCGCCGCGAACAACAAGATGGACACCCAGCTCGCGGCGCTCGACGCGGAGGCCCGCGATTTCGGCGACCGCGCCTCCCGTACCCAGGAGCGCATCGATCTGAAGGCACGCCAGGAAGCGGATCGCCAGAAGCGCGAGGAAGAGGCCAAACGCCGCGAGGCGCTGCGCCCCAAGTTCGCGCTGCCGGTCGCCAGCCGGGGCCTGAGCACCTACTACGGCGAGTCCGGCGTCAACTGGATGGCGCTGCACACGGGCATCGACTTCCCCGTCCCGTACGGCACCAATGTGTTCGCCGCGAGCGACGGCACCATCCGCACCCAGTACAACAGCGCCTACGGCAACATGATCATCCTGACCGCCCCCGACGGGACCGAGACCTGGTACTGCCATCTGAGCAGCGCCAAGATCCGCTCCGGCCCCGTGAAGGCCGGAGACGTCATCGGATACGCGGGCAACTCCGGCAACTCCACCGGCCCCCACCTCCACTTCGAGGTCCGGCCAGGCGGCGGCTCGACCATCGACCCGCTGAAGTGGCTCCAGAGCAAGGGTCTCAGCCCCGTATAGCCCCGTCCGGTCAAGGGCATGGGGCCGCCCCGCCGGAGCGGGACGGCCCCGGCGGATCAGAGCTTCTGCACCGGCGCGTATCTCAGCAACAGCCGCTTGGGCTTGGCGTCCCCGAAGTCGATAGTCGCCTGCGCGTCCGTACCGGACCCCCTCATCTCGACCACGGTCCCCAGACCGAACTGGTCATGGGTGACCCGGTCGCCGACCGCCAGCGCGATCACCGGCTTGTCGGACGCTCCGCGCCGCGTGGCGAACCCCGAGGCGGCAGAGGTGCGGGAGCGCGAGGAAGGCGTCGCCGCGATGCGCGAACCGAACCCGGAGGTCGGGCCCGCGGGTGCGGCCATCGGCCCCGTACGCTTCCACTCCAGATGCTTGCCGGGGATCTCCTCAAGGAACCGCGACGGCGGGTTGTACGAAGGCTGGCCCCACGCGCTCCGCATGGACGACCGGGTCAGATAGAGCCGCTCACGGGCGCGGGTGATCCCGACATACGCCAGTCGCCGCTCCTCCTCCAGCTCCTTCGTCTGGCCGAGGGCGCGCATATGCGGGAAGACCCCGTCCTCCATGCCGGTCAGAAACACCACCGGGAACTCCAGGCCCTTCGCGGTGTGCAGCGTCATCAGGGTGATGACACCGGAACCGTCCTGGTCCTCATCGGGGATCTGGTCGGAGTCGGCGACGAGCGCGACCCGCTCCAGAAACTCCGCGAGAGTGCCGGAGCCGTCGTCGTCGGCACGGTCCTGCTCGAACTCCAGCGCCACCGCCGCCAGTTCCTGAAGGTTCTCGACACGGGTCTCGTCCTGCGGATCGGTCGACGCCTGGAGCTCCGCGAGATAGCCGGTCCGCTCCAGCACGGCCTCCAGGATCACCGCGGGCCCCGCGCCGGAGTCGACGATCGTGCGCAGCTCCTCCATCAGCGTGTTGAAGCGCTTGACCGCGTTCGCCGAGCGGGCGGCCATGCCGTATGCCTCGTCCACGCGCCGCAGCGCCTGGGGGAAGGTGATCCGTTCGCGCAGCGCCAGCGCGTCGATCATGGCCTCCGCCCGATCGCCGATGCCCCGCTTGGGGACATTGAGGATGCGACGCAGCGGAACATTGTCCTCCGGGTTGGCCAGGACCCGCAGATACGCGAGAACGTCCCGGACCTCCTTGCGCTCGTAGAAGCGCACCCCGCCGACGACCTTGTACGGCAGCCCGACCCGGATGAAGATCTCCTCGAAGACACGGGACTGGGCGTTCGTCCGGTAGAAGACGGCGACATCGCCGGCCTTGGCATCGCCCGCGTCGGTCAGCCGGTCGATCTCGTCGGCGATGTACTGCGCCTCATCGTGCTCGGTGTCGGCGACATAGCCGGTGATCTGGGCTCCCGCGCCCGCGTTCGTCCACAGGTTCTTCGGGCGGCGGCTCTCGTTGCGCTCGATGACGGCGTTGGCCGCGGAGAGGATCGTCTGGGTGGAGCGGTAGTTCTGCTCCAGCAGGATCGTCACGGCGTCCGGGTAGTCCTCCTCGAACTGGAGGATGTTGCGGATGGTCGCGCCCCGGAAGGCGTAGATCGACTGGTCGGCGTCACCGACGACACAGAGCTCGGCGGGCGGCAGATCCTCGTACCCCGTGCCGACCAGCTCGCGTACGAGCGTGTACTGAGCGTGGTTGGTGTCCTGGTACTCGTCGACCAGGACGTGCCGGAACCGGCGCCGGTAGTGCTCGGCGACGTCGGGGAACGCCTGGAGCAGATGGACGGTGGTCATGATGATGTCGTCGAAGTCCAGCGCGTTGGCCTCGCGGAGCCGCGACTGGTACATGCGGTAGGCCTCGGCGAGGGTCTTCTCGAAACCGTCGGCGGCCTGCTGCGCGAAGGCCTCCTCGTCGATCAGCTCGTTCTTCAGGTTCGAGATCTTGGCGGTGAACGACTTCGGCGGGAACTTCTTCGGGTCGAGATCCAGATCGCGGCAGACCAGGGCCATCAGCCGCTTGGAGTCGGCCGCGTCGTAGATCGAGAACGACGAGGTGAAGCCGAGCTTCTTGGACTCGCGGCGCAGAATCCGCACACAGGCGCTGTGGAAGGTGGAGACCCACATGGCGTTGGCGCGCGGGCCGACCAGATGCTCGACGCGCTCCTTCATCTCACCGGCGGCCTTGTTGGTGAAGGTGATCGCCAGTATCTGCCCGGGGTGGACGCTGCGGGTCGCCAGCAGATTCGCGATCCGGTGGGTCAGCACCCGGGTCTTGCCGGAGCCCGCGCCGGCCACGATGAGCAGCGGCGATCCGGAGTGCACCACGGCGGCACGCTGCTGCTCGTTCAGCCCTTCGAGCAGGGCGGCGGGGTCCACGACGGTCCGCGGGGCGCCGTCGCGGTGGTAGGCGTCCCGGGCCGGGGGCACGTCATACGCGCCCTGGAAGAGATCGTCGGGGATCTCCTCCCGGGCCTGGCCCTCGGTGTCCTCATGGTCCTCGGGCGGCGGCGGGGGCTCCTCCGGGGTGGACTGGAGGCTCGCCAGGAAGTGGTCGTCAAAGAGGCTGCTCATCGCTCTCCGAGTCTAGGCCGCCCCACTGACAGCTCGCTCCCGCATTGACGGACCGCGCTCGTCTGCTCCCGGTCCCGGCCGCATCTTCGCTCACGTCCGGGCCGTAGCGGCTCAGGTCCAGACCGTCGCGGCTCAGGTCCGGGCCGTAGCGGCTCAGGTCCAGACCGTCGCGGTTCACACCCGGACCGTCGCAGCTCAGGTCCAGACCGTCGCGATGAAGATATTGACGACCGTCAGCCCGCCGACCGTGCCGAACAGCGCCTTCTCCACGGTCTCCTCGTCCCGCTTGACATAGACCAGCCCCAGGATCACCACCAGCACGGCCATCTTGACGCCGATCTTGATGTTGTTCACCGTCTGGTCGTCCGCCTGGTTCAGGCCCACCAGCGCCACACCCGTGACCAGCATCGTCAGCGCGCCGTGCAGCATGGCGGGGGTGAAGCGGGCGGCGCCCGCGCCCATCGCCTTCATCTGGGTCAGGAATCCGCCCAGCAGGGACGCGATGCCGATGATGTGCAGGGCGACGAAGACATTGATGAGTACGTCCATGAGCCGGAGCCTAGCCCGCCCCATATCACCCCCAGCAGGGCGGGTATGCCTCATTCGCCGCATCGGTCACAGTGGTACGCGGAGAGCGCCAGCAGCAGCCATCCCGCTCGCAGAATGAGCGGTGATACGTCCACTTTCGACCAGAATCGGTCCTTGCCTCTCCCACCCGTGACCTCCCGGTTTAGCGTCCTGCCGACACCCCGACGGCATGACGCCGCCAACACGGAAGGACGTGGACGCCCTCGTGGCCGCACACCGTAAGCACCGGAAAACCCGGCGGAATCCGTTCAGCGGCCCGGCCGCCAGGACGGCCGGATCACTGGCGCTCGCCGGGGCGGCGACCGCCACCGCGTTCAACGGCACCGGCCATGCCGAGCCCACCGTCACGCCCGCCCAGATCAAGGCCCGGGTGGACAGGCTCTACGAGGAGGCCGAGGCCGCGACCGAGAGCTACAACGGGGCCCGGGAGCGGACCGAGGCGGCCCGCGAGTCGCTGGACCGGCTGCGGGAGGAGGCCGCCCGCCGCACGGACCGGCTCAACACCACGCGTAACGCGCTCGGCTCGATCGCCACCGCCCAGTACCGTGCCGCGGGCATGGACCCCGGGCTGCGGCTCGCGCTCACCTCCGACCCCGACGAGTATCTGGAGCGGGCCTCCCTCGCCCAGCGGACCGCCGAGCGGCAGGCGGCGAATGTGGCCGAAGCGCAGCGGGAACTGGCCGAGATCGACCGGGTGCGGGCGGAGGCGGGGCAGCGCACAGCCGAGCTCAAGGCCCGTCAGGCCGAGCTGAATCGCCACAAGGACACCGTGCGGCGCAAGCTCTCCGACGCCGAACGCCTGCTGGGGAAGCTGACCGCCGCGGAGCGCGCGGCTTACGACGGCGGCGCCGCGCCGCAGCCGGCGGACCTTCCGGCGGCCACGGCCCCCACCGTCCGTGCCGCACGGGCCGTGGCCTACGCCCATGGGGCGCTCGGGAAGCCCTATGTCTGGGGCGCGACGGGACCCGGATCGTATGACTGCTCCGGTCTGACCCAGGCCGCATGGCGGGCGGCAGGCGTCTCACTGCCCCGGACCAGCTATGCCCAGATCAGCGCGGGGCAGCGGGTCTCGCGATCCGATCTCGCCCCCGGTGACCTGGTCTTCTTCTACTCGGGCGTGAGCCATGTCGGCCTCTACATCGGCGGCGGGCGGATGATTCACGCACCGCGCCCGGGTGCCGACGTCCGGATCGCTCCGATCGACCAGATGCCGTTCGCGGGCGCGGCCCGCCCCGCGTGAGCCGTGCCGCTCGCGTCCCCGCCGACCTTTTAGTCGGCTTAGTCGGCGCGCTCTGCCGCGTAGGCGATGAAAGCGGTCCAGGCGAGGTGGGCGACGCCGAAGGACGGGCCGCTGGTGTTCTTGGAGTCGCGGACATGGACCGAGCGGGGGCGGGCCGCGACCTCCACACACTGACCGGCGCCGCTGGCGCTATGGCTGGACTTCCGCCAGACATACCCGGCCAAGGGGGCTATGCCGCCCTCGGAGTCACTCCTACTGGATCCGAACCCCACCGACACGCCGTTCACGGCTCCTCCGCCAACCTCGTGATGAACTGGGCCGACTGCTCAGGGCGATACTGCCATAGCTCTGGGTCACCGTGGGAGCCCATGACCGGGAACTGATCCGTCCTCATATGCCCACGCGGAACGGACCGAAGGCTTTGGTCCGGTCCTTTCTCGGCCGCGACCTGCGACAACTCGAAGATGGGATTCCGGTGAAGCCGCTCCCACTACCCGAAGTCATTCGTACGCGCGTTTGGCCACTTTGAGCAGGCTCTGCGCGGCAGATCGCACCCGGCCGGGCATCGAAGGGTCCGCCGGGGAGTCACCAGGACCCGACGCACCGAAGCCCTCCGTCAGAGCGCGGAACCGCACCGACGGAGGGCCTAACCGGAACCGGAGCCGGAGCCGGAACCGGAGCTGGAACCGGAACCGGGATCAGACCAGCCGACGGGCCGTCGCCCACCGCGTCAGCTCATGCCGGTTGGAGAGCTGGAGCTTGCGGAGCACGGCGGAGACATGCGACTCGACGGTCTTCACCGAGATGAACAGCTGCTTGGCGATCTCCTTGTACGCATACCCCCGGGCGATCAGCCTCAGAACCTCGCGCTCGCGCTGGGTGAGCCGGTCGAGATCCTCGTCCACCGGGGGCGCGTCCGTGGACGCGAACGCGTCGAGAACGAACCCGGCCAGCCTCGGCGAGAAGACCGCGTCGCCCTCCTGGACCCGGAAGATCGAGTCCACCAGATCGGCACCGGTGATCGTCTTGGTGACATAGCCGCGCGCGCCGCCGCGGATCACCCCGATCACATCCTCCGCCGCGTCCGAGACGGAGAGCGCCAGAAAGCGCACGGGGTCCTCGGCCGCGGTCATCAGCGAGGCGCACCGCCGCAGCACCTCCACTCCGCCGCCGCCCGGCAGATGAACGTCCAGCAGAACGACCTCGGGGCGGGTCGCCGTGATCACGGTGATCGCCTGATCGACGTCGGCGGCCTCCCCGACCACCTCGACGCCCGTGCGCTCGGTCTGGCCGATCTCCGCCTGCACACCGGTACGGAACATCCGGTGGTCGTCGACGAGCACGACCCTGACCCGCCGCTCGACGCCGTCTTCCGTGCTTTCGTTGGCGCTCGTCATTCGTCCGCCGCCCTCTCCATCTCAAGCTCTACTTCCGTGCCCCCGCCGGGGGCCGGGCGGAGCCGGGCCGTCCCGCCGTTGCGCTGCATCCGGCCGATGATCGATTCCCTGACGCCCATTCTGTCCTGGGGCACCGACTCCGGGTCAAAACCCGGACCCCGGTCCCGCACCGAGACATAGACCGTACGCCCGTCGACTTCGGCGAAGACCTGGACCGCGCCGCCCTCGCCACCGTACTTGGCGGCATTGACCATCGCCTCCCGCGCGGCCTGCATCTGCGCCGCCAGTCTCTCGTCCAGCGGGCAGTCCCCGACGACGACCACCTCCAGCGGGACTCCGTGCTTGTCCTCGACCTCGGCGGCCGCCTTCTTCACCGCCTCCGCGAGGGTGTCCGGCTCCTCGTCCTCCTCCTTGCCGGTGCCTTCCGGTTTGTACAGCCAGTTCCGCAGCTCGCGCTCCTGGGCACGGGCGAGTCGGCGGACCTCGCCCGCGTCGTCGGCGTTCCGCTGGATCAGGGTCAGGGTGTGCAGTACGGAGTCATGGACATGCGCGGCCACCTCGGCCCGCTCCTGGGCGCGGATGCGCATGGTCCGCTCCTCGGAGAGGTCCTGGGTCATCCGCACCAGCCAGGGCCCGGCGAGCAGACCGATACCGGCGATGACGGCCACCGCGGCGGTCAGGACATTGCCGAGCTGGGCGGCCGAGCCGCGCACCACCATGAAGACGGTCAGCCCCATGCCGACGAGAGCGACCCCGGCGAGCCCCCGGGCGAGCTGGAACAGCCGGCGATTGCGGCTGCCGGCCTCGGTCCAGCGGGCGCGGCGGGCATTGTCCGCCTGCCGCCACACCAGCACCACGCCCGCGCCGATCAGCAGCGTCGGCCAGACATAGCGGTCGGTGCCGCTCCTGTTCTCGACATCGCCGACGAAGATGGCCACGCCGAAGAGCAGCGCGATCGTCGCGAACAGCTGCCCCTTGTCGGGTTTGCGGAGCTTGCGTCTGCCGTCGCTGGTGACCTCGAAGACGGAGCGCGGCACCTCCGCGCGGCCCCCGACGCCGAGCGGGACGACGATCCAGAACACCGCGTACAGCAGGGCCCCGAGGCCCTCGGCCATGAAGAGGCCGAGGAAGACCAGCCGGACCCAGATCACGGGCAGCCCGAGATGTCCGGCGAGCCCGCGCGCCACTCCGCCCAGCAGACGGCCGTCGGCGCTGCGGTAGAGCTTGCGCGGCGGTACGTCCTCGGGCGACGGGGCGCGCGAGGGTGCGGCGGGTCGGGGCGGGGAGACGGGCATGACCCGATCGTCACACGGCGGGCGGGGAGGCGGTATCAGGGGCTGCCCCTGAACCGACCCTGATCGCGGGCGGGGTATCGGGGTACGGATATCAGGGACGGGCCAGGGTAGGCCCCGGTGCCGTACCCGGCGGGCGACCGTCACCATGGATGCATGACTGAGCCGACCACTCCGCACCGGGCGGCACCGGACGGACCCCCCGAAGCGCAGGCGGGCCTCTCCCCCGAGGTCCGACCGCTGCGCCGCACACCCCGCCAGAAGATGCTGGCGGGCGTCTGCGGCGGGCTCGGGCGGTACTACGACATAGATCCGGTGATCTTCCGGATAGTGGTGGGCGTCCTCGCGGTCACCGGCGGCATCGGTCTGATCTTCTACGGCTTCGCCTGGCTGCTGATGCCCCTGGAGGACAGCGAGGAGAACGAGGCCCGCCGGCTGCTGTCGGGCCGGGTCGAGGGCTCGGCGCTGACGGCGCTGTTCCTCTCCCTCATAGGCTGTGGCCTGTTCCTGACGATGCTGCACAGCGGCGGGACGATCACCTTCTCCGCGCTGCTCGCGCTGGCGATGTCCGGTGCGGCCGTGTGGTCGCAGCGCCGCCGTACGGTCACCCCCGAAAGCGGCCCGCTCGATCCCGCGACCGCGCAAGCGGTCGCGGACGCCCCGCCCGAGACCAAGGCGCCGCCCGCGCCCGACAGCCCCTCCTGGTGGCGGGACCCGATCATCAAGGACGGCTCCACCGGTCCGACGCCCTCGGGGTATCTGTGGGGGCCCCAGGACGAGAGGGCGGCGATGGCCGCGACGAACATCTCGCTCCGGGAGCCGCCGGCTCCCCCTCGTCCGCGCGGCCCGCGCGGAATCGGCGGCACGATCTTCACCCTGGCGCTGGTCGCGGGCTTTCTCGGGGTCCGGCTGAGCTGGGACCACAACCCGCTGGGCACCAGCCTCCAGATCGGGCTGGCCTGCGCGCTGGGGGCCTTCGGCCTCGGACTGGCGGTCAGCTCGCTGCTGGGCCGCACCGGCTTCGGCACAGTGGTGATGACGGTGCTCACGGCGCTGGCGCTCGCGGGCGCGGCGGCGCTGCCCAAGGACATCGACACCCGCTGGGTGCGTACGGACTGGAAGCCGTCGTCCGTGGCCGCCGTCCAGCCCCGGTACGAGCTGGGCTCGGGCGTGGGGACCCTCGATCTCTCCGGTCTCACCGTCCCGGCCGGGCAGACGGTCTCCACCGAAGCGGAGGTGGGAGCGGGCGGGCTGAAGGTCCTCATACCCGCGAACGCGGCGGTGAAGCTGCGGGCCACGGCGGGGCTCGGTGACATCAGGCTGCCGGGGGAGAAGCAGAACGACATCGCCGTCTCCCCCGATCAGAGCCGGCGGGTTACGCTGCCCGCGCCCAAGGGCGCCAAGCCGACGGGCACCCTTGAGCTGCTTCTCGAAGTGGGCGTCGGACAGGTGGAGGTGACCCGTGCCGCGTCCTGAGCCTCAGCGGCCCCTGCTCCGTGCGCCCGTGCGGTGGTACCGGGAGATGGCGCATGGTCTCCGGCCGGGCCGATTGATCATGGGAATGACCGCGCTGACCTTGACACTGCTCTATGCGGGCGATGCGGGCGGCGCCTGGCACACCCCCTGGTACGCGGTCTTTCCGGTGCTCTGCACCGGGGTGCTCCTGGCCGCGACGGCGGGGTTCGCTCGCTACACCGTGCGCCGGCGGCGTTCCGCGATCAAGGCGTCGAGGGAGAACACGGAGGCCCCGGCGAGCACCAGCGGCAGCCAGGCCATGAGATAGGGAAGGTCATTGCCCAGGTAGTACGGCCCGGCGTTCCAGCTCACGGTCAGCCAGAGGCTGAGCGAGATCAGCGCGCCGCCGAGTGCGGCGATCCGGGCCAGCAGCCCCACCAGGGTGCCGATGCCCACGGCCAGCTCCCCCAGGGCGATCGCATAGCCGAAGCCCTCGGGGCTTCTGAGGGCGAGGTCGACCAGTTCGGGGATGGCGGAGACATCCCGTACACCGCGCATCTGCTCGCCGAGGGAGCCGGGACCGCCGGCCGAGAGGAACTGACTGTCCGTGAGTTTGTCCAACCCGGCGTAGATGAAGGTGATGCCCAGAAAGATCCGCAGAGGCAGCAGAGCGAACTCGCTCGCCCGGTCCTTCCAGCCGCCCGTGCTCCGTCCCCCGTCGATGGTGGCGCCGTGACCGGTCGTCGTTCGCGTATGCGTCATCGCTTTCCCCGCTTTCGGCTGTGCCGTGAGAGTGATGCGTTCAGCCCTCAAATGACCTTACGTATCCGGGGGGCAGACGGCTCATCCCCTGGTGACGGCAGCGGCGGGATCGGGCGAAATCAAAGGGGACTCTCATGTTCCGGGGGCTGGCTCTGCCGCCACAGCGGCTGGAAGCTGATCCAGGCCACCAGGTCGGTGCCGAGCTGCTCCCTGATGGCGATGGCGTCCCGGTGTTCGATCTGGATCGGTTCGCCCGCCGCCCGCGCGGTCAGCTGTACCCGGGCGCAGCGCTCCATCGAGAGGAACCACCAGGCCGCCGCGTCGATCGAGCCGCCGACGGTCAGCAGCCCGCGATGGCGCAGTACGACCGCCTTCCGCGGACCGAGGGCCGCCGCGACCCGCCGCCCCTGGTCCGGGTCGACGGCCACCCCGGCGCAGCCGCTGTGCAGCGCGTGGTCCTGGTAGAAGGCGCATGCCTCCTGGGTGATCGGCTCGACCGGCTCGCCGAGCGCGGCGAGCGCCCGCCCGTACGGGGGGTGGGTGTGGACGACGGCGACCGCATCGGGCCGGGCCCGGTGGACTTGGGCGTGGACCGCGAAGGCCGCCTGGTTGACCCGGTGCCGTCCTTCGACGACCTGCCCGTGCTCGTTCACCAGGACCAGATCGGCGGCGGTGAGCCGGGCGAAGGGGAGCCCGAAGGGGTTCGTCCAGAGGCAGTCGGCAAGCTCCGGATCCCGTGCGGTGATCTGTCCGGACACCCCTTCCTCGTATCCCAGCCGCCCGAAGATCCGCAGCACCCCGGCGAGCCGGTCCTTGCGGTAGGCGCGCTCCGCCCCGGGGGACTCGTGCACCGGAGGCAGGGCGAACTGGAGCTGGTCCACCGCGATCGGCGAGGGTGCGTCGGTCATGGGCCGGAAGGTAACGCCGGGACCCCGAAGTCTCCAGCCTCACGTCGAGAACCGCGGAACCCTGGAGTGGCCGACCCCGCGTCGAACCGCCGAACCCCGAAGCCGACGGCCCCGCGGCGAACGGCGGTTCACCGGTCCCGGGGCGCGTACGCCCGGAAGCGGAGGGGCCGGAAACGAAGGCCCGGAAGCGGAGGGCCGGGACAGACGCCGATGCCGCCGCTCAGCGCAGGAGCGACGGCATCGGTGCGGTTCTCAGGCGGGGGCGGGGACCCCGCCGGGGATCACTCCCACTCGATGGTGCCCGGGGGCTTGCTGGTCACATCCAGCACCACCCGGTTGACGTCGGCGACCTCGTTGGTGATCCGGGTCGAGATCTTCGCCAGTACGTCGTACGGCATCCGCGTCCAGTCCGCCGTCATGGCGTCCTCGGAGGAGACGGGGCGCAGCACGATCGGGTGACCGTAGGTGCGGCCGTCGCCCTGGACGCCGACGCTGCGGACATCGGCGAGCAGGACCACCGGGCACTGCCAGATCTCGCGGTCGAGACCCGCCGCGGTCAGCTCCTCGCGGGCGATGGCGTCGGCCTCGCGCAGCAGGTCGAGCCGCTCACGGGTGACCTCGCCGACGATCCGGATCCCGAGGCCGGGGCCCGGGAAGGGCTGGCGCTGGACGATCTCGTCCGGCAGGCCCAGCTCCTGGCCGACCATCCGGACCTCGTCCTTGAACAGCTTGCGCAGCGGTTCGACCAGCTCGAATTCGAGGTCTTCGGGGAGCCCGCCGACATTGTGGTGGGACTTGATGTTGGCGGTGCCTGCGCCGCCGCCGGACTCCACGACGTCCGGGTAGAGCGTGCCCTGCACCAGGAACGCGACGTCCTCGCCGTCGGCCGCGCCCTCGGCGACGATCTCGGCCTGCGCCTGCTCGAAGACGCGGATGAACTCGCGCCCGATGATCTTCCGCTTCTCCTCGGGGTCGGAGACCCCGGCCAGCGCGCTCAGGAAGCGCTCCTGTGCGTCCACCACCTTGAGCTGAACGCCGGTGGCCGCGACGAAGTCCTTCTCGACCTGCTCGGTCTCGCCCTGGCGCATCAGCCCATGGTCGACATAGACACAGGTCAGCTGGGAGCCGATGGCCTTCTGGACCAGTGCGGCGGCGACGGCGGAGTCGACCCCGCCGGAGAGCCCGCAGATGGCGCGCTTGGCGCCGACCTGCTCGCGGATGACGGCGATCTGCTCGTCGATGACGTTCCCGGTGGTCCAGGACGGCTCGATGCCGGCGCCCCGGTAGAGGAAGTGCTCCAGGACCTGCTGGCCGTAAGTGGAGTGCATCACCTCGGGGTGGTGCTGGACTCCGTAGAGCTTCTTCTCGTCGTTCTCGAAGGCCGCGACCGGCACCACGTCGGTGGACGCGGTGACGGTGAAGCCCTCGGGCGCGGCGGAGCAGGCGTCGCCATGGGACATCCACACCGGCTGCTCGGCCGGGGTGCCCTCGAAGAGCGTCGAGCTGGTCTTGGCGACATGCAGCGGCGTCCGTCCGTACTCCCGGGCGCCGGTGTTGTCGACGGTGCCGCCGAGGGTCGTCGCCATCAGCTGGAAGCCGTAGCACATGCCGAAGACGGGGACCCCGGCTTCGAAGATCTCGCGGTCCAGGCGCGGTGCGCCTTCGGCGTAGACGGAGGACGGGCCGCCGGAGAGGATGATCGCCCTGGGGTTCTTGGCCAGCATCTCGGCCACCGGCATGGTGGACGGGACGATCTCGCTGTAGACCCGCGCCTCACGGACGCGACGGGCGATGAGCTGGGCATACTGCGCGCCGAAGTCGACAACGAGTACGACATCGGGCGCGGCAGCGGGAGACGCTGATGACACTGGCGGCCTTCCGGCGGGGGGTTCGGTTCTCCCGATTCTACCGGGGTGTGGGGAGTCGTACCCCGTCTCACCATCCGGGCGGCTCTTTGGTCCCGTACCGTCCCCCGGTCCATACTGTGCGTATGCATCAGCAGCAGACCTTCGTCTTTACCTATGGCACCCGGCCCGTCCGGCTGCCATGGTCGTGCTGCTTGAGTCACTGACAAGCACTTCCCAGGCGCCCCGGGCCGACAAGGCCCGGGGCGTTCTGCTGTCATCCGGGCACTGTCGCTCCGGGGCCCCGAGATCACAGGAGCCCACCGCGATGACCGCGACGCACACGCCCCAGCAGACCCGACAGTGCCGGCAGCCCCGGAGGACCGCCGCCGAGGAGACCGGCGCCCGGACCGATGAGGCCGCCGGGCTGATCTCCGGCGCCCGTGAGCGGATCGACGCCCTCGACGACCGGATCATCGGTCTGGTGCAGGAGCGGATGGCCGTCTCGGCGGTGATCCAGGACGCGCGCATCGCCTCCGGCGGCCCGCGGGTGAATCTCTCCCGCGAGATGGAGGTGCTCGACCACTTCCGGGAGGCGCTCGGCAAGCCGGGCACCGCGCTGGCGATGACGGTGCTGGAGCTGTGCCGGGGCCGTATCTGAGTTCGGGTCCGCTCTCACCCGTACGGAGCGTGACCGCACCTGACGGGGCTTCGTTGGTCCCGATGTCCGTGTCAGCCAGAGGCGGGCTCCGAAGGAAACCGCGCGTGGCTCCGCTGGAGCGTGTGACGTGCCCCAGGGCGCGTCGTGGGACCTCGCACCAGCGCGTGTGACCGGTCGGCAGGGGACAGCAGCCCGGTCATTCCCGCGGTCGGCTCCGGGGACGCCCGGGGCCGGCCGCGATCCCGCCCATGCCCTGCCCCACACATTGCCCCACGCATCGCCCCCCACAGCGTCGTCCGCAATCCCGTCCAAACGGTTGCGCATGCCGCACTCCGTCCAGCACGATGCGAAAGAAGCGCATTCCGAGCAGTGCGCGCCCGGCCCGTGCGCCCCCATTACGCTGGGACGAACGACCTTCCCCGCGCGGCACCGACCCCCCGGCGCCGCGCATCGGCTCCGACGCAGCCCTGACGTCGGAGCCGATCCCCAAGGGCCCCGCGGCGAATCACCGCGGGGCCCTTGCTCATGCCCCGACCGCGCGAGCCGCGCCGATCACCCCGACCGCGCCGGCCATGCCGATCACCCCGGCCGCCCCGACCACCTCGCCCTTCCGGCCAAGTGGCGCAGCTCACATAAAGTTTCTGT
Source organism: Streptomyces jumonjinensis (assembly GCF_009600885.1). Classification (GTDB taxonomy): domain Bacteria; phylum Actinomycetota; class Actinomycetes; order Streptomycetales; family Streptomycetaceae; genus Streptomyces; species Streptomyces jumonjinensis. The sequence continues at coordinate 16,980 of NZ_VCLA01000034.1, forward strand.
GAGATCGGGCGCAACCATTTCCGCGGTCCATGGGTCAACCCCTGCGAACCAACGGCCTCACCGTGCACTCGTATCTCGGAAGGCCCTTCACACTCGTGTGCCGCTCCCGTGGCACCCCGACCAGGTCGAGGTCTTCATGAAGCTCCGCCGTGCCATGGCCGTCGCCGCCGCGACCGCCGTCATAGCTCCCGCCGCCTTCCTGGCCGCACCGGCCGCCTTCGCGACGGACGCCTCGGTCACCGACGGGAGCGCGGCATCGACGACGGAGTCGGCGCCCCCGCCCCAGTCCCCGGACCCGAGCACCAGCGCTCCGGCTCCCTCGGAGTCGAGCCCCGCACCGGGAGCCTCCCAGAGCACGGGAGTCCCCACCGGCACCCCCGCCCCCTCGGACTCGGTGTCGAACAGCCCCTCCGGCGGCGTCTCGTCCTCCCCGGCCCCGACCGGCTCGCCCTCGCCCTCCGAGTCGAGCAGCTCCCCGGCCCCCACGCCGAGCACGACGACCACCGCGCCCGGCGATGGATTCGGCTGCGACATGACGGAGGAGCCCACGGTCGACGACAAGCTCACGACCGGGCTCTCCGGGCTGCCGTCGAAGATCGTCGCGGGCAGCGGCTACCACGGCTTCAAGCTGAACGTCTCCAACAAGGGCGACAACAGCTACGAGCGGGTCGACCTGGGCGTCTTCACCTCCGCGTGGGACGAGGACACCTTCGACGACGTGACCCCCCACCTCACCCTTGAGTACAAGGACCCGGAGACCGGCGCCTGGCACGACATCTCCCTCGACGGGGAGAGCGCCACCGGCGGCTACCTCGGCTACACGGACGTCAAGGCCAAGGAGTCCTTCGCCATCGATCTGCGGCTGAGCGTGGCCAAGGCCGCCCCGGCCAGCTCCGGTTACGCCATCAGCATCGGCCTCTACGCCGATGAGAACGGCAACTGCGTCGCCAGCCAGGACGAGACCTTCTACGAGTTCGAGATCCTCGCCGCCGGTTCGAAGCCCGGCGACGTCCCCGAGACGAAGCCCCAGGGCGGCCGGGAGACGCTGCCGGACACGAAGCCCGCGGGCAACACGCCGATCAACCCGAAGGGCACCCTCGCCGCGACCGGTTCCAGCTCCATGCTGCCCACCATCGGCATCGTCAGCGGCATCACCATCGTCGCCGGAGCCGGTGTCGTCTTCGCCCTCAAGCGCCGCCGCGGCGACGCTGCGGCGTAACACGGCCGTACGGACCCACCGCCGTACGGACCCACCGCCGTACGGATCCACCGCCGTACGGATCCACGCCCGTCGAAGCCGTGACGGGTCGCTGCGCTCGGAGGGGGGCGCAGCGGCCCTGTCACGCTTCGCCGCGCTCTCGTGGCAGCCGCGCCACGACGGCTGCCACGGCGCCCGCCGCCTTGCCGGCCGCGGCGGCGCGACCGTCTGACACACACCGCCGTACGGATCCACTGACCGTACGGGCGTGTGCAACCGCGTCGCGCGGGGTCGCCGCACTCCAACGGGGGTGTGCGGCGGCCCCGCGCGTCATCTGCGACAGCCTGGGCTCATCACTGCCTCGGCGGAACCGCGGGAATCCCCAGAAACGGCAGCTTCAGCGCGCCGAACGCCTCCCGTGGCACCGCCGGACTCTTCGGTTCCACCGGGGCCACCCGCTGATACGCCGCCCCCTGCGCGGGGCGGGGATCCGCGTCCCCCCGGTTCGGCCAGAGCGACATGGCGCGCTCCGCCTGCGCTGTGATCGTCAGCGAGGGGTTCACCCCGGGATTCGCCGTGACCGCCGCCCCGTCCACCACCGAGATGCCCGGGTGCCCGAAGAGCCGGTGGTACGGGTCGATCACCCCGGTCGCCGCGGTCGCGCCGATGGGACAGCCGCCCAGGAAGTGCGCGGTCAGCGGAGTGCCCATCAGCTCACCGACGTTGGAGCCCGCGAACCCGTTGATCTCCTCCGCGAGCAGCGAGGCCGCGCGGGTGGCCGCCTCGATCTGGCCGGGGTTGGGCGTGCCATGGCCCTGACGCGCGGTGAGCAGCCCCTTGCCCGGTCCGCTCGGCCTGCGGTAGGTCGTCAGCGAGTTGTCCAGGGACTGCATCACCAGCCCGATGATGGTCCGCTCCGACCAGCGGTAGCTGGAGAGGGAGCGCAGGGCGAGCAGGGGGTGCCCGGCCACCCGGCCGAGCCAGCCCGCGACCCGGCCCCGGGTGCGGTACGGCACCTGGAGGATGGTCAGCCCGCCCATGGCGTTGGAGCCCCGGCCGTACCGCACCGGCTCGATATGGGTGTTCTCGTCGGGGTGGATCGACGAGGTGATGGCGACTCCCCGGGTGAAGTCGACCCTGGCGGCCCCGTGCCGCTCGCGGTAGCGGCGGTCGTCGGTCTGCGCGCCCACCAGGGCCTCGGAGTTGGTACGGGTGAGCTCGCCGAGCCGGGCCGGGATGCCGGGCAGCAGCCCGGTGTCCTTCATCCGGTGGAGCAGGGTCTGCGTACCGTAGGTCCCGGCCGCGAGGACCACCCGGGATGCCGTGAACACCCGTCCCTTCCCCTTGCGCCGGTCGTCGCTGGGCAGGGTGCCGACCGCGAAGCCGCCGCGTGAGTTCTCGGTGAGGGTGACGACGGTGGTCATGGGGTGGATGACCGCGCCCGCCCGCTCCGCCAGATGGAGATAGTTCTCGTTGAGGGTGTTCTTCGCGCCGTGGCGGCAGCCGGTCATGCACTCGCCGCACTCGGTGCACGCCCTGCGGGAGGGGCCCGCTCCGCCGAAGTAGGGGTCGGGGACCTCCTGCCCGGGGGCGGCCAGGGCGGAGCCGTCGGCGTCCTCGCCGTCGCCGAAGAACACTCCCACCGGCGCCAGATGGAAGGTGTCGCCGACGCCCATCGCCTCCGCGGTCGCCTTCAGATGGACGTCCGACGGGGTCGTCGTGGGGTTGATCCGTACGCCGAGCATCCGCCGGGCCTGGTCGTAGTACGGCTTCAGCTCCTCCTGCCAGTCGGTGATGTCCTTCCACTGCGGGTCCCGGAAGAACGCGGTGGGCGGAACGTAGAGGGTGTTGGCGTAGTTCAGCGAGCCGCCGCCGACCCCGGCGCCCGCCAGCACCATCACCTTGCCCAGCAGATGGATGCGCTGGATGCCGTAGAGCCCGAGGGCCGGGGCCCAGAGAAAGTTCCGCAGGTCCCATGAGTTCTTCGGCAGCGTCGCGCGGGTGAAGCGGCGGCCGGCCTCCAGGACGCCGACCCGGTAGCCCTTCTCGGCCAGCCGCAGCGCCGACACCGAGCCGCCGAAGCCGGACCCGATGACGATCACGTCGTAGTCGTAGTCGTAGTCGTAGTCGCCGCTGCTGTCGTTACGGGCACGGGCACGGTCACGATCGTAGGACGGTCCGGAGGGACTCCGGCCGGAAGGGACCTCGGTCATCGCTCTCCTCAGCACGGCGACAGCACAGCGACAGCACGGCCAACAGCACGGCGACGGGCGGCCCGGCGCGGAAACAGCCGGGGATCAGCGCAGGCCGATGGCCTTCATCGCCCGCAGGGAACGGCTCATGAACGCCGCGTACTTCTCGTCGTCCATCCCGAACGCCGGTGCGAGCGGCACCAGCCGCTGCTGGGCGACCGTCTGCGACTCGGTGTATTTGAGGATGCCCTCCGAGCCATGGCGGCGGCCCAGGCCGGAGTCCTTCATTCCGCCCATGGGAGAGCCCACGCTCCCGTACGCCGCCGCATAAGCCTCGTTGATGTTCACCGTCCCGGCGCGCAGCCGGGCGGCGATGGCGTGGGCGCGCTTGCCGTCACGCGACCAGACGCTCGCGTTCAGTCCGTACTCGGTGGCGTTGGCCCGCTCGACGACCTCGTCCTCGTCCGTGAACCGGTAGAGGGAGACCACCGGACCGAAGGTCTCCTCGGTGCACACGGCCATCGGCGGCTCGACGCCTTCGAGGATGGTCGGCTCGTAGAAGAGCGGTCCGATGTCGGGGCGGGCGACTCCGCCCGCGACGACGGTCGCGCCCTTGGCGACGGCCTCGTCCACATGGCGGGTGACGGTCTCCAGCTGGCGTTCGCCGGCCATGGAGCCCATGTCGGCTCCGTACGCCAGCGAGCCGCCGAGGCGCATGGCCCGGGTGCGGGCCGCGAACCGCTCGGTGAACCGGTCGGCCACCGACTCATGGACGTACAGCCGCTCGATGGAGATGCAGAGCTGTCCGGCCGACGAGAAGCAGGAACGGATGGCTCCGGCCGCCGCCTTCTCGATGTCGGCGTCCGCCAGGACGAGCATCGCGTTCTTGCCGCCGAGTTCGAGCGAGACGCCGATCAGCCGGGCGGCGGCGCCTTGGGCGACTTCGCGCCCGGTGCGGGTGGAGCCGGTGAAGGAGACGTAGTCGGCGTGCTTGACGATCTCGGGGCCGATGACCGGGCCCTCGCCCAGGACGACCTGGAAGATCTCCGCGGGCAGCCCCGCCTCGACCAGGAGATCACGGGCCCACAGCGCGGTCAGCGCGGTCTCGGTGTCGGGCTTCATCACCACCGCGTTCCCGGATGCGAACGCGGGCAGCGCATCGCCCGCGGAGAGCTCCAGCGGATAGTTCCAGGGGACGATCTGGCCGACGACTCCGCGCGGCTGGCGCAGTTCGGTGGTCCTGGTGAGCACCGGGACCACGCCCGGGTGCCGCCGGGGGCGCAGATAGGCGGCGGCCCGGCGGCCGTAGTGCCGGGCCGCCAGGGACACGGCCTGGACCTCTTCATGGGCGTGCAGCCGGGCCTTGCCGGTCTCCAGCTGGATGAGGTCGAGGACTTCGGCCTGCCGCTCCAGCAGCAGATCGTGGAAGCGGAGCAGCACGGCGGCGCGGGCGCGGACCGGGGTGCGGGCCCATGCGGTCTGCGCGGCGCGGGCGCGGGCGAACGCCTCGGCCACGTCGTCCGGCGTCGACTCGGGCAGATCCGCCAGCTTCTCCCCGGTGAAGGGAGTGTGGTTCAGGGTGCGGCCGGAGCCGACGACCCCCCGGGTGAGCTGGGCCACGACTTCCGGCGTGACCACATCGGCGGCGGTGCGGGCACCGGCCGGCGCGGCGGCCACGGGGTTGGCCCCGAGCGCTGCGGCAGGCTTCGTGTCCGTCGGGTCGGGGGCCTTCGAGTCCGTCATGGAGCCGAGAGTATGCCGCGATCGACGCTTTGGGTACCCGTGGGTAACGGCTTTCGGCGACCCCTCGCCATCGCGCCAGCAATCGCTGGCACATCAGTCCTGATCAGGCGCTTGCCGTCTGGTGGGCGGAGGGAGGTGGCGGTCACTTCGGGGGCTCCCAGCTCTGCAGCATGACGTCGAACCGCTCCCGCGTCGTGGCCCAGTCCGCCGCCGGACCCGTCATATAGAGCGCGTACTCCGTTCCGTCGTCCCCGTAGTACATCTGGTCGATGGCCCGGCGGGGCCCGGGGGAGGAGCCACCCTCGGTCCAGGAGAACTCCCAGACGGCGGACTTCGGCCGGTCCCGGAAGTCGTTGGGCTCCAGCCTCACCCTGCGGTAGTCGGGCAGCGTCTCCTGGATCTCCTCCAGAGCCAGCAGATGCTTGTACGGATTCTCGAAGTCGGGCGCGGATTCGATCCCTATCCGGATGCGGTAGCGGCCGTCGTCGGGGGCGTAGTCGATCTGCTTACCGTTGAGCTGACGCTTCCAGCCCTCGGGTACGAGCAGACTGAAGCCCGCCGGGTCGCTGACCCGCCGCCAGCCGTCCGGAACGTCCGGGGCTGCCTTGGCGTCCTTGGCTTCCTTGGCGTCAGGGGAGCCGGTCACCGTGGCGGGCGGGTCGTCGAGGTTCTTCCGGGCGGCTTCCGTCTGTTCGCCGACGGTGCGCTCCCGGCCGTCCGTATCGTCCGAGTACCGCATGGCCGTGAGTCCCGCGCCGATGCCGACCACGGCCGACAGCACGACGGCGATCGCGACGGTGCGCAGCCGTCCGGTACGCAGCCGTCCGGCACGCCATCGGACGCGGGCGCGGGCGCGGGACGGCTGATCCGGCACCGGGCCCGTGGACGTGCCCGTGGACGCGCCCATGGACGGATTCGTGGGCGCGTCGGGGAAGGCGTCCGCGGGCGTGTCCGGGCTCGCCGCCGGGCCCGGGAAGGCGCTCAGGGAGGTGCTCGGGGAAGTGCCCGGGAAAGGGTTCGGCTGACGCAGGGTCGGCCGCTCGGCGCGGGGCTCCGGGGGCTTCCCCTCCGTCACCGCCCGCAGCATTCGCCCCGTCTGCTCGGCCGATGGGCGCGCGGCGGGGTCCTTGTCCAGCAGCGCCATGATCACGGGGGTGAGCGGTCCCGCGTGCTCCGGGGGACGCGGCTCCTCGCCGACCACCGCCTGCATGGTGGAGAGCGGCGACGAGCGCCGGAACGGGGACGTCCCCTCCACCGCCGTGTACAGCGTCGCCCCCAGCGACCAGAGGTCGGACGCCGGGCCGGGATCGCCGCCCCGCACCCGCTCGGGGGCCAGATAGTCGATGGAGCCGACGATCTCCCCGGTCCGGGTGATGGTGGAGTCGCCCTCGATCGCGGCTCTCCCGAAGTCGGTGATCAGTATCTGCCCGTCCCGGCTGAGCAGCACATTGGCGGGTTTGACGTCCCGGTGGAGCACTCCGGCCGCATGGGCCGCCTCCAGCGCGCGCAGTATGCGCGCTCCGATCCGGGCCGCCTCCGGCACGGGGATGCGCCCCGACTCCTTGACGGCCTCCGCCAGGGAGCGGCCGTCGACGTACTGCATGACGATCCACGGCCGGGCGTCGTGGTCGAGCACATCGTGCACGGTGACCACGCCGGGATGGGTGATACGGGCGGCTGCCCGGGCCTCTTTCCGGGTACGGGCGTGCAGTACGGCCCGGTCCGGCTCGGAGGCGTACATCCCGGCCGTCAGTTCCTTGACGGCGACGACGCGGTGAAGCACCTCGTCGTGCGCACGCCAGACCCGGCCCATGCCGCCACGGCCGATGGTCTCGCCCAGCCGGTACCGCCCGGCGAGCAGCAGACCCGCCTCCGCGCTCTGTGAGTTGCCCACGTCCCCCGCCTCGTTCTCCGGGCCCCAGATTACGGAACGGGATCACCCGCACGGAACTCGCGCCACGCCCAACTGCCCGTATTCCACGGGATGTCTCCGCACCGGGGCCCTGTCCTCAGACTCCCGCACCCGATCCGGCCGTACGGGACCGCCCCCGGTCGTACCGCTCAGCAGGCCGCACCTCTCAGCCGGTCGTACGGTAGGTGTCGGCCGCCGCGCGGTAGGCCGCCGTCACCTTGTCGCGCTGCTCATCCGGGCCGATGACCTGGACGATGTGGTAGCGGCCGTCGAGGATCATCACCAGATTGCGTACGTACACCTGACGCCCGTTGGCGTCCTGCCAGCTGTACTGGCCTTCGGCCATGACCCGCTGCCCCACTTCGATCCGCCGCAGTCCGGTCGCCTCGGCCCAGGACGAGTCCCGGAACGGCTGGAGTTCACGCTCCTTGTCCCGCTGATAGACCAGCGGGTCGTCGCCGTCCGTCCGCACGCTGTCCCGGCCGGGGACGACGATCAGCGTGAAGTCGCCGTCGCTGTAGCGGATCTGGCCGATGTCGTTCATCGGCCTGCGGTCCCAGGACTTGTCCACGGCCACCGAGAAGCCCTCGGCGTCGGATCGCGAGACGAAGCCGGGAGGCGGGTCGGCCGCCTGTGTGGACGTCTGCGGTCGCTGGGCCCCGGACGTAAGGGACGGCGAGGGGCCGGGGCTCCCGGACTCCTTGCTCTGCGAGGCGCTCTGCGAGGCGCTCTGTGACGCGGTCGGGCGCGGACCGGCCTTGCCCGGGGGCTCGGTGCGGTCCTGGTCCGAGGAGTTCGGCATGAACGCCACGGCGTAGCCGATGGCCGCGAGCATCAGCAGCAGTACCACCAGCAGCAGGGTGCGGCCGAGGGCGCGCGGACCGCGCCCACCGTCACGGGGCTTCTTGTGGCGGTGGCGGCCGTGCACCACCTCGGCGGAGCCGGTGCGGCGCTTGCGCACCAGCTCACCCCGGCGGCGTACGACGGGGAGCCTGCTGCCGTCCACCGCCGCGCTCGGCGGCAGCGGTACGACCCCGACCCCGGCCTCGGGCTCGGGGGCGGAGCGCACCAGCGAACGGAGCCAGCCGCGCAGTTCCTCCGTGTCCGGGCGCTCGGTGGGGTCCTGGCGCAGCAGGGACTCGACGACCGGGCGGAGCGGGCCGCACTCCTCGGCGAAGGCGGGCGGCTCGGAACAGACGAGCTGGACGAGCTCCGCGGCGCTGTCCTCGGGGTAGGGCGCATGGCCCTGGACGGAGCGGTAGAGCAGCGCGCCGAGGGCCCAGAGGTCGGTGGCGGGTCCTACCGGCGCGGCGAGCTGCCAGTTCTCATGGACGGGGCCGGCCTGTTCGGGGGCCCAGCGTTCGGTGACGGCCCCGACGACGGCGATACGCGTCTGCCGGGCGCGCTCGGCGGCGAGGGGGGTGGCGGGCCCCCGGTACAGCGGTGCTTCGCCGCCCGTGACGGCCGTGTCCCAGCTGCCGGACGGGGTCTGCGCGGGGGCGGCGGGCAGAGGGCTGCGCTGGGCGTCCGCCCGCAGGGCCTCCCGGCCCGCGCCGCCTCGGTCCCAGCCGCCGCCCGAGGGCGGGGACGCCGCTTCGGCGGCGGGCAGGACAGGCCGCCGGCCGGGGTCCCCGTCGTCCTGGCCGCCGCGCTCCGGGGCCGGGGGCCGCTGCCGTACGCCATAGGGGTCGTCGTCGCGGTAGAGGCCGAAGCCCGGCTCGCTCGGGGGAAGGAGCCCCGGGGATTCGTCCACGTCGGGCAGGGGACGGGGCTCGACCGGCAGAAAGCCGCCGCCCGCGGGCAGCGGGGGCGGGCCGTCCTGGCCGGGGAAGGGGGCGTCGTGCCAGGTCCCCGCGAGCCGGGCGTGGCCGGGGCCCGCAGGGTCTTCGGGCCCTTCGGGGCCGTACGCGTCCTCCGCGCCATCGGGGTATCCGCCCTCGTCCCCGTCCTCGAAGCCGCGGTCGGGCTCCTGGTCCCCGTCACCGGGTCCGCGCGCCCACCAGTCGGGGTCATGGCCCGTCTGGACGGGCAAGCCGCCATCGTCACCGCCGTCGCGGGCGGCGGCGCGGGCCCCGGCGCGGTAGGCGGCTATCGCGCCCCCTCGGGCCGCACGGGAGTCCGGCGCTCCCGCGCCGGGGAGCACAGGCCGCTCATAGGGCCGTACGGGGCCGGGGCCTGGGCCGGTGTCATGACGCCCGTACCCCGGGTCCGCCTCGGCCTCTTCGCCGCCCTCTTCGCCCTCGGTCCCGTACCCGTCGCCGTCTTCGTCATGGTCTTCGTCATGGTCTTCGTCTTCGTCGAAGAACTCGCCGTCGTCGTCGCCGTCCGGGTCCTGGTGGTCAGGGTTCTCGGAGCCCTGGCCGCCGTAGGCGTGGTAGCCGTCCTCGTCGTCGTACGACGGCAGTTCCTCCGGCGCCTCCACCGGCACCGGCGCGTACCCGCACAGCGCCTCCTCCGCCGCGCCCGCCGCGAGACCGGTCAGCACTATCCGTCCGTCGTCGCAGACCAGGACCGTGCGGCTGGTGATGTTGCGGTGGGTCCAGCCGTGCGCGTGGAGCACGAGCAGCGCGGTCAGCACATCGGAGGCGACCTCGGCGGCGCGGTACGGGGTGAGGGGCTTCTCGGCGAGCAGCGCGGCGAGCGGGCGGGCGGCGACCCGCTCACTCACTATCCACAGCGATCCGGCCTCGGCGAACACATCGAAGACCTGGTCGAGACGGGGGTGGTCGGGGATCCGGGCGGCTGCCTGAGCGGCCTCGACGGCGCGCAGCACGGCGGGGTCGGTGCGTCTGCGAGGAGTGTGCGAGGGCGTTCTTCCGTACAGGGCGGTTCCCAGGGGGCCGTCCGCGTCGACGACCTCGGCCTCCACGACCTCCGGCAGCGGCACCTGGCGCACCAGGACTTCCTGTCCGCTGTAGGTGTCGAAGGCCCGGGTCTCGACCAGTTCGTACTCGTCGGACGGGGTCAGGGGCAGACGGTAGCGGTCGGCCAGCACCCTTCCCGCATAGTCGTCCACGTCGCCTCCCCTCAGATGAGCTGCCCGTTCACCGGCGGGTCATGCCGGATCGGCACGACATCGGCGCATGGGCCGATGCGTCGGGTGTCAATTCCGGTCGCGGAGCGTCCCGTTGCCGTCCATTACCGTCCGCGACCTCTCACGATACGTGTCCCGCCTCAGCCTTTGGGCTTGAATGTGGCGAACGCCGTACGGCGGAGGGTCTTGCACTCCGACTCGTCCCATTCGCTCGCTTTGCAGCTGACCATGATCGCGTAGCCATGCTGGGCGTCCACCTTGAATCCCCTGTTGAGGACGCGTATTCGCTGGCCCTTCTGGTTGCGCTCGAACTCCCAGTCGGCGACCGTCGGATAGCCCTTGTACTCGATCGTCTTGATGGAGCGGTGCTGGTAGCCGTCGCTCTGGGCGCGGGTGCCGGGGACGCTGGCCTGCCAGGCGGCAGCGGCGTCGTCCCCGGGTGTGGCGGTGAAGTCGACCTGGACCCGGGGGAACCCGCCGCTCTCGCTGAATATCCCTCCGGAGTTCTGTCCGGCGACATCGGTCATGGAGAAGTCCTCGGGCATCGCCATGGCGAAGCGGAAACGGCCATTGGAGATCTTGCCGTATCCGTCCGGCACGCCCTTCCCGCCGGATCCTCCGGCCGAGGAGGACGAGGAGGACGAGGAGTCGGACTGGTCGCCGTCCTTGCCGCCGCCGTCCTTGCCGCCGTCGCCCTTGTCCGTGTCGTCCTGGCCCGTCTTCTCCCCCGATCCGGCGGTACCGCTCTCCGCCGGCTTCCCGCTCTCGCCGTCGGGTGTGGTCTCGCTTCCGGCCGAGGACCCGGTGTCGGCCGAGGACTCGGCACCGGCCGAAGCGGTCACGTCGGCACCGCTCTTGGCTCCGTTCTTCTCCTCGTCGTCGCCGAGGGTCAGATAGAGCACGGCGGCCAGCACGGCG
>NZ_VCLA01000203.1:0-477 GCF_009600885.1 Streptomyces jumonjinensis
GGACGAACAGGGGGTCCATGCCGTCTTCGATCAGGTGGGTGACGTACGACCTGCGCAGCGAGTGGAAGTCGAGGACCGGGTCCAAGCCGAGATCGTCGCGGTAGGCGGCGAAGCGGGAGTCCAGCCGTTGCAGGCCCACTCGCCGCCCGCGTTCGGAAGGCCACAGGGCTGGCCCGTCCGCGTGCCGCATGGCGGGCCGGACCTCGCTCGTCCACTGGTCGAGGATCTCGGCTGACCACTCCCATACCGTCAGCACGCTGCGGCGTTTGGGCGGCGAGCCCTTCTTCGCCTTGCCATGGCGGACGTAGCAGATGCCGAACTCGCCGAACTCCGCTCCTTCGGGGTTACGGCCGAAGTCCGCGGTGTCCAGCATCCGGGTCTCGTTGCGGCGCAGTCCGAATGCGTACGCGGTCTTGAACAGCATCGCGTCGCGGAAGGCGGGCAGCCAGCCTTTGCGACCGCGTCCGCGGACGCGGT
>NZ_VCLA01000203.1:868-4015 GCF_009600885.1 Streptomyces jumonjinensis
CGGCGGTGTTCCACTCGTGGCAGACCTGGATCGGATGAGTCCCGAAGCGCCGTTCGCACTCGGCCGCCCACTCGTAGGCGGGGTCGGTGGTGTAGTCGCAGAACAGCCGTACCGCTTCCTGGTAGCCCCGGAGCGTCGAACGTCCGCAGCCGTGAACCGACCGCAGGTCGCCGAACCACTCGTCGGCCAGCGGTGAGGACCAGTTCCACGGGAAGGCGTCAGCGTGAGCGGCGAACGCCCGCACCTTGCGCTCGCGGCCGTTGATGGTCGACAGCGCGAGGTTCCGGGCCAGCTGCTGGTTGCGCCAGCCGTCCAGCATCGCTTCGAAGACCTGCTCGTCCGGCCGGAGCAGCGGCACCCCGTCGGCCAGGTGAAGCCGTGCGGCCCCCGGCGTCGCCCTGTTGTTGCTCACCACATTGTCACGCTCCGTAGATCGCATTCGCCGCGAGAATCTCGCATCAGATGCGAAGCGTGGAGCGGAACGGCAGGTCAGCCATCCGATCGAGTGAAGCGGAACGACATGGGCCCGTCCTGTCGGTTACCGTCCCAGCAGGCCCTGGAGAACCGCCTACCTGCTGATCAGCGGCTTCCCGGCGCCGCCTGACCAATGCGGCGCAAGGTGACGCCAGTTCGCATCAGATGCGATATGCGCCGGTTACCAGATACGGGTCAAAGGGGCAATGAGTTGATCTTGAAGCCCTGACGTGCATCCGGGCTCACTCGGTGTTGTCGGCTTCCTCGGCGAGGATGCGGTAGACGGTGGCGACCGAGGGGTGTTCGCCCTTGTTCTTGCCCGAGGTGATGACGAGCTTCTGCGCGATCTGCGGGACGGGGACGCCGCCGGCCCGCAAGGACCGGGCGTAGGCGGCCATGTCGTCGTCGACGACCTTGGGCCTGCCGCCGTGTCGGCCGCGTTCGCGGGCGGATGCCTGGCCTTCGAGGGACTTCTCCCGGATGTACTCGCGCTCGGACTCGGCCATGCCGGCGAAGAACGCGAGCAGGGCGGCGCCGTGCCCGGACGGGTCGTAGACGCCCTGGAGGGGGCCGGTGAGGAGTTCGAGTTCGATGTCGTGGTGGCGCAGGTCCTCGGCGATGGCAAGGAGTTCGGCGGCGCCGCGGCCGAGGTGCTTCAATCTCGTGAACGGTGAGGATGACCCGCTGGTGGGGGACGGCTTTCTTGATGGTGCGGGCGAAGTCCATCGCCTTGACGAACTCCGGTCTCACCTTGATGCGGGTGCTGATCTTCTCGGGGAACACCGGGTCGTACCCGGCCTCGCCGAGCGCGCCGAGCTGGCTCTGGAGCTCCTGCTGGGCAGTGCTGCACCTCGCGTAGCCCACCCTGGTGGGCTTCGTCGCGGCTTCGGGTAGGGCGGCGTCGACGGCAGGGCCCATCTCCCACGCGCGGCCGGGGCTGCGGTCGGCGGGGGTCTTCACTTCCAGCTCGGCGAGGAGCTGGGGGACGAGCATGAAGCGCGGGGTGTGGTACTTCGGGGCGACCTTGCCGCCGCGGGTGCGGCAGATGCTTCCGGCGGGCACCTCACAGGTCGGACAGTCGAACTGTTCGACGGCGGCGGCCGGTTCGGCGGGCTGGGGGCATGTCGCAGAACCTATCGCGAGAGGCATTGCGCGAAAGCTGTTTTGCGAGAGGCTGTGAGAACGAGGATCAGGGGCAAACCGGACACGTTCCGGCAGGGGTCTCCGGTCTCTCAGAACTACTCATTTCTGCGAAAGGAGTTCATCGGACAACCCGAGGTGGCGGCGGAGTGCCTGTCGGCCGAGGGGTGTGACTGCGACTGCGCGCGTGGTACCGACGGGAGTGATCCAGCCTGTGTCGAACGCGTGACGGCACAGGGCGGCACCGACGGCGCCGGCCAGGTGGGGGCGGCGTTCGGTCCAGTCCAGGCATGACCGTACCGACGGTCGACGCGTGCCGGTCGGGACGGTGATGCCGAGCTCTTCGAGCCAGGTCGCTCCGGCGCTGGTGAGTCCGAGTCCGTGCTCCAGGTCCAGCAGCCTTCGTTCGAGCATCGCATCGGTGATGGCGACCCCGACGGTCCCGGCGAGGTGGTCGTAGCAGGTGCGGGCGTGGGCGAGGGCCTGTCGGCGGCCAGCCGCCGACAGGGAACGGGGTGCCGGGGTGTGCTCAGGTGCTATCGCGGCGAGGCTCTCGATCAGCTCGGCTACGTGCGGACCGGCCAGACGCACATAGCGGTGGCGTCCCTGCCGTTCCTCGACCAGCAGGTTTCCGCGGACGAGCGCATGCAAGTGCTCAGTCGCGGTCGAGGGCGCCACCCCCACATGACGCGCCAATTCCGTCGCTGTCCAAGCCCGGCCGTCGAGCAGGGCCAGACAGAAGCCTGCCCGCGTGCCATCGGCCAGAAGCTTCGCCACGGTAGCCAGGTCAGGACCGGCTACATGTGCGCGCTGTATGTCCATGCGGTCCATTGTCCCCTGTGACACTTCGGCCCCGGCCGAAATAACCGAGCCCTAGGCTTCTCACCATGAACACGGCACCTCCCAGCACTCTGCCCGCACAGACAGTCACCACCCACCTGGAGATCGAGCCGAGCATCCTGTACTTCGGGACGCCAGTGGTGCTCCTGTCGACAGAGAATCAGGACGGCTCGTTCAACCTTGCCCCGATATCATCCGCGTGGGCCCTCGGGAAGACGGTTGTGATCGGACTGGGCCGTGTGGGGCAGACCGCGTACAACCTCGGCAGCCGCCCCGACCTGGTCATCAGCCTGCCGGCCCCCGCCCAGTGGCCGGCCGTGGAGCGGCTGGCGCCACTGACCGGCCGGAATCCAGTGCCCCCTGGCAAGCCCAAGGGCTGCCGCTTCGAGCCGGACAAGTTCGCCGCCGCGGGCATGACCAGCGAGCCCTCCCATCTGGTCCGGCCGCCTCGCGTCGCCGGATGCCCGATCCAACTGGAGGCCCGTGCCGAGCGGGTGCAGCCGGACGTCTCCGGGGAGTTCGTCATCGTCGAGGCCGTCGTGTGCAAGGTGCACGCCGACTCCCGCATCGTCGTTCCGGGCACCGACCACATCGACCCCGCCGCCTGGAGCCCCCTCATTTACAACTTCCGCCACTACTTCGGACTCGGCCCGGAACTCGGCCACTCCTACCGCACCCAGACACCCCGCAACT
>NZ_VCLA01000203.1:4336-6130 GCF_009600885.1 Streptomyces jumonjinensis
CCCGCCCCTTCCCCCACACAGCGTCAAACGGCAGCAGCACAAAGACAATGCGACGGCAAAGAATGACCGGAATGCCCATTCGCCGCAGCCGGGCTCTTTCCCCGGTCAGTTCACCGGGTCGCCGGGGAACACCGGATGGGCCTCCAGCCCGGGAGCGGCGAGCACTTCGGCGATGAGTTCCGGGCAGCCGCCGATATAGGTGCCGACCAGGTCGACATCGCCGCCCACGCACCAGGCACGGTCCTGCGGCCACCACAGGTCGGGCAGTTCGGCCCAGATGTCGTCGTTCCCGGTGGCGGGCGAGGCGACATCGGCGAGGGGCCCGGAGAGCAGTACCCGGTCCCGGTGGGGGGTCTCGAAGGTGGGGACGCCGTCGAAGTCCAGCCATCCGTAGCCGTCCCACAGGCCGAACCAGCAGTCGTCGGGGGTGCGGGTGTGACGGGTCAGGAACGGAAGCAGGATCTGCGCGATCGCCGGAGGGGTCGGGCCCTCCCACGGGTGCTCGTCCCAGACGCCGGGCAGGCCGTGGACGGAGGAGTCCCGGTGGAACTCCTCCGCGCCGATGACCTCGTGCCAGCGGGTGGTCGGCGCCACCGTACGGCCGTACGCGGCGGCCACGGCCGACCAGCGCACCGGATGCTCGTCCAGGGACGCGGGGTGCAGGATCCGCGCATAGGCGGGGAAGCCGGGGACGGCGATGCCGGCCACCGTCCCGAAGTCGCCCTCGGCCGGGCCGTGCTCGGCGAGCCAGCGGGCGGGGGCGAGATCGGTGGTCCGCATCACCCGCAGCCGGCCGTAGAACGCGGGGGCGGGGTCCCGGTGCACCGGGCGATAGACGTCGTCATCCATCCGTGCATCCTGCTAAAGAGCCTGGTCAGAGCCTGGGAGGGGGCTGGCAGGGGTCGCCGACAGCGTGGTGCGCCAGGCGGGGAGGGCTGCGGCCGTCGTGTCGAGCGGGAAACGGGCGCCGAGGCAGCCGTCCGGCCGGCGACCTCATCACCGGCGGGGACGGCGCCCGCGATCAGCACGTCCGGGGCTCCGGCCGGTGCTGGACGAGATCGGGGCGGCGGCCCCGGGCCGGGGCGTCCGGGAGATGGCCTTCGGGGCGGGCGGTCAGGCCTTCTTGACCACGCTGGACTTGAGCTGCATGGCGCCGAATCCTTCGATCCGGCAGTCGATGTCATGGCCGTCCACCCCGTCGATCAGGCGGATGTTGCGGACCTTCGTGCCGGCCTTGATTCCCGAGGGGCTGCCCTTGACCTTGAGCGCCTTGACGACGGTCACGGTGTCGCCGTCGTTCAGCACATTGCCGACCGCGTCCTTGACGACGCGCTCCCCGGCACCGCCGTCCCCCTCCGTGTCGCCGCCCTCCGCCGGAACCCACTCGTGTCCGCACTCCGGGCACACCACGAGGGCGTTCATCTCATAGGTGTACTCACATGAGCATTTCGGGCAGGGGGGAAGGTTCTCGATCATGCGTCCAGGATAGCCCGACCCCGGGCGGGATCCCCGGGGTCGGGCAGCGGGGGCAGTGGCGAGGAATGTACTCGTATGAGTGGTTTACTCCCCATGGGGAGTGCAGATGGCGTCTCGGTGTGTCGATGCTGTGACCGAACGACCGCCTGTTGGGGGAATCCGGCATGGCCGTGCAGGATCACCCGGACGCCACCACCGAGCCCACCGCCGAGCCCACCGCCGAGCCCACCGACGCCACCGCCCACGAGCTTGTCGACCTGAGCGATCAGAAGCTGGTCAAGGACCCCTTCACCTCCTACGCCCACATCCGCGAGCGCG
>NZ_VCLA01000203.1:6456-8517 GCF_009600885.1 Streptomyces jumonjinensis
GCGTCGACCCGATGTGGGTGGCCACCCGGCACGAGGACATCCGTACCGTGATGAGTGACGCCCGGTTCACCATCGACGCCACGGCTGTCCCCGGCGCACCGGTGGCCCACCGCACCGAACAGACCTGGCAGGCCCGCGGTATGCGCCCGGGGTACGAGAAGTATCTGCACGCCGGGATCTTCGACGCGGACGGCGCCGACCACCACCGGCTGCGCGGCCTGGTCACCGCCGCGTTCTCGCGTAGGCGGGCCGCCACACTGCGTCCCAGGATCGAGACCATCGCCACCGGGCTGCTCGACCGGCTGCCGGACCATGCCGAGGACGGAATGGTCGACCTGATCGAGCACTTCGCCCGCCCCCTGCCCCGCTACGCCACCTGCGACACCACCCTCGGCAGCACACCGGTGCGCGCCGGGGAGGCGGGCCTGCCGATCGTCTCGGCGGCCAACCGTGACCCGGCCGCCTTCACCGACCCTGACCGTCTCGACATCACCCGCACCCGCCACAGCCGGGAGCACCACCTCGGATTCGGCCACGGCGCGCACCGCTGTCCGGGCGCGCACCTCGCCCACGAGGAGACCCGCATCGCCCTGACCGCGCTGCTCGACCGCGCCCCCGGGCTGCGGTTCGCCACCGCGCCGGAGCGGCTGCGGCGCGGGACCAACCCGGTCAACTGGCATCTGAAGGCCCTTCCCGTGCGGCTGTGAATCGGGCGCCGGGGCGCTGCGCCGGGTGCTGCGGCGGGGTGCGATGTTGTCGTCCCATGATCTCGTCATAGAACGGCGATCATGTTCCCGGCCCATGTTGGAGCCCATGACGCGAAAGCATCGGCGGCCGGCCCGGCGCGGTGTGCTCGCCCTCGGGGGCGGGCTTCTCCTCGGCGGCGGGCTCGCCCCCGCCCCGATGCCGGCGGCCCTTTTCCCCGGGAGGGAGCGGTCCGAGCGGCCGGCCCCGCCGTGCCGGAGGAACGGACCGTCCGGCGGCGGGCGACGCAGATCTCCGCCGCGCCCCCGCCGCCGGGCTGGATGACCGGCGTCGCCCGGAAGCCGATCGGCGTGAACTTCCGCCGGGGCGGACGGGAGCGGCAACGGGGTCTGATCCTGCATGTACAGGAGAGGGAGGGCTCGCTGTTCGAACGGTCCTCGGACCCGGCGACCCGCAGCTCGGCCCACTTCCGGGTGTCCCGGGCGGGGGAGATCGAGCAGTATGTGTCGGTCCACGACCGGGCCTGGACACAGCCGCGGGCAACGCGGGCCGGGTGTCGGTCGAGACATCCGGTTTTGCCGCCGCACCGCTCACCCCGGCGCAGATCGAGGCCGTCGCACGGGTCTACGCCTGGGGTGCCCGCGTCCACGGCTGGCCCCTGGAGGTGACGGACTCCCCGAAGGGCCGGGGCTGGGCGCCCATGCCATGGGCGGGGGCGCGTGGGGCGGGCACGCGTGTCCCGGGACGGTACGGGCGGGGCGGCACGAGGCCGTGCTGCGCCGCGTACGGCGGTCGCTGCGGAGCTGACGGCTCCGGCCTGCCCGGGGCCCGGGCGGCGGGCGGGAAGTACGGCCCGGGAGCACCCTGACGTCTCATCACATGACTCAGCTCACAGGCGATGCCCCGCGTGTCCCGGCCCCCTCGACGAGCATGCTGGGGGCATGCACATAGGAATGGCACTGCCGCAGTACGGAACCCACGCCCGGCCCGAGCTGATCGCGGGCTTCGCCCGGGACGCGGAGGACGCCGGCTTCGACGCGCTCTGGGTGGGCGACCGCGCACTGACCCCGGTCGCCCCGAGCGACGTCTACCCCGGTTACAGCCCTGAGAACCCGTACCCGCCCGGGTTCACCACCTTCCTCGACCCCGTGACCGTTCTGACAGTCGCCGCGACCGCCACCGAGCGCGTACGGCTGGGTACCAGCACCCTGACCGCGCCCTGGTACCCGCCTCTGCTGCTCGCCCGGTCCCTCGCCTCGCTCGACCGGATCAGCGGCGGCCGGCTCGTCGCCGGGCTGGGCATCGGCTGGATGCGCGACGAGTACACAGCCGTCAACGCCGACTTCACCCGGCGCG
>NZ_VCLA01000203.1:8934-11063 GCF_009600885.1 Streptomyces jumonjinensis
ACATCGGTCTGCGTCCCGCCCAGTCGCCCCCGCCGGTCCTCCTCGGCGGGCTCTCCGCCGCCGCGATGCGCCGCGTCGGCCGTCGCGCTGACGGCTGGGCCGGTATCGTGCTGCCCGGCCCGGCCGGCGCCGGACTGTGGGAGCTCGCGCTCCGCGCGGCCGAGGAGGCCGGCCGGGACCCCGGCACCCTCCAGCGGCACCTGCGCCACAATGTCGCCCCCGGAGCCTCGGACGAGGACGTCGCCGCGCTGCTGGAGGAGATCCGGGCCTCCGGCGCGCAGAGCTGTTTCCTCGACTTCCACCATGTCACCCCGGAACCCGGCGCGGCCCTGGAACGCGGTGTCAGGGTGCTGTCCCTGGTGCGGGCGGGCTGACCCGCACCCCGGGACCCTGGGAAGCACCCGGGTGCGGGCCGCGTACGGGTCGTGTGTTGTGCGGCGCTCTGTTCGATGTTGGTCGTCGCCGGAGCGGAGTAGCGTCCTCCAGGCGTCATGGCCATCCCGTTCGAAGGAGACATGTCATGTCGGAGGACATGCTGATCCGCAAGATCCGTCACGGCTTCGACCAGTTCGACGCGGACGGCGGCGGTGAACTGACCGAGGCCGACCACGTCCTCATGGGGCAGCGGTCCGCGCGGGCGATCGGTCATGCGTCCGGCTCGGACGGCGAGCGGCGCATCGTGGACGCGTATGTGGCCGTCTGGCGGAATCTGCATCTGCCCCATCTGCCGCCCGGCGCCGTGTCGATGACCCGGGAGCAGTTCGTCGAGTCGACCCTGTCCCTGGCCGACGATCCCGCCGCGGCGCGGGCCACTGTGGGGATCCTGGCGGAGACCTTCCTGGCGGTCGCCGACACGGACGGCGACGGCGCCGTGGATCTGGAGGAGTACTTCTGCTTCCTGCGCGGTCATTTCCCCCGGACGCCCCGGGAAGCGGCGGAGACCGCCTTCCGGCATCTGGACCGCGACGGGGACGGCACGCTGTCGGCCGGGGAGTTCACCTCGGCGGCCATCGAGTTCTGGTCCAGCAGGAACCCGCACGCCCCGGGCAACTGGTGGGCGGGCGTGGAGTTCACCGCGTAACCGGGGCGGCCCGGGGGACCCGTCAGCGGAGCTGTTCGGCCAGTCCGACGACGATGCCCTCGGGGCCGCGGACATAGCAGAGCCGGTAGTCGTCCCCGTACCGCACCACCTCGCCGACGAGTTCGGCGCCGTGCCGACGCAGCCGGGCGACGACGTCCTCGATGTCGTCGACGGCGAACGTGACACGGCGGATGCCGAGCTGTTCGCCGGCTCGGCGCGGACCGCCTCCGGGGTGGGGAACTTCGCCAGCTCGATCCGGCCGTGGCCGTCCGGGGTACGCAGCTTCGCGATGTCCTGCCGGGTGCCGTCGAGTCCGATGACCCGGTCCACCCAGCTCCCCTCGATCGGGGCCCTGCCCTCCAGTTCCATGCCGAGTTCGACGAAGAAAGCGAGAACGGCGTCGAGGTCGTCCACCACGACCTCCAGCCCGGACACCGCGTCCGCACTGCAGGCGGTCTGCGGCTCCTGCTCGACTGGGAACTCGTCTCCTTCGGCGAGCCGATCTCCGACCGCGCCCGACGAACCGTACTCCTGTGGTTGCCCTCGGCGCAGGCCGTACGTGCGCCGGTGCCGCTCCAGCTGCCCTTCATCGTCCGCGGGGGACAGATCGCTGGATTCGGTGCAGATCGGCGACCTCTACCGCGTCATCGAAGCGGTGAGCCGACTCGTCAACCAGATGAAGGTCCCCGAGTTCGCCATTCGATCCGAGAACTGGTCTGGCCTGATCGTGGTGTACGGCATGGACGTGCCGGAGTCTCGACGTCGGCTGCGCGAGGCCCTGGAGGAGGATGGGTTCACGGTGACAGTGCGGTGCAACGAGTACGGCACCTCGCTGGAAGTCCACCCCCGGGAGGTCGACCTGATCATGACCAGGTACGACCAGATCGTGAATGTGATCGCCGAGGTGCTGCCGGAGGCGGCGACCATCACCGATCTTCAGGACGGCGTCACACAACCTCTGGGCCACCCGGTGCCAAGCGGCCTGCTTCGAACGCAGATCGACATCTTCAACATGTCGCTGATGATGCGACGGAAGGGGACCGAGCCG
>NZ_VCLA01000203.1:11448-13534 GCF_009600885.1 Streptomyces jumonjinensis
TTCAGAATCCGAAAACTCCAGATCCGACAGAGGACTTGACTGGTGAATCGCCCAGCACTCCGACCGCGACCCCCGGTTCCAGGAGGAGCGTCTCGATCTGCTGGCGCGGGCGGTCACGGCGGGGGACGCCGATGTCCGGCACCGTGCTCTGCTGAAGGACCGGGTCCGCGTTCACCGGGGCGAACCTCAAGTCTTCGGGACCCAGCTCGCCGGCCAGGACGACGGCAGTCTCATCCCGTTCCCGATGATCGATCCCCCGGGAGTAGATGCGCGTCGGGCCGCATGGGGTTCGAGCCGTTGGCCGACTACCTCAAGTCGTTCTCCGTACCCAGATGATCCGTACCGTCCGGGGCAGGGCGCCTCCCCTGCCTCCAGTACCTTGCGTACCGACCGGATCAGCCGCTGGCGGACCCGGGCGGCAGCGGTTCCCACTGGGCCGCAGGCTGCGCTGATGTGCGTCTAGGGGGAAGCGGGTCACCCGCATGAGGAATGGGTCGGGGGCGAATCCGAGCGACTCGTACAGCGGGGCGCTGCCGCCGCTCGCGTACAGCTCGTAGAGGGTGACGCCCTCGGTTTCCAGATGGGCGACGAGTGCGGTGAGGCAGGCGCGAGCGGGGCTGTGGCGATGGTGGGCGGGAGCGGGCTTCGGTGGGTGGGCTTGTGGTGACCCGGTGGTCTGCCGGGTACTGGTGATCGTCAGCGGTGATGAAGCTTCCTGGGGCGTCTGGATCCCCTGTCCGCGGACAGGGGATCCTTCGCCCGCGCCGCGGACCGGTGGAACATCCCCGGCACGCCAGTCCGGGAAGCCGTACGCCGGCCGGCTGACCACCGCCGTCACAGCAGCCGAGCCCGACCATCCCTGCCGACACCCCGTACAGAACAGGCGCCCACATGACGAGCGCGAACGGCTCGCACTCGAAGGGCGTTGCTTCGCGGAGCAGTGCGATGTGATCGTGTTCCGCTTGTGCAGACCACAGCGTTCCCCCGGTGGCCGCCGCGGGGGACGGATAGCGTGACGACGCTGACGTGGACGCGTCAGTGGTGAAGGAGACAGAGGGGAAATCCTGATGGGAACCGTCTGTAAGCTCCGTACTCTGGCCCGGTCCGCACTGGCCCTGCTGGCGGGCGCCGCCTTCGCGCTGTCCGCGCCGGGGACGGCCCGGGCCGTCGCCGAGTATCCCGTGCCGGCACCCACACCGGACGGCATCTCGGCGACGCTGAAGCTCTACTGGGCGATCGTGCCCCAGCCGTACGATCCCGACCCCACGGCGGCCGTCGGTGAGCGCAGATGCGAGCTGCGCTACCACGAGTACGGGGCGACCGAGGGCTGCGGCGGTTTCCAGCTCGACGTCTACCTGCACAACGTCCGCAACCAGCCCCATTTCAGCCCCACGGGCGATCTGATCCCACAGGTTCCGATAAGCGGCGAGGCTCACGACTTCCGGGCCGTTGCCGACATGGCCCGCACCTTTCACTGCCTGCGCCCGGACGGCGGCTACGACCCGGCGGACAGCCTGGTCGTCCGCCAGATACAGGAGCCGGTGTACAAGAGCTTCTACTACGCCGACGCGACCGCGGTGTACCGCAACTTCCTGAGTCCCGGGTCGGACCTCGGACCCAAGTTCCATATGAACTTCCCCCCGGTGCAGGTGAACTGCCCGCCCGGGACCCAGGCTCACCAGTACGGCCTGAAGGTCTCCAACATCAAGATCACCGTCAACTCCCCCCACTTCTTCGGCAGCCGAAGCTGGAGCCACCCCGGGCCCTACTACGCCTGATCCCCGCCGGGCCGTCCGCCGCGTTCGAGGTGCGCCAGTCCTCGGTGAGCAGGGACGACAGCGCCGTCAGGAGGACGGTCAGCGCGCCGCCCGGCCGAGGCCACGATACCGGCCGTGCAGGCCGGGGCAGCGTGAGCAGTGGAGTCCGCCCGGGAGCCAGCCCTTCGCACGTCGGCCGGGCGGACCACCCCGGGCGGGCTCTTCACGACCGGGCTGATGACGACCGCCTTCCCGCCCCCACCCCTCGGCGCACACCACAACCCGCGCACCCGCCGCAGCACCCGGACCGCGGAAGGCCCGGCCTCGCT
>NZ_VCLA01000203.1:13917-14559 GCF_009600885.1 Streptomyces jumonjinensis
CCCGTGGCCACGCCCGGAACTCGACGCGATCGCCGACCCCGCTGGCGTTACACCGTCTCGTCGCCGCGCTGTGCTTTCACGGTGAGCGAGTAGGTCACGCTCACTTCGAGGTCACGGGCTTGGCCCTGTATCTCCAACGTGTGCGCGCCGGGACTCAGCGGCGGGAGCTGGACCCACAGACCGCATCCCGTGGACGAGGAGACACCGGGGTCCACCACCGGGTTGCCGGCTCTCCCCCTGACGGTGATCTTCTCCGGGTGCAAGACCTCCGGCTCGATCTCCTCACCGTCGAGATATGCCCTTCCCGCGGCGGAGCTGATGAAGTTCGCGCAATATATCGGGCTGCCAAAGGTGTTCACCACGGGGAAGGCGATGGGCCGTCCGCCCGGAACGGTGCAGACGCGTTCCGCGTGTCCGCCGAAGGTGCCCGCCAGGAACCACACATCGGACGGCTGGTTACGCCAGCAGTCGCGTCCGTCCCCGTCGACGACGGGATTGGCGTCCGGAGGTTCGGCAGCCGCCCACGACCACCACCGGCCCTGCAGCTCCGCCGTCGGCAGACGGGCGCTCGCCCCCGCCTCCCTCTCCCCGCCACCCCCGCCGCAGCCTGCCACCACGACCAGCACCATGACACCGAGCCCC
>NZ_VCLA01000035.1 GCF_009600885.1 Streptomyces jumonjinensis
CGCCGCCGAGCTCCTCGCCCTGCGCGAGCGGTACGAGCTGCCGTCCGGGGCGCCCGTCACCGTGCTCGCCGCGACGGCGGGCGGACGGCGCTGGACGGCCCGGCAGCGGATGCTCGCCCTGGAGCTCGGGGCCCGCTTCCGGGAGGTCACCCCGGCCGGTCATCTGCTGATGCTGGACCGCCCGGACGCGGTGGCCCGCGCGGTGCTCGGCGAGGACGGCCCGGGGGCCTCGGGCGAAGGTCTTTAGCCCGGACGGCCCTCGGCCATGCGGCCCGGCCGCTCCGGCTGTGCAGCCCGGTGCGGCTCAGCCCCTCGCGTACACCCGCTCCATCCACCCCGCGAGCTGCTCGTCCGAGAGGTGCTGCGCGAGATCGGCCTCGCTGATCATCCCCACCAGCCGCTTGTTCTCGATCACGGGCAGCCGGCGGATCTGGTGGACCTCCATCTCCTGGAGCACGTCCTCGACCCCCGAGCCCGCGTCGATCCAGCGCGGGGTGCCCTGCGCCATCTCGCCTGCGGTGATCTTCGCCGGGTCGTGTCCCATGGCCACACAGCCGACCACGATGTCCCGGTCCGTGAGAATGCCGCAGAGGCGTTCATCGGCGTCGGCGATGGGCAGCGCGCCCACATTGAGCTCGCGCATCAGCTGCGCGGCCCGGTCGAGCGTCTCGTGCATGGGGATCCACTGGGCCCCTGCGTGCATGATGTCCTTGGCGGTGGTCATGGCGTACGCGCCTCCTCACGGCGGCCGGTATCGGGCCAACCCATCGTCGATGGGCCATTGGGGGGACGCGACCGCTGTAGGCCAAACGGGTGAATTGGGCGGAAGGTCCGGATGTGGCGAGACTGCTGCTGCGGATCACCGGACGAGAGCTGCCCGGCAGCGCTGCGGGGAATTCCGGCATGTCCACCTCGGCGCCCAGCGCGGCCGGGAGCCGGAACAGCCGGTACGGGCGGTCTGACCCCCGAATCCGCCGGAGGGCCCGAATCCGCCGGAGGGCTCCCGGACCCCTCCGGCTGACCCCCGACCCGCCGGAGGGCTCCCCGCACACCGCGCGGGAAGCCCTCCGGTCACAGCGGGCGACGGCCTCAGGTGCGGACCTGAGCCCCCCGCTTCGCCAGCAGATCCACCATGAGCTCGACCTCCGAGCGCTGGGCGTCCACCATGCCCTGGGCGAGCTCGTTCTCGGAGTCCACCGAGCAGAGCCGCACACAGCCCTCGGCCATGTCGACGCCGCCGTTGTGGTGGACGATCATCAACTGGAGATACTCGACCTCCGCCGCCTTGCCGCTCAGCTCGCCGAGCCGCGCCAGCTGCGCCTCGGTCGCCATGCCCGGCATCAGCGGACCCCCGGCGCCCTTCGCGGCGGAGTGCCCGGAGTGCGAGCCCCCGCCGTCCGCCATCCACGCCATCGGAGCGGAGCCCGGAGTCACCTTCGGCAGGCCCCACAGATCCAGCCAGCCCATCATCATGCCGCGCTGATTGGCCTGGGTGTTGGCGATGTCGTACGCCAGCCGCCGGATCTCCGCGTTCTCGGTGCGGTCCCGCACGATGAAGGACATCTCCACCGCCTGCTGGTGGTGGACGGACATGTCGCGCGCGAAACCGGCGTCCGCCGAATCCGACGCCGGGACGGCGGGCGCGGCGCTGTCGGAGTCACCGGCGGAGGCCACCGTCACGGCCCCGGCGAAGAGCAGCGCGAGCACCACCGCCATGATCGCGGCCCAGTGGGTGCGGGTCATGCTCATCACTTGGCGGTGACCCCGCCGGTGCACGCCGCACCGGGCTCCGGGGTCTGGTCGCCCTGGACGTACTTCTCGAAGAACTGGAGCACGCGCTTGTCGTCGGCCCCGTCCACGCTGACCTGCTTGCCCCAGGCGGTGAGCATCAGCGGGTCGGCCTGGTCCTGGACCGGGCTGATGAACGAGTAGGAGGTCTCCTTGACCTTCTCCTCCAGCTTCTTCACATCGTCCTTGGACGCCTTGTCGTTGTACGTCACCCACACCGCGCCGTGCTCCAGCGAGTGCACGGCGTTCTCGTTGGGGACGGCCTCCTTGTAGACGTTGCGGTCGCAGTTCAGCCACGCCTGGTTGTGGTCACCGCCGACCGGCGGCGTCTGCGGGTAGCTGACGGCCTCCTTGACGTGGTTGCGGCCCAGCTTCTTGGCGTCCCAGGACTTCTCGGCCTTGATGGGCTTCTTGGCCAGCGCGACCCGCTGCTCCTGTTGCTCCGACTCCTTGTTGAGGACGTAGACGCCGAAGCCGACGAGCCCGGCCACGACGAGACCGGAGACGGCGATGGTGATGATGCGGCTGCGGCGCTCGCGGGACTGCTCGGCGCGGCGCATGGCCTCTATTCGGGCACGCCGGTCGTCGGTGGTCTTACGGGAAGCCATGTGTGTCGTCCTTCGTGAAAGAGGTGATCGAGTGGGGGGAACGGATCGAGGGCGGGACCCTACGGGGCCCTCTCGTTCGGATCCTGCTGGGCACGGGTGCCCGAACGGAAGACCCTCCCTAGGTCCGCAACACCTGAAGGACGTGCAGATCCGGAGCGCGCGACCGCGCCGTCCCGGGGGCCGGGGCGGCGTGGGCCGGCGGCCCGGCGTACGGGGGATGCGGCCCGGCGGGCGGCGGCGAGTCCGGCGGCGGCGCGGTGAGCACCGCGGGGCCGACCGCCGGGAGGACCCCGCAGGACCCGTTCTCGTACGGACAGGAGAACGCGGGCTGCAACTGCGCCGAGGGGGCCAGCGTGATCGCGGAGGTGTGACGGCCGTCGGGCGGGCTCAGACAGATGAAGAGCGCGCCGAGGAACGTCGCCACGGCACTCAGCAGTGCCATGGGACGCGATCCGCGCGCTATGAGCCCGATCGGCGAACCCCCCATGTCCGCAGATCGTAGCGAGCGGGGCCGCCGAGCACCTCATACGGGGCGGTAATACGGCCACGTCCCACCCGCTCCGGGACCACCGGGCTCGTTTCGCCGGGATCGCTGACTCACAATGGGGCTCGGCCCGGGTTCGCAATGTGCCTGAAACCCATGGATGGGATGCTCAAGGGGCGGGCGGCTTGACCAGCAAGGATTGGGTGGTAATGGATAAGCAGCAGGAATTTGTGCTCCGCACGCTGGAGGAGCGCGACATCCGGTTCGTGCGACTGTGGTTCACCGATGTGCTCGGCTTCCTGAAGTCGGTCGCGGTGGCCCCCGCCGAGCTTGAGCAGGCGTTCGACGAGGGCATCGGCTTCGACGGCTCGGCGATCGAGGGCTTCGCCCGGGTCTATGAGTCCGACATGATCGCCAAACCCGACCCCGGCACCTTCCAGATCCTCCCCTGGCGGGCGGAGGCGCCGGGCACCGCCCGGATGTTCTGCGACATCCTGATGCCGGACGGCTCGCCCTCCTTCGCGGACCCGCGCTATGTCCTCAAGCGGATTCTGGCCAAGACCTCCGACCTCGGGTTCACCTTCTACACCCACCCCGAGATCGAGTTCTTCCTGCTGAAGGACAAGCCGCTGGACGGCAGCCGCCCGGTGCCCGCCGACAACTCCGGCTACTTCGACCACACCCCGCAGAACGTCGGCATGGACTTCCGGCGGCAGGCGATCACCATGCTGGAGTCGATGGGCATCTCGGTGGAGTTCAGCCACCACGAGGGCGCTCCGGGCCAGCAGGAGATCGATCTGCGGTACGCGGACGCGCTCTCCACCGCCGACAACATCATGACCTTCCGCCTGGTCATGAAGCAGGTGGCGCTGGAGCAGGGCGTTCAGGCCACCTTTATGCCGAAACCGTTCAGCGAGTACCCCGGCTCGGGCATGCACACCCACCTCTCCCTCTTCGAGGGCGACCGGAACGCGTTCTACGAGTCGGGCGCGGAGTACCAGCTCTCCAAGGTGGGCCGCTCCTTCATCGCCGGTCTGCTGCGGCACGCCGCCGAGATCTCCGCCGTCACCAACCAGTGGGTCAACTCCTACAAACGCATCTGGGGCGGCTCGGCCCGCAGCGCGGGCGCGGGCGGCGAGGCCCCCTCGTACATCTGCTGGGGTCACAACAACCGCTCGGCGCTGATCCGGGTGCCCATGTACAAGCCGGGCAAGACGGGCTCCTCCCGGGTGGAGGTCCGCTCGATCGACTCCGGGGCCAACCCCTATCTGACCTACGCGGTGCTGCTGGCGGCGGGTCTCAAGGGCATCGAGGAGAGCTACGACCTCCCGGCGGGCGCGGACGACGACGTCTGGGCGCTCTCCGACGCGGAGCGCCGGGCGATGGGCATCGAGCCGCTGCCGCAGAACCTCGGCGAGGCGATCTCGCTGATGGAGCGGAGCGAGCTGGTCGCCGAGACGCTGGGGGAGCATGTCTTCGACTTCTTCCTGCGCAACAAGAAGCAGGAGTGGGAGGAGTACCGCTCCGAGGTCACCTCCTTCGAGCTGCGGAAGAACCTGCCGGTGCTCTGATCCCCGCCGGGCCGGCCGGTGGCGGCGGTGCGCCGCCACCGGCCCGGTCCGCCTCGCGGACAGGGCGGTCCGCCGGTCAGGACGGAGAGCAGTACGCCGGTCAGGGCGCGGGTTCGGCGATCAGCGCCGTCGCCAGGCGCCGGAAGCCGAGACGGGCGTAGAGCCGGGCCACATCGTCGTCGCCCGCCGACAGAAAGAGCGTCTCCACGCCCTGGGACCGGGCGTCCGCCACCAGGACCGCCGTCACCGCGAGGGCGAGACCCCGGCGGCGCGCGGCGGGCAGGGTGCCCACGCCCACGATCTCGCTGACCGGTCCCACCGGCTGGTGCTGTCCGGCGCAGAGCGCCCGGCCGTCCGCCACGGCGGCGGCGACCCGGGTCAGCCCCGCGCGGATCCGCCCGGCCGACTCCTCCAGGGAGCCGTCGCCGGCCCGCTCCCGTACGGCGGCGTCCAGCTCGGCCGCGCCCGCCTCGCCGACGCCCGTCCCCGGGGCCCCGAACGCCAGATGCGGCACCGCCAGCGCGCTCGCCAGCAGCGGATCGTCCGGCCCGAGCACCCGTACGGCCACGTCCCCACGCGCGGGCGGATCGGGCACGGGAGCCTCCGGGGCGAGCACCATCAGGGGGTGCTCATGCACCACGAGACCCGACTCCAGGGCGGCGGCCCGCAGCGAGGGCGTGGTCTCGGCGACCCACTCGAAGCTCTCCGGCACACCGAGCTCCCGCTGCCGGGCCCGCACCCGCTCCACATCGGCCGCGCCCACCGCCCCGGCCCGCCCCGGCGTCGGACGGGCATAGAAGGGCCAGCCCGGCCCCTCGCGGTGGAAGAGCGTCAGCGGCCCGAAGTCCTCGGCCCGGGCCGAGGAGCGGGGCACCGCGTCGTAGTACCCCTCCAGCCGGTCCAGCATCGCCCCATCGGGCCGCCCATCAGCTGCGGAAAGCGCGTCAGTCATCACGCTCCGCATCAAAGCAGCAGCTCACAGCGGTGGGCCAGAGATTTTGGGACCGGTCCGTCCCGGGATGCGAACCGCCGGGTGTGCGGTGACCCTGGAGAGGTGGGGGAAACGCGGTGAAAGGGATGACCCCATGTCCATGATGGACAAGCTCAAGCATCTGCTCAAGGGCCATGAGACCCAGGTCGACAAGGGCGTCGACAAGGCGGGCGACGC
Source organism: Streptomyces jumonjinensis (assembly GCF_009600885.1). Classification (GTDB taxonomy): domain Bacteria; phylum Actinomycetota; class Actinomycetes; order Streptomycetales; family Streptomycetaceae; genus Streptomyces; species Streptomyces jumonjinensis. The sequence continues at coordinate 5,620 of NZ_VCLA01000035.1, forward strand.
CGCCGACGCCAAGACCCAGGGCAAGTACAGCGGCCATGTCGACACCGCCCAGGAGAAGCTCAAGGACCAGTACGGCACGGGCCGGCACGACCAGCCGCCGCAGACCTGACCACGCACGGCCCGGACGCCACCGGTCCGGTCCGGCGGGGTGCGCCCCCGCCGGACCGGACGTACGCCCGCGCCCGGACCGTATGCCCGCGCCCGGACCGGACCCGGACCGTATGCCTGCGCTCAGCGCTCCGACAGCGGCGCGGGCGCTTCCTGGACCGCCCAGCCGTCTCCGTCCGGGGCCTTGTAGAACTTCTTCGAACGGTCGAGATCCGTCACCGGGACCATGACCACCTCAAGAGTGATCTCCCCATCGATTGCTTTCCGCCGTCACACCCGCCCCGGGGCGAACCGCCAGCGCGTCTGCCCGTAAGGCTCCTTGGCGAAACCGAAGGCCGTACGCGGCTCCACCCGGAACACCAGGGCCCGGCCGCCGTCGCCCAGGAAGGCGCCGTCGCGGACCTCGAAGGTCCACTCCTTGCCGTACTTGTCGGTGTACGCGTCCGCCAGCGCCCGCAGCCGGTCGTCGTCCCGCACGGTCACCGCCTCGCCCTCCACCACCAGATCGCACCCCTCCTTCAGGGTGTTGGTGCCGGTGGTGAGCACCACCTCGCGGTTCTCCCGCAGATTTCTGGCCTTGCGCTCCTCGGGGCCGGTGCAGAAGTGCAGCCCTCCGTCGTGCCAGACGGCCAGCAGCGGGGTGACATGGGGCCGGCCGTCGGGGCGCACCGTCGTCAGCCAGAAGATCTCGGCCGCCGTCAGCCGTGCGACCGCCTCCCGCCAGTTCTCCGCGGTGGCCTCTTGCTCGCTGTAGCGGGGGTCCAGTTCGGTGAGCGGCTCGGTGCCGGGCATCGTGTGGTCCTCCCAGGTGTTTCCGTTCATCACGGTGTTGACGGTGCGGACGGCCGGTACTCATCGGTCGCGGGGCGAGTGCGTGGGCCGGGCTCCCGTTCTTGGGGCTAGTCTCGATTCCACCGGTCTTGATCGCAGTGCGAGCGGCAGCGGCGGAGGCGGGCCCTGCTCAGGCGGCGCGGGTGGGACCGGCGGTGCCGGTGGGACACACGGGATGATGCGCGTACCAGGACGTACAAGGACGTACAAGGAGGAGTCAGCGGGATGACGGCGGCGCCGGGACGCAGAAGCAGTACCTTCACACGGCTGCTGCGGCACGGCTTCACCGACCCCGGTGTCGCCGAGCGGCTGCTCGACCTCCCCGATATGGCGTCCGTACGCTCCGACCCCGTGCTCCTCGAAGCGCTCGGCGTCGTCGCGGACCCCGATCTCGCGCTGCGCGCCCTGGTGCGCCTGGTGGAGGCGGAGCAGGAGGGCGACCGCCGGGTGCTCCTCGACACCCTGGTCACCGCCAAACCGCTGCGCGACCGGCTGCTCGGCGTACTCGGCGCGTCCGAGGCGCTCGGCGACCATCTGGCCCGCCACCCGGGCGACTGGCGGGCGCTGGCCACCTACGAGGCGGCCGATCTGCACCCCGGCGTCGCGGAGTTCGAGCAGTGGCTCGACGGCGCCGACGACCCCGTCTCCCTGCGGATCGCCTACCGGCGCTGTCTGCTGGCCATCGCGGCCCGCGACGTGTGCGGCACCATCGACCTCGCCGAGACCGCGGCGGAGCTGGCCGATCTCGCCACCGCCACCCTGCGCGCCGCGCTCGCCATCGCGCGCGCCGCGGCCCCCGAGGACGCGGCCCGGTGCCGGCTCGCCGTCATCGCCTTCGGCAAATGCGGCGGCCATGAGCTCAACTACGTCTCCGACGTGGACGTCGTCTTCGTCGCCGAACCGGCCGGCGACGCCGACGAGAACGCCGCGCTCCAGGCCGCGACCCGGCTCGCCTCCCATCTGATGCGGATCTGCTCCGAGACCACCGTCGAGGGAACCATCTGGCCGGTGGACGCCAATCTGCGGCCCGAGGGACGGAACGGCCCCCTGGTACGGACCCTCTCCAGCCATCTCGTCTACTACCAGCGCTGGGCCAAGACCTGGGAGTTCCAGGCCCTGCTGAAGGCCCGGCCCGTCGCCGGGGATCCGGCGCTCGGCCGGGAGTACGCCGACGCCGTCTCCCCGCTGGTGTGGCAGGCCGCCGAGCGGGAGAACTTCGTCGCCGACGTACAGAAGATGCGCCGCCGGGTCATCGACAACATCCCCGCCGCCGAGGTGGAGCGCGACCTCAAGCTCGGCCCCGGCGGGCTGCGGGACGTCGAGTTCGCCGTCCAGCTGCTCCAGCTCGTCCACGGCCGCAGCGACCCCTCCCTGCGCAGCGGCACCACCCTGGCCGCGCTCGGCGCGCTCGCCGCCGGCGGCTATGTCGGCCGGCTCGACGCCGCCCAGCTGGACGACGCGTACCGCTTTCTGCGCGCGATGGAGCACCGCATCCAGCTCCACCGGCTGCGGCGCACCCATCTCGTGCCCGAGGACGAGAACGATCTGCGCCGTCTCGGACGCTCCCTCGGCATGCGGATGGACCCGGTCTTCGAGCTCAACCGCGAATGGCGGCGGCACGCTTCGGTGGTGCGCAGGCTCCACGAGAAGCTCTTCTACCGGCCGCTGCTCGACGCCGTCGCCCAGCTCGCCCCCGGCGAGGCCCGGCTCAGCCCCCAGGCGGCGGGCCAGCGGCTGGAGGCCCTCGGCTACGCCGATCCGGCGGCGGCCCTGAGGCATCTGGAGGCGCTGGCCTCCGGCGTCAGCCGCAAGGCCGCCATCCAGCGGACCCTGCTGCCGGTGCTGCTGGGCTGGTTCGCCGACTCGGCCGACCCGGACGCGGGACTGCTCGGCTTCCGCAAGGTGTCCGACGCGCTCGGGAAGACGCCCTGGTATCTGCGGCTGCTGCGCGACGAGGGCGCGGCGGCCGAGAATCTGGCGCGGGTGCTGTCGGCGGGCCGCTTCGCCCCCGATCTCCTGCTGCGGGCCCCGGAGGCGGTCGCCATCCTCGGCGACCCCGGCGGGCTCAGGCCGAGGACCCGGGAGCATCTCCAGCCCGAGGTGCTGGCGGCGGTCGGCCGTGCGGAGAGCGCCGAGGCCGCCGTCGCGGTGGCCCGCGGCGTACGCCGCCGGGAGCTGTTCCGCACCGCCGCCGCCGATCTGATCGGCTCCTACGGCACGGAGGACAGCCCCGCCCAGGCGGACACCGGGGCCCTGGTCGACCAGGTCGGCGGCGCGCTCACCGATCTCAACGCGGCGACCCTCGCGGGCGCGCTCCGGGCCGCCGTGCGCGAGCGGTGGGACGATGAACTGCCCACCCGCTTCGCCGTGATCGGCATGGGCCGCTTCGGCGGGCACGAGCTGGGATACGGCTCCGACGCCGATGTCCTCTTCGTCCATGAGCCGCGCGAGGGCGTGGACGAGCAGACGGCGGCGAAGGCCGCGAGCGCGGTGGTCACCGAGATGCGGCGGCTGCTCCAACTCCCCACCGCCGACCCGCCGCTCATGATCGACGCGGATCTGCGGCCGGAGGGCAAGAGCGGTCCGCTGGTCCGTACACTGGCGTCGTACGAGGCGTACTACCGGCGCTGGTCGCTGGTGTGGGAGAGCCAGGCGCTGCTGCGGGCGGAGCCGATGGCGGGCGACCCCGAGCTGGGGGCCCGGTTCATCGAGCTGATCGATCCGCTGCGCTATCCGGCGGAGGGGCTCGGCGAGGACGCGGTCCGCGAGATCCGCAGGCTCAAGGCCCGGATGGAGACCGAGCGGCTGCCCCGCGGCGCGGATCCGACGCTCCACACCAAGCTGGGGCGCGGCGGACTGAGCGATGTGGAATGGACCGTTCAGCTGATGCAGATGCGCCATGGCTGGGTGGAGCCGGGCCTGCGCACCACCCGTACCCGTACGGCGCTGGCCGCCGCGCACGGGGCGGAGCTGATCAGTACGGAGGACGCCCAGATCCTGGACGAGGCATGGGTGCTGGCGTCGCGGGTCCGGAACGCGGTGATGCTGGTACGCGGCCGGGCGGGGGACACCTTCCCGTCGGACGGCCGCGAACTGGCGGCGGTGGGGCGGTATCTGGGGTACGGGCCGGGGCATGTCGGGGACATGCTGGACGACTACCGCAGGACCACCCGGCGGGCGCGGGCCGTGGTGGAGACGCTCTTCTACGGGGCGTGAGGGGCTCGCCCTCCCGGGCGGGGCCTCGCGGGGCCCGCGGGGTCTCCGCCGGGTAGCGGCGCCCCTCGCGGCCTGAGGGCGCCGGCCTTCAGACGGTCGGGGCGCGGCCCTTGGCGCGGTCGGGGCCGCCGCCCCTTCACGCGTCGGGGCGGCGGATCCTCGTACGGTCAGGACGCCGACCCTCCTACGCGGCCAGGGCGCCTCTACGCGGCCAGGAGGGGCTGACCCCTCGCACGGGGCAGGCCCCCTCAGTCGACCAGCGCGCGGAAGCCCTCCAGACACGCCCCCAGCGCCAGCTCGAAGGCCGCGTCCGCCCGCCCCAGCGGGGCCGCCGCCAGCGCCAGTGCCAGCCGGGGGGTGTCCCTCTGGTCGTCCCCCAGCTCCCACATCGGCTCCGGGGCCGCCAGATCCAGCGCCGAGCCCAGGATCAGATTCTCCAGCGCGATGATCACCCGCATCACATCGGCGAGCGCGAACCCGGCGTCGAGCAGCAGCCCCACCGCCCGCTCATAGTGCTCCAGCACCCGGGGCGCGCGGACCGGCGAGGCCATCAGCAGCGGGATCGCCCGGGGGTGCGCGGCGAAGGCGGCCCGATAGGAGCGGGCCCAGGCGGCGAGCGCGGCGTCCCAGGGCGACGCGTCGAACATGGAGGCGTCGATCGCCTCGCAGACCCGCTCCCGCAGCAGCTCCACGATGCCGTCCCGCCCGTCCACATGGTGATACAGCGAGCCCGTCTGCACCCCGAGTTTCCGGGCTATCTGCACCACGCTGAACTCGCCCTTGGCGTCGACCAGTTCCAGGGCCGCCGTGGTGATGCGGGCCCGGTCGATCAGAGGTGTGCGCGGCCGTCCCATGGTTCCTTCTTCTCCCGTTCCGCACGCCAGGTCTTCCCGGATGCGTACGCCGGAGGCTACATTGCCCGAAACCGAAAGCCTTTAGGTTTCTCGGCTTCCCCTGCCATTCACCCGGCCATGCCGCCGCCCACCATGGAAGGGATCCGCCCGCCTATGTCCAAGCCCCCTCCGGGACTCAGAACCGGCACCCTCGGCACCGCCGACATCGCGTTCTTCGTGATCTCCGCGGCGGCTCCCCTCACCGTGATGGCCGGAGTCGCGCCCATCGCCATCATGCTCGGCGGCATCGGCGCCCCCGCCGGCTATCTCCTGGCCGGGATCACCCTGGCGATCTTCGCCGTCGGCTTCACCGCCATGAGCCGCCATGTCCCCGGCGGCGGCGCGTTCTACGCGTACATCACCCGGGGGCTCGGCCGCCCCGTCGGCATCGGCGCGGCGCTGCTCGCCATGGTCGGCTATCTCGGCATGGCGACCGGCATCTACGGACTCCTCGGCTCCGCCACCGTCGAGACCGCCCACGCCCTGTGGGGCCTCGACCTCCCCTGGCTGCCCGTCTCCCTCATCGGTCTGCTGCTGGTCTGGTACGGAGGGTTCCGCTCCATCGACTTCGGGGCCAAGCTGCTGGGCGTCCTGCTCATCGCCGAGACCGGGATCCTGCTGCTCCTCGCCGCCGGAGTGCTCATCGACGGCGGCGCGGACGGGCTCGGGCTCGACTCCTTCGCCCCCGCCAATGTGCTGGTCCCCGGCACGGTCGGGGTGCTCGCCGTCGCCTTCGCCGCCTTCACCGGCTTCGAGTCGACCGTGATCTACCGGCGCGAGGCACGCGACCCGGGCCGGACCGTCACCCGCGCCACCTACGCCGCCGTCGCCTTCCTCGGCACCTTCTACGCCTTCGTCGTCTGGGCCGTGATCCAGGCGTTCGGCGACGAGGCCGTCGTCAAGGCCGCCGCCGACGACCCGGCGGGCCTCTTCTTCTCCGCCATCACGACCTATGTCGGGGCCTGGGCCGCCGATCTGATGCACATCCTCATCGTGACCAGCGTCCTCGCCTCGCTGCTGGCCTTCCACAACGCGATCAACCGGTACGGTCTCGCCCTCGCCGAGGAGGGCGTGCTGCCCAGGGCCCTCGGCAGAGTCCATCCGCGCCACCGCTCCCCGTATCTCGCGGGCGTCGCGCAGACCGTGCTCGGCGCGGTGGTGGTGCTCGGCTTCGGACTCGCCGGGGCCGACCCGTACGCCCAGCTGCTGCTCTGGGTGAATACCCCCGGCATGATCGGGCTCATGGCGCTGATGCTCCTCACGGCCATCGCCGTGCCCTGTTACTTCCGCACCGTCCGCCATGGCGAGGGACGGCTGCGCACGGTCGTCGCGCCGGTGACGGCGGCCGTGCTGCTCGCGGTCGCCATCTATCTGATCGCCTCCAGGGTGGAGCTGTTCACCGGGGCGTCGCCGCTGGTCAACACCGTTCTGCTGAGCCTGGTCCCGATCGTGTTCGCCATCGGCGTGGGCCTCGCGCTCCGGCTCCGGCGCAGCCGCCCCGAGGTGTACGCACGTTTCGCCGCCGACCCCGTCCGCTCCGGCGACCCCGAGGCGGACGACACCACCCCCGACCCCGACCCCGACAAGAGGAGTGAACCGTGCCCACAGCCGACACCGTCCTGACCGGCGCGAAGGTACGCACCCTGGACCCCGCCGCGCCCCACGCCACCGCCGTGGCCGTCAAGGACGGGCTGATCGCCGCCGTGGGCGACGAGGCGGAGATACGCGACTGGCGCGGCCCCGGCACCGAGACCGTCGAGCTCGCCGGAGCCGTCCTCACCCCCGGCTGGACCGACGCCCACAGCCACCCCGTCTGGGGTCTGGAGCTGGCCACCGGCACGGATCTCTCCGGCGTCGGCGACCTCGAAGCCCTGCGGGCCGCGCTGCGCACCGCCGACCGGATCGACGGCTGGATCCTGGCGTACGGCCTCGACCACAACGCCTTCGGCGGCCGGCCGCTCCACCACTCCCTGATCGCGGAGGCGGTCGGCGAGGCGCCCGCGTACATCAGGCTGTACGACGGCCACTCGGCGCTGATCAGCGAGCGGGCGCTGCGGCTGGCCGGGATCGACGGTCCGCGCGCCTTCGACCAGCGGGCGAGCGTGGTCTGCGACGGGACGGGCCGCCCCACCGGGCATCTCGTCGAGCACGCGGCGATGGACCTGGTCTCCGCCGTGCTGCCGCAGACCCCGTACGCCGAGCGCGCCGCCCGGCTGACCGAGCTGCTCTCCGCGATGGCCGCGACCGGTCTGACCTCGGCGCATGTCATGGACCTCGGCGGGGACGCGCTGCGGCTGCTCTCGGCGATCGAGGCGGCGGGGGAGCTGCCGCTCCGGTTGCGCCTCTCGCCCTGGTGCATGCCGGGCGCGGGCCCCGACGAGCTGGCGCAGCTGGTCGGGCTCCAGCGGGAGCACGGGCGGAACTGGCGGGTCGGCGGGGTGAAGTTCTTCATGGACGGCACGGTGGAGGGCGGCACCGCCTGGCTGGAGCACCCGGACTGCCACGGCCAGGGCACTGAGGCGTTCTGGCCCGACCCCGAGGCGTACAGCGCGGCGGTGCGGGCGCTGCACTCGGCCGGGGTGGCGACGGCGACGCACGCCATCGGGGACGCCGCGGTACGCCATGTGCTGGACACCGTGGAATCCCTGGGCCACGACGGGCCGCGCCACCGGATCGAGCACATCGAGACGGTCCCGGACGGCCAACTCGGACGATTCGCCCCGCTCGGGGTGGTCGCCTCGATGCAGCCGCCGCACGCGGAGTACACCCGGGCCGACCACACCGACGAGTGGTCCCGGAGGCTCGGCGACGAGCGGGCCGCGCGCGCCTGGCGCTGCCGTGCCGTCCGGGACGCGGGCGCGGTGCTGGCGCTCGGCTCGGACTGGCCGATCGCCGGCTTCGACGCCCGCCGGGTGCTGGCCACGGCCCGCACTCCCCGGGGGGCCTCGGCGGGCCCCGGCCTCACGGGTCTGATGGCGCTGGAGGGGCTGACCTCCCATGCCGCGCTGGCGGCGGGCGAGGAGCGGATCGCGGGCCGGATCGCCCCCGGGTTCCGCGCGGATCTGACCGCGCTGGGAACGGACCCGGTCGCCGCCCCTGCCGATGAGGTCGTCCATGCCCCGGTGCGGCTGACGATGACGGCGGGACGAGTGGTGTTCCGCGCCTGATCCCGCCCCGCGCCCGGGCCGCCCGGTGATCCCGACCCCTCGCCCGGGCCCGGCCGGGGAGGGGGCGCACCCCTTCCCGGCTCCATCACCATGGAATCCCTGAGATCGATATCTGGTCTGGACCAACTGTCGTACCGCAGACTGTGACGATGAAATCCACGGGGTTCAAGGGGCTGTTGGGGCTTCTGGTGGTGGTCATGGCCGCGAGCGGATGTACGGAGGAGACGGACCGCGCCGACGGTCCCGCCGTCATCGGGGTCGACAAGGCGACAGCGCTCGTGGACGAACCGGTCCGGATACGGATCACCGGTCTGCGCCCGGGGGAGAAGGTCACCGTCACCTCCGAGGCCGAGGACTCCGGCGGTTCCCTCTGGTCGGGGAAGGCCGCGTTCACGGCGGACGGGAAGGGCGCCGTGGACCTGACCCGCGACCGCCCCCGGTCCGGCACCTACCGTCAGGCCGACGGCATGGGCCTGTTCTGGTCGATGGTCCCGGTGACCGGCGAACCCGAGGAGAGCAACTTCGCCACCGGCGACCCCCGGGAACACGGCTCCTACACCGTACGGATCGCGGCACGGGCGAAAGGGCGGCCCGCCGTGGAGCGGGAGCTCACCCGGACCCTGCGGGCCGAGGGCGTGCGCGAGCAGCGGTTCACCGTCGCCCGGGACAAGGTCGCCGGACGCCTCTTCCAGCCGCCCGGGGGGAAGCCGCGTCGAGCCCCCGTCCTGGTGTTCGGCGGCTCCGAGGGCGGGATGTCGACCGCCGGTGAGGCCGCGCTGCTCGCCTCCCGGGGCCATCCCGCGCTCGCCCTCTGCTACCACCGCTGTCCCGGTCTGTCCCCGTCGGTGAGCGACATCCCCATGGAGTACTTCGTCACCGCCGCCCGGCTGCTGGGCCGTGAGTCCGGCGAAGGGCACGACCGGATGGCGGTGATGGGCACCTCCCGTGGCACCGAGCCGGCCCAGTATCTGGTCCAGAACCATCCGGAGCTGTTCCGCGACGCGATCGTGTACGCACCGGCCGACCAGCTCTACGGGAGCTTCCCGGAGCGGGGTCACGCCTGGACCAAGGGCGGTGAGCCGCTGCCGCTGAAGCCGCTCCCGCTCGACCGGGTGCGCGGCACGGTGCTCGCCGTCGCCGGCGGTGAGGACGCCCTCTGGAAGGCGCTGCCGATGGCCGGGTCCATCGCGGACAAGCGCGGTGAGTCCGGCCCCCACCGGGCGCTTCTCTACCAGGACGCGGGGCACTCGGTGTCGGGCTTCCCCTACATCCCGACGGGCACGGTGTCCGTCCATCCCCTCACCAGGGAGACCTACTCCCTCGGCGGCGCCATCCCGGCCGACGCGCACGCGCGCGCCGACAGCTGGCCCCGGATGCTGAAGCTCATCGGCCGCTGAGGAATCGGCCGCTGACGCCACGCCCTACAGCGGCTGCCCGGCCGCGCCCCGGGCCCTGACCGCGGCATGGCCCTGTTCGAGCTGGCCGGTCGCGGTCAGCGCGAGCCGGGAGAACAGGGTGCCGGAGAACCCGAAGAGCAGCGCGAGGGCGAGGGCGATGGGACGCTCCGGCGCGTCCCACGAGTTGACGAGGAACACCTCGCCGAGCAGATTGAGCTCCGGGTCCGCGAGCATCCGGACCAGGAGCAGCCCGCCCGCCGCCGCGAGCGCGCCCCCGACCGGGGCCAGCACCATCACCCCCCAGGACGCGGGCCGCTGGGAGCGCATCACCCCGATGAGCGGGGAGAGAAAGCCTCCCAGCGCGCCCATCAGCATCGTCAGCCGGTGATCGAAGACGATGCCGACCACCAGTACCGCGCCGAGCCCCGTCATGGTCAGCCAGAGCGCCATGCGCTGCTGCTCGTACTCCTGCTCGGCGTCGGTGCCCTCACGGTCGTGGAGATACTCGGTGACCGCGATCAGCTGGGCCCGGGCCCCGGGCCCGGCGGCGTCCGCGGCCGAGAGCTCCCCGGCGAGCTCCGGGTCGCCGGGGAGCGGAGAACCGGCCAGCCGCAGCCGCAATCCCATCGTCCGGGCGGCGGTCTCCTCGGCCGACTCCAGCCGCAGCAGCTCCCGTTCGGCGCCGTGCAGCACCCGCCAGGCGGAGGCCAGTTTGGAGAGCGGGATCGCGATCACCCCCGCGTTGGGCAGCACCCGCCAGACGACCATGCTCCCCTTCTCCAGATCGTTCAGCCGTGAGTGCACGGCTGTGAGCGCGGCCACCCGGGACTGATCGTCCTCCCCGGTGGCCGCCAGCACCGAGGCCCGCGCCCGGCAGTCCCGTATCCGGCCCTGGAGCAGCCGGTAGCGGGGAGCCGCGATCAGTCCCCGGCTGGTGATGTACACGACCATCAGATAGCAAGCACACACCAGCGCCAGGCCCCAACGCCCGTCGCGCGACAAGGTGTCGAACATCCCCGCCCCCCTGAGATCCCCGCTCCGAACCCTCGGAGCGCCCATCCTTCCCCAGGGCGCTCCGTCCGTGAGCGGTTTCGTCCCGGTCGACGGTTGGACAGGGGGGCGTACGCCGGAGCGCCAGTCGGCGGTCGGTTCCGGCCATGGGCGGCGCGGGCGTCAACCCGTGCGCCCCCGTATGAGGTCATCACCGGTGACGCCGGTCGACACCGTCACCACACGCACCACATGAACCAGGTGAGCGCGGCCGGCGCCGCACACCGACCTCGCAGACCTCGCAGACATCACCGATATCACCGAGGAGCAGACCAGATGACCGCAGGACGAATACCGCGCACCGGGATCACCGCCGTCACCGCCGTCGCCGCCGCGGCACTGGCCGTCACGGCGTTCGCCGTGCCCGCCCAGGCCGAGTCCGCCGGGAAGGGGAGAGACAAGGGTCACCAGGCGACCCAGCGCGCGATGGACGCCCTGGTGGAGGCGGGAGCCGTCGGCGTCACGGCCGCGGCGAAGGACCGGGACGGCCGCTGGAAGGGCGTGTCCGGCGTCGGCGACCGGGAGGCGGGCACCCCGCGCGGGGCGGACGACCGGTTCCGCATCGGCAGTGTGACCAAGACGTTCGTGGCGACCGTGCTGCTCCAGATGGAAGCGGAGGGGAAGCTCGATCTCGACGACACCGTGGAGCGCCATCTCCCCGGGCTGGTGCGCGGCAACGGCAACGACGGCCGGAAGATCACCGTACGGCAGCTCCTCAACCACACCAGCGGGCTCTACAACTACACCAGCGACGTCGCGTTCCAGAACCGGAACCTCTACGCCCCCGGCCTCCTCACCCATCGCTACGACACCCACGCCCCCCGGGACCTGGTGAAGGTCGCCCTGGCGCACAAGCCGGACTTCGCGCCCGGAACCAAGCACTTCTACTCCAACACCGGCTATATCGTCGCCGGGCTGATCATCGAGAAGATCAGCGGCAACAGCTATGAGCACGAGGTCGCCCAGCGAGTGATCAAGCCGCTCGGACTGCGCGCCACCAGCCTTCCCAAGGGGAACCCGAAGCTGCCGTCGCCGAGCGCCCGGAACTACTCGAAGCTGAGCCCGGATCCCGGCGCGAGCACCATCCACGATGTCACCGCGCACAACATGTCCTGGGGCTGGGCGGCCGGGGACGCGATCTCCACCACCGGCGATCTGAACCGCTTCTTCAGCGCCCTGCTGCGCGGCAAGCTCTTCCCGGCGGAGCAGCTCACCGCGATGAAGCAGGCTGTCCCCGCCCCTGATGATCAGCTGTACTCCGCCTACGGCCTCGGCATCTACAAGGTCAGGACCAGCTGCGACGCCGAGCTGTGGAGCCATAGCGGAGGCGCGGTCGGGGCCGTGACGGAGGCCGTCACCACCCCCGACGGCCGCCATACGTTCACGTACAACGCCAACAGCGACTTCGGGGTGACCCTGGGCGTCGTGAACGCCGAATTCTGCGGCGACGGCGGAACGCCCGAGCGCCGAGCGCCCAGTACGCTCAGTGCGCCCGTGAACAGGCTCTGAGCCCGCACCCCGTGAACAGGCCCCGGGCCCGCTCACCGTACGGGCGCTGAGACCCTAGGCCCGTACCGCCGGGCGCAGTCCGCGCCGCTCCGGCTGTCGCTCCGGCACCTTGGGCAGCCGGTGCGGCAGCGCCCGGTACCAGCCGTACGACAGCGCGAAGCCGAAGCCGAGACAGAGAATTCCGCCCACCGCGTCCAGCCAGAAATGAGTCGCGGTGGCGACGATCACGACCAGCGTCGCCGTCGGATACAGCAGCCCCAGAATCTTCGCCCAGGGCGCCGCCGCCACCGCGAAAATGATCAGCCCGCACCACAGCGACCAGCCGATGTGCATCGAGGGCATGGCCGCGTACTGATTCGACATGTTCTTCAGATCGCCGGACGCCATCGAGCCCCAGGTCTCATGGACCAGCACCGTGTCGATGAAATCCACGCCGTTCATCAACCGGGGCGGCGCGAGCGGATACAGATAGTAACCGACCAGGGCCACACCGGTGGTGGCGAAGAGCACCAGCCGGGCCGCCGCGTAACGGCCCGGATGCCAGCGGTACAGCCACACCAGCACCCCGATCGTGACGATGAAGTGCAGTGTCGCGTAGTAGTAGTTCATCGTCACGATCAGCCATGTCACCGAATTCACGGCATGGTTGACCGAATGCTCGAAGGCCAGACCGAGGGATTTCTCGAATTCCCAGATCCAGTCCGCGTTCCGCAGCGCCTCCGCTTTCTGCTCCGGCACCGCGTTACGGATCAGCGAATACGTCCAGTAGCTGACCGCGATCAGCAGAATCTCGAACCAGATACGCGGACGGCGCGGCGAGCGGAGCTCTCCGAACCGGGCGAGCCGGGACCGGGGGGGTCTGACGGATTCATCTGCCATGGGTGACGAGGTGGCGGCCGACTGGCCTTCCAGAGTCTTCACGCTTGCTTCACCCATAGGACGGAAGTCTGCCAGACATACGTCCACTCACTGGTCATCCCCCGGTCTGGTTCCCATCGCACCCGCTCCATCTTACGGACGAGGAGCGGCCCTCTCACCCGGGAGCCGGGGCGGCTCAGGAGCAGCCCAGGAGCGGCTCAGGAGCGCCCGCCCGTGCCGGGTCCCGACGCCGTGGAACCGCGAACGACCAGCTCGGGCATGAAGACGAACTCCCCGTACGTCCCCGCGTCCGGACCCGTAGGGGTCAGCTGGCCCCGGATCTCCTCCAGCAGCGTCCGCACCGCCGCCTGCCCCATCGCCGGGACCGGCTTGCGGATCGTCGTCAGCGGCGGATCGGTGAAGGCGATCAGCGGGGAGTCGTCGAAGCCGACCACCGAGACGTCGTCCGGCACCTCCAGACCGCGCTGCCGCGCCGCCCGGATCGCGCCCAGCGCCATCATGTCGCTGGCGCACACCACCGCCGTACAGCCCCGGTCCAGCAGCGCGGCAGCCGCCGCCTGCCCGCCCTCCAGGGTGTACAGGGAGTGCTGGATCAGCTCCGACTCGATCACGGCCGGCTCAAGACCCAGCTGGTCCTGGACCACCCGGAGGAAGCCCTCGATCTTCCGCTGGACGGGGACGAAGCGGCGCGGGCCCAGCGCCAGACCGATCCTGGAGTGCCCCAGCGACACCAGATGGGTCACCGCCAGCTTCATCGCGGCCCGGTCGTCCGGCGAGATGAACGGGACCCGCACCTTCGGCGAGAAGCCGTCCACCAGGACGAACGGCACCCCCTGGGCCCGCAGCTGCTCATAGCGCTGCATATCGGCCGTGGTGTCCGCGTGCAGCCCGGAGACGAAGATGATCCCGGAGACCCCCCGGTCCACCAGCATCTCGGTGAGCTCGTCCTCGGTGGAGCCGCCCGGGGTCTGCGTCGCCAGCACCGGGGTGTACCCCTGGCGGGTCAGTGCCTGCCCGATCACCTGCGCCAGCGCGGGAAAGATCGGGTTCTCCAGCTCCGGTGTGATCAGCCCCACCAGGCCCGCGCTGCGCTGGCGCAGCCGCACCGGTCGCTCATAGCCGAGCACGTCCAGTGCGGCGAGCACGGACTGGCGGGTGGTCGCGGCGACGCCGGGCTTCCCGTTGAGGACACGGCTCACCGTCGCTTCGCTGACCCCTGCCTGGGCCGCTATGTCTGCCAGGCGTGTGGGTGCGGTCACAGGTGTGGACTGTACCCGCCTCATCTCAGACCGCCCACCAGACACAGGTCTCGCCCGGAATGCGCACCGCCGCGCCGCTGAACTCCAGCGCCGCCGACGAGATCACCGGACGCCCCGGAACCGGCATCTCCGCCTCCGTCGCCAGGGTGTTCAGGGTGCAGACCAGCCCCGGGCGGGCGAACGCCAGCACCCCCTCCGGCGCCTGCGTCCACTCCATGGCTCCGTCGCCGAGCCCCGGCAGCTCCTTGCGCAGCGCGATCGCCGAGCGGTACAGCTCCAGCGTGGAGCGCGGGTCCCCGGTCTGCGCCTCGACCGAGAGCCCCCGCCACTCGGCGGGCTGCGGCAGCCAGCTGCCGCCGGGGCCGAATCCGTACGGAGCCGCCGAGCCCGACCACGGCAGCGGCACCCGGCAGCCGTCCCGCAGCCCGTCCTGGCCGTCGCCGCGGAAGAACGCCGGGTCCTGACGGACCGCGTCCGGCAGCTCCGTCACCTCGGGCAGCCCCAGCTCCTCGCCCTGGTAGACATAGGCCGACCCGGGCAGGGCCAGGGCGAGCAGCCCGGCCGCCCGCGCCCGGCGCAGACCCCGCGCCCCGCCCCCGTACCGGGTGGTGTGCCGGACCACATCGTGGTTGGAGAGCACCCAGGTCGTGGGCGCGCCCACGGACTCGGTCGCCGCCAGCGACTCGTCGATGACCTTTCGCATGGCCGCCGCGTCCCACGCGCAGGTCAGGAACTGGAAGTTGAACGCCTGGTGCAGTTCATCCGGGCGCACATACAGCGCGAGCCGCTCGGCCGTGGGGGCCCATGCCTCGGCGACGCCGATGCGCTCGCCCTCGTAACCGTCGAGCAGCGTGCGCCAGGAGCGGTGGATCTCATGCACCCCGTCCTGGTCGAAGAACGGCAGCACCTGCGCGCCGATCAGCGTCGCCTGCTCGCTCAGCCCGATGTCGGGCAGCCCCGCCGCCTTGACCATGCCGTGGGCGACGTCGATCCGGAATCCGTCCACGCCGATGTCCAGCCAGAACCGCAGGATCGACTCGAACTCCTCGCGCACCTCGGGCCGGTCCCAGTTGAGATCCGGCTGCTCGGGCGCGAAGAGATGCAGATACCAGTCGCCGGAACCGGTCCGGGTCCAGGCGGGTCCGCCGAAGACCGACTCCCAGTCGTTGGGCGGCAGTTCGCCGTTCTCGCCCCGGCCGGGACGGAAGTGGTAGAGCTCGCGCTCCTCCCCTCCGGCGAGCGCGGCCCTGAACCAGGCGTGGTGGTCGGAGGTGTGGTTGGGCACGATGTCGACGATGACGCGCAGCCCGAGTCGATGGGCCTCGCGCACCAGCTCGTCCGCGTCCGCCAGTTCGCCGAAGAGCGGGTCGACGGTGCGGTAGTCGGCGACGTCGTAACCGCCGTCGGCCTGCGGCGAGGCATAGAACGGGGTGAGCCATACGGCGTCCACGCCCAGGTCCGCGAGGTACGGCAGCCGCTGGCGGACGCCCCGCAGATCGCCGATGCCGTCTCCGTCGCTGTCGGCGAAGGAGCGTACGTACACCTGGTAGATGACGGCGTCCCGCCACCAGCCCGCCGAGGGGCCGGCGGTCTGGTCACGGAGGGTGGGAGCGAGCTCCTGGGTCATGTACGTTCCCTTGCAGGTCGTCAAATACGTTGTCGTGCCGGCTGATGGGGGACGGCCCCTGGTGGGGGGACGCCCGCCCCGGTGCGCGCATGGTCAACGCGCGGTGAGCGGGTCCGGATACGTACGCGTGTCGCGCATCCGCCCCGGTCCCGGACGGGGTTCAGCCCTTGGTGCCGCCCGCCGTCAGACCGGCGACGAGATGCTTCTGGGCGAAGAAGAACAGCAGCCCGGCGGGGACCATGATCAGCACCGAGGACGCCGTCATCAGACCCCACTCGGCGCGGTGCGGGCCGACGAAGGTCTGGAGCCCCACGGCGAGCGTGTACTTGGTCTCGCTGCTCATGAACTGGGTCGCGAAGGCCACCTCGCCCCATGCGGTGAGGAAGGTGTAGAACGCGGTCACCGCCAGGCCCGGCCGCGCCAGCGGCACGATCAGCCGCCAGAACGTGCCGAAGGGGGTGAGCCCGTCCACCCGGCCCGACTCGTCGATCTCGGTGGGGATGGTGTCGAAGTACCCCTTCAGCATCCAGGCGCAGAACGGCACGGACACCGAGCAGTAGGTGATGATCAGGCCGCCGTAGCTGTCCAGCAGCCCCAGCGCGCCCAGGATGTTGTAGAGCGGCACGATCAGCACCGCCACCGGGAACATCTGGCAGACGAGGAAGGTCCACATCAGCGACTTGTGCCCGGGGAACCGCATCCGGGAGATCGCGTACCCGGCGCTCGCCGAGATCAGCACGCCCACCAGCATCGTCCCGGCGGCTATCGCCACCGAGTTGACCATCCAGGTGAGAAACTCCGTCTCACCGAGGACACGGGTGTAGTTGGAGAGGGTGAAGCCCTCCATCTCCATGGGGTGCGTCCAGCCGTTCTCACCGCGGATGGAGACCAGGAAGATGAAGACGATCGGGAAGAGCGCGATCAGGGTCGCGATGACCAGGGTCGTGTGCAGTGCGACGGAAGCGGCCTTGGAGCGCTCGTCGCGGCCACGGACCGGGGGCTGTGCGGACGGGCGTGCCGTGACGTTCCCGGTCTTGGTCCCGGTCTTGTCCGTGGTGATCACTTGGCTTCCTCCTGGCGCTTGAGCATCCCTCGGTAGAAGACGGAGAAGACCAGGAGCAGCGAGAGGATCACGATCCCGTAGGAGGCGGAGCCCGCGTAGTCCCGTACGCCCTGGAAGGCGAGCCGGTAGGCGTAGGTCACCAGGATCTCGCTCTCGGTGCCGCCCGCCTGCCCGATCACCAGGAAGATGATCGGGAACATGTTGAAGGTCCAGATCGTGCCGAGCAGCACGATCGTGGAGCTGACCGGCCGCAGCCCGGGCATCGTCACATTCCAGAAGCGCTGCCAGGGGGACGCGCCGTCCATCTCGGCGGCCTCGTGCAGCTCACGGGGGATGGACTGGAGTCCGCCGAGTATCGCCACCATCATGAACGGCACGCCCAGCCAGGTGTTCACCGCGATGACGGAGAGCTTCTGGACGAAGGGGTCGCCGAGCCAGTCGACCGGGCCGAGGCCGATCTTCGACAGCAGCAGGTTGAACACACCGTTGTCGGTGTTGTACATCAGCTTCCAGGCGAACGCGGCGACGAACGCGGGCACCGCCCAGGGCAGGATCAGCAGCACCCGGTAGAGCGAGCGTCCGCGTATCCGCCGGTTGAGCAGGAGCGCGAGCCCGAGGCCGATGGTGTAGTGCAGAAAGACGCAGCTCGCCGTCCACACCACGGTCCACATCAGCCGGGGATAGAACGACCCCTCCTGGCCGGAGAGGATGTGCCAGTAGTTGTCGAGCCCGACGAAGGTGTACGTGGACGGGACCTCGAAGTCGCCGATCGTCCGGCCGAGGTTGGCCTCGTTGGCGTCGGTGAAGGAGAGATAGACGCCGCGGCCCAGCGGATAGCCGACGAGCACGGCGAGGACGACCACCACCGGCAGGACCATGGCCCACGCGTACCAGTGGGTGGCGAAGGACCGTCTGGTCCTGACTATGAGGGTGCTCATCTTTCTCCGATGTGCGTATGAGCTGCGGACTGCCGGACCGGTCCGGCCGGCCGGGTGCGCGGGATCGGTCCCACGCGCTGCGGGGCTGCTCCCCCGCCGGCCGGACCGGAGACTGGCGGCCCGCCGCCGTGGGCGACGGGCCTTCAGCGTCAGCCGAGGGCGACGGGCCCTGGGCGTCAGCCGATCGTGTAGTCCTTCAGGAGCTTGGAGTTCCACTCCTCGGCCAGCGCGTTCAGCCCGTCCTCGGGGGAGACGTCGCCGCGCAGGATCTTGACGTAGTGCTGGTCGAAGGCGACGAACAGATCACCCACGCCGGGGATCACCGGACGGGACTTCGCGATGGACAGCGCCTGCTGGAACGCCTTCTTCGCCGGGTCCGCGGTCACCTCGGCGGTGTAGGCGGACTTACGGGTCGGCAGGGTGTTGATCTCCTTGGCGGTGAGCTCCTGGCTCTTCGCGGAGGACATGACCTTCACGAAGAGGTAGGCCGCGTCCTTGTTCGGGGAGCCGCGGTAGACGGAGTAGTTGTGGCCGCCGATCGGGGCCGCGGCCTTTCCGGTCGAGCCGCCCGGGATGTTGGCGATGCCCAGGTTGTCCTTGTCCTTGAACGCCTTGCCCGCGTAGCTGTCGGAGACCGACCACGGACCGTTGACGATCATGGCGGCCTTGCCGTCCTTGAAGGAGGTCTGGGCCGCGACATAGCCGTCCGTGGTGACGGGCTTGAGGGCGACGCCGGACTCGGTCAGCTTCAGCGCGGTCTCCATCCCCTTGACGCCCTCGGGGGAGTTGACGGTGATCTTCTTGGCGTCGACGTCGAGCATGTCCCCGCCCTCGCCGTACAGGAACGGCAGCGAGAAGTAGCCCTCGGGGTTGAGCTGGATGCCGGCGACCCCGGTCTTCTTCTTGATCGTCTTGGCGGTGGCGATGAACTCGTCCCAGGTGGCCGGGGGCTTGGCGATGCCGGCCTCCTTGAAGATCTCCTTGTTGTAGAGGAGACCCAGGGTGTCGGTCACCTGCGGGACGCCGACCGTCTCGTCCTTCCACTTGGCGGGGGAGAGCGGGCCGGGCAGGAAGTCCTCGACGCCGTCGAGCGCGGGGGTGCCGTCCAGCGGCTGGAGGTAGCCGAGGTTGGCGAAGCCGGCGGACCAGCCGACATCGGTGCGGATCACATCGGGGGCGCCCTTGCCCGACTGCGCGGCGGTCTTGAACTTCTGCTCGGCCTGGTCGAAGGAGACCGACGTGCGGTTCACCTTGATCTTCGGGTACTCGTCCTGGAAGGCCGCCACCAGCTTGTCGTAGGTGGGTCCCTCGGCCTCGTTGGACGTGTCCCACCAGGTGATGGAGCCGGACACGCTCTGGGGGTCCTCGGCGGCCTTCTTGCCGCTGCTGTCGCCGCCGCCCTCGCTGCCTCCGCAGGCGGTCGCGGTCAGTGCCAGTACACCGGCTATCGCGGCTGCCGTCATGCCCTTGCGCATCGTGATCTCCTCATTGAGGTCAGGCCCTGCCTGTCCTCGGGCCGGGCTGCTGCGGCGTGAAGTTAACAGCGTTGCAAGACTTTGCGAAAGACCTTGCAGAAAGAAAACGGCAAGATTTCGATGTTGTTACCTCGCTGTGTCCTGCGGATGTCCCCACTGTGTCGCAGGGGTTGACCTGTGGTCACTGTGGCTCCTACGGTCTGCTGCCAGGCAGGGAACGGTTGTTGCTGCAAGAACCAGCAGGTGTCAGCAGCAAGCTTGCAGAAAAGTTCAAGAGCCTTTCAGGGCAGAACGCGTTGCCTCGCGAGGCTGCCGGTGCACAGCGTTGTGCAGGAGGAGATATGGCCAGCAGACCTCTGGCCGCCGCGCTCGCCCTGGTGGCGGGGGCGGCGGTCGCCGTCACCGTGCCCACGGGGACGGCGTCGGCGGCTCCGCCCGGATCCAGGGACGTGACCGCCGTCCTGTTCGAATGGCGCTTCGACTCGGTCGCGAGGGCCTGTACCGATCAGCTCGGACCGGCCGGATACGGCTTCGTCCAGGTCTCCCCGCCCCAGGAGCACATCCAGGGCGGTCAGTGGTGGACCTCGTACCAGCCCGTCAGCTACAAGATCGCGGGACGCCTCGGCGACCGGGCCTCCTTCGCCGCGATGGTGAACACCTGCCATGCCGCCGGGGTGAAGGTCGTCGCCGACGCGGTGATCAACCACATGGCCGCCGGGGACGGCGTGGGCACCGGCGGCTCGGCGTACCGGAAGTACGACTACCCCGGCGTCTACTCCGGCTTCGACATGGACGACTGCCGGTCTCCGATCGTCAACTACCAGGACCGCTGGCATGTGCAGCACTGCGAGCTGGTCGGGCTCGCGGATCTGGACACCGGCGAGGAGTACGTACGCGGCCGAATAGCCGGATATCTGAACGATCTGCTCTCCCTCGGCGTCGACGGCTTCCGGATCGACGCGGCCAAGCATCTGCCCGCCGCCGATCTCACCGCCATCAAATCCCGGCTGACCAGGCCCGACGTCTACTGGAAGCAGGAGGCCATCCACGGCGAGGGCGAGCCGGTCTCGCCGAGCGAGTATCTCGGCACCGGAGACGTCCAGGAGTTCCGGTACGCCCGCGACCTCAAGCGGGTCTTCACCGCCGAGAACCTCGCCTACCTGCGGAACCACGGTGAGGGCTGGGGGTATATGCCCTCGTCGAAGTCCGGTGTCTTCGTGGACAACCATGACACCGAGCGGCTCGGCGACACCCTGAACTACAAGGACGGCGCCGCCTATACCCTCGCCAATGTCTACATGCTGGCCTGGCCCTACGGCGCTCCCGACGTCCACTCCGGCTACGAGTGGAGCGACAAGGACGCGGGCCCGCCGAACGGCGGCCGGGTCGACGCCTGCTGGCGCGACGGCTGGAAGTGCCAGCACGCCTGGCGGGAGATCTCCTCGATGGTCGCGTTCCGGAACACCGCCCGGGGGGAGCCGGTGACCGACTGGTGGGACGACGGCGGGGACCGGATCGCCTTCGGGCGCGGCGCCAGGGCGTTCGTCGCCCTGAACCACGATCCCGCGCCGCTGACCCGGGAGTTCCGGAGCTCGCTGCCCGCGGGGAGGTACTGCGATGTGCAGTCGGGGCGCGCGGTGAGCGTGAACGCGGAAGGCCGGTTCACCGCGACCCTGCCGCCCGGCACGGCGGTGGCGCTCCACACGGGCGCGCGGGGCTGCTGACCCCGCATCATCCAGCGACGGGCCGTGTCCTCGGGGGCGTACGCCGTGACAGCGGGCCGTGCCCTCGGGGTCGTACCCGCGCCTCGGGCCGCGTCCCCGGGGTCGTACCCGCGCCTCGGACCGCGTCCCCGGGGCCGTACCCGCGCCTCGGGCCGTGCTCCCGCAGCAGCAGACCGTACGCCGCGACCGCGGACCGCCCCCTCGCGGCCCGGACCGCGTACCCCCTCCCGCAGCGGCGGCCCTCCCCGCCCCGAGCGGGCTCGACTACCCAAGGAGATCGAACGTGTTCCGTACCAGACGGCCCAGAGAGGCCGTCGCCGCCCTC
>NZ_VCLA01000204.1:0-4087 GCF_009600885.1 Streptomyces jumonjinensis
CCCACCACGGTACGGGGCTGGAGGTCGCGCGGTTCCCTGACCACGCTGGGCAGTGGATCGTCGGCGGGTGCGTCCCAGCGGAACGCCGGCACGGTGGTGTGGTCGGCGAGAAAGCCGAGCAGCCCGAGGTAGGCACCCGGGGTCAGGGCGGCCAGTTCGTCCACGACCAGTTCAAGTCCTTCGTACCGGTTGGCGGTGACCGCGCCGGAGCGGGTGTGGCGGTAGCGGGCGTATCCCTCGGGAGTTCCCTGCGGGCCCCGCCACAGGACCGTGTCCCGGCGGACGTCGGCCGGCTCCGGGCGGAGCAGGGCGTGCCAGTCGTCCACATCCCGCAGCAGCGGTCCGAACCGGCGTGCCGCGAAGGCCCGGTGCACGGGCAGCAGGTCCTCGGGGTCCGGTCCCAGTTCCGGGCCGCCGAGGGCGGGGTCGTGCGTAGGGCGGAGCAGGCCGGGCGTACCGGTGTAGCGGCTGACCGCGGCGCACGGCCCCCAGCCCATCGCGCGCCACCAGCGGGGTATCGCCGTCTTCCAGCCCGCCAGCACATGCCCTTGATCGCGCAGCAGTCCCATCATGGGCTCGGCGTATGGGGTGATCATCCCCCGACGGCGCAGGGCGGGGTGGGTGGTGACCAGGCCCTTGACCGCAATGGAGGTGGACAGGCCGTGCAGGCTCACCTCCGCGCTCTCCCACCGCCCGATGGCGGCGAGGCCCTCCTCCCGGCGTACGGCGAAGATCTGTTCGGGCGGCAGTCCTTCGAGTTGGGCGTGTGCTTCGGCGGCGGTGCCGAAGGAGTACGCGAGCAGGGCAACCGCCTCGTCGAACTCATGGTCGCGCAGTGGTCCCGCGTCGAGATCGCTCATCGTCGTTCCCTTTCGGTGGTGTCCGCGGCGGGGGGCGCCGGCTCGGGGGCCGGGAGCGTCGGGGAGGTGAGCGCGGGCGCCGCCCCGAGGGCGGCCATGCCGCAAGCCCAGAGCAGCGCGCACACGGCGGGCGGCAGCGCTCCGGCCATGAACACCCCGAGCGGCGGCCCGGCCAGCAGGGCGATGTTGTACGAGGAGGAGACCAGCGCGCTCGCCGCGCTGTGGCGCTCCGGGCCGACCGCGGCGTACACCAGGGGCTGGAAGCAGCCCGCGAACGCGCAGGCGGTGGCGGCGAACAGCGCCGCGGCGGCCACGAGCAGCGCGGTCCTGGCGGTGCCCGGGATCAGCGCGGCCACGGCAAGCAGGGCGTAGCCCGCGGTGCCCGCCGCCCCGGTGAGCGGGAGCCGGAGTGCGGGGTCCACCCGGAGCAGCAGCCGTGCGGTGGGGAGCGCTCCGGCCACTGTTCCGGCCATGACCAGGGCGAGCAGCAGTCCCATCGCCCAGGGCGGCTGCCCGAGCCGGGTGACGAGCAGCAGTGGGATCGCCGTGTCGAGCAGGGCCATGCCGAACAGGACGAATGCGACATGGGCGGTGAGCAGTCCCACGAAGGCCCGGTTCCGCAGCAGGGCGCGGCGGTCCGCCGTTCGGCCGCCGGGGCGGGTGGGCGGGGCGGGAAAGCGGGCGGCGCGCGACCACAGCAGGGCCGCGAACGCCAGATAGCTGACGGCGTCGAGCAGGAAGACGGTCCGGGTCATGGCGGCGGGTCCGGTGAGGGCGGCGGCCGAGAGCACCACGCCGGCGGCCAGCCCCAGGTGCAGCACCGTGGACCGGGCCGCGAACGCCGCTTCCAGCCGACGGCCGCGCTGGGCGGAGACCAGCAGCGGCGCCAGCGCGCTGTACGCGGCGCCCGCTCCGGCGCCGCAGAGCGCGGCGGACACCAGGGTCTCGCCGAGCCCGTGGGCGAACGGCAGCCAGGCCACGCCTGCGGCCTGCGCGGTCAGGGCCAGCGCGATCACCCGCGCCGGGGGCAGTCGGTCCGTGGCCCGGAGCGCCGGCCAGGGACCGGCG
Organism: Streptomyces jumonjinensis; assembly: GCF_009600885.1. GTDB lineage: Bacteria > Actinomycetota > Actinomycetes > Streptomycetales > Streptomycetaceae > Streptomyces > Streptomyces jumonjinensis. The sequence continues at coordinate 1,929 of NZ_VCLA01000204.1, forward strand.
GCGCCGGCGATCCCCAGTACCAGGAAGTACCAGGTGACGCCGGTGGGGCCCGCGTGTTCCGCTCCGTACAGCACGATCGCGGTGAGCGCGAGGGTGAGCCCGCTGCCGAGCGCGGAGACGGCGTGTCCGGCGAGCAGCAGCCGGGTGTCCGATGTCAGCGATGCCAGTGATAACAGGCTCATGCCATCAGATGGGAGGTGACGGCGGCCAGCCGCCGGCCGTTGTCGGCCAGCATCACGGGGTCGGCGAGCTCTTCGGCGGCGACCGCGATCAGACAGGCCAGGGTGTCGACGGCGTACGCCAGAACGGTCCGGGGCGCGGGCAGCCCGTCCTCGCCGCCGGCCGGGCCGCCGTAGCCGTCGCGGAAGGCCGGGGTGAGCAACCCGTACGCGTACACCCGCCCCAGTTCGGCGGCGGGCGGGCCGATGAGACTGTTCGCCAGATCGAGCACGGCGACGATCCGGCTGCCGCGGAAGCAGAGGTTGCTCGCCCGCAGGTCCATATGGAGCAGACGCGCGGCGGCGGGTCTCAGGAGCGCCTCGCGCAGCGGCGGCTCCATCAGCTCGGGCGCGGGCAGCGGATACAGTTCGGCGGCCCGCCGGTACCGGGCGAGGGTCCGGCGCAGCAGAGCGGCGGGGCTGCCCTGCGCCCGCAGCGCGGCGAGGCCCGGCGCCCGCCCCGGGCGCAGGGCGTGGACGGCGCGGGTCAGCCGTCCGAGTGAGCGCTGCTGCTCCTCGTCCAGTTCGGCGGTCTCGTCGTGCTCGATCAGGTCGGAGAGCGTCCAGGAGTGCCCGGCTCCGTCCGGGCGGCGCTCCCAGGCCACCAGCCGGGGCACGGGCACTCCGGCGTCGGCCAGCAGCCGGTGGACGGCCGCCTCCCCCGCGATGACCTCGCCGAAGTCGGTGAATCCGTCGTAGGTGGTGTGGGTGGTCTCCAGCAGTGGGACCCGCAGGGCGTACCGCGCACCGCCGGTCTCGGCGCGGAAGACGGCGAAGTCCATGCCCTGCCGCCAGGGGGTGAGCACGCACGGGCCGCGGCCGAGGACGGCCTCGATCCGGGGCCGCAGCGCGGGCGCCCACGAAGCGGTGTCGGGGAGTTGCCGGAGACCGGGCTCCGGGGCGGCCGGGAGGGGATGGGCGGGGCGGGCCGCCGGGCCCTTCGCGGGCATCTCAGTGCCCGCTCATATCCGCTGTGACCAGCGGTTCCACGGGGAATCCGGGGGCGGTCGCCGCGTAGATCCGCCGGATGGCCTGCCATCCGTGGTCCCGTTCGCTCTCGCTGAGCCAGGTCTTGCGGTCGGAGTGCTCGTCGCTGTTGCCCTGTTCGCGGTGGGGCAGTCCGAGACCGCCGCGTTCATTGCCCTGGTGCACGGCGAGCCAGTTCACGTTCACGGCGGGGATATGCGCCGCGTTACGGCTGATCCAGTCCACGGTGCCGGTGTAGTCGGCGCCGGGGATACCGAAGATCAGATTGGGCACGACCTTCATTCCGGCGGCGGTGGCGAGCTCCATGGCCTGTTCCACATGGCGCATTCGGAAGGGCTTGCGCAGATGGGCGAGCCAGCGGTCGTCGCAGATTTCGAGGCCGAACTCGATATAGCGCACCCCCATGTCCCAGCATTCCTGGATGAATCCATCCCGGCAGGCGAGGGAGGGCGGCGTCTGGACGATGAATCCCAGGAACCCGGGGTTGTAGGCGGAGATGCGTCTGCCGACATCGCCCAGGGAGCGCCAGTTGCGTGCCTCGCCGAAGGATTTGTCGTCCACATAGACCAGTTCGAAGGAGAGCGGGCGGTACGCCTCGGCGTTCTCGGCGACCCGGTCCACGGGGGTGAGGGTCAGTTGGGTGGGAACGCTGCAGAAGTTGCAGCGGAAGGAGCATCCGCTGCTCAGGCTGAACCGGGGGATGACATGGTCGCCCGCGAACAGCCGGTAGTCCGGTGTCGCGGAGCGCCGCACACCGGGGAACTGCGAGCCCAGCTCGTCGAGCCCGCCGAGGTAGCGCACATGGTCATGGCCGGAGAACTCGGCCGGATCGGTGTAGCCGCCGAGGACCGTGGGGCGGCGGACGCGGGAGACGAAGTCCTTGACGTACCTCAGATTGGTCTCCAGCACGGAGAACAGGAAGACCGTGTCCTCGTCCGTCGCCTGGGCGAGGCG
>NZ_VCLA01000204.1:4425-5964 GCF_009600885.1 Streptomyces jumonjinensis
CGGCAGAACATACCCGGGCATGGCGCTGTACGCATAGCGGTAGTAACGCCGCATGATGTCGATCGGGGTCAGTAATCGATCGCTGAACTGGACGAAAACAACATCTCTGATCGCCATGTTCCCCGCCGTCCGCTCGGCCTCACGGTCCATGTCTCCTAGGGACACGCGCAGGGGAGGAGACGGGTTCACCCCGGCCTCCGATCGGCCACGGCGGCATCGGGATCACGCCACAGGGCCCCGCCGTCCCCCGGCGGGGCCCAGGCGAGGTCAGACGAGCCGCCCGTCCCTGGCGACGACCCGGCCCGCCCGTACCACCAGGCGCGGCGCCGGCCGGTCCACCACGGCCTCGGCGACCGATCCGGCGGCCAGCAGCACGAAGTCGGCCGGGTCGCCGATCGCGAGCCGGGATCCGGGCAGGCCGAGCAGCGCCGCGCCGCCGTGGGCCACCAGGCGGTAGCAGGCGGCGAGTTCGGCGTCGGTGCGGGCGTCGGTGCGATAGGCCAGCAGATGGGCGCGGGCGATCATGTCACCGTCGCCGAACGGGCTCCAGGCGTCGCGTACCCCGTCGGATCCCGCCGCGACCAGCACCCCGTGGCCGGTGAGCGACGCGGTGGGCAGGACGGGGTCGGCGCCCAGCGCACAGGTCGTGAGGGAGATACCGGCCTCGGCCAGCAGCTCCGCGGTACGGGCCAGTTCGTCGCCGTCGAGGTCGGCGAGGCAGAACACATGGCTCAGGGTGACCCTGCCCCGCAGCTCCGCCGCGACCGTACGGCGGGCGATCTCGGCGACCTGGCGCAGCCCGCCGGCCCCTCCGTCGTGCAGATGGATGTCGAGGGGCACGTTCCGGGCGAGGGCCGTCGCGAAGAGGAAGTCCAGCTGACCGTGCATATCCCCGTCGATGCCCAGCGGGTCGAGGCCGCCGAGGATGTCGGCCCCCTCGGAAAGGGCCTGTTCGAGGAGTTCGGCGGTGCCGGGTTCGCTGATCAGACCGAGCTGGGGGAAGGCGACGATCTGGACGTCGAGGAGATGCCTCCGGGCGTCGGCGGCGGCCCGGACGCCCCGGACGCCGGAGAGCCCGTGCACCGGGGCGACGTCGACATGGGCGCGCATGGCGCGGGTGCCCCGGGCGACGGCGTGGTCCATCAGCGCGCCGGCCCGCTCCCCGACGGCGGCGGGGATACGGGACCTGGCCCGTACATCGCCCTCGATGAGGTCGCGGAGCGAGTGCGCGGGCTCCCGGCTCAGCCAGGGACCGCCCCAGGTCGTCTTATCCGGATGGATATGCGCGTCGACGGGCGAGGGCAGCGCGAGCGCCCCCGCGGCGTCCACGGTCACGCAGTCGGCGGGCGGCTCGGCCGGGTCGTACGCGGCGATCCGCCCATCGGAGACCAGAAGGTCGCGGACGCGTCCGTCCTCAGTGCGGACGGCGGTGAACAGGAGGGGGGTGTGCGGGGCCATGAGCCGGTGAACTCCTCGGTTCGTTCTCGGTGGTGGTCGGCGGGGGGGGAGGGAGACCGGACGGTCAGGTCCGGGCGGGCC
>NZ_VCLA01000204.1:6393-9280 GCF_009600885.1 Streptomyces jumonjinensis
CGCGCTCTCGGCGGCAGTCGGCAGTCGGCAGTCGGCGGAGGAGAGAGCGGACGGTCGGGTTCAGGCGGGCCGCGCCGCGCTCTCGGCGGCGGCGAGCAGACGCATGGCGGCCTCCCGGGTCCCGGCCACATGGCCGCGGGCGATCCGTTCCGCCGCCGGCGCGTCGCCCTCGCGGATCGCCGCGTAGAGCCGCTCGTGCTCACCGCACATGACGGCGCCGTCCGTGGGCTCGGAGGTCAGGCTGAAGAGCCGCCGCAAGCGGCCGTCGAGCGGGGCCATGAGGTCCTGGAGCAGCGGATTGCCGGACATGACCACGATCTGCCGGTGGAAGTCGGCGTGGATCGAGACCAGTTCACGGGCACGGCGGGGCGAGCCGGCCGCGCGGCGGGCGCGTTCGAGCAGCTTCTCCAGGGTGCGCAGCCCGTCCCGGTCGGCGCGGAGGGCGGCGAGCGATGCCGCCAGCGCCTCCAGCCGCTCACGGATGTCGAAGAAGTCCGCGGCCTCGGCCGGCCCGAGCGGCGCCACGAACGCTCCCCTGCGGGCCTGCACGGTGATGAAGCCCTCGCTCTCCAGTCGTTGAAGAGCCTCACGGACGGGGATACGGGAGACGCCCAGCTCGTCCGCGAGCTCGCGTTCGACGACCCGCCGCCCCGACGGATAGCGGCCGTCGATGATCCGCTCGCGCGCCTCCAGATAGACCTGGTCGCGCAGCGACTGGTGTGCGCCGCCGATGGTGCCGCGGGCGGGAAGGCCGGCGGTCCGGCTGCTGCTCATGGGCTCGCTCCCTGTGCGTCGGGGCCGGTCGGCTCCGGTCCCGTCCGGTCCTGTCGCTTGATCATCTCAGACTCCGAAACGTTCAGCAGACCCTTGCCTGGTATTCGGTATACCAGATAACTTGAGCGCCGCGCCTGCTCAGGCCGCCTCTGAACTGGTCTTTTTCATTGATTCCCGCATCGGGAGCTGGATCGCCCGCCCGCATTCCCGCCGCCCCTTAGCATCCGAGGAACCAACCGATGAACCAACCGCCCGCCGCCCTTGAGCCGCCCCCCGCCCCCGCCGCGCCCATCGAGGGCTCCCCCGCTGCCGGGGCGAGCGGGGGAAGCCTCGCCCGGGGCCGCATCGGCACCTTCGATCTGGTCTTCTTCGTCGTCGCGGCAGCCGCGCCGCTCACCGTGCTGGCCGGAGTCGCCCCCTTCGCCATCGGCATCGGCGGTCCCGGGACCCCGCTCGGCTATCTGCTCTCCGGAGTGCTGCTGGTGCTGTTCGCGGCCGGTTTCACCGCGATGACCCGGTACGTACGGAACGCCGGCGCCTTCTACGCCTATGTCGCCCGGGGGCTCGGCCGGACGCTGGGGGTCGGCACCGCGTATCTCGCGACGCTCTCGTACAACCTCATCGCGCCCGGTGTGGCCGCCGGTTTCGGCTACTTCGCGTCGACGACCCTGGCGGATCTCACCGGCGCCGAGGTGCCGTGGTGGCCGCTGGCGACGCTCTGTGTGCTCGGCGTCGGCGTACTGGGGTGGCTGCGGGTGACCCTCAGCGCCAAGGTGCTCGGGGTCGCCCTGGTTCTCGAGGTGCTCGTCCTGCTGGTGATGGAGTTCGGCGTGCTGTCGGACCGGGGTGCGAAAGCCCTCGACGTCACCTCCTTCGATCCGGCGGTGCTGCTCTCGTCCGGAGGCATGGCGGGGATGTTCGTCCTGGTCATCGGGGCGTTCACCGGCTTCGAGGCGACCGCGATCTACGCCGAGGAGGCCCGCGACCCGGCGCGTACGGTCCCGAAGGCGACGTTCATCGCGATCGGGTTCCTGGCGCTGTTCTACGCCTTCGGGGTGTGGGTGCTGATGGGCGGCTTCGGCACCGCCGAGTCGGTGGCGATGGCACGGGCCGCGGACGGCCCACAGCTCACCTTCACCGCGGCCGAGCAGTTCGTGGGGAGGTGGCTGGCCGACTCGATGCAGGTCCTGATCGTGATCAGCGCGTTCGCCGCGACGCTCGCCTTCCACAACGCCGCCGCCCGCTATCTCTACGCGCTGGGCCGCGAGGGGCTGCTGCCGCGCCGCCTGGCGGCGGTGTCGCCGAAGCAGGGCTCACCGGCCGCCGCGGTCGTCGTGCAGACCGTGTTCGGCCTGGTCGTCGTCCTGGGCGGGGCACTGCTCGGGGCCGACCCGTACAGCGAGATCTTCCTGTGGAGCAACAGCATGGGCGTGCTCGGGATCATGATCATGCAGGCGCTGGCCGCGCTCGCCGTGTTCTTCTTCTTCCGCCGCGACCGGCGGGGGATGCCGCTCTGGCGCGTGGTCGTCGCCCCGCTGATCGCGTTCGCGGGCCTGGCCGTGCTGACGCTGCTCGCCCTGTGGCACTTCGATCTGCTGACCGGCCGTACGGGAGCGGTCAACGCGGCACTGCTGGTTCCGCTGCCGGTGGCGCTGGCGGCCGGGCTGGCGGTGGCGGCGCGCATCCGGCGCACGGACCCCGGGCGGTACGCGCGACTGACCGAGGTGGACGTGGAACGCGACTGAGACCGGGCCGGACCCCGGGCCGCGCCCACGCCTTCACCGGGCGCGGCCGGGCGGGCGAGCGGTCGTTCCCCAGCCGGGCGAGCGGTCGTTCCCCGGCCGGGCGAGCGGTCGTTCCCCGGCCGGGCGCCGGCACACAAAGGACCGTCCGGCCGGGCCGATACCGGTCCGTTCGGCGGCGTATCCGGGCGAGATGTGTCACGGTCGCCCCATGACCCAGGGCACCACCGGCTCGCCCGCCCGAGCCCGCGCGGTCGGCGTGCCGCTCAGGCAGGCCGACCTCCCGATCCGCGTCCCGCTGATCCACGGCGAGACCACCCTCTCCCTCCTCTCCCGTACCGCGTCCGCCAACGGCCAGGACCTCTCCCGGC
>NZ_VCLA01000204.1:9697-12458 GCF_009600885.1 Streptomyces jumonjinensis
GGCCGTGCCGCCGACCAGCTGGAGCGCGCGCTCCCGAGCCTCCGCGCCCCGCGGCTCCTCGACGCCCCGGCCGCCGCCGTCCGGCTGGAGCGATGGCCGGGCGAACCGGGTGCCGGCCCGCTCCCGGCGTGCCCGCTCTGCATGGAGGACGGGGCACGGCTGGTCGCGGCCGGGCACCGCTGGCGGCCGTGCCCGTGCGGACGGCGCTGGATGAGCGGCGACGGCGGCGGCGCTCTGCTCGACACCGGCCCCGTCCCGGAGCTGAGCCATGCCCTGCTGCGCCACCGCGCCCTCGCCCATCGACTGGGCCCGGCCGGAGACGCCCTGGTCGCCGACGCGCACCAGATCGCCCTGTGGTGGTGGGTCAACCGCCAGGTCGCCCACGGGAGATGGCGGGAACGCGAGGACGCCGCCGGCTTCGCCCGCCGCCGGCGACGCGCGGCGCCCGCCGTCGTCTACCCCGAGACGATGATGCTCGCCGAGGCGATGGACGCATGGGAACAGCGGCGGCGCGATCCCGCCGCCTCGCCCCGGGAGTGGCTGGCGGACCTCGCCGCCAGGCTCGGGGCGCCCGGCGTCCTCGACGGCCGGGAGAACGAGCCGCTGAGCCGCTGGCTCGCGCTCCATCCCGCCGGCCCCGGCCTGGAGAGGAGCGGACGCACGACGGCCGAACGCCGCTGGGCCCAGCTGCCCGCCCTCCACCACCCGCCCTCCGAGCACGGCCTCTTCCGCGCTCGCTCCTGTCTGCGCTGGACCTTCGGGCAGCCGCTGACCGCCACCCTGGGCATCTGCCCGTACTGCCGGGGCCGCTCCCCCAGCTGCTTCTGGGCCCCCGCCGACGACTGCCCCGAACGCCCCAGGAGCTCCGCCGCCGGGTAGCCGGCAGCGGGGCTCAGGGAGACGGGAGCGGTCGCGCGGACCGGCGCGGCAGCGGGATCCAGGGGCCGACCGCGATGGCGCCGATTTCGAAGAGCAGGGTCATGACACTGGTGGGTCGCACAGCCCGGGAAGGCCCTCAGCCTCCCGGCCGCGTCGCATGACCGGCTCATGGGGCTGTTGAGCGGCCTCCGCTACCGGATGCCGGCGAGAAGCGGCGCGAAGTATCCGCCGTCGCCCTCGGCGAACGCCGCGAGCATCGCGGCGGCCTCGGCGCGGTCGGCTTCGTCGGGCTTCTCATGGGCCAATTCGGTCTGCAGTATCCACATCTCCAGCATGATGGAGTAGCCGACGAGCACCTCGGGGCCGCCCGCGGCGTCCAGGGCGGACTCGGCGATGCGGGCTACCGCGTCCCGCAGCGGTGCGCGTTCCCCGGTGTCGGCGTCCTCCGGGCCGAAGGCCATTTTGACGACCTCGTTGAGGTCGATGGCGACCGGAGCGATGACCGCGAACTCCAGGTCGAGCAGCGCCACGACGTCGCCGTTGTTCCACAGCGCGTTCGGTATGCAGAAGTCACCGTGGTTCAGCGCCCTGGCCGCCCCGGGCAGAGCGGCCCAGAAGCGGTCGAGCGCCCGGCCGAGCCCCCGGGCCTGTTCGGCGGTGAGCGCCCCCGCCGCGACGAGCCGGGCGAGGCGGGCCGCCGCCTCCGCCGCGCTGGTCGGGAAGAACGGCGAGCGGGGGCGGGCATGGGGTGCGGCCGCCGCTCCGTCGACGCGGTGGACATGACCGGCCCGTTCCCACATCTGCTCGATGGCGCGCGCCCGCGCGGTGTGGTCCAGGGACGGCCAGACCTCCTCCAGGTTCTCCCCGGCCACGCGCCGTGTCAGGACCCACTCGCGGCCTCGCAGAGCGCCCGCGTCGATGATCTCGGGGTATCCGACCTCCGCCGGGAGAAGCCCGACCAGCCGCCGCTCACGCAGCAGGTCGGCGGAGCCCGGTTCGCGTGCGACCCGGACGACGAGCTCATCGGTCAGCCAGGTGGCGTTGGTCCAGCCCCGGCCGCGGCGGGCACCGGTGAGAGCTACTCCGTACGTCCGCAGGACCTCTTCGGCCACCTGCTGAGGACCGGGGGCGCTACTGCCGGTGAACGTCATGGCAGGGGACGCTAAAGGATCACGCGAGGGCGGAACAACCGATTTCCGCGCCCGTGCCGCGCGGAACGCCGGTGCCGTCGCCTCCGGGTGAGGCGGGGTCAGCGGCGAGCAGGGGGACGGACCGCCGGGGGACCCGGCCCTCGGCCGTCCGCGGAACCCGCCGGTCCGGCCGACCAGCCGACCTGACCGTGGACGGCAGGACCACCCGGAGCACTTCCAAGCACCACGACTGGCATCCCACGGGCTGCTAGGGAGTGTCTTCCCACCAGCCGCTTCCGCACGGCGACTTCACAGTGAAAGAGAGCACGCTCTCCGAATAGCCGCTCACCCCGGAGCGAACACTGGACCATCGGATACGGTGCGACGATGATACATATACGGGAGATGGATGAATCCCATATCGACGCCGTTTCCGCGCTCCGGGTGAGAAGCTGGCAATCGGCTTACCGGGGCATCATCCCCCAGTCCCATCTGGACGGGATGACGGCCGCCGAGGACGCCCGCCGACGCAGAGCGTGGTTCGCCTCGTCACGGGACCAGGTCGTGGACCTGGTCGCCGTTGACGGACACGGCGACACCGTGAGCGGCTGGATTTGTTTCGGATCCTATCGGGGCGAGACGGACGCCCAGGCTCCCGGTGAGGTGTACGCCCTGTATGTCGACCCCGCGCGGACAGGCCGGGGAATCGGCCGCGACCTGCTCGATTCAGCACATCATCATGCCGCAGCTCA
>NZ_VCLA01000204.1:12854-13710 GCF_009600885.1 Streptomyces jumonjinensis
AGGTCGACATGTACGGCGAAACAGCCGTCTCCGAACTGAGGTACCGGCGCCCTCTGATGTCGCGGTGAATCCGGCGGGCCGGGAATTCGTCCTCGTACGAAGGGGGCGCACCGGTCGAGGATTTCCCGTTCCGTCGCCTCCCTCTCGCGCGAAAGGATGACCGGGCACGGCCGCCGCGCCGACGTTGGGCTCATGCCGCTGCCGAACGGCTGCCGGATGGCAGAGTTCGAGGGCCGGGTCACATCGTGGCCGCGGACGGTACCGGAATCGCGGTTCCGTGAAACGGATGTAAGGAATCTGCACCATGGCAACAGGCACCGTGAAGTGGTTCAACGCCGATAAAGGCTTCGGGTTCATCGCGCAGGACGACGGTGGGCAGGACGTCTTCGTCCACTTCTCCGCCATCCAGACCAGTGGTTTCAAGGAGCTGCACGAGGGCGACAGGGTCGAGTACCAGACCACCCAAGGGCCCAAGGGGCCGCAGGCGGAGAGCGTCGTCGTCCTGCAGTAGCGTCTTTCGGCGGCTTGGCCCGGTGGTCGTCCCGGGCCAAGCCCGCCCGCCCCGGTGCGGCAGTGGCGTCCGGGACTCGCCGAGGGCCTCTGTCACCAGGGGGCGACGGCGCGGACGACGGTGACCAGCAGACGGTTGTCGTGGATCCGGTAGCGGACGATGACGAAGCGTCCGATGTTGACGGTCCGGAGATTCCTGTCGCCGCGGACGGCGGCGGAGCAGTGCCCATAGGGATCCCGGCCGATATGGCCGGTGATCTCTGTCTTCACCTGGGCGCGCACGGCCGGGCTGAGTGCGGCGAGGCCGTTCTCGGCCTCGGGGCTGTACCGGATCTGATACCGGTTC
>NZ_VCLA01000204.1:14269-18097 GCF_009600885.1 Streptomyces jumonjinensis
CGGGCACAACCTCCCTGCACGGTAGAGCGATCCTCCAGGCAATCACACCGACGGCAGGGTACGGCAGGGCGCACGGCCCGTTCCCCGCGCGCCCGGCCGCCGGCCGGGGCCGGCCGGCCGGGGCCGGCCGGCCGGCCCGCGTGGAGCACGGCGAGCGGTGGGGCGGTGGGCCACCCGGTCGCGTACGCATAACTCGTGTGCGTGAACCGCTCCGGCCGTCCCCCGGACGGATGGCCTGCGGCAGGGAAGTCAGCGGGTACGTGTCGACGCCTGCGGCAGCGTCGTGCGTCGCCACGCCGCCGAGGGAGACGGAGACGGCGCCCGGCGGTTCGCACGCCCCGGCTTCCCCGATTTCCGCTTCCTCGATTTCCGCTTCCGCGAGACCTGGCTGAGCACGAGCGCCGCGACGCTCGATCCCTCCCCCGGTAAACCCGGGGCCATGGAGCTTTACTTCAACTTGACTCTTATTCGGTCCCTACGGTTATGTACAGGTTCCAATATCAAGATCCCGGGGGTCGTTCATGCACCGCTCCATCCGCACCGCTGTCTGCGCCGTCGCCGCCGTCGGCCTGGTGTTCGGGCTCAGCGCCTGTTCCGAGGTCAGCGACGCCGCGAAGGACAAGGCTTCCGACAGTGTCGACAAGGCGGTCGACGGAGTCGACAAGGCCGTGAACGAGGAGTACGAGGTCACCTACGAGGTCACCGGGAAGAGCATCGACTCCATCCAGTTCGCGGCGGGCGGCGGCACCGCCACGAACCCGAAGCTGGAGACCGTGGACAAGCCGGCGCTGCCGTGGAAGAAGACCGTGACCCTGCGGGGGATCCTGCCTCCCTCGGTGCTGCCCATCGCGCTCGACGCCACCGGCGAGGCAGCGGTCACCTGCAAGATCATCTACAAGGGCAAGCCGATCGCCGAGGAGTCGGGCAAGGGCCTGGGCGCCGCCGGAGGCTGCGTCGCGGTCTCCCCGATCGTCTGACCCGACAGGACCCTGGGAGCCGTGGAGCGTACTCGCTCCACGGCTCTCCTTGTTGTCCCGCAGGCCCTCGTCAACTCACCGAGGAGAACTGCCGGACCAGCGCGGCGGCGACCATATGGCCGGATCCGCCGCCCAGTCCCGGACCCGGATGGGTGGAGGCGCCGATGTGCCAGAGCCCGGCGACCTCCGTCGCGTGCCTCCCCGACGAGGGGAGCGGGCGCCATGCAAAGTTCTGGTCCAGCTCGACGGAGCCGCCGTACGGGTCTCCCGCGACCGCGTTGGGGTTGTAGGCGGCCAGCTCGGCGGGGGTGATGACGTCCACGGCGAGAACGCTGTCCCGCAGGCCCGGCGCGTGCTCGGCGACCCGGGCGAGGACGCGGTCCGCGTACCCGCGGGCGAGCTCCGGGGTCCAGCCCTCCGTGGTGTCGAGTTCACCGGCCGCGTCCCCGAGCGGGGTGAAGGGCACTTCCTGCAGCTGAAGCCAGAGCGCCGCCGCGCCGGGCGGCACCCGCCCGGGGTCCAGGACGTACTGCTGCCCGACCGCCACCGTGGGCCGCCGGGGCAGCAGGCCCGCCTCCGCCTCCGCGCAGGCGATGCCGGTGCTGCCCGAACCGTCGGAGAGATGGATCAGCGGCACCGAGCCCAGCCGTCCGTCCCGCCAGCGGGGCGGACCGGACAGAGCCACATGGATCTGCAGGGCGGCACGTCCGTAACGGAAACGGGCGGCCTCGTCCCGGAGCTCGCGGCCCACCGCGTCCCCCGGCAGCAGACGGCCGTAGAGCGCGGCGGGCGAGACGGAGGCCACCACCGCGCGACGGGCGCGGACGACCCGGCCGCCGGCCGTCTCCACGCCCACGGCACGCCCCCGCTCGACCAGGACGCGCTCGACCTCGCGACCGGTCTCCACCCGCACCCCGAGGGAGTCCAGCAGCGACCGGAAGGCGTCGATGAACCGGCCCGCTCCCCCGGCCACCACCGGCAGTCCGAATCCGTGGAGCGTGGCGGCGAACAGCGGCATCATCACTCCGCCCGACGCCTGGTCGGGCGAGAGCCCGGCGTGCAGCAGCCAGGGCGCGAAGAGATGGTCCACCTCGCTCCCGCGGAACTCCGCTCGCGCGTAACCGCGCCCGCTGGCGGCCAGGGAGCGCAGCCAGCGCTCGGCTCCCGCACGCCCGCCGTTCTCGAACAGACCGGCCACATGCCGCAGGGCCGCGGGCGAGCGCGGCTCGCCGCCGAGCAGCCCCCCGATGGATCCCATGCTGTCGTGCAGCCGGCGCAGGCCCGCCCGATAGGCGTCCCGGTCGGCCTGGTGCGCGAAGCCCTCGGCGGTGCGCTCGGGGTCCCGGTGGGCGAGGGTCACCCGGCCGTCGTCGGCGACGCTCGCGGTGAGCCGGCCATCGGTGTTGCGGTACTCCAGGCCGTGCTCCCTCAGCCGGTCCCCGAGGCTCGCGTGGGCCGGGCCGGAGACGAACAGCGGATGCCATGAGGAGTAGGTGTCGTGCAGATAGCCGGGCAGGGTGCGCTCCCCGGAGGCGATGAACCCGCCGATGTCCTGGTTGCGCTCCACCAGCGCGACCGACCAGCCCGCGGAGGCCAGCTCGGCCGCCGCCACGAGCCCGTTGACGCCCGACCCGACAACGACGGCGTCGACGGTGTCGACGTCCCCCATACGATTCTCCTCACCCGTCACATGCGGCCTACCAGTCCCTGTGGTATCGCCAACGTACGGCCTGTCCCGCCGAGTTCCGCAGGTCCCACGCCGATCGGGGCTCACACCGTTGCGGGCCGGCGCGGACCCCGCGCGACCCGGCGCACACCGCGCCCCCGGGCGGGCGGAAGGCGTCCGTCCGGGCGGGCGGCGGTCCCGGCACGCCCGTGCGCTCCAACGGCGCGGAACCGCCCGTGCCCCGGGCGGCGGTGGCATGATCGCCGCCGAGGTCGCCCAGTCCTATGGGACAGCCGTGGAGGGCGACATGCGAGGTCAGAACCTCCGCGCCTGAACTCTCCCGCCCCGACCGCGCGGGGACGCGTTCCCCCGCGGACATGCGCCGAGCACACGGCCCTCTGCCGTATACCGCTGTCACACGGCACACTCACGAGCATGTCTCTCTCACCACGACGCTGGAGCCCCATCCACGGGGACCCCTACCGCCCCGTCCCCCACCGCCCGAGCCGGATCGCCCCGGAGGAGTCCCTCGCCCGCGCGGCGGAGCTGCGCGCCCGCATGGACGAGCGGCGTACGGTACGGCAGTTCGCCGCCGACCCGGTGCCGCTCCAGGTGGTCAAGGACGCCATCGCCTGCGCGGCCACCGCTCCGTCCGGCGCCCACCAGCAGCCCTGGACCTTCGTCCTGGTCCACGACGCCGGGATACGGCAGCAGATCCGGAAGGCGGCCGAGGAGGAGGAGCAGATCTCCTACGACGGCCGCCTCGGCGACGAGTGGCTCGCCGCGCTCCGCCCGCTCGGCACCGACAAGGTCAAGCCCCATCTCACCGACGCCCCCGCCCTGATCGTCGTCTTCCAGCAGCGCTACTGGCTCGGCGAGGACGGCGCCAAACACAAGCACTACTACGTCGACGAGTCCGTGGGCATCGCGGTCGGGATGCTGCTCACCGCCCTCCATCTGTCCGGGCTGGCCGCGCTCGTCCACACTCCGAGCCCGATGCGCTTCCTCTCCGAGGTCCTCAACCGCCCGGCGAACGAGAAGGCGTTCGCCGTCATCCCGGTGGGATACCCCGCTCCCGACTGCGAAGTCCCCGATCTGGTCCGCAAATCGCTGGACCAGGTGATGGTCGAGATCTGAACCGGGCCCGGGGCGGGGCCGTCGGGCGGCCCCGCCCCGGGCGTTTCA
>NZ_VCLA01000204.1:18504-31322 GCF_009600885.1 Streptomyces jumonjinensis
TCGCCGGACCGGGCGGCCCCGCGACCCCGGGCGCCGGCCTCTCGCTCCGGCGCCCGCCGCGTCCCTCAGCCGGTCTCCCTGCCCACGTACCGGCGCAGATGCCGCGCCGTGAGGGTGTCCGCCGAGGCCACGAGCTCCGCGGGGGCGCCCGTGAACACCACCCGCCCGCCGTCGTGGCCGCCCCCGGGCCCGAGGTCGACGATCCAGTCCGCATGGGCCATCACGGCCTGGTGGTGTTCGATGACCACGACCGTATTGCCCTCGTCGACCAGCCGGTCCAGCAGTGCGAGCAGTTTGTCCACATCGGCCATGTGCAGTCCGGTGGTCGGCTCGTCGAGTATGTAGGTCGAGGACTTCTCCCCCATGTGGACGGCCAGCTTGAGACGCTGCCGCTCGCCGCCGGAGAGGGTGTTGAGCGGCTGGCCCAGCCGCAGATAGCTCAGCCCGACGTCGAAGAGCCGCCCGAGGACGGCGTTCGCCTGCCCGGTGGGGAAGAACGCGTACGCCTCCTCCACCGACATGGCGAGGACCTCGCCTATGTTCTTGTCGCGCAGCCGGTAGGTGAGCACCTCGGGCGTGAACCGTTTGCCCTCGCACCCCTCGCAGACCGAGGCCACCCCGGCCATCATCGCCAGGTCGGTGTAGACGAGCCCGAGCCCGTTGCAGTGGGGGCAGGCGCCTTCGGAGTTGGCGCTGAACAGCGACGCCTTGACTCCGTTCGCCTTCGCGAAGGCGGTGCGGATCGGACCGAGCAGCCCGGTGTAGGTCGCCGGGTTCGAGCGGCGCGAGCCGCGGATCGGCGACTGGTCGGCGACGACGACCCCCTCACGGTCCGCGAGATAGCCGTGGATCAGCGAGCTCTTGCCGGAGCCCGCGACTCCGGTGACGACGGTGAGGACGCCGATGGGGATGTCCACACTGACGTCGCGCAGATTGTGCAGATCCGCGTCCTTGATGGACAGCTGGCCCCGGGGGGTGCGCACCCGCTCGCGCAGCCGTGCGCGGTGTTCCAGATGACGGCCGGTGAGCGTGCCGGAGGCGCGGAGTCCGGCGAGGTCCCCGCTGTAGCAGATCTCGCCGCCGGCCTCGCCCGCGCCCGGTCCGAGGTCCACCACATGATCGGCGATGGCGATCACCTCGGGTTTGTGCTCGACGACCAGCACGGTGTTGCCCTTGTCGCGGAGGAGCAGCAGCAGCTCGTTCATCCGCTGGATGTCATGCGGGTGCAGTCCGATGGTCGGTTCGTCGAAGACATAGGTCACATCGGTGAGGCTGGAGCCGAGGTGGCGCACCATCTTCACGCGCTGTGCCTCGCCGCCGGAGAGGGTGGAGGCGGGCCGGTCCAGACTGAGATAGCCGAGGCCGATCTCCACCAGCGAGTCGAGCAGCCGGCGCAGCCCGGCGAGCAGGGGGGCCACGCCCGGGTCGTCGACGGCGCGGAGGAATACGGCCAGATCGCTGATCTGCATCGCCGAGCACTCGGCGATGTTCACCCCGTCGATCTTCGAGGAGAGGGCGGCCCGGGTGAGCCGGGTGCCCTCGCACTCCGGGCACCGGGAGAAGACCACCGCCCGGTCGACGAAGGCCCGGATATGGGGCTGGAGCGCCTCGCGGTCCTTGACGAGCCAGGTCCGCTGGAGCTTGGCGGCGAGCCCTTCGTAGGTGAAGCCGTTGCCGCCCACCTTGATCTTGACGGGCGGCTTGTGGAGGAAGTCCTCCCACTCCCGCTCGGTGAAGTCCCTGAGCCGGGTGTCGGGGTCGTAGAAGCCGGATCCGGCCATGACCGACCAGAGCCAGGAGTCCACGGCGTACCCGGGGACGGTGATGGCGCCCTCGTTGAGCGACTTGTCCCGGTCGACCAGCTGGTCGACGTCGATCTCGGAGATCTGGCCGAGTCCCTCGCACCGGGGACACATGCCTTCGGGCAGATTGAAGCTGAAGGCTCCCGAGGCGCCGATGTGCGGGACGCCCACTCTGCTGAAGACGATCCTCAGCATGGTGTACGCGTCGGTGGCGGTGCCCACCGTGGAGCGGGAGTTGGCGCCCATCCGCTCCTGGTCGACGACGATCGCGGCGCTGAGGTTGTGCAGCCCGTCCACATCAGGGCGGCCCAGACTCGGCATGAACGACTGGACGAAGGCCGTGTAGGTCTCGTTGATCAGGCGCTGCGACTCGGCGGCGATGGTGCCGAAGACCAGGCTGGACTTGCCGGAGCCGGAGACTCCGGTGAAGACCGTGAGCCGGCGTTTGGGCAGATCGACGTCGATGTCGCGGAGATTGTTCTCACGGGCTCCTCGCACCTGGATCACGGTGTGGGCGTCTGCGGGGGTCAACTGCTGGTCGGGGTCGGGGTCGGCAGCGGCCATTCGGGCTTTCCTCGTCCTCTTCATCGGTCCTCGGTTGCGCTCTTCGTACGTATCCCGGGTCCGGCGGGCGGTGTCGCACCCCCGCCGAACCGGTCTCTCGACGGCCGCGCGAGGCGCGGCCGGAGCGGGGAACTCGCTCCCCGGGCCCATCCTCGCGCACACCTGTGACATCCCGGCTCTATTACGGAGCGCGGGAAATGGTCCAGACCTATTGACGTACTGGTCTAGTCCATTTAATCTCTGCGTCACCTCCGCGGATCCGATTCCGGGTGTGCGCACGCCCGGAGTCAACACGCTCCACCCCCACACATGTTGAGCGAGAGAGAACGACTCCGCGTCCCCGACAGGGGCGCGGAGGCCCCCCACCAGGAGGATCAGAACGTGCTGTCCCCCATCCGTACCAGAGCGTCGCTGCTCACAGCCGGCGCGGCCGTCGCCGCGCTGCTGACCGGCACGCTCTCCGCGGGCGTCTCGCAGGCCGCCCCCTCGGCCGCCGCGGCGACCGCCTCCCAGGAGAACTGCCGCCCCGACGGTCTCTACGCGACCCCGGGCGTCAACGTCCCCTACTGCTCCGTCTACGACACCGAGGGCCGCGAGAAGATGGGCGCGGACCACCAGCGCCGCATCATCGGCTACTTCGCCAACTGGCGTACCGGCAAGGACGGCAGACCGGCCTATCTGGCCAAGGACATCCCGTGGGACAAGATCACCCACATCAACTACGCGTTCGCGGCCATCGACTCCGCTAACAAGATCACGGTGGGCGGCGACGGCCCGAACAACACCTCCACCGGGATGACCTGGCCCGGCGTCGCCGGGGCCGAGATGGACCCCTCGCTGCCGTACAAGGGCCACTTCAACCTGCTCAACAAGTACAAGAAGCTGCACCCCCAGGTGAAGACGCTGATCTCGGTCGGCGGCTGGTCCGACACCGGCGGCTACAACGACGACAACGGCAACCGGGTCAACTCCGGCGGCTTCTACTCGATGGCCACCAACGCCGACGGCTCGGTGAACCACGCGGGCATCGAGACCTTCGCGGACTCCGCGGTCGCGTTCATCAAGAAGTACGGCTTCAACGGCGTCGACATCGACTACGAGTACCCGACGACGATGAAGGACGCCGGAAACCCGCTGGACTGGCAGCTCGCCAACGGCCGGCGTGCCGGGCTGGTCAAGGGCTACGCGGTGCTGATGAAGACCCTCCGCGAGAAGCTCGACCGGGCGGGCGCCGCCGACGGGAAGCACTATCTGCTGACCGTGGCCGCCCCCTCCTCCGGCTATCTGCTGCGCGGCATGGAGACCTTCCAGGTGCAGAAGTACCTGGACTACGTCAACATCATGTCGTACGACCTGCACGGCACCTGGAACGAGCACGTCGGCCCCAACGCCGCCCTCTTCGACGACGGCAAGGACTCCGAGCTGGCCGGGTCGAATGTGTACTCCACCGCCCAGTACGGCGGGATCGGGTATCTCAACACCGACTGGGCGTACCACTACTTCCGCGGCTCGATGCCCGCCGGCCGTATCAACGTCGGTCTGCCGTACTACTCCCGCGGCTGGAAGAACGTCCAGGGCGGCACCGACGGTCTGTGGGGGAAGTCCTCCGCGACCAGTTGTCCGGCCGGCTCGGGTCTGACCAAGTGCGGTGACGGCGCGGTCGGCATCGACAACGTCTGGCACGAGAAGGACACCACGGGCAAGGAGGCCCCGGCGGGCTTCAACCCGATGTGGCACGCCAAGAACCTGGAGAAGGGGATCGTCGGCGACTACATCACCCAGTTCGGCCTCCCCGCGAACACCAAGCTGACCGGCACCTACGTCCGCAAGTACGACTCGACGCTGGTCGCGCCGTGGCTGTGGAACGCCGAGAAGAAGGTCTTCCTCTCCACCGAGGACGAGCAGTCCATCGCCGCCAAGGCCGACTATGTGGTCGGCAAGGGCATCGGCGGGACGATGATCTGGGAGATGGCGGGCGACTTCGACTGGAACGCTGCCAAGGGCCAGTACGAGCCCGGTGACACACTCACCACGGCGCTGTACGACAAGTTCAAGGCCGCCGCTCCCTACGGCAACAAGAAGTCGGGCATCACCCTGCCGACCGAGGCCGTCAATGTGGACGTGGACTTCGGCCAGTTCGCGCTCGGCGACTCCAACTATCCCATCAGCCCCAAGCTGAAGATCACCAACAACACCAAGGCGACGCTGCCCGGCGGCACGGAGTTCCAGTTCGACTACGCGACCTCCGCTCCCGGCAACGCCAAGGACCAGTCCGGCTTCGGTACGACGATCATCCGCAGCGACCACACGGGCAACAACGTGGGCGGCCTCAAGGGCGACTTCCACCGGGCCTCGCTGAAGCTGCCGGCCTGGCAGACGCTGGCCCCGGGCGCCTCGGTGGAGCTGGACTTCGTGTACTACTCCCCCACCTCGACCCCGTCGAACTGGACGGTGACCTTCGGCGGCAAGTCGTACGCCATCGCCGGCGACCTGGCGCGCGGTGTGAAGGTGGTCGAGCCGAGCGGCGACTCCGGCGGTCCGGGCGGCACCTGCACCGCCCCCGCGTGGAGCGCCACGGGCGAGTACGGCACCGGGGTGCTGGTGTCCCACAAGTCCCGCAACTACAAAGCCAAGTGGTGGAACAAGGGCGACGAGCCCGGCGCCTCCGGCCAGTGGGGCGTCTGGCAGGACATGGGCGCCTGCTGATCCGGCGGGCCGGCTCCTTCTGATCGGCTCCTGAAACCGAAGGCCCCCTGCGGCGGTCTCCCTGACCTTGCCGCCGCCGGGGGCCTTCGCCATGCCCGGTCCCCAGTGGGCGGCTTCGGCATGACGCCGGACCCTGCCCTCCTCTGCGGCCGGTATGGCGGTACGCCCATACGATCGACCGGGAGCAGGTGGGGATGGCCGGGCACTCCATCGGCGGCGCGGGCGGGTGCCACCATGGACGGGGCGTTCTGGGAGACCCAGCCGAGTGGTGGGACTCATACATGACGATGTCGCGGCCTTCTCCGGCCGGCATCCGCGCGGCAGGGCTCAGCCGCTGCTCGACGGTCCGGTCGCGGCCCATCCCGGGGTGATGTTCCACCATCCCCGCACCGGAGGACGCGGGGCGGCGGCGCGGATACTTCACGCGCCGCCGCCCCGCCCGGTCAGTCGCGCCGTTGCTCCGCGGCCACGGCGAGACAGGCGACGATGAGCACCACGTTCTTGATGACGTACTGCCCCTCCATGGTGGGGGTGGCGAGCTGCCCGTTCCACATCTCCCCGGGCAGGATGACCAGGGCGGAGAAGACTCCGGCCATATGCACGAAGAACGCGGCGAGCACCAGCCGCAGCAGCACCCCGGTGACCAGCCCGAGACCGATCGTGGTCTCGAACACCGCCAGCATCGGACGGGTGGCCTCGGCGGGGACGAGGCCGAACGACAGCACGCCCATGGTCTTGGTGGCAACGTCCTGCGCCGGGCTGGCGTCCGGCACGAACTTCATCGCCCCGAACCAGATGAAGATCAGTCCGATGGTCACCCTGAGCACGGTGGTGCTGTGGGGTCGATAGCGGCTGAGGGCCGCCTCGATGTGGGGCATGCCCCACATCCGCCCTCCGGCCGGGCTCATCGACGGAGCGCACTCCGCCCCGTCCCGGGGAGAGCTGCTGCCTCGCCCTTCTATCTGGCTCGTCATGGTTCGGTCCCTCCTGATGATGTGCTGCGGACCCGTGGCACGGACGGGTTCGCCCTCCCGTACGCCGTCCGGGGGCCGCACCGTTTCCCCGTGATCGGGGCACGGCTGAGCCGCCACTGGTCCTGTGCTTCGGATCGTCGTGGAACAGGGGTCGCCACAGGCCGTCCGCACGGGGCGGCCCGGCCAACCGCTCCCCGGGCCGCCGTGAGGCCGCGAGCACCGGCCGCGCGATCGTGGGGGGACGCTGCGGCGGAACGGCTCGGCGGCCCGCAGGGGACCGGTGCGGCTCAGGGGCCGCACAGCCCGGCGGCATTCCGGCACCGGGCCCGATACGGCGTAAAGGAGCAGGGGCGTGAATGCGGCTCCCCTGCCCGGCCGCCGGTCGGCGCCCGGAACGGCGATGACCGGTGAATTCGGTCCGACCCCCGGATTTCCCGGGCGGTGGGGTTCCGTCCGGGCGGGGTCGACACGGTGACGACCGCGCCTATCTCACTCCGTGATCAAGGTGATGGGGTTGTCCGAGCCTACCGGCGCGGACCGGGGCGGGGCCGTCGTGTCCTATCGCCGACCTGGGTCAAGCGGTCACGACGCCCCATGGCATCCCGATACGGTGCGGCTCCTTCGCGAGCCGTTCCGTAAGCGCCGCGCCACGCACGGCGATGCCCGCCTCCGGATTGCCTATGATGCGCACCGGAACATTGATTGCACGTTGAACATTCGTATACCCTGTCGATCGGCGCGGGGTACGCCGAAGGGCTCGCTGTCAAACGCATAATTCCTCGCTGTGGGGGGGTTGATGAATCTGCGGCATGCGTTCGAATCTGGCAATACGTTATAAGTAAAGACCCGCCCCCGTAAAGGTCTGGACCAATACCTGTCCAAGTCTCCGCGGACCGCGCCGCGGCCGGACCCCGTCCCGGCCTCCGCACCGCCCCAGCGAGGTCAAGCGCCCCTGACCCGGCCGAAGTTGGCAGGGCCGTCCGGGGACGGGCGTTCCGATGGCGGGAGTGCGGGCGTCCGGCCCCGGTGAACGTCCCCGGCCGCTCGCGGTGCCGCACCCCGGTGACGGCCGTCGCGCGGATTCCCCCTCCAACGCCGAACGCCACGCCGCCCACCGGAATACGGCGGACGGCGTGGCGGATCCATGGCTCCCGGGAATCAGCGGCGCTCGCGCACGGTGACCGTCTTCAGTTCGGGAGACGCGAGAATGTCCTTCTCACAGAACCGGGGGGTCACCCATTTCTCCGCGGCCAGCAGCCGGGTCTGGTCGCTGGAATGCGGGGACAGCGGATTCGAGGACTGACCGTAGGTCAGCAGAGTGCGGGCCACCGGGCACCCGGAGCCGTTCCAGCTCACGGCCTGGATATAGCTGGAGCCGTGGAACACGTCGGTATAGCCGCCGCCGGCCGGGTTCCAGACCGACTCCATCATGTTCCAGACGCCGAGCGTGTCCGGCCCGCCGGGCACCGGGATCCGGGTTCCGTTCCGCTCGACGAAGTGGTGTTCGCCCCAGGGGGCGTTCAGCTCCGCCTTCATGGCGCGCAGTTCCTGTACGGCGTCCGCCAGGGCCTGGGCCACCCCTGGTGCGGCGATGTTCAGGGTGTGCGGGGTGCGCACCGGATCCTTGGGCGAGAACGGCGTCTTCCAGAAACGCTCCTCCGGCACCAGCTGCACCAGCCGCTGCCAGAAGCGTTCGAAGAGCAGCGCGCCGCGGCTGTCGGCGTCGGTCGTGCGGTCCCACTTCCGCAGCACGGGGCAGGCCGCGGAGACGTCCACCGTGGCGCCGTCCGTGGCGACGGCCCGGCCGCCGGGCAGTGCGGCGCAGGCCCGCGCCGCGTCGGCGGCGACCATATGACCGGCCGGCGCCCGGTTGGCGAACTGGAGCCGCTGGGCGTCCTTGACGCGCAGCCCGCCGCGCTCGGCCATCGCGGACAGGTCATCGGCGCCGCCGCGGGTGCGCAGTGAACGGGCGGTGTCGATGTCGCCGAAGACCCGCTCGTACCCCCGAAGCGGACGGCCGGGGTGGGCGAGCCATGCGCTGTCGTTGGAGTTGACGGCGTACGGCGCGTTCCTCAGCGTCGGCATGCTCTTCGGTCCGAAGGTGCCGGGCTGGACGGCGTCCTTGTCCGTGCCGGGTGCGCAGTCGGCGCGCGAGCCGTCGAGGACGGCGAGGCCGGAGGCGGGGTAGGTGGCCCGGCCCAGTTCGGTGGAGCAGCGCTCCGCCAGCCCGTCGGTGATCCTGGGCAGCACCTGCGACTGGGTGAAGAGGCTGCCGCCGCGGGAGTCGGCCGCGATGGTGTTCAGCCACGGCAGGCCCTGGGTGCGGCGGAGTCCGTCCAGCACCGTGCCGGTGGTGCGGGCCTTGCCGAACGCCAGCGAGGTGTCGAAGAGGCGCAGATGGGCGGAGTTGGGGTCGCCGAGCGCGTACGCCGTCTTCTCCGTCCAGTTCAGCGGCAGTCCCTCGCCCAGGCCGGTGACGACCGGCCCGTACCGGGTCCACCACTGGGTACGGGTGACGGGCGCGCCGCCCTTGACCGGGACGGTGACGGTGCGCTTCTCCATCCGTTCGCGCTTGCCGTCGACGAGATAGACGGTCGGGTTCCGCGGGTCGAGGGTGAGCTCGCGCAGGTTCATCGGGGTGCCGGTGGAGACGGTGTGGCTCCAGGCGACGTTCTTGTTGAAGCCGATGTTGACGATGGGGGAGCCGAGGAGCGCCCCGCCGGCCACGTTCAGCTCGCCGGGGATGGTCTGCTGGGCCTGCCAGAAGCGGCGGCCCCCCTGCCAGGGGTAGTGCGGGTTGCCGAGCAGCAGTCCGCTGCCGTTGGCGGTGGTGGAGCCGTTGAAGGCGACCGCGTTGGAGCCCATGCCCTTGCGGAGCCCGGCGAGGAGCCGCTTGGCGCTCCGGGCGGCCTCGGCGGGGTCGACGGACTCGTCGGGGGCGCCGGCCGTCCGGGCGGCCTTCGCCGTGGGCGGGGCGGCGGTGACGATCTCCTCGGTGGCCATTCCGTTTCCGGCGGTCGCGATCAGCGCATGGCTGACCAGCGCGAGATCGGCGACGGTGATGGGCCGCACCCAGGACCGTCCCCGGCAGGCCGGGTCCTCGATCCGGTTCTGGGCCAGCCAGGCGTTGTAGCCCTTGACCCAGCCGCGCATGAGGTCCTTGACATCGCGGCCGGGCCCGATCGGCGCGGACGCCGCGAACAGCTTCTCGGCGGTCCGGGTGTCGCGCAGGCCCTGGAAGTAGAGATCGCTGGTGAGATTGGTCCGGGCCCCGGAGAGGGAGCCCTCGGGCTCCTGGTCCGGGCCGAGGTGGCGGGAGCGTTCGGCGCGGGCGGTGAGGAACCCGTCGGCGAGAACGCACACCTGGTCGGCCGCCTGGGCCCAGCCCGAGCCGAAGCCGAGGTTGGTGTAGTCGCGTGCCGTGATGTGCGGTATGCCGTACTCGGTGTAGCGGATGACGGCCGAGAGGGGTCCGGACGCCGCCGTGGTCGCCCGGTCGCCCGGTCGCCCGTCGGGGGCGTCGGCGGCGGTGGGCTGGACGGTGACCGCGGCGGTCGCCAGTGCCACCGCCCCGATGGTGAGCCCGTGGAATCGGCCGGCCCGGCGTGGTTTCCCTTCGGGGGCCGCGAAAGATGTACGGAAGAACAAATGGTCTCCCAGCATTGGAGGATGGAAAGCCTCTTGTGCGCACCGCCCACTGCGGTGCGCAGAGCACAACCCATCAGTACTCAAATCCCTTTGTCAAGAAGGGAACTCGACCGCCGGGAACCGCGTCTTCACAGTGGCTTTCCGTCCTCTTTCCCACGATGGCAGAGACGGTTATCGGACATTTATGAGGCAGTAATTCGCTGCTGATCGGCATCTGCCCATCCGATGTCGGCGGGGGATTCCGTCCGGGGTTCTCACCATGGCCCGCTCGCCCGGCGGGCCGGGCGAGCGGGACGAGCGGGCGGGGCGAGCGGGCGGGGCGAGCGGGCCATGGCCTGCCGGAATCAGACGCCTCGGTGGTCCCAGCCGCGGGCGGTCCGGGTGAGCTCATGGAAACCGTGGGCGGTGAGCCCGGCGATCTCCTCGGTCTCGTCGTCGGCGGCGTACGAGAGCAGCCGGTCGGCGCCGCACAGGGTCAGCCACCGCCGTGCCTCGCCGAGCAGCCAGGCGACAAGCTCGGGATGCGCGTCGTCGGCCAGTTCCAGATCGGCGAGGTCGGCCATGCCGCCCGGACGCGCGTGCCGTTCGGGGCGGTCGAGGCCGGTGTCCAGCTCCAGCCGGGCCGTCTCCTCGCCGCCGAGGCGCGCGGTGAGCCGGGTGCCCAGTTCGCCGAGGGTGCGGTGGAGGGTGAGCCCGGCCAGCGGGGCCGGCCCGGGGGCGGGCAGCTCCCCGACGGCGGCGAGCAGCAGCACCTCGGTGTCGCCGGTGTGTACGAACCCGGCGCGCTCCACGACGGCGCGCACATGGGGCCACTGGTCGGGGATGCCGTAGACGCCGGGGACGGGCAGTCGTCCGTCGAGGTGCCGGGAGCGGACGTGCCAGCGGGTGAGCTGGGCGAGGCAGGCGGCCATCAGCAGCTCGGCGGCCTGCTCCTCCCCGGGGTCGTCGGATGCCGCGGGGTGGTGAATGAACCAGACGATGTGCCCGGTGTCCCGGTAGTCCTCGCCCACGTCCGGGTCGTTGCGGTAGCGCAGCAGATGGGCGGCGGCGACGATCTGCCGGTTCCGTTCGGCGACGAGGGTGACGCG
Organism: Streptomyces jumonjinensis; assembly: GCF_009600885.1. Lineage (GTDB taxonomy): Bacteria > Actinomycetota > Actinomycetes > Streptomycetales > Streptomycetaceae > Streptomyces > Streptomyces jumonjinensis. Next base: position 29,287 of record NZ_VCLA01000204.1, read on the forward strand.
CTCGGCGACCCAGGGGTCGGTGATGTATTCCTCGGGGCAGCGCTCAAGACTGCTGAGGACGGTGTTGACCGAGACGGCCGCGCCGGGGATGACGGCCGCGGCGTGCGCGTTGACGAGGACGGTGAGCTGGTCGCGGTCCTCGCGATGGAAGGGGCGCACATTCAAAGACGCAGACATGACAGGGCCTCCGTGAGCAACGGTTGGGGGAGGCCGCCATGAGGTGCGGTACGCGTGTCACCCTAGCACCCGGAGAACAGGCGTCCCCTCTCCGGCGTCGCCGGGGTACGGCGGTACGCACGCCCTCCCCATGCGTACCGCTCATGGACACCCGCGCCCGGGGCGAGCGCCGGCGCCCACTCCGCTTCCGGCGCCACTCCGCTTCCGGCGCCACTCCGTTTCCAGCGTCGGACGGTCGGCGGGGCGATCAGTTCGACCGGCTCCAGCGGAACTCCACCTCGGGAAAGCGCGCGGAGGGCGCGCGCAGCAGCGGGGCGGGCCGATGGGCGAGGAAGCGGCCGAAGAAGGCGACCGTGTAGGCGCGGACGATCCCGGTGGCCCGTTCGGGGGCGAGAGTGCCCAGGGCCTCGTGCCACGCCTGGGCGGACCACGCCTCCCGTACGCCGATGGCCTCGGCGTATCCGGCGAGGTCGGTGGCGCTGAGATGCCCGCCGCCGGCCAGGTGGAGATGGCGGCCCCAGCCGTGGTGCGCGGCACGCCAGCGGGCCCAGGACTCATGGTCGGGTGAGGAGGTCAGCAGCAGAAAGGGCCGGTCCAGGCCGGTGTCGGCGGCGGCGGTTCCGAACAGTCCGCCGTCCAGGTCGAGCCCGGCGGCGAAGCGCCGGTCCTGGCGCATCGCCTCGGCCGCCGCCGGGCCTCCCATCGAGTGGCCGAGTACGCCGATGCGCGGCGGCGCGGGCCGGCGGGCGGTCAGCTGATCGGCGACGAAGCGCAGATCGGCGGCGCGCACCCCGGTCTCCAGCCGGTCCTGGGCGTCCCAGTCGTCGGGCGCGGCGGGCAGATCGCCCCGGATGAGACGGCCGTCGGGGAAGAGGACGGCGGCGGCGTCATGGGTGTGGTCCACGGACGCCACCAGATGTCCGTGCGAGGCGAGTTCGATCGCGAGCGAGGTGGTGAGGAAGCCGGTCGAGCCCCGGCCGTGGCTGAGCAGGATCAGGGTGGGCCGGGCGGGTGTCCGCCGGGCGGTCCGCACCCCGGTGCGCACCCTGGCCAGGGAGCCGGGCCGTACCGTCCACTCGCTCTCCAGCACGGCGGCGGTGCGCGCGGGGGCGTACTCGGCGAAGGCCGCGGCGGGGCGGGCGGCGGGGAACCAGAGCTGGACCATCAGCTCACGCGCCCCGGGGAGGGGGGCGAAGGGGTCGGTCCGGGTGCGGTCCACCAGATGGAGGGAGCGGGTGGCGACCGGGTGGGGGCCGGTGGGCGGGGGCAGCGGCACGGGCACGCCGTCGCTCGGGGGCGGCGCGGACGGCGCGGCGTACGCGGGGTTCTGGGGCAGGACGGCCGCGAGGGCCGCTCCGCCGGCTCCGAGCAGCAGGGAACGACGGGCGGGCACCGGCACCTCCTGGGGTCCGGGCGCGGGGGGTGCCCGGATCACCGCACACCATAATTGGTCCGGACCAATAATCGGGAGGGGTCGGCTGCGCACTCGCCCGTCAATCACCCGTATACGTACAGGAGTTCTCCGCCCGTGCCACTCCGGACGGAGCCTGCGGACGGCCCCGGGGGGCGGAACCGCCGTGGCACACCGCCTCCCTCGGGAGACGGGCCGGGTCAGGGGGCGCGAGCGGGCTCGCCGGAGCGCACCCCGCACGAGTGATAACGCCGCCTCCGGGAAGGCGGCAGGTGTGCCCGGACCGCCGTCGGGGCAAGGCTGGAAGGTCGCCCGTCCCCGCGTACGGTGCCGGAGCCGCGGGCGACCGGGACGGTGAGTGAACAGGTGGCGGAGACCGGACAGATGGTGGCCCATGGGGCGGAGATCCACGCCGTGGGAGCGGGCCTGATACTGCGCGGCGGCCGGA
>NZ_VCLA01000204.1:31733-37494 GCF_009600885.1 Streptomyces jumonjinensis
GGCGCGGGCAAGACCCTGCTCCTGGAGACCCTCGCCGGACTTCGGCGGCCGACGAGCGGTCTGGTGCGCCACGACGGCGTCGAACCGACCGACGCCGCACTCGTGTTCGGCTTCGTCCCCCAGGACGACATTCTGCACCGGGGGCTCGGGCTGCGGCGCAGCCTGGAGTACGCGGCCCGGCTGCGCGGCGCGGACTCCGGCGCGGTCGACCGGGTGCTGCGGGAGCTGGGGCTGCTCGCCCGCGCCGGGCAGAGCGTGGGGACGCTCAGCGGCGGCGAGCGCAAGAGGGCGGGGATCGCGGTGGAGTTGCTGGCCCGTCCCCGGGCGCTGTTCCTGGACGAGCCGGCGTCGGGGCTCGACCCGGCGGCCGGCGACCGGCTCATGGACACCCTCGCCGAGCTCGCGGCCTCCGGGGTCACGGTGGTGCTGACCACCCACTCCCCCGCTCATCTCGACCGCTGCGACCAGGTGGTCTTCCTCGCCCCCGACGGCTCCTTCGGGCACGCGGGGGCCCCGGAGGAGGTGCTGCGCCACTTCGGGGCGCGGAATTTCACCGAGGTGTACGCGACGGTCGCCGGGTCCACGGAGAGCACGGAGAACACCGGGAGCAGCGGGCTCAGCAGGAACACCGGGAACGGCGAAGGCACGGAGGACGCCCGGGGCCGTCCGGCGGCGGACTCCCCGGCGGTCCCGGGGGCGCGGCGGTACGGGCCCCGGAGCGGGCCCGGCCCGCTGGCGCAGTGGCTGCTGCTCACCCGGCGCGGCGGTGAGCTTCTGCTGCGCGACCGGCTGTCGACGGCGATCGTGGTGGGCTCCCCGCTGATGATCGTGGCGATGTTCGCACTGCTGTTCAGGCCGGGGGTCTTCGATCCGGCGCGGCCGAGTCCGTCGTCCACGGCGATGGTGCTGTTCTGGATCGCGTTCGGGGCGTTCTTCTTCGGGCTCGCCTACGGTCTGCTCCAGATCTGCGCCGAACTCGCCGTGGTCCGCCGGGAACGGCTCACCACTCTGCGGCTCGGCCCCTATCTCGCGTCCAAGGTCACCCTGCTGCTGCCGGTGCTGGCTCTCGCCGACGCGATCCTGCTCGGGGTGCTGCGGGCCGGGGACCGGCTGCCGCACGCCGGGCCGGGGGTCTATGGAACCCTCTTCGTCACCAGCGCGCTGGCGTCCGCCGCCGGACTGGCGCTGGGGCTGCTGACCTCCGCGGCCGTCTCCGATCCGGGGCAGGCCGCGCTGATGCTGCCGCTGCTCTGCTTTCCCCAGGTGCTGTTCTCGGGGGCGTTCGTACCGGTGCCGCTGATGGCGGCGGCCGGGCAGTGGCTCAGTGTCGCGATGACGAACCGCTGGGCGTTCGAGGCGCTGGGCGCAGGTGCCGGGCTGGAGGAGCTGTGGGCGCGGGGGGCCTCACCGCTGGGGCCGCCGCTGCTCGCGGCGTACGGGGACAGCTTCGCCCACTCCCCCTGGTCGCGCTGGCTGATCCTGGCCGGCTGCACCGTGCTCTTCCTGCTGGCGGCCTGGTGGCTGCTGAACCGCCGCTGCCCCACCCTCGCCAGGCCGCTCGTCGGCGGATCGGGCGGGCGCCGCTGACCCGCGGGTCGCCGGCGCGTGCCCGGCCCCGGGGTCAGCAGGTGGTGCGGGGGGTGAGACCGTCGGACGACGGGACCCGGTCGCGGTAGGTGGTCTCCAGGAAGCGCAGCAGCGCATCCACATCGCCCGTGCTGGAGGGAAGGCCCACCGACACCCGGACCGCGCCGCCCGACGGCAGACCGAGCCGGGTGAGGTAGTCCTCCATGGTGAGCGCGGCGCGCTCACGGCCGGTGCGCCGCAGCGCCCGCGTCCCGATCGCGAAGGCGGCCTCGCCCGCGCCCGGGTTGCAGAAGCATCCGGTGCGCAGCGAGATCCGGGCGGCGGTGCTGTCGCGGGAGACGATCCGCTCGTCGACGACGGCGCCGCCCGCGTCGAGGACGTTGAGCGCCACGGTGCCGCCCCGGCGCTGGACGGTACGCGGCCCGTAGAGCCGGGTCAGCGGCCTGCCGTCGCTGTGCCGCAGCCGGGCGAGGCCGGACAGCAGCCGGGAGGTGAGCCGGGCGACATGGTCGTGCACGGCGTCGACGCCGATGGACTCGACCCAGTCGAGCCCGGTGCAGACCTCGGGGATCGCATGGAAGTTGACGGTGCCGTCCTCGAAGGCCGCCGCCCCTTCGGCGAGGCGGTGCCACTGCCCCTGTGCGCTGACGACCTGGATGGTGCCGCCGGAGAACCAGGGCCGCCGCAGCAGCGCCAGGGCGCTGGTACGGGCGATCAGAGCGCCCACCCCGGTGGGATAGCCGAAGACCTTGTACCAGCTGAGCACGGTGAAGTCGGCGTTCCAGCGGCTCAGCCGCAGCGGGTTGGAGGCGGCGAACGCCGCCGCGTCGAGCAGTACATGCCAGCCGCGCTCACGCGCGTACGGTATCCACTCCAGGGGGTGGTGGACCCCGCTGAAGTTGCTCTGCGCCGGAAACGCGAAGAGTCCGCGTCCGCCGCGCCGGCCCCGCAGGGCCGTCTCCAGCTCCTCGTCGGCGACCCGCAGATCCGGTTCGGTGAGGGGGATGTAGGTGGTGGACGCCCGCCGGGCGCGGGCGAACTCGCGCAGTCCGTTGACGGAATTGTGGTTGTCCAGGGTGAGCAGCAGTTCGGCGTGCCGGCGGCGGAAGGGATACCCCTCGCCGACGAGCCGGCAGGCGGCGGTGGCGTTGGCGGTGAAGACGACGGTGTACTCGGCGGGGTCGGCGCCGGCGAAGTCGAGGACCCGCTCTCTGGCCCGCTCCACGAGTGCGGTGCTGGGGGCGGAGGCCGGGCTCTCGGTGTGCGGGTTCCCGAACACGCCCCGGGTGAGCCGCTCGGTCTGCGCGTGCAGCTGTCGACGGGCGGGCAGGGCCGCGCCGGTGTAATCGAGATATATATGGCCGGTCTCATCGAGATAGCCGTATTCAGCGGCGCGTATACGGTCGAACTCCGCTCCGTCCGTGGTGCCGTCGGGATGTTTCACAGGCGTGCGTCGGTCGTCGGTCTCGGTGAGATTCTCGGTCATGCCATCCCCTGTCCGGCTCCCCTGATGCCAGGATGCGGCAGGTCAGGGCGGGTCGGCAAGAACGCCGTGCGGTACGGTCGCCTGCTGTCGCGGACGCCCGTACCGCGCGCTGGAACACGCGCGGGGCGAAAGGGGCGCAGGGCACGGGCGCGTCGCGGGCAGGTACCCGGGGGACGGCCGCCGGCGGTGTGCCGCGGTGTGTGCCGCGGGCGCGGCGCGCGCGCCGGGGGTGGTGCGGCAGGACCCGGCGGCGCGGGCGTGCTCAGCCGTCGTACTCGGTCAGGTCGATGGCGTGGACATGCAGCGCGAATCCATGGACCGGGTCGGTCGTCTCGCGCTCAAGCGTCATGCCGAGTTTGCGCGCCACATTCTCGGAGGCGTCGTCGCCCACCCGGCTGATGCTGACGACACGGTCGAGCCCCCGGTCCTGGAGCGCGAACTCCAGCGTCGCGTGGGCGGCTTCGGAGGCGTACCCCTGGCCCCAGAACTGCCGGCCGAGCCTCCAGACGATCTCCACGGCGGGCAGCACCTCCGGCAGGGACTCCGGCACGGACAGGCCGGTGAATCCGGCCAGCTCGCCGGAGGCCAGCAGCTCGACGGCGAAGAGCCCGAAACCCTCCTCGTCCCACTCCTCCTCCCAGCGCTCGATGTCCTCCGCCGTCCGGTCCAGGTCCTGGACCGACCCGTCGCCGATCCAGCGCATGACGTCGGGGTCCGCGTTGATGTCCGCCATCGGGGCGAGGTCGCTGTCGTACCAGCGGCGGAGGATGAGGCGGGGCGTACGGATCTCGGTCATGCGGCCCATCCTCTCCCAGAGCAGGGCATGGGCGGTAACCGGCGCGACCCTTCGGCGTACGGCCCGCCGGCCGGGCCCGGACGGCGGTGCTCCGGCGGCCGAGCCCGGCGCCGGCCGCCGCGCACCGCCCAGCCGGTTCAGCCGGTTCGGCCGGTTCAGCCGGTTCAGCCGAGGAGGGACTTCCACCACGGGCGGGGTCCGGACCCCGGCCGGTCCGTCGCGGAGCCGGGGGCGCCCACGGCGGCCGGCAGCGGCCGGGGCCGCTCCTGCGGTGTGCTCTCCTCGTCGGCCGGCGCGGCTCCCGGCCGCTGTGGCGTGAACCGTACGGGGAGGGACTCCACCCGCTCGTTCAGCCAGGCGGCGCTGGTGACGAGAGCGGCCTCGGAGACCGCGAGCTCGAGTCCGGGCAGCAGCGTCAGCAGGGTGTCGATGCCGGTGTCGGCGATGGCACGGCCGATGTCCTGCCCCGGGCATGCGTGCGGGCCGCCGCTGAAGGAGAGGTGCGAGCGGTTGCCGTGGACGGGGGCCGACAGATCGGGCCGGATGGCCGGGTCGGTGTTGCCCGCCGCGAGGGCGAGCATCATCAGATCCCCGGCCTTGATCCGGCGACCGCCCAGCACGGTGTCCCCGACAGCCCACCGCCCCGGGATCGTCGACAGCGGCGGAGCGTCCCAGAGCACCTGCTCCAGCGCGTCGGGCAGGGTCATCTGGCCGCCGGAGAGACTGGCGCGGAAGCGGCGGTCGGTCAGCACCAGCCGGAGCGTGTTGGCTATCAGATTGACCGTCGTCTCATGGGCGGCGACGAGCACCAGCCGCAGATGCTCGACGACCTCGTCCTCGGTGAGGCCGGACTCATGGGAGATCAGGCTGCTGGCGAGATCCCGGCCCGGCCGCTGCCGCTTGCGCCGGACGAGGGCGCGCAGCGTGTCCCTCGCGAAGTCGTCGTCCGCCCGGGCGGTCCCGGCGTCCCTCATCGGACCGGGGGACGCGTCGGCGAGCCGGGCGGCGTTCTCCTCGGGCAGGCCGAGGAGCTGGGTCATCACCAGCATCGGCAGCTTCTCGGCGTAGTCGCGGATCAGATCCGCCTCGCCGGCCTCCGCGAAGGACTCGACCAGCCGGCGGGTGTGACGGGTGACATAGCGGCGTACACCGTGGCGGTTGAACTGCGCGAGCCCGTCCGTGACCGCGCCGCGCAGCCGGGCGTGCTCATCGCCGTCGGCGAAGGCGCACAGCGGCTGCCAGGCGAGCATCGGGGTGAGCGGGGAGTCGGGTGCGACCCTGCCCTGCTGGAACATGGACCAGTGACGGGAGTCGCGGGTGAACAGCGAGGGCGTACGGACCACTTCGAGGATCTCGCGGTGCCCGAGCACGAGCCAGGCGGGCAGGTCGCCGTGGAGCAGCACCGGTGCGACCGGACCGTACTCCCGTCGCAGCAGTTCGTACATCGCCCGGGGGTCGGCCTCCGCCACGGGTCCGTAGAGCCGGTGCAGCCCGTCGGGGCCCATGTCGTGCGCGGGGCAGCCGGGGGGCGGCACGGACGCGGGGCCGTCGCTGGGGACGTCTGGGCGCGGGGTGGTCACAAAGCCTCCGAAGCCAGGGGGAGGAGCACCGGGCGGGCGGACAAGGTCACGGAGGTTCCCGGCGGGGCGCTCATGAACATCTGTGCCGGCGTCGGACGCCGGTGCCGCGGGCTCTGCCGCGGTCAGACCGGTTCCTGAGCCGCAGGCAGCATATCCCTGTTGCGTTTCGGCCGGTCACGCCGTCGGGACGGCCGTTCCGACGACCGTTCGGGACGGCCGTGCCAGGGTCGGCTTCGGGCAGGGGGGCGGCAGCCCGGGGTCGCTTCGGGACGGCCGTGCGAGGGTCCGCTTCGGGACGGCGGGCGGCGGCCC
>NZ_VCLA01000204.1:37890-39879 GCF_009600885.1 Streptomyces jumonjinensis
GCTGTCGCCGGTCGCCGTCTGGGCCCATGGTTCTCTGGGCGGCGGCGACTACCGGCCGGGCCGCAGCGATCTCGATCTGATCGCCGTGCTCCGCCGGCCGGTCACCAGGGCCGAGCGGCGCCGGCTCGCCGCGCTGCACCGACGGCTGACGAACGGCCTCCCTCTCGCCGCACGGCTGCACTGCGCCTATCCGGTGGCCGGGGAAGCGCTGGCGGATCCGGCCCGTCCGCATCTCGCCTGGGCCCATCGCCGGCTGCTGCACCCGCCCGTGACCGAGGTGACCCGGTGTGAGCTGCACCGATTCGGGGTGGTGCTGAGCGGCGGGCCGCCGGCGGAGCTGCTGCCGGAGGTGACCGACGATCAGCTCGCAGGATTCGTCGTCCGCGATCTGCGGGAGTACTGGCGTCCCGCCGTACGCAGAGAGAGGCTGTGGCGGCAGGACGTCTGGGTCGACCTCGGGCTGCTGACCCTGGCCCGCGCGTCGGCGACCCTGCGGACCGGCGCGCTGATCACCAAGGCCGAGGCGCTCGATGCGCTCACGACGGAGCTGGAGGCGCCCGCCGAGGTGGTGGCGGACATCCGGCGGCGGCGGTACGGCGACCCTGTTCCGGTCTCCCGGCGGTGGGCCGCTCGCAGGGCGGCCCTGACCACCGGATTCCTGGGGCCCGCCATCGACCGCCTCGTCGAGGACCCGGGGTTCTGATCCCCGGGGGCCGCCGGGATCCGATCGCGGGGTGATAGCCCGTCCGGGCCCGGGGCCGGGATGCCCGATCCCGTTGCCCGGGACGGGACTTCGGCGGGCGCGGGCGACACCCGCGGCGACGGCGCTGCTTCCCCGGACAGGGACCTCTTCCTACAACCTTTCCGCATCCCCGCGCATCAAAGGATGCAACGGGGTGCCACAGAAGGCCCCGGTATGATCACAACCATCCCGAAGAGGTCGTATGCACCATCCAACGGAACGGGGGGCCGGGGCCCCGGAAGACGGAGCTCAGCGGAGCATCCTCGCGGCGCAGAGGCTGGCCCGGCGGAATCCGGAATCCTCGTGGCCGGTGACCGCCTACCGCCGTGTGCTGCCGGTACGGCTCCGGCGCACCATCGCGCGCCTGGTCTCCCGGCGGATCCGTTCGCAGCTCAAACAGGTGCTCGCCGCGTGGCCCAGCCTCGGGCCCCGGCTGAGCGGCGCGCGGGCCGAGCGCGCGATACGGCGGCATCCGAGGCCGCTGCTGGCGTCCGACCGGCCGCTCGGCACGGTGCGCGGTGTGCCGAAGGTGCTGCTGACCGGGGCCGCGATCTCCCCTCTCCAGGCCCGGCAGGACAACGCGGCGGCGGTGTGCGAGGCCCTGGAGGCGGCCGGGGCGGACTACTTCTGGGTACGGGGCCGGCGGAACGACTCGGCCGTGATCGCGGTCCCGGAGCGGGACCGCCCGCGTGTTCACCGGGAGCTGGCCGCGCTCTGTGAGCGGCTGCCCGGCTATGTCTCGGCGATGGACGGCCGCTCGGGCACCCCCCGGGAGTCCGCTCCCGGCTTCGTCCCCGCCACCTGGAGGCGGCTGGCCTCGGCGCGGGTGATCCGGCTGACGTGGTACCACGCGGACCCCGGCGGACGGCTGATCCTCGGCCCCAAATACGGCTGTGACGTGGAGTTCTGGGCCGAGGAGGGGGACCGGCTCAGCGCGCCCCGGCCCCAGCCGGTGGCCGATGAGGTGCCGCTCGTGGACACACCGGTGTGGCGGCCGGGCGCGCTCTTCACCCGGCTCGCCGCCGCCGACAGCGGACTCCCGCCGGTGCGCACCCGACGGGAGTTCGCCTCACCGCGGCCCGACGACATCCGGTTCCCCATCGACGTCGTCTACACCTGGGTGGACGGCCAGGATCCGGAGTGGCTGCGCCGCCGGCAGGAGGCCCAGGGGCAGCCGTACCACGAGGAGGCGGCGAACACCGCCCGCTTCGCCAGCCGCGACGAACTGCGCTACTCGCTCCGCTCCT
>NZ_VCLA01000204.1:40300-46564 GCF_009600885.1 Streptomyces jumonjinensis
CCCGGGTGCTGCCCACCTTCAACTCCCATGCGATCGAGAGCCAGCTCCATCACATCAAGGGGCTGTCGGAGCACTTCCTCTACTTCAACGACGACATGTTCCTCGGCCGGCCCGTCACCCCGCAGGACTTCTTCCACTCCAACGGGCTGACCAAGTTCTTCCCCTCCCCCGCGCTGATCCCCATGGGGGAGCCCGGCGATCAGGATGTGCCCGTCTCCGCCGCGGGCAAGAACAACCGGACGCTGCTGGACTCGCACTTCCAGACGGTCATCACGCATAAGATGAAGCACATTCCGTACCCGCTGCGGCGCAGTGTGCTGGCGGAGATCGAGAGCGTCTTCGCCGACCGTCACCGGGCCACCGCCGGCAGCCGGTTCCGGAGTCTGGAGGATCTGTCGATCGCGTCCTCCTTCCACCACTACTACGCCTACCAGACCTCCCGCGCGGTCGCGGGGCGGATCAGCTACGCCTATGTCGACCTCGCCCATCCGGACACCGGGAGACGGCTCGGCCAGCTGCTGGCCCGCCGTGACCGGCAGGCGTTCTGCATCAATGACACCGTCTCCGGCGATGAGGACGTCGAGAGCCAGGCGCGACTGCTCCGGCCCTTCCTGGAGGCGTACTTCCCGGTGCCCGGCCCGTTCGAGCGCGCCCCGGCGTAAAACCGCCCGGACGGCGCGGGCGATGTCACACATCCGGCGCTCCCGCGCACTAGGTCGTGTCTTCAAAGGGACGGGACTTTGAAGACACGACCTAGGAATCCCGGTGCCGCACAGAGTCGGCACCGGCCGGGTGTCAGGAGGATTCCGTGGATCTGGTGTTGTCGGCGGCGGCGGCGATAGTGCTGCTCGGCGCCGTTGGACGAACGGCGGCAGCCGCGCGGCGCGGTCTGGAGCGCATGGTGCGGGACATCGTGGCGCGGACGCTCGCGGGGCAGGACCGGTGGGGGCGCGAGGGTGCTCCGGCCGGTCCCGCCGCATCCGGGCGGGGGCCCGCCGACGGCCCGTTCGGCGGAGCCGGGGTGAGCCGTCATGGAGGACGCGGCGAGCGCTGAACTACGGGTCACCGAGGCTCCGCAGAGCCCGCCGGCCGTGCTCAGCGGCCGGGATCTGGCGGAGGAGCTCCACCATGCCGAGTTCCCGGGTCTGGTGCGCTTTCTGCTGCTGAACGGGGCGTCGTGGAACGAGGCGCAGGACGCGGCCCAGGACGCCTTCACCCAGATGTGCCGTCCCGGCATCCGGATCACCCATCCCAAGGCGTGGCTGCGGACGGTGGCCTGGCGCTGCTGGTTACGGCAGCAGGTGCGGCCCGAGGATCCCTGCGCGGAGATCCCGGACGTACGGACGGCGCACTGGCAGACCCCGGCGCACGCCGCGGAGCTGGGCACCGAGGAGCGCCGGGTGGTGGAGTTGCTGCTGCGGCTGCCGGCCAAGCAGCGGGCCGCGCTGGCGTGGAATCTGGACGGCTTCACCGCGCAGGAGAGCGCGCAGGCCATGGGCATCAGCCCGGAGGCGGTGCGCCAGAACCTGGCCCGGGCGCGGGCGACGCTGAAGGCGCAGCTGGGCCTGGAGGGTCCGGCGGACCTGGAGGATCCGGCGGAGACCGGCGTACGGGAGGTGGAGCGATGAGCGACGGCGGCGGGGCCGGCCGGCTCGACGCGCTGCTGGACGCGGCACACGAGCAGCTCGGTATCGCGGTCTACGACGGTCTGACGGGGCAGGGCGGCCCGCCGGAGCCGCGTGATCCCGACACCGCTCTGGACGGGCTGCTGGCGGCGGCGCACCGGCAGACGCTCTCGGCCGTCGTGCGGCGTACGGAGCGGCTGCGCCGGGCGGCGCTGGCCTGTGAACGGCGGGGTGCGGGAGCGGGTTTCGCCCGGAGCGCGGGCGTGCTGATGCGGCGTCCCGCGGCGGTGCGGCTGAAGTACCGGGAGCAGGCGCTGCGGATCGCCCGGGACTACTGGCCGCAGGATCTGGACGAGTCGGTGCGCCGCGCGCGCGACGCCGTGCAGGAGCTGATCGTCCAGCTGGAGGCGGAGTCGCTGCCGGAGACGTCCAGGGAGCGGCTGGCACGGGTGGGCGACGACCTGGGGCGGGTGCTGGCGCTGCCGAGAGCGCGGCGGCTGCCGCCCGCGCTGACCGGATACGACTATCTGGAGGTGGCTCAGGCCCGGCTGTCCGAGCGGGCCGCCCGGCTGATGGACGCGGCGGACGCCGCCCGCACCCTGCTGGAGGCGGAGCTGATTCCCCGGCTGGGCGGCAGGGAGGTCTCCTGGGCCGGTGCGCTGGAGGTGGCCGAGGATCTCGCCGACGATCTCGATGTGGCGTATCAGTCGGCGGTGTCGCTGCTCGGCGCGGTCACCGAGGCCGAGGAGGCGGGCAATGACTTCAGGGGCGCGGATCTGCACACCGTCGCCCTGGACGGGGTCCGGCTGGAGGGTGTGCGATGGGATGAGGAGACCGCCTGGCCCCCGGGGTGGGAGCAGCGGATCCGGCGGGTGTCGCTGGCGGCGGGCGACGGTCTCGGGGTGCTGGTGGTGGGGCCGCAGCCGTACGACAGCGCGGTGGCGGCCGATCTCTGACGTGTACTCCGGGCGCCGGCGGCCCCGGGCGCTCAGTCTCCGGGCGCTCAGCCTCCGGGGCGGGCGGCCGGAGCCGTCGGGGCCGGGTCCCGGTCGCCGTCGAAGACCGGGCCGGAGCCGTCGGGCGCCGAGTCGGGCAGCCAGAGCCCGGCGATGACGGCCAGGGCGAGGACCACGGCGGCCAGCAGGGCGAGGACCAGCCGCCGTCTGCGTTCGCGGCGCCGCCACTCCCCTCGTGCGGTCCGGTAGGCGCCGGGGGCGGGGTGCACCTGCTCCGCGAGCGCCGCCATGGCCTCGCTCAGCCGCCGTTCGGTGTCGGGGCCGCTGACCGGCTCGGCGCCGGGGCCGGTCATCGCCGGTTCTCCAGTACCTGGGTCAGGGCGGCGATGCCGCGCGCGGTATGGGTCTTGACCGAGCCGGTGGAGATCCCCATGGCCTTGGCTATCTCGCTTTCCTTCAGTCCCATCCAGTGACGCAGCACCAGCGCCTCGCGCTGTCTGGGGGGCAGTTGCCCGAGCGCCGCGATCAGCGCCCGCTGGTCGTCATGGAGCAGCGCGGTGTACTCGGCGGACGCCGCCCACTCGGCGACCGGCGGCTCGGTGTGCTTGCGGACGATCTGGAGGTGGCGTATCCGCATCCGGGTGAGGTTGCAGACGACGGAGCGCAGATACGACTCGGCGCGGTCGGCGTCGCGCAGTCGGCGCCACTTGCGGTAGATCTCGTAGTAGGCCTCGGCGACGATGTTCTCCGGGTCGTCGGCGCCCAGCAGTGCGGCGAGGCGCAGCATCGAGGCGTAGTGCCGTTCGAAGAGACGGGCGAGGGCCTCTTCCCGGTCCAGGTCGGCGGGGTCGGCGACCGCGCGGAGTTCGGGTGCGCGGGCGTCCATCGGCCCGGCGGGCCGTGGTGTGGCGAGGGCGCGGCCGGCGCGCGATGTCCGTCTCATGGGGAGCTGGTTCCCGTCTCGGGCCGGGTCTGATGGGTGGATCGCGGGGGCAGGGAGGCGGTGTCCGGGCCGCCCGGTACGCCCCTGGCCCGTGGCGGCGCGGCGCCCGCGACCGCGACCGGGTGGAAGGCCGCCGCCGCGCCTCCTTGGGGCATCGTTCACCGTCCGTGGCTCGTTCCGCGCCGACGTGCGCGCCGGTTTCCTCGCGGGTACCGGAGCTCCGGGCGGGCGGTGCCCGGAAATCTTCCCGGCGTCTTCTGTCAACCAAATCGCGCAGGTCGGCAACTCTTCCACAGACCGGCGGGGAACAGGGCCCGGCGGCGGGTGACGGAGGAGGATTCCCATGGCCGGAGACGACCGCCGTCCGGGGCACGGCGGCCGGGGACGGGCCGCCGGGTCGCGGCCGGACTCCTTCTTCCCGCGCCCGTGGTCGCGCCGCTGTGGGCGCCCTGGTACGCAGGGGTGCGGCCCCGGCCGGCCGGTGTGCCGTTCTTCTCCTGGTATCAGCTCGTCCGGGCGCCCGGAGCCCTGCCGGCCGCTCAGCCGCTCGCCCGGGTCCGCTCCGGTGAGCGGGTCCGGGCGCTGACCCCGCCGTCTCACGTCCCACTGTCCGTCACCCATCGCCTCTGTGAAGGAGCCAGCGTGTCGCGGTCCTCCGCGCCCCTATCGCGGGCCAATCCGAAATCCGTTCTGCTGTGGACGACCGTCGCCGTCGTCGGCGCGATCTGCTGGGGTGTGCTCGCCCTCGCCCGTGGTGAGGAGATCTCGGCCGTCTGGCTGGTCGGCGCCGCTCTCGGGTCGTATGCCATCGCCTACCGGTTCTACTCCCGGTTCATCGTGACCCGGGTGCTGCGCCCCGACGACACCCGGGCGACCCCGGCCGAGCGGCTGGAGGACGGCGTCGACTTCCAGCCCACCGACCGCCGGGTGCTGCTCGGCCATCACTTCGCCGCCATCGCGGGCGCGGGCCCGCTGGTGGGTCCGGTGCTCGCGGTGCAGATGGGCTATCTGCCGGGCACCATCTGGATCGTCTTCGGCGTGATCTTCGCCGGTGCGGTGCAGGACATGGTGGTCCTGTTCCTCTCCATGCGCCGGGACGGCAAGAGTCTGGGGCAGATGGCCCGGGACGAGATCGGAAAGGTGGGCGGAGCGGCGGCGCTCATCGCCGTCTTCGTCATCATGATCATTCTGCTGGCGGTGCTGGCGCTGGTCGTGGTGAACGCGCTGGCGCACTCGCCGTGGGGGACCTTCTCGGTCGCGATGACCATCCCGATCGCGCTGTTCATGGGCTTCTACATGCATGTCATCCGGCCGGGCCGGGTGCTGGAGACCAGCGTGATCGGGGTGGTCCTGCTGCTGCTCGCGATCGTGGGCGGCGGCTGGATCGAGAACTCGTCGCTGGCGGACTCCTTCACCCTCAGCCCGACGACGCTCGTCTTCTGTCTGGTCGGCTACGGCTTCATCGCCTCGGTCCTGCCGGTGTGGATGCTGCTCGCGCCCCGTGACTATCTGTCGACCTTCATGAAGATCGGCACCATTGTGCTGCTGGCGCTCGGTGTGCTGTTCGCCGCCCCCGTGCTCCAGGCCGACGCGGTGACGGACTTCGCCTCGGGCGGCAACGGTCCGGTCTTCGCGGGGTCGCTGTTCCCGTTCCTGTTCATCACCATCGCCTGCGGTGCGCTCTCCGGCTTCCACTCCCTGGTCTCCTCGGGCACCACGCCCAAGCTGATCGAGAAGGAGTCCCAGGTCCGGATGATCGGCTACGGGGCCATGCTCATGGAGTCGTTCGTCGCCGTGATGGCGCTGATCGCGGCCTCCGTGCTCGACCCCGGTCTCTACTACGCCATGAACGCGCCGGCCGGACTGCTCGGTTCCAGTGTGGAGTCGGCGTCCCAGGCGGTGGCCGGCCTCGGCTTCACCATCTCGCCCCAGGAGCTGGCGGCGGCGGCGAAGGCGGTCGAGGAGAGCACCTTGGTCGCCCGGACGGGCGGAGCTCCGACGCTGGCGGTCGGCATGTCGCAGATCTTCTCCGATGTGATCGGCGGGGAGGGCATGAAGGCGTTCTGGTACCACTTCGCCATCATGTTCGAGGCGCTCTTCATTCTGACGACCGTCGACGCCGGTACCCGGGTGGGCCGGTTCATGCTCCAGGACATGCTGGGCAATGTCTGGAAGCCGCTCGGCCGGGTCAACTGGAAGCCGGGCATCTGGCTGGCGAGCGCGCTGGTCGTGGCCGGCTGGGGCTACTTCCTCTACGCGGGGGCCACCGACCCGCTCGGCGGGATCAACCAGCTCTTCCCGCTGTTCGGGATCGCCAACCAGCTGCTGGCGGCCATCGCGCTGACCGTGGCCACCACGCTGCTGATCAAGTCGGGCCGGTTCCGCTGGGCGTGGGTGACCGGCCTCCCGCTCGCCTTCACCGTGGCGGTCACCTTCACCGCCAGCTGGCAGAAGGTGTTCTCACCCGACCCGAGGGTCGGCTTCTTCGCGCAGCGGGACCGGTTCGCGGACGCCATCGACGCGGGGACGGTGCTGCCGCCCGCCAAGAGCATGGACGATATGCACACCATCGTCACCAACTCCACCGTGGACGGTGTGCTGATCATCCTCTTCGTGGTGCTGGTGACCACGGTCGTCGCCAACGCGGCAGTGGTCTGCGTCCGCGCGCTGCGCTCACCGACCCCGCCCGCGACCACCGAGGCGCCTTATGTGGAGTCGAAGCTCGATGTGCGCCCGTCGA
>NZ_VCLA01000204.1:47122-48090 GCF_009600885.1 Streptomyces jumonjinensis
CGGTCAGCCACTGGTCAGGTATCCGTCAGCGGCCGGGGGAAGCTGGGAGACCCGCTCACCCCACCCATCCCATCGCCCAGGCGCGGGCCAGGGCGTCCGCCCCGGAATGAGCAAGGAGCGCATGGTATGACGTCGCCATCCCCCGCCGCCCGGGGCGGCCTGCCCGCCCCGGGCGCCGCACGGTTCCTGATCGCGCTGTCGCTCATCGCCGCCCTGCTCGGCCTCGCCGCCGCGACGGCGGCGACCGCCGCGGCGCCGGCCGGGTCCGCGCTCCGCCAGGAGGTCAACATCCTGGCCGTGCACAGCGGCAAATGCGTCGAGGTCGCCTCCGCGCTCGACGGCGAACCCGTGCGGCAGCAGCGCTGTTCCGGCGGCGCCCGCGCCCTGTGGTATCTCCGCGCCTCCGCCGCCGGCGGCGGAGCGGTCCAGATCGTCAACGCCTCGACCGGGAAGTGTCTGCGGATCGAGAACTCCGGCGCCGCGTCCGGCGCCCCCGTCCAGCAGGGCCCCTGTGACAACGCCCCCGGCGCGTCCTTCGTGCTCACCGATGCCGGCGGCGGCGACAGCGCGGCCCGGATCGAGACCCTGACGACCAGTCCGCGCAAATGCGTAGAGGTCGCCGAGTCCTCCCTCGCCGACAATGTCCCGCTGCGCCAGTGGGACTGCGTCCAGCAGGCCGGAGCCTCCTTCGTCCAGCGCACCGAGCCCGTACGCGAGACCACCGTCGTCAACGCCAACAGCGGCAAATGCCTCGCCATCCGGGGCGCGAGCGGGGCGGATCAGGCGCACGCCGTCCAACTGCCCTGCTCCGGAGCGCTCGACCAGCGCTGGCATGTGACCGCGGCGGGCGGCCAGACGGTCGGGCTGGTCAACGTCGGCACGGGCAAATGCCTGGAGATCGAGCACGCGGGCCTCGCCAATGGAGCACAGGCCGTCCAGTCCGCGTGCGACGGCTCACGGCAGCAGTC
>NZ_VCLA01000204.1:48499-55204 GCF_009600885.1 Streptomyces jumonjinensis
GCGAGAGTCTGGCCGACGACGTCGAGGCCGACCAGTGGACCAACTCCTTCACCCGTGACCAGCACTGGCGGATGACCCTCTGAGCGGTATCCCCTCCCCCCGCTGCCCAGGAGGCCGCGGCTTCGCCGCCGGAGCCGTGGCCTCCGTCATGTCCCGGAGCCAGTGGTCCGCTCAGCGGCCCCTGGGCCGCCCCTTCTGGAGAGGTTTTCTCATGACAGCACCTCATACCGGCCGCTCAGGCGGCGCCATCGCGATCCTGACCGCCCTGTTCTCCCTCGCCGCGCTGCTGGGCCTCGCCGCGGCCCCGCCCGTCCGGGCGGCCGAGGTCGCGGGCGCGGGCGCAGGCGCAGGCGCAGGCGGACGCGCCGGGGAGATCAACATCATCGCCACGCACAGCGGACGCTGCCTGGAGACGGAGAACTCCTCCCTCCAGCCCGGTGCCCCGGTCCTCCAGGCCGACTGCACCGGCCAGGCCGGAGCGGTCTGGCGGCTCCAGGAGTCGGCGGCGGGCGGCGGCTCGGTCAATGTCGTCAATGCCAACAGCGGCAGCTGCATGGAGATGCAGAACTCGTCCGGAGCGACGGGGACGCTCGTCCGTCAGGCGACCTGCACGGGCCAGGCGGGCACCAGCTTCCTGGTGGAGGACCGCACCACCCATGTCTGGCTCAAACCGCTCACCTCCACCCCGGCCAAGTGTCTGGAGGTGGCCGGGGGCTCCCCCTTCCCCCGGGTGTCGGTACGGCTGGCCGAGTGCACCGGGCAGTCGGGGATCGCCTTCCACCAGCGCCAGCCGAGAATCGGCAACGACCCGGCCAGTGAGCCGGCGCCGCCCGACACGGGCATGGAGCGGCTGAGTCTCACCCCGGGCGGGGCCCAGATCACCGAGGGCATCGGCAACATCCCCCAGCACACCAACAGCGTCAGCGCGAACGGCCGCTATGTCGCCTTCGAGGCCCTGAGCGCCCAGCTGGTCACGGGGGACGCCAACGGTCAGGGAGACGTCTTCGTCCGGGACCGGGTGACGGGCGCGACCGAGCTCGTCAGCGTCTCCAGCAACGGCGCGCAGGGCGACAAGGGGTCGAAGGCGCCCTCCATCAGCGCGGACGGACGGTACGTCGCCTTCCAGTCCGATGCGAGCACCCTGGCGCCGGGCGACACCAACAACGCCACGGACGTCTTCCTGAGGGACCGGCAGACCGGCGTCACCGAGCTGGTCAGCAGATCGGGGGCGGGCCAGCTCGGCTCCCACGCCTCCGCCGCGCCGTCGATCACCCCGGACGGACGGCATCTCGCCTTCGAGTCCTCAGCGGCCAACCTCGTCACGGGCGACACCAACGGCGTGTCCGATGTGTTTCTGCGCGATCTGGGAACGGGCTCCGTCGAGCGGGTCAGCGTCTCCAGCAGCGGCGCGCAGGGCAACGGCCCCTCCGTGGGAGCTGATGTCACCCCTGACGGGCGGCAGATCGCGTTCGCCTCCCAGGCGGGCAATCTGGTCTCCGGCGACACCGGCCAGTTCTTCGACGCCTTCGTACGGGACCGGCAGAGCGGCACCACCGAGCGCGTCAGTCCGGCCCACGGCGGCGGCTCCGCAGACCGCGATTCCGGTGAGCCGGCCATCAGCGCGGACGGACGGTACGTCGCCTTCTCCTCGAACGCCGGCGATCTGGTGCCCAACCAGTACAACGACGGTCTGAACGATGTGTTCCTGAGGGACCGGCAGAGCGCGACCACCCAGCGCGTCAGCTTCGGCCACGACGGCTATGAGAGCCTGATGAGCTCGTACTCGCCGACCATCACCGACGACGGACGGTACGTCGCCTTCACCTCCTGGTCGGAGACCCTGGTGCCCGACGACACCAACGGCTCCGACGACGCGTTCGTCTGGGACCGGCAGACCAGGACCACCGTACGGGCCAGCGTCAACAGCAGATACGTACAGGGCAACGGCTTCACCATCGCCACCGAGATCAGCGCGAACGGCCAGTACCTGGCCTTCCACTCCTCCGCGTCGAATCTGGTGACGGGCGACACCAACAGCGGGTACGACGTCTTCCTCACCCCGCGCCCCAGAACATGACGCGGGGCGGGCCCGGGACCGCCTCACCGGCGGCCCGGGCCCGCCCCGTGGGGCTTGCGCGGGTTCAGGGGTGCAGCACGGCCCAGGTCGCGGTGTCGACGACACCGGTGACGGTGCGGCCGAACGCCCTCTGGAGATGTTCCACGGATGCCTTGGTGACCTCTTCGAAGACGCCGTTCGTGGGGACGTTCACATAGCGGTAGACCTCGCTGAGTATGCACTGGAGGTGCCGCACGGGCTCGCCCGTACTGCCCATCTGCACGGTGGTGTGCCCGCCCAGATACATGCACAGACGCCACTCGCTGCCCGAGGCGAGCGCTCTGGCACGGGCCATCACCGCGGGCACGGACGGCGCTTCGACGGCGACGGCGGCCGAGCCGGCGGAGCCCGGCGCGGCACCGGTCGTCGCCGTCGCCGAGCCGGGCACGGCGAGGGCCGTCGCACAGGCGATGAGCGCCGCGGCGGCGGCTATGCGGGTTCTCGGTCCTGTCCTCATGAGGGTCCTCTCAGGCGGATTCGAATACTCCGGCAAGGTGCTGGGGGGTCTAGGGAGTGTCTTCAAAGTAGCGTCGTCCGCCCGGATGGGGGTCCCCCCGGGCGAAGCCCAGGGGGAGGGCCTGGCGGGGTCTGGTGCGTGCGATCGCAAGGCGGAGGAAGGAGTCCATGCGGAGCATCGGCGACTGACGACAACGCAGCGAGCGTGCGTGCCAGGGCACGGCAGGCAGACGGGACTTTGAAGACACGACCTAGAACCAGGGGCAGCGCGGAAGACCGGCGACGGGGTGGGTGAGGCCGCCGGAGAGCTGGAGGACCTCGCCCGGGACATTGCCCCAGCCCTTGATCGGGGGGAGTTCGCCGACCTGGTCGCCCTGGACGTAGTACCAGTAGGTGTTGCCGGTGGTATCCGCGGGCCCCTTGGTGAAACAGGTGAACCGGGAAGGCGATAGTTTCAGCCATCCGGTGATGGGGGCGTCGAAGGCGGGCCTGCCGAAGACCTCGGAGGGGAGGTTGTCGCAGTTGAGCGCTTTGGTGAAGACATTGCCGATGGTGTCGCGCAGATCGAGCCCCTCCTGGATCACACAGGTGGCCGCCACGGCGGACGGGGGTGCCACGGCAGCGTGCGCGGGAGCGGCGGAGAGGGTCAGGGAGAGCAACGCGGCGGCCATGAGCGCGCCGCGGTGGCGTGCCACTCCGGATACAGCGGATGATGCGCTCTTCATCGCGGACTCCTGGGAGATCGTCATGATGAGGACCAGGGGCACTGGGCCAGCCCCGGCATGGGGTGCTGGGGGGTCTTCACGACGACCGCCGGCATATAGCCCCAGGCCTTCACGGTCGGCGAGGCCACGACCCGGTCGCCCTGGGTGTAGTACCAGAGGTTGGAGCCGAGATAGTCGGAGCCTTCCTTCCAGCAGACGAACCAGCGCGGGGAGTACTCCGCCCATCCCACGACGGGACTGGTGGAGCGCGACTGGATACGCACCCAGCCCTGGGTCACCTCGCACCACATGTCACCGGTGAAGTTCATCCCGGTCCAGTCCCGGTGCGTCTCCGCGGGGCGCAGCCAGCAGTCCGGCACCGCGGTGGGCGCGGCGGTCGCCGGAACGGCCGTGCCGAGCACCATCGCGCAGACGGCCAGGGGCGTCGCGGCTCTCCGCAGCAGACGCCTCACACGTCTGGTTCTTCCACTCATCGGCAGGTGCCCTATCTCTCGGCCCGGCGGCTGTCCGGCGGAGCTCCGGGAGAACTCCGGCAGGCTTCTGACGGATCGACGGCTCTCTCGCGGGTCTCGTGGGAACACGGCGGGAACATGAACGTGACAGCCGTGAGGTGAGGCGCCGGCCGTGCCCATCCGCTGTACGCCACCCCCGTCGGCACTGGCCGATGGTGGCGGGCACGGCTGACAGGCCGCTGACGTTCGCGGAGGGCCGGAGCCGGGGCCGAAAGAGGGCCGAAGGAAGGCCGGCACCGGGACCGGAGGAAGGCCGGAGCCGGGACCGGAGGAAGGCCGGAGCGGTCCGATCACAGAGTCCGGCACCGGGGCAGAGAGGAGCCGGAGCGGCCCCTTCCCGGTCGGCCGGGAGGGGAAGCGGCGTTCGGGCGACACCGGTACGCGCCCTCCCGGCGGCGGCGCGTACCGGACGTACGACGGTCACGGGGTCATGCGCACTCCCCCGGGGCGCCGAGCCATTCGGCGACCGCGTCCGCGATCGGCTGGCCGGTCTCCAGTTCGATGAAGCCGAACTGGCCGCCCTGGTTGCACTCCAGGAACCACCAGGTCCCCTCGGAGTCCTCCGCGAAATCGAAGGCCCCGTAGGCGAGTCCGGCGAGCTTCCGGTACAGCGCCACGGACCGTTCGACCCGCGGCTGCACCTCGACGGGCTCCCAGGTGTGCCCGGTGTCGCCGTACCGCCCGTCCACCTGCCCCGGCTCGGCGGGCTTCCGGGCGGCGAACAGCCGGTCGCCGACCGCCGTGAGCCGGATGTCGGCGCGCTTGGCGATATAGCGCTGGAGCAGCGTGGGGCCGGCTGCCACATCGGAGAAGTCGGTGTCCGGCGGTACGAGTGTGGTGGGCAGGGCCATCGGCGGTTCGCCCGGCGGCTTGCCCGACACCGCCTT
This sequence comes from Streptomyces jumonjinensis, assembly GCF_009600885.1. Classification (GTDB taxonomy): domain Bacteria; phylum Actinomycetota; class Actinomycetes; order Streptomycetales; family Streptomycetaceae; genus Streptomyces; species Streptomyces jumonjinensis. The sequence continues at coordinate 53,196 of NZ_VCLA01000204.1, forward strand.
GACCACCACATGCCGGTACTGTTCGGCGAACTGCCGGGCGACCCGGGGGTAGGTGGTGACGACCGTCGCGGGCACGGGGAAGCCGCTGTGGTGGGCGAGGCGCAGCTGCCATGGTTTCAGCCGTGCCTTGGCCGCGGCGTCCCGCTCGTTCATCCAGCGGGCCCCCGTGCACTCCAGTACTCCGTACAGCGCCTGCCCGCTCTCGGCGGTGAGCCATTCCGAGGGTTCGGCGGCGTGCGCCGCCGGCTCGCCGGGCCTGCGCACCCAGATGGAGCGCAGGCCGTCCATGCTCACCACCCGGCCGCCCGTCGACAGATAGCCGCGGAACTCGCCCCGGACGTACTCCGCGGAGAGCGCGCCCTCCCCGGGAAGGTCGGCGGGGTCGAACCGGACGAGGGGGACGCCTCTTCGGTGCAGCTGCGCCACCACCATGTCCGCGGTCACGTCCTGCTCACAGGTGAGGATCAGCACCGTCATCGTGTGATGCGCTTCAGTCGTCGAAGTGGGTGGCGGATCCGGCGGTGGAGGTGGTGGTGCCGACCGCCGCCAGCAGCGTCCGGTCCGAGACGGCGGGGCGGCCGTCGGGCAGGACGTTCAGCTGCAGAGTGGAGTCGTACGAGTACTGATCGATCACAGGCGCCAGCTCGGCCGGGCGAGCGTAGTTCCACGCGAACGGTTTCATGCTTTCTCCCTGGCCCACACGGGACTGTTCTGGGCCACTGTGTGGCCATGAGGGCAATACGCAGATCTGATGTAGTTGATTCATCACGTACCGTCATATTGCTGAGATATGCTCGCCAGTCGAACGTCCCCGATCCGGGCAGCCGCATATTCGCACCGCGAACCCATCCGCGCGCGCGGGTCGTTGACGTATTCCTGACACTTACCGAGACGCCTGAAGGACGAATTCCGTGCACTCCGAAGGGCAGTGATGTCGGTCACCATCAGCCTCACGCGTCCTACTGGTCACGATTGCACCAAAGTTCACTTGAACCTCCTATCACGCGGTGAACACAGCGTGATACCCCGTTCCTTGTCTGTGAGCTCCTTGTGGGCATCCCGTCGCGCGGACACGGAGCCCGGGTCATAGCCGCCGCCGGACGAACCGGGCAGGATCGGCACCCTCATCGGCAATCGTACGAGGAAACCCGGAGAATACCCATGACGAGCACTCATCCCCCGATCGGGGGACTCCCCCTTCCGAACACCACATTGACCCGGGAGGCCACCGAACTGGTCAGGGACACCACCAGTTCGCTGATCTACGACCATTCGCGCCGGGTCTACTTCTTCGGCGCCCTCCAAGGGCGCAATCGCGACCTCTCCTTCGACCCCGAGCTGCTCTACATCGGGGCCATGTTCCACGATCTGGGGCTCGGCGAGCCATTCCGGGGGAGCGGGCGGCGCTTCGAAGTCGACGGCGCGGACGAGGCACGGCGGTTTCTCCGGAGCCGGGGGGTGCCCGAGGACAGCGTGCGCCGGGTGTGGACCGCCATCGCTCTGCACACCACCCCCGGCATTCCCGAGTTCATGGAGCCGGAAGTGGCTTTGGTGACCGCAGGTGTCGAATATGACGTGCTCGGCATCGGTTTCGACGCCATCTCCGATACGGACCGTGCGGCCATCGTCACTCTGCATCCGCGGCCGGACTTCAAGCGGCGCATCATCGAGGCGTTCGCGGAGGGAATCCGCCCGGAGCCGCAGACGGCGTTCGGCAATGTGAAGGCGGATGTTCTCCAGCACTGCGTACCGGGTTTCGAGCGCGGGGATTTCGTACGGACGATCCTGGACTCGCCCTGGTCCGAATGACCGATACGGCAAGGACGCGCCGCCCATCTCCCGGTACGGCGACCGCCGTGGACGGCCATCCGCTCCCCGGCCTCCCCGGCCGTCCCGGTCGTCCGGGCCCCGGCCCGGCCTCCCCTGCGGTCGGTCCCCGAAGGATCGGGCCGCCGGTCGTCGCGGGTCATCGCGGACCGTCCTCCGGCCGGACCGAAGAGGCCGGAAGG
>NZ_VCLA01000204.1:55602-62851 GCF_009600885.1 Streptomyces jumonjinensis
CGTACGCCCCCGCCATCGCGAAGACCACCCGGTCGCCCGCTCGCAGACCGCCGGGGACGGGGACGGCACGGGCGAGGACGTCCTTGGGGGTGCACAGCTGCCCGACGAGGGTGACCGGGCCGCCCCGGCTCATGGGCCGGGAGCGGTCCCACTCCTCGGCCGCGAGGACGGCGCAGGGCTGGTCGTGGCCCTTGGCCGCGGGGGTGCGCAGATGGTGGGTGCCGCCGCGGACCACGGCGAAGTCCTCGCCGTGGCTGTGCTTCACATCGAGGACCTCGGTGGCGTACCAGCCGCAGTACGCGCTCACCGCGCGCCCCGGCTCGATGCGCAGGGTCACTCCCGGGTGGTCGTCGGCGATCCTGCCGAGGCCCTTGCCGTAGGCGGTCCAGTCGAACCGCCGGCCGGGCCGGGCGTAGTCGACGGACATGCCGCCGCCGACGTTCACCTCGGGCAGCGCGATGCCGTGGCGGGCGGCGAGCCCGGCCGACCACCGGACGACGGACCCGGCCACCGCGAGCTGCCGGGGCGCGTCGAGACCACTGGCGAGATGGGCGTGGACGCCGCGCAGCTCCAGCCGGCCGTAGGCGCCGTCGGTGAACCCGCGCACCACCGCGTCCGCTTCGGACGGATCGATTCCGAAGGGCGCGGGCCGCCCTCCCATGGCCAGTGCGCTGCCGTCGAGCAGCCCGCCGGAGACCGGGAGGTTGAAGCGGAGCAGTACGCCCGCGCGGGCGCCGGAGCGGGCGGCCGAGTGCGCCAGTACGGCGAGCTCGTGCGCGCTCTCCACATGGAACCGCGCCACGCCCAGCCGCAGGGCCGACTCGATCTCCTCGGGCGTCTTGCCGGGCCCGCCGAAGGCCAGCGGCAGGCCCGGCGCGGCGTCCGCCACATGGGCGAGCTCGCCGCCGGAGGCCACCTCGAAGCCGTCGACCCGGTCCGCGAGGGCGGCGAGGATCTCCGCTTCCGGGTTGGCCTTGGCCGCGTAGTACAGCTCCACCCGTTCGGGCAGCGCCTCGCGGATGCGGCGGGCGTGCTCGCGCAGGGCGCCGAGGTCGTAGAGATAGGCGGGGAGCCGGCCGGCGGGCAGCGAGCGGGCGAGCCGGTGCACGGCGGGCGGGATCACCGGCGGCGACCATCGGTCTCGGCGCGGATCGCCTGGGTGAGCACATCCTCGGCGAGCGGGGACGGCAGTCGTACATATCCGGCGTGCCGGTCGGCCGAGCGCTCCCAGCGGGCGAGCAGATTGGCCTTGGCGGGCAGCGGGACTCCGGCCAGCAGCCCGCTGAGCCGGGGCGGGCGGCCACTGCCCTCGGCGTACTCCTCGATGGTGCGGCGCACCTCGGCCCAGAGCGCGGGCTCGCTCTGCGGGTGCAGATCGGCGAGGGCGGCGAGCAGTTCGGCGATGTGGTTGACGAACAGGCAGTACACGACCCGGTCCCAGCCGCGCCGGGCGTCGTAGGTCAGGGGCCCTGCGACCTCCGCGGGCAGGGCGGCGAGCGCCTGCTCGTGGTGGTCGGGGACGAGCTTGGCGCCCTCCAGGTCGCGGAAGAGGATCTGGGCGGGCCCGCCGTCGGCGTCGACGCAGAGGACGACGTTCTGGAGATGGGGTTCGAGCACCAGACCGTGGTCGAAGTAGGCGGCCAGCACGGGAGGGACGAGCAGCGCGAGATACCGTCGCCACCACTCCAGCGCGTGCGCCGGGTCCGTCCCGGCGAGCCGGGAGACATGGGCGGGGCCGGTGGGGTACTCGTCGGCGACGGCGGCGGCGAGCAGCGGGGTGACGCCCGGGCGGAGCCGTCCGCCGAGTCCCTCGCGCACGATCACTCCGAAGCCTTCGAGGAGGCCGATGTCGGGGCGGCGGCCGGGGCCAGGGAGCGCGAGGCTGCGGTAGGCGGGTTCGCGGAGCATGCCCGCGCCCGGGTAGCGGACGGCGAGATCGGCGAGCGCGGGGGCGAGCAGCCGGGTGAGGGCGACGGCGCCGGAGAGTTCGTAATGGGCGTTCTTGCGGACGCAGTTGGTGATCCGGACGTCGAGGCTGAACTTCAGGAAGGTGTCGCCGTCGTAGAGGGTGCGTACGGAGGCGGTGGGAGTGAAGGGCTCCGCTCCGGGGCCCAGATCGAGGATGTCGGCGCGGTCCAGGGCCCGGCGCAGCTCGGGCCGGTCGCGCAGCTTCTCGTACTGCCAGGGGTGGGCGGGCAGCAGCCGGTATCCCTCGGGCACCGGCCGCAGCCGGTCCAGCGGGGCGGCAGCGCCGGGTTCGGCGCACTCCTCGGCGATCAGGTGTTCGCGTACGGCGAGCATCCGGAGCGGGAACGCGGCTTTCGCCTCGGGGGCGTACGCCGACCAGGCGGCGGGGTCGGAGCTGTGGGCCTTGGGGGTGGGGTGGAAGCGGTGGCCGAGGACGAGGGACTGCTCGGAGGCGAGATAGGCGGCGAGCGGATCGCCGGCTTCGGGGGTGCGGCGGCCGTGGTGGGCCAGTGCGGCGGCGACTCCGCGATGGCTGGCGGCGATCTGGGGCAGGAACTCCTCGTTGCGGGCGCCGGTGCGCAGCGACAGCTCCGTGTGGGTGTACTCGGCGAGGCGTCGCCAGTCGACCGGCCGCCAGCCGTCGGGGGTCTGTTCGGCGACCGGTCCGGTGAAGCGGTGGGATCCGAGCAGTGAGGTGCGGCGCAGGCCCACGCGGAGCAGGACGCCACGGCGGGGCAGGCGCAGCATCAGCCGGCCGCCGCTGACGGCGGTCTGGTGCTCGGGTCCGGAGACCTCCCGCAGCAGGCAGTTGAGGAGGGTGTGGGCGACGGCGTCGTCGGCGGTGGGCAGTGCGGCGGGCGGGCCCGTGGAGGCCGTGGAGGCCGCGGGGCGGTCGGGTGTGGTGCTGGTCATCTGCTCGCCCTCCCCTGGGCCAGATAGTTGGGGCCGGTGGTGTAGTGCTTGTTGATGTCCGAAGCCCCTGATCTCTCCTTGGCGAGCAGGGTGCCCGCCGTGACCATCGCTTTGATGGGCAGCCTCGGCGCGCCCAGGACATGGGTGTGCAGCAGGGCGGCCCGTCGGGGGTCCAGCCGGCCGGCGGCCTCGGCGAGCCGGTCGTGTACGAGGGTGAGCAGCCGGTCGAGCGGCGCGTGTCCGTGGCGGGCGAGGCCGAAGGCGTAGGCCCCGGCGCAGAGGTGGAGGGTGACGGTGGTGAAGAGGTCCAGTACGGGCCCGTCGCCTTCCTGGCGGGTCCGTACGTCGTCGAAGGCGTCCGCGCTCGCGCTCGTGCCGAGGGCTTCCGTGAGGCGGGCGGTGTTGACCCGGGGGCCGTCGTTGTCCTTGAGGAGCAGTCTCAGCCGGGTGCGGCCGTCGGGCCGGTCGAGCAGCAGGGAGATGTTCTGCTGGTGGGATTCGAGGGCGATGCCGTAGCCGAAGAGGGTGGTCTGCCAGTCGAAGAGCAGGGTGAGGAAGGCGTCGAAGAGGGCGAGGGGGTCGCCGCCGTGGAAGCGGTCGGCGAGGTGGTCGATGAGCGGCCGGCCGCCGGGCGCGGGGGCGAGGAGTGCGGCCAGGGGGACGACGGCGGTGTGCTCCAGGCCGGCGGGCAGTCGGCGGACGAGAACGGCGAGGAGTTCATGGCCCGCGTGGGCGAAGCGGGTTTCGTCGGTGTGGAGCACGGTCTCCCGGAAGCGTGGCTCACGGGCGATCACCTGCTCGATCAGTCGCTGTCCGGCCATGCCGTCGGTGAGGGTGCCGGGTCTGATGGTGCGCCGGTTGAGCCGGCCGAGGGTGGCGGTGGCGAGGGGGAGCTTCAGATGGGTGCGGGGGTCGGCGGTGAGGGCGACGGTCCGCATCGAGAGGGTGGGGACGGCCTCGGGGCCGGGGTGGGCGACGAGTTCGGCGCGGCGGTCGAGTCCGGTGGCGCGCAGGGCCTGCCGCAGGGGTTCGCCCGCGGTCAGCGGGTGGACGGGCAGCGCGAACCGCTCCCGGTCCGGCTCCGGCTGTCCCGGCAGCGGGACCGGGTCCCAGGCGTGGGCGGTGACGGCGTCCTCGGGCAGCAGGAGCCAGCGCAGCCGGAGGCGGGGGTGGAACTCGGGGGCGCAGGCCCGCAGGGCGGCTTCGGTGAGGCCCGGTCTGCTGCGGGAGGTGGGGTAGACGGGGTGGTCGAGGCGGGCGGCGAGGGTGTCGAAGGCGAGGGCCGCGTCCGGTCCGGTCCAGTCGGCCGGGTCGGCTCCGTAGCGGTCGGCGAGGTGCGCGGCGATCTCGTGGCGGGTGGCGCGGTGGAGCCGGAGCGCGGTGCGGGCCTCCCGGCACTCGGCGGCGAAGGCGTCGAATCCGGGGCGGTCGGCGGGGTCGGCGAGGTCGCCGAGCGCGGCCAGTACCGTATCGGCGGTGGTCAGTTCCCGGCCGTCGGACTCGCGGCGCAGCAGGGGCAGCCGGGCCTCGGTCCCGTACTGGAACGCGGGTGCGGCGCGGCGTACGGGCAGCAGCCAGGCGTCGTCTCCGGCGGGCAGGCGCAGCCAGAGGCCGTCCGGTCCGGTACGGGGGGCGGTGCGGCTGCGCAGTCCGACGACGTCTTCCCGCAGCAGGGCGCTGAGCACGGTGAGGAGCAGTTCGCTCCCGCTGTCGGCGCGGTTCGCGGTCATGGTGTGATCTCCCAGCTCAGTCCGGCGAGGAAGGCGTCGAGGGCCTGGTCGACGGTCCGCTGGTCCGTGCCGGTGGCGCGGGCGATGCCGAGGAAGTCGCGGTTGGTGCGGTACAGCTCGTGGCGTTCGCCGATGGGCCGGGCCGGACGGTAGGTCAGTCGCACGCCGTCGACGGTGAGATCAGCGGGTCCGGGGGCCGCGGTCAGGGTGCCCGCGCGGTCGGCGAGCGGGTAGGCGAGGCGGGCGGCGCCGCCGGCGCGGGCTCCCAGGTCGGCGGGGAGCGGTTCGCCGAGGTGGGTGCGGAGGATGTGGTCGAAGAGCGGGATGCCCAGGAGTTCGGCGAGCAGCAGATCGCACTGGTCGCCGATGGCCCGGTAGTTGACCTCGATCAGCCGGGCGTGTCCGTCGTGGACCACGAATTCGGTGTGGCAGGCCCCGAATCCGACGCCGAGCTCGTCGAGCCGTGCGAGCACCTGGGCGGCCACCGGCTCGGGGTGGGCGGCGACGAACGTCATCCGCTCCTCGATGAAGTACGGCAGGGGGGAGAGCTCGGTGTGGAATCCGCCGAGCGGATGCAGCCGCCGTCCGTCGCCGAGGGTCTCCAGGGTGTGCAGTTCGCCGGGCAGAAACTCCTCGATCACCAGGGCCGCCCCGGGGCGGCGGGCCCTGATCCGCGCGCACTGGCGCAGCAGCTCGGCGGGGCTCTCGACCAGGATCACATCCTCGCTGGCCACGCCCTCCCGGGGTTTGACCACACAGGGGTAGGGGAGATCGGCCGTGCGCAGGCCCGCGGGGTCCTGATGGGCCGCCAGCTCGGCCGAGCGCACCGGCTCGGCCGCCAGAGCGCGGCGCATCTGCGCTTTGTCCTTGGTGCGCAGGGCGGCCCGCCAGTCCTTGGCGGGGAGGCCGAAGTAGGCCGCGGCCAGGGCGGTCTGGGTCTGGAGATGGTCGCTGTTGCTGAAGACGGCGTCGGGGCGGCGGTGCGCGGAGATCCGGCTGATGACCGCGTGGAAGTCGCGGACCTCACACTCCAGGATCTCCACGGCCGGATGGATCCGCCGGTACCGCTCACGGTGCGCTCCGGGCTGATCGGTCAGCAGGGTGACACGGAGACCGAGCCGCCGCGCGGCGGGGAGGAAGCCCTCGGTGACCGAGTCGGTGGGGTTGAGGGCGAGTACATACATCTGCATGGGTGAAACACTCCGCGCGCACATTCACTGGGCAGGGGGGCAGGCAGGAGAAGAGTCGGAGCGGAGCGGGCAGGGTCATGGACGGACACCCTGGTCGCCGTGGTTCGGGTCGCTCCGGATCGTCACAGCGGAGCTTAGGTTAGGCATCCCTAAGAATGTCAATTCGCCACGACGGAGCCCTGGTTGACGATCCGGTCCGACGACGTGGTCAAGGTGAGGGTCGATGCACGGACTGCCGTGGTCGGCCGCCCTGCTGATGAGGGCGCCGCGGCTGCTCCCCGGCCGGTTCAGGGTCAGCCTGACGAGTGACGCCCGTGCGGCCGTACCCCACCCGTGACCGGATCGGCTGCCGCCTCTTCTGCGCCATCCGCCCGGCGGAGGGCCTGAGGCGCCTGCCCGCGGACCGGCGACCCGGAACGGCTGCGACGGCTGCGACGGCTGCGACGGCTGCGACGGCTGCGACGGCAGGAGGAGGCCACGCCGTAGGCCGTGCCGTCAACGTCCCGTCCGCCCGGCGTGTCCTCCGGGCGGGCGACGCCGCTCCCCGGCACCGCGGCACCCTCGGCCGGCCCCGCGCGATCTGCGCGGCCGGGACCGGGGGGCGCTCGCGCTGTACGCCGCCACCTGTCTGCCGCTGGTGGTCGCGATCACCGCCGTCGGCGTGGACGAGGGCGTGCTGGGCGCCGGCGAGGCGGCAGCGCTGGTGGGCGCGGCGATGGTGTCGGTGCTGGTCCTTCCGCTGCTGGCGCTGCGACTGCGCGCCCCGGACGGCCGCGGCGCCGCCCGGGCGCAGCGGAGCGCGGGGACGGAGTCCTGGTGAGGGACGGAGCCGCGCCCATAGCCGGGCCGCGCCCAGGGCAGGAGCCCGCCCAGGGGAAGCCCGCCGGCCGGCGTCAACACGCCGGAGCCCGGAAACACTCCGCGAATCCCTGGCACCATGGGGATGGCGGCGTACGGCCGGGAAACCTCGGCTACGGTCGGAGCGGCCGGCTCCCGGATACGTCCGGGCAGTTCGGCCGATTAGAGCGCTGTCAACGGTGCCCGTGGTCCATCATGCTGGAGTACGGTGCCGTTCCGGCCAAGCCGCTGGCAACGGGAGGCGACGGGTGTTCGGTTTGGTGCAAGCGCCCGGCCGTGACGGGAAGCTGGCCTACGAGTGGTGGGGTGACCCCGGGGGACACCCCGTGTTCCTGCTGCACGGAACGCCCGGCAGCAGGCTGGGCCCCCGGCCGCGGACCTTCCATCTGCACAATCTGGGCGTCCGGCTGATCGCCTACGACCGGCCCGGGTACGGGGACTCCGACCGGCACGCCGGGCGCAGCATCGCGGACGCCGTCGGCGATGTGCGCGCCATCGCGGACGCGCTGGGTCTCGCGCGCTACTCCGTGGTGGGCCGCTCCGGCGGCGGACCGCACGCGCTGGCCTGCGCCGCGCTGGATCCCGGGCGGG
>NZ_VCLA01000205.1:0-1337 GCF_009600885.1 Streptomyces jumonjinensis
GGGGGCGGGCGGCCGGACCCGGGCGCGTGGCCGGACCGGACCCGCACCCGGACGGGTCGAAGGCCCCGGGCAGGGCTCAAGGGGAGGGTGACAGGGGCGTCGGGAAGACCGGGGAGGTCTCGGTGGGGGTCGGGGAGACCGGCGCAGAGGTCTCCGGGGGCGAGGACGCCGGGAGCGGCGCCGACGCGCTGGGCGAGGGGCTCGACGGGCGCGCTGTCACGGCGGCCGGCCCCTGCCCCTCGATCGCCACCACCGCCCCCGAGGGATCCACCCCCACCCTTCCCGCCCACTTCCCTTCCGGCTCCCTGGCCGTGTCCACCATCACGCGCACCACGGTCACCTCGCCCGGCCGCAGCACCCCCGACGTACGGCTCAGCGAGAGCCATGCCGCGTCGGTCCACATCGACCATTGCACCGGGGACCCGCCCGACGCCCTGAGCGTGATCGCCGTCGTATCGCCGAAGGGCTCCGCCTCGACCGTCAGACGGCCCGGCCCCGGCTTTCCCGGGCGGGCGGACGGCGGACCGGTGGCGACGGCGCCCGCCGGGGCGCCGGGGACCCGGGCCCCCGCGGTGAACCTCGTGCCCCGGTCCGTCCCGGAGCGGCCCGTGTGCTCGAAGCGGTCGTACGGTCCTTTCCGCTCCTCCGTCTCCGGCGCGCTGACCGAGGCCCCGCCGTGCCGCCCCTCCCCCGTCAGCGGGGCTCCCCGGTAGGCCGCCCAGAGCGCCAGCACCGGAGCGGCCACCACCGTCGCCACCACCGTGGTCGTCACCGCGCGGGCCCGCAGCCGGTCGCGGCGGGCCGCGTGGTCCTTGGGGTCCAGCGGAAAGCCCGCGGGGCCGAAGCGGGGGCCGGTCACCCGGCGGCTGTGCCGCATGGCGAGAAAGACCGCGGCCCGGGGGGCGCGGAGGAGCGGCAGGGTGTGGGGGGTGACCGCGGACCCCGGCCAGGGCCCGCCCGCCCCGGCGTGCTCGGCGGCCCGGCGGCAGCGGGGGCAGTCGTCCACATGCCGTACGAGTTCATTGCGCGGCGCCGCCGAGAGCGGTGCGCGGCCCTCGCCCGCGAGCCGGGCGACCAGGGGGCAGTTCCCGCCCGCCGCCACGGCGAGGGCGGCCCGGGTGCGCTCGACCTCGCAGGCGGCTGCGGCCAGGAGCTCCCGGGCGGCGGGCTGGGCCACGCCGATGACGGCCGCGACCTCGGCGGGGCCGAGCCCGTGCCGCACGGCGAGTTCGAGGGCGTCGCGCTGCTCGGGGGAGGTCCCGGCGGCCTCGGGCCAGGCGAGCCGGGCCAGCTCGGCGCGGCGGTGCCCGGCGGTCTCCTCGGGGAGGCGGGGGCGC
>NZ_VCLA01000205.1:1926-25253 GCF_009600885.1 Streptomyces jumonjinensis
TGGTCGCGGAGCACGGAGAGGCAGTAGGTGAAGAGCCCGTCGAGGCAGGGCTCGTAACAGGCGGCCGGCTGCGGCTGTCGCGGGGAGGGCCGAGGCGCGCGCCGGTGCGCCGGTGGTGTGGGTGGGTGGCTCCGGCCTGCTGCTCATCACGCCGAGACCGTAGGCGCAGGGTGCCATCCGGTTCGCACCTCTTGAACGCTTTTACTTCGTACGGGTGAACAGTTCGCTCGATGGGGGACAGGAACCGTTAATTCCACCCTCATTGACGCGTGTCACGCTCAGGCTCGATCAGAATCCGACATCGGGTCCGGGGCCGTCCCGTGCCCGACCCCGGATCGGACAGTCGTTTCGAGTTTTCGGGGTTTTCTGGGTTCTGGGGGATTTCTGAGTTCTCGGGGTTTCTGGGTTCTCGGGGTTTCTGGGTTCTCGGGGTTTCTGGGTTCTCCCGGCCCGGGGCGGGCGGCCACGGGCGTCGTCAGCGGCATTTTCCCGGCCCGGGGCGGGCGGCCACGGGCGTTGTCAGTGGTCCCCGCTACGGTTCCTGTATGGCTGCCCGTACGAAATCCGCGAAGGACCGGCCGTCCTACCGCTGCACCGAGTGCGGCTGGACCACCGCCAAGTGGCTCGGCCGCTGCCCCGAGTGCCAGGCCTGGGGCACGGTCGAGGAGTACGGCACGCCCGCGGTGCGGACCACCGCCGCCGGGCGGGTCTCCACCGCCGCCCTCCCCATCGGGCAGGTCGACGCGCGGCAGGCCGCCGCCCGCTCCACCGGCGTGGCCGAGCTGGACCGGGTGCTCGGCGGCGGTCTGGTGCCCGGGGCCGTGGTGCTGCTCGCGGGCGAGCCCGGCGTCGGCAAGTCCACCCTGCTGCTCGACGTCGCCGCCAAGGCCGCGAGCGACGCCCACCCGACGCTGTATGTGACCGGCGAGGAGTCCGCCAGCCAGGTCCGCCTCCGCGCCGACCGGATCAACGCGCTGCACGACCATCTCTATCTCGCCGCCGAGACCGACCTCTCCGCCGTCCTCGGCCATCTGGACGCGGTCAAGCCCTCGCTGCTGATCCTCGACTCCGTGCAGACCGTCGCCTCGCCCGAGATCGACGGAGCGCCCGGCGGCATGGCCCAGGTGCGCGAGGTCGCGGGCGCGCTCATCCGCGCCTCCAAGGAGCGCGGGATGTCCACGCTCCTCGTCGGCCATGTGACGAAGGACGGCGCGATCGCCGGACCGCGTCTGCTGGAGCATCTGGTGGACGTCGTGCTCCATTTCGAGGGCGACCGCCATGCCCGTCTCCGTCTCGTACGGGGCATCAAGAACCGTTACGGGGCCACTGACGAGGTCGGCTGCTTCGAGCTCCACGACGAAGGGATCATCGGGCTCACCGACCCCTCGGGGCTCTTTCTCACCCGCCGGTCCGCCCCGGTGCCCGGCACCTGTCTGACGGTCACCCTGGAGGGGCGCAGGCCCCTGGTGGCCGAGGTCCAGGCGCTCACCGTCGATTCGCAGATCCCCTCCCCCCGGCGGACCACCTCGGGTCTGGAGACCTCCCGGGTCTCGATGATGCTCGCGGTGCTGGAGCAGCGTGGCCGGATCACCGCGCTGGGCAAGCGCGACATCTACAGCGCGACCGTCGGCGGGGTGAAGCTCTCGGAGCCCGCGGCGGATCTCGCGATCGCCCTCGCGCTGGCGTCGGCCGCCAGCGACTCCCCGCTGCCCAAGAATCTCGTCGCGATCGGCGAGGTGGGCCTCGCGGGCGAGGTCAGACGGGTCACCGGGGTGCAGCGCAGACTCGCGGAGGCCCACCGGCTGGGCTTCACCCATGCCTTGGTCCCCACCGATCCCGGCAAGATCCCCGCTGGGATGAGAGTGACGGAGGTGGCGGATGTGGGAGACGCGCTCAGGGTCCTGCCGCGCGGCCGGAAGCGAGCGCAGGAGCAGTCCGCCGGGGACGCCCCGGACGCGTAGCGTGTGGACGCCCCACGGGGCGGCGACACTCGCCGGTAGACTTTGCCCTGGTCTCGCCCATCCGTACGAGCCGGAGGAGTGCAGTGGCAGCCAACGACCGGGCAGCAGCACCCGGAAAGTCCGGCGCGGGCTCCGGCAACGAAGCACTGATCCGCGCCGCCCTGAGCGCGGTCGCTCCCGGCACCGCGCTCCGTGACGGCCTGGAGCGCATCCTCCGCGGCAACACCGGCGGGCTGATCGTCCTGGGCATGGACAAGACCGTCGAGTCGATGTGCACGGGCGGCTTCGTGCTGGACGTGGAGTTCACCGCCACTCGGCTGCGCGAGCTCTGCAAGCTGGACGGCGCCCTCATCCTGGACAAGGACATCGGGAAAATCCTCCGGGCGGGCGTGCAGCTGGTGCCGGACGCCTCGATCCCCACGGAGGAGACCGGCACCCGGCACCGTACGGCGGACCGCGTCTCCCGCCAGTGCGGGTTCCCGGTCGTCTCCGTCTCCCAGTCGATGCGGCTGATCGCCCTGTATGTGGACGGGGAGCGCCGGGTCCTGGAGGAGTCGGCCGCGATCCTCTCCCGCGCCAATCAGGCGCTGGCGACCCTGGAGCGCTACAAGCTGCGGCTCGACGAGGTGGCGGGCACCCTCTCCGCGCTGGAGATCGAGGATCTGGTCACCGTCCGGGATGTCACGGCCGTCGCCCAGCGGCTGGAGATGGTCCGCCGGATCGCCACCGAAATCGCCGAGTACGTGGTGGAGTTGGGCACCGACGGGCGGCTTCTCTCCCTCCAGCTGGACGAGTTGATCGCGGGCGTGGAGCCCGAGCGCGAGCTGGTCGTACGCGACTATGTGCCGGAGCCGACCTCCCCCAGAGCCGTGCCGGGGAGGGGCCCCCAGCGGTCGCGGACGGTGGCCGAGGCGCTCTCCGAGCTGGACGCGCTCACCCACACCGAGCTGCTGGAACTGCCCATAGTGGCCCGCGCCCTGGGCTACAGCGGCTCTCCGGAGACCCTGGACTCCGCGGTGTCGCCGCGCGGTTACCGGCTGCTGGCGAAGGTGCCGAGGCTGCCGGGAGCGATCATCGAGCGGCTGGTGGAGCACTTCGGCGGACTCCAGAAGCTGCTCGCGGCGAGCGTGGACGATCTCCAGGCGGTCGACGGGGTGGGCGAGGCCCGCGCCCGGAGCGTCCGGGAGGGACTCTCCCGGCTCGCCGAGTCGTCGATCCTCGAACGGTACGTATAGCGGCCTGGTGCGGGGATCTTACGTATGGGTCAGGCCGGGGCACACGCGCCCCGGCCTGACCCATACGTAGCGGCCTAGCCCTTTTTCAGGACGAACGACTGCGGCTTCACCGGCTCGCCGGGGAAGCGCAGTTCCACGAGATAGGTCCCGGCGGGCACGCGCCCTGCGGGAGGCGTCGCGCACTTCGGCTCGCTCCGTGTGCGGTCCCACTCCACGGTGTGCGAGATCGCGCTCTTCGCCGGGACGTTCAACACCAGATCCTGCCCGGGGCGCGGGCAGTCCTTCGACGACCACACCACTTCCGCCGAGTCGTTCTGGATGGTGAGCACGGCCGCCTTGGGGCCGAAGTCCGCCTTGCAGTGCGTGGAGGAGGTGTTGGTGGCGCGCATCCGGAACGAGGGCTTCTCGTCGGGCTCGTAGTCGTTACGGGTGTCCAGGGCCAACTCCAGTGCTCCGGAGGGGCAGTCGGGCAGTACGGAACCGGACCCGGCCCGCTGGCCCTCGGGAGCGCCGCCGCCCGAGCCGCTGCCCGAGCCGCCGCTGCCGGAACCGCCCGAGCCCGAACCGCCGGAGCCGGAGCCGCCGGAGCCTGTGGACCCGCCCGTGCCGCCGCCGCCCGAACCGCCGCTGCCGCCGGAGCCGCCCGGGTTCTCGCGCCCGCCGGGCTGTTCGCTGATCGCGGTCCCCGACCGCGAGGGGCCCGGGGTGATGGTCGAAGGTGCCGACGAGGACGCGCCGTTGGCCTTGCCGTCGCCGGCCCCGTCACCGTCTCCCCCGCCGGAGCTGATCGCCCAGATGGCCAGCACCAGGAGCACCACGGCCAGGAACAGCGCTACTGCCCTCCGCCGCCAGTAGATGGAGGAAGGGAGCGGCCCGATCGGATTGCGCAGAGTTCCCACGTACCGAACTCTACGAGAGAACACCGCCAACTCCCGTCCTACCCGCCGCTCAAACCGCAAGTTCTGGTGATCATCATCATGGCCGGGCGGCACGGACCCCCGACTTTCGTCGGGGTACGGCCTTGACGATCGCATCGGGTGACGGTTCCGGCCCCGCCGCTACGGTCGGTGAACATGGACAGCAGCATCACCCGCGGGCTCTACCGCGACATCACCGACTTCGCCGACTCCACTCCCCCCTGGGTCCAGGGGCTGGCCGAACTCTGGACGGAGGCAGGGCTGCTGCTCTTCGGAGCGCTCTTCCTGGCGGCATGGTGGCGGGCGCGCGGCGGCAGCACATCGGACATAGCCCTGGCGGTGCTCGCTCCGCTCGCGACGGTGGCGGGGTACGCGGTGAGCGAGTCGCTCAAGTCGGTGTTCGACGAGGAGCGGCCGTGCCGGACGGTCACCGAGGCGGCGGCGTCGCTGGCGGCCTGTCCGCCGACCGGGGACTGGTCCTTCCCGAGCAATCACGCCTCGATCGCGGGAGCGGCGGCGGTCGCGCTGGCGCTCGCGTGGCCGGGGCTGGTCTGGGCGGTGGCGCCGATGGCGCTGCTGATGGGGTTCTCGCGGGTGTTCGTGGGGGTGCACTATCCGCACGATGTGATGGTCGGCATGGTGCTGGGCGCGGTGGTGGGGGCCGGAGTGATGGTGGGGTTCGCCCGGCTGGGGGGAAGGACGCTGGGGGCGATGCGGGAAAGCCGCCACCGGCTGCCGGTGTGGTTCGCGGGCCCGGGCCGAGGCTGACCCGCGCCACTCGCGGGCCCCGGCCACTGCTGACCCCCGCCACTCGCAGGCCCCGGCCACGGCCGGCCCCCGCCACTCGCCGACCGTGACCGCGATATCACCCTCCGCCGCTTAGCCCATGGCTCCGGAGCGTATGCGGCGTCCGCTCCGGTCGGCATGTCAGGATCAGAGGGCCATGACTGACACCACCACAGAACCCTCCCCGGCCGACGCCGCCTCCCTCCACGCTCCCGTCATCGCCTGGTTCGACGAACACGCCCGCGATCTCCCCTGGCGCCGGCCCGAGGCCGGCGCCTGGGGAGTGATGGTCAGCGAGTTCATGCTTCAGCAGACCCCGGTCAGCCGGGTGCTCCCCGTCTACGAGCAGTGGCTGGCCCGCTGGCCCCGGCCCGCCGATCTCGCCGCCGAGGCTCCCGGCGAGGCCGTACGCGCCTGGGGACGGCTCGGGTATCCGCGCCGGGCGCTGCGGCTCCACGGAGCCGCGCAGGCGATAACGGAGCGGCACAGTGGCGACGTACCCAGCGACCATGGGCAGCTGCTCGCGCTCCCCGGCATCGGCGAGTACACCGCGGCGGCCGTGGCCTCCTTCGCGTACGGACAGCGGCACGCGGTCCTGGACACCAATGTGCGGCGGGTCTTCGCCCGCGCCGCCGGCGGCGTCCAGTACCCGCCCACGGCGACCACCGCCGCCGAGCGCAAGCTCGCCCGGGCCCTGCTCCCCGACGACGAGGAGACCGCGTCCCGCTGGGCCGCCGCCTCCATGGAGCTCGGCGCGCTGGTGTGCACCGCCCGCGGCGAGGACTGCACCCGCTGTCCCATCGCCGCCCAGTGCGCCTGGCGGCTGGCCGGGAAGCCCGCCCATGAGGGCCCCGCCCGCCGTGGCCAGACCTACGCGGGCACCGACCGCCAGGTGCGCGGCAAGCTGCTGGCCGTGCTGCGCGATGCCCGTACCCCGGTGCCGCAGTCGGCGCTGGACGCGGTCTGGAACGACCCGGTGCAGCGGGCCCGTGCGCTGGACGGGCTGGTCGCGGACGGTCTGGTGGAGCCGCTCGCGGACGGTCTGTACCGGCTTCCCGGCTGATCCCGGGCCCGCCCTTCCCCTCCGAAACTCCGCCGAAACATCGGCTGTTACACAACCGATGGATGGCCGTGCGCCGTCCGACGGCTTCTCCGCACAACGCCGTGACAACCGCTCCGTAGGTTCTGACGTAACGGAACGCAGGTGCATGTCACGGGGACGGAGGCGGTTGGAATGGCGCACGGCGAGGTGCTCGGCTTCGAGGAGTACGTACGCACCCGACAGGAGGCTCTGCTGCGCAGCGCCCGGCGGCTCGTGCCCGACCCCATCGACGCCCAGGACCTGCTCCAGACCGCCCTCGCCCGCACCTACGGGCGCTGGGACGGCATCGCCGACAAGTCCCTGGCCGACGCCTATCTCCGCCGCGTGATGATCAATACGCGTACGGAGTGGTGGCGGGCGCGCAAGCTCGAAGAGGTGCCCACCGAGCAGCTGCCCGACGCCCGCGTCGAGGACGGCACCGACCAGCGCGCCGACCGCGCCCTGCTGATGGACGTGCTGAAGGTGCTCGCCCCCAAGCAGCGCAGTGTGGTGGTGCTGCGGCACTGGGAGCAGATGAGCACCGAGGAGACCGCTGCCGCGCTGGGCATGTCGGCGGGTACGGTGAAGAGCACACTGCACCGGGCGCTCGCCAGACTCCGCCAGGAGCTGGAGAGCCGGGACCTGGACGCGCGTTCCCTGGAGCGCGGCATGTCCTGCGGGACCGATGAGCTCCGGGAGGCCGATGAGGTCAGCCGGATCCACGGGGTGCGGCATGACCGGAGTGACGACGAGCGGGGGCAGGAGCGGTGGGCGGCCTGACAGGCCCAAGGGCGAGCCCGGGCGGCGGAATTCCGCGGGGCGGCCGTCCCCGGGGGCGACATGGCGGAGGAGCACTGGCGGCGGGCACCAAGGCGATAGCCGTGCTCGTCGCCCTCGGGCTGTCCGCCGCCTGTTCCACGGGTGGCAGCGGCGTCCAGGACGAGGGCTCGGCTCAGGCGCAGAACAGACCCTCCTTGTCGTCCTCCGCCGCGGCCAAGGACGACAAGGGCGACAAGGGTGCCGAGGGCGCTGAACCGCGCACCATCGACGTCAACCCCGTACGGCTGGTCAAGGACGACCCCAAGGTCAGCGCCCAGGTGAAAGCGGGCCTCAAACCGTGCGCCGGGACCGCCTATCCGGTCGACTCCTTCTTCGGGAATGTCACCGGCGGAGACGCCACGGATGTGGTCGTCAATGTGCTGACCTGCGCCGACGGGGTCGGCCTCGGTACCTATGTCTACCGGGAGGTCGGCAGCGTGTACAAGAACGTCTTCGCTTCCGAGGACTCCTCGGTCTATGCCACGATCGACCGGGGCGATCTGGTGGTGACCCGGCAGGTGTACACGGAGAAGGCTCCGGTCGCCTCGCCCTCCGCCGAGGATGTGACCACCTACCGCTGGGACGACGGCAAGTTCACCCAGCGGCACTGGGTGCGCAGGGAATTCAGCGGGACGGTGGGGGAGGACGAACTGGTCGTCCCCGAGGAGACCGACCCATCGAGCGAGAGCTGAGAGCACCGGATGGCCGACACTCATGTGCTGTTCGTCGAGGACGACGATGTCATCCGTGAGGCGACCCAGCTGGCGCTGGAGCGCCACGGTTTCATGGTCACCGCCATGCCCGACGGGCTGCTGGGGCTTGAGGCGTTCCGGGCCAGCCGCCCGGATATCGCGCTGCTGGACGTGATGGTGCCCGGACTCGACGGGGTGAGTCTGTGCCGTCGTATCCGGGACGAGTCGACCGTACCCGTGATCATGCTCTCGGCCCGCGCCGACTCGATCGATGTGGTGCTCGGTCTGGAGGCGGGCGCCGACGACTACGTCACCAAGCCCTTCGACGGCGCGGTGCTGGTCGCCCGGATCCGGGCGGTGCTGCGCCGTTTCGGCCACGCGGGCGGGGGCGCCCCCGCCGCCGCCGGGCAGCAGTCGCAGGGCGCGCTGCTGAGCTTCGGCGATCTGGACGTGGACACCGAGGGCATGGAGGTCCGCAAGGGAGGCGCCCCGGTGGCGCTGACGCCGACCGAGATGCGGCTGCTGCTGGAGTTCTCCTCCGCGCCCGGCACGGTCCTCTCCCGGGACAAGCTGCTGGAGCGGGTCTGGGACTACGGCTGGGGCGGTGACACCCGGGTGGTGGACGTCCATGTGCAGCGGCTGCGCACCAAAATCGGCCAGGACCGGATCGAGACGGTCCGCGGCTTCGGCTACAAGCTCAAGGCATGAAGCGGCTCGTCCTGCGCACGGGTGTCCGCTGGAAGATCAGTATCGCCATCGCGGCGGTCGGCGCGCTGATCGCCATGGCGCTGAGTCTGGTGGTGCACAACGCCGCCCGGGTCTCCATGCTCGACAACGCGCGCGATGTGCAGATGGAACGGGTGGTGCTGGCCCAGCGCTGGTACGAGGCGTCCGAGAGCGAGGACCCCCGCTTCAACACCAAGGTCAACGACCCGGTGCTGCCCGATGAGCTCAAGCCGCTCATGCGGGAGAAGCGCCGGGGCAGCTTTGTGCAGGACCGGGGGGACGGGCCGCCGGAGATCTGGGCCGCGGTCCCGCTCGACAACGGCGATGTGCTCTCGCTGCACACCGAATTCTCGGGGCGCAGCACCTTCATCCTCAAAGAGCTGGACCGGGCGCTGCTCATCGGCTCGGTCTCCGTGGTCTTCGGGGGGTGTGCGCTGGGTGTGCTGATCGGCGGACAGATCTCGCGCAGACTGCGGAAAGCCGCGGCGGCTGCGGCCACCGTCGCCGAGGGCAGTACGGAGGTACGGGTACGGGACGCGATCGGCGGCCTCGTACGGGATGAGACCGACGATCTGGCGCGCGCGATCGACGCGCTGAGCGATGCGCTGCACGCGCGGATCGAGGCCGAGCGCCGGGTCACCGCGGATATCGCGCATGAGCTGCGCACTCCGGTCACCGGGCTGCTGACGGCCGCCGAGCTGCTGCCGCCGGGCCGGCCGTCGGAGCTCGTACGGGACCGGGCGCAGGCCATGCGGACGCTGGTCGAGGACGTACTGGAGGTGGCCCGGCTGGACAGCGCCTCGGAGCGGGCGGAGCTCCAGGAGATCTCGCTCGACGATTTCGTCACCCGCCGGATCGCGGCGCTGAACCCCGATGTGCCGGTGCAGGTGGTGCATGAGTCCTGGGTGAACACCGATCCGCGGCGGCTTGAGCGCATCCTGCTGAATCTGCTGACCAACGCGGTCAAGTACGGCAGGTCGCCGGTCGAGGTGACCGTCGAGGGCCGGGTGGTGCGGATCCGTGATCACGGGCCCGGTTTCCCGGAGGCGCTGCTGCGGGAGGGGCCGAGCCGTTTCCGTACGGGCGCCAGTGACCGGGCGGGTACGGGCCATGGTCTGGGGCTGACGATCGCGGCGGGGCAGGCGCGGGTGCTGGGGGCCCGGCTGACCTTCCGCAACGCCGCTCCGGTGGGGACGACGACGCCGGGTGAGACGGGGGGCGCGATCGCGGTGCTCTGGCTTCCGGAGCACGCGCCGACGAATTCCGGCAGTTTTCCGGTGCTCTCGGCCGCTGAGCGGGGCGGGGCGGGGCGGGGGCTCGCGGAGGGGGCCTGATCCCGGCCTCTCCGGGCCGGCCCGGACATGGGGAGCCTGATTCCGGCCCGGCGCGGGCCGGCCCGGAGATGGGGAGTGGGAGCGCGGACGGCGACGGCCCCCGGTGCGATATGCACCGGGGGCCGTCGCGCGCTGGTCACCAGGGTCTTAGCGGACCTGGGGCGCAGGGTGGGGTCAGAGAGTGACGCCCTGGGAACGCAGGTAGGAGATCGGGTCGATCGCCGTGCCGTAGTCCGGGGTGGTGCGGATCTCGAAGTGGAGGTGCGGACCGCTGGAGTTTCCGGTGTTGCCGGACAGGGCGATCTGCTCGCCGCCGCTGACCTGCTGGCCGACCTTCACGTTCACGCTGGAGAGGTGCGCGTACTGCGAGTAGACGTCGCCGTGCTTGACGACGACGGCGTTGCCGTACGCGGAACCGTCGCCGGCGCCGTTCGGGCCGGCCTTCACCACGGTGCCGGGGCCCACGGACTTGACCGGGGTGCCGCTCGGGACGGCGAAGTCCTGGCCGGAGTGCTTGCTCGCCCACATGCTGCCGCTGTTGCCATAGGTGGCGCTCAGGGCGTAATCGGCGACGGGCTTGCTCCAGCCCGTGCTGGCCGTGGCGGCAGCGGCCGGCTTGGCGGCGGCCGGCTTGGCGGCAGCCTTGGTCTCGGCGGCCTTGGCCTGGGCCTGCGCCTGGGCGGCGACGGCGCTGGAGGTGGTCGCGGTCACGGGCTTGGCGGCCGTGGTACCGGTCTCAGCGGCGAACGCGGCCCCTGCGCCGAGCACCGCTGCCGTTCCGACACCGGCTGCCAGCAGGGCGGAACGGGTACGGAGGTCGGACAGACGGGGACGACGAAGAGTGACACGCATACGGGGAAGCCTCCGGGCAATAAGGGACCCGGCACGGGAACGTGTGCCGGGATGCGTTGGCCATCCCTTGGTAACCGAAACACCCAGCTCACCTCAAACACCCCAATTACGACATTCTGTAGTAGCTGGAGCGCCGGGAATCAGGCTCTTGACACCTTTTGCCCAAGATCATTAATTGGTGCGGGCGGCGCTTCGGCGAGCTCCGCGGGATGCGGTTCCACCGCACGCCGATGCCCGGCCCACCCGATTGCCGACCCCTGCCCGGCGCCCCGCGCGGGCGGAGGGACCAAAGTCCCGGACGGGGCGGGACCTCAGGGCCGCCCCGGAGGCCCGGCCGTGCTCCTAGGCCGGCTAGTAGGGGCGTGGGGGCCTGTGTGCCTTGTCACCAGGGGCCCCGCCACGGCTGTGGGCCGGGTCACTGGCCCAGCGCCGCGAAAGTGGCCTGCGCCACTGGCCTCGGGCACGGGGGAAGGGGGTTGGGGGTGGGGGTGGGCGCGGTGTGCTGGGTCCCTTGCCGGGTGCGGGCGGGGGTGCTTCGGGGCTGGGGCCCGTGGTCCGCTCCGGGTGCTTCGGTGTGGGCTGGGTGCGGTGTGCTGGGGTCCGGGGGCCGCTCCGGCGGCCTGGGCAGGGGTGCTCCGGGGCTGGGGTCCGTGGTCCGCTCCGGGGTGGTGCCGGGACTCATGATTTACGGCGCGTTTCCAGTCCCTGTTTGATGGCGGGCCTCCTTTGCGCCACAAAATCACGTTTTACGTCCCGGCACCACCCCTGCGCGGCCCCCTCCCATGAGACCTCAACCCGCCCAACCCGGGTTCCGGGCAACCCCGGCAAACCCAGCCCCTTGGGGGTCCCCCCGGACGAAGTCTGGGGGAGATTGAGGAGCGGGGGGCCAAAATCAGCCCCGCCGGCGTTTGAGGCGCGGAGGTTCGGGGGCTGGCCCCCGACGAGGGCCCGACGCCGGGCAGGGTGGCTCGCACACAAGATCCAGCTCCGCCGGTGGCGAGCGGGGGCTCAAAATTCAGCCCCGCCGGCGCTTGAGGCGCGGAGGTTCGGGGGCAGGCCCACGACAAGGACCCGGTGCCGGGTGCCTTCTTCTCCCGGGAACGGCCGTCCGGGATCCTCCTGCCATGACCAGACCCGAGAACCCGACCCGGACCCCCCGCCGCCTCACCGCGCTCGTCTGCGTCCTCACCGCCGGTCTCGCGCTCACCTGGAGCGCCCCCGCCGGAGCGGGCCCCTCCGACAGCGGTCTCAAGAAGGCCGTCGACACGATCCTCGCCGACGCCCGGATGAGCGGCGGCGCGGCGAGCGTCGTCATCGCCGACGCCGTCACCGGGGAGCGGCTCTACCAGCGCTCCGGGACCGACCGGCTGATGCCCGCCTCCAACACCAAGCTCCTCACCTCCACCGCCGCGATGGCGCTCCTCGGCCCCGGCTACCGCCACACCACCGATGTGCTCTCGTCCGGCAGCCGCGACGGCTCCACCCTCGACGGCGATCTCCATCTGCGCGGCGGCGGCGACCCCACCACCCTCGCCAAGGACTACGCGAAACTCGCCGCCGGCGTCGCCGCGACCGGGATCAGACGCGTCACCGGACGGCTCATCGCCGACGACACCCGCTTCGACGCCCGGCGGCTCGGCCGCGCCTGGGCGGGCGACGACGAGTCCGCGTACTACAGCGCGCAGATCTCGCCGCTCACCGTCGCGCCCGACACCGACTACGACTCGGGCACCGTCATCGTCGAGGCCGTCCCCGGCGACCGGCCGGGCGACCGGCCCAAGGTCACCGTGGTGCCGAAGACCGCATACGTACGGCTCGACGTCAGCGGCACCACCGTCGCCGCCGGAGGGGCCGACACCCTCGCCGTCGAGCGGCGGCACGGCAGCAACACGATCACGGTCAGCGGCGCCATCCCCATCGGCGCGGGCGCCACCAAGGAGTGGGTGTCGGTCTGGGAGCCCACCGGCTACGCCGCCGCCGTCTTCTCGGACGAGCTCGCGCGCCATGGCGTACGCGTCAAGGGGACCCCGCGCCTGGGCGTCGCCACCCCGCCGGATGCCCGGGTCCTCGCCTCGCACCGCTCCATGCCGCTGCGGAAGCTGATGTTCCCGTTCATGAAGCTGTCGAACAACATGCACGCCGAGACGCTGGCCAAGACCATCGGTTACGAGACCTCCGGCCGGGGCAGCTGGAGCGCGGGCCTCGCGGCCATCGAGGGCTATCTGCGGACCGAAGGCGTCACCACCGCCGCCCTGCGCCAGACCGACGGCTCGGGTCTGTCCCGGATGAACGTCGTCCCCGCCGAGCAGCTCGCCCGGCTGCTGCTCGGGGTACGGGACGCCTCCTGGTACGCCGACTGGCACGCGTCCCTGCCGGTGGCCTGCGCCCCGGACCGGGCGGTCGGCGGCAGCCTGCGCAGCCGTATGTGCGGCACCCCGGCGGCGCTCAACGCCCACGCCAAGGTCGGATCGCTGACGGGGGCCTCCTCGCTGGCCGGATATGTGAAGGACGCCGGGGGCCGTGAGCTCGTCTTCGCCATCGTCCTCAACGGGTATCTGGCGCCGTCCGTGAAGAGCGTCGAGGACGCGATCGTGGTGACGCTGGCCCGATCCGACACCGCCGCCGGAACCATCAGGTCCATCGCTCCCCAGCGCGGCGGGGAGCCCTCCGAAGCCTCGGACACCGCTCTCGAATGCACCTGGCGGAAGCCGGAGATCTGCTGACCGGGCCCTGACGCAGAAAAGGGGCTGCCCCGGTCCGTACGACCGGGGCAGCCCCTTTCAGACTCTCGGACGCCGAGGCGCCCGTGAGGGCCTACGCCTCCTTCGAGAGGTTCGGTCCGGCGCCGCCGGCCGCCTGCTCGATCGGCGGGACGTCGGGCAGCGCCGACTTCTCCTCGCCGCGGAAGGTGAACTTCTTCTCCGCGCCCTCACCCTCGGTGTCCACGACCACGATGTGACCGGGGCGCAGCTCACCGAAGAGGATCTTCTCGGAGAGGATGTCCTCGATCTCCCGCTGGATCGTCCGGCGCAGCGGCCGGGCGCCCAGGACCGGGTCGTAGCCCTTCTTGGCGAGCAGCGACTTTGCCGTGGCGCTCAGCTCCCGGCCCATGTCGCGGTCCTTGAGCCGCTCGTCCACCTTGGCGATCATCAGGTCGACGATCTGGATGATGTCTTCCTCGGTGAGCTGGTGGAAGACGACCGTGTCGTCGACACGGTTGAGGAACTCGGGCCGGAAGTGCTGCTTCAGCTCTTCGTTGACCTTGACCTTCATCCGGTCGTAGTTCGACTTGACGTCGCCCTGGGCGGCGAAGCCCAGGTTGAATCCCTTGGAGATGTCCCGGGTCCCGAGGTTGGTCGTCATGATGATGACCGTGTTCTTGAAGTCCACGACCCGGCCCTGGGAGTCGGTCAGACGACCGTCCTCCAGGATCTGGAGAAGGGAATTGAAGATATCGGGGTGGGCCTTCTCGACCTCGTCGAAGAGGACGACGGAGAACGGCTTCCGGCGCACCTTCTCGGTGAGCTGGCCGCCCTCTTCGTAACCCACGTATCCGGGCGGGGAACCGAAGAGACGGGAAACCGTGTGCTTCTCGCTGAACTCCGACATGTCGAGGGAGATCAGCGCGTCCTCGTCGCCGAAGAGGAATTCGGCGAGAGTCTTGGACAGCTCGGTCTTACCGACGCCGGACGGGCCGGCGAAGATGAACGAGCCTCCGGGCCGCTTGGGGTCCTTGAGACCCGCCCTGGTCCGGCGAATGGCCTGCGAGAGCGCCTTGATGGCGTCCTTCTGGCCGATGACGCGCTTGTGCAGCTCGTCTTCCATGCGGAGCAGCCGGGAGGACTCCTCCTCGGTGAGCTTGAAGACCGGAATGCCGGTCGCCGTGGCGAGGACTTCGGCGATCAGCTCGCCGTCGACCTCGGCGACGACGTCCATGTCACCGGCCTTCCACTCCTTCTCGCGCTTGGCCTTCGCGGCGAGCAGCTGCTTCTCCTTGTCGCGCAGAGAGGCGGCCTTCTCGAAGTCCTGGGAGTCGATCGCCGACTCCTTGTCACGGCGGACGCCCGCGATCTTCTCGTCGAACTCGCGGAGGTCCGGCGGCGCGGTCATCCGGCGGATGCGCATCCGGGATCCGGCCTCGTCGATCAGGTCGATCGCCTTGTCCGGCAGGAAGCGGTCCGAGATGTACCGGTCCGCGAGGGTGGCGGCCTGGACGAGGGCCTCGTCCGTGATGGAGACCCGGTGGTGGGCCTCGTAGCGGTCGCGCAGACCCTTGAGGATCTCGATGGTGTGCGGCAGCGAGGGCTCGGCGACCTGGATGGGCTGGAAGCGGCGCTCAAGGGCCGCGTCCTTCTCCAGGTGCTTGCGGTACTCGTCCAGCGTGGTGGCGCCGATGGTCTGGAGCTCACCGCGGGCGAGCATCGGCTTGAGGATGCTGGCCGCGTCGATCGCGCCCTCGGCGGCGCCCGCTCCGACGAGCGTGTGCAGCTCGTCGATGAACAGGATGATGTCGCCGCGGGTGCGGATCTCCTTGAGGACCTTCTTCAGCCGCTCCTCGAAGTCACCGCGGTAGCGGGAGCCGGCGACGAGCGCGCCCAGGTCCAGGGTGTAGAGGTGCTTGTCCTTGAGGGTCTCGGGCACCTCGCCCTTGACGATGGCCTGCGCCAGGCCCTCGACGACCGCCGTCTTGCCGACGCCGGGCTCGCCGATGAGCACGGGGTTGTTCTTGGTGCGGCGGGACAGCACCTGCATGACCCGCTCGATCTCCTTCTCGCGCCCGATGACCGGGTCGAGCTTGGATTCCCGAGCGGCCTGGGTGAGGTTCCGGCCGAACTGGTCGAGGACGAGGGAGGTCGAGGGGGTGCCCTCGGCGGGACCGCCCGCGGTGGCGGCCTCCTTGCCTCCCGAGTAGCCGGAGAGCAGCTGGATGACCTGCTGCCGCACCCGGTTCAGGTCGGCGCCGAGCTTCACGAGGACCTGGGCGGCGACGCCCTCGCCCTCGCGGATCAGGCCGAGCAGGATGTGCTCCGTGCCGATGTAGTTGTGGCCCAGCTGAAGAGCCTCGCGGAGCGACAGCTCCAGGACCTTCTTGGCACGGGGGGTGAAGGGGATGTGCCCGGACGGGGCCTGCTGGCCCTGGCCGATGATCTCCTCCACCTGCTGGCGGACCGCCTCGAGCGAAATCCCGAGGCTCTCCAGGGCCTTAGCGGCGACACCCTCACCCTCGTGGATAAGGCCCAGGAGGATGTGCTCGGTGCCGATGTAGTTGTGGTTGAGCATCCGGGCTTCTTCCTGAGCCAGGACGACAACCCGCCGCGCGCGGTCGGTGAACCTCTCGAACATCGTTAATCGCTCCTCAGAGCGGTCAGGCAGTAAGGGGTCGGTCCCCTCCCTGTCCTTCCGCAGCTTAGTCCCGCAAGCGGGGACCGCTCATTCCAACTGCCGACACCCGTCTGTGGCCTCCTGACCCCTGAACGCCGACAACTACTCAAACCCGATGGTGCGAGACGATGTTCCCGCAGGCCAGGCAGTTACTCTCGCCATCACTACGCCGATGGCGAACGTGAGACCACCCTGCGAGCCGTGTCGCCCCTCCCCACTAGGAATGTCTTACCCGTAAGCACTGACAGTCCATGCGGCGCGCATGGGTTCCCTCAGCTACGGGCGAACAACGTCGCACCCCCGGAACGCATCCGAACACCCCCCTCGCCCGCACTCGGCGCGATATCGCGCACACTCTCCGTAACTCGCGGGGCGGCGGCCGAGTTCCCGGGGGCATGGCATCGATTTCCCGAAGCACCCCGCCCGCGGTCCCGCTCCCCCGTACCCCCGCCGCCTGCGAGCGCGGATCCCGGGCCGAGGGGCCCTGGGCCCGGCTGTACCAGTGGGCCCACTGGTACCGGGACGCGCTCGGCTGGACGCTGGCCGAAGAGGACGACGGCAGCGGCGGCAGCGGCGGGATGCGTCCCGTGCTGCTCACCGGGGTGCGTTTCGATGTGCTGGAGCTGCCTGCGGACGCCGGAGCGGCCCTGCTGCGCCGCGCGGGACCCACTGGACCGGTAGCGCTCTCGGAGGGCCGTATGAGGCTGCTGGTGGCCGCGGGGAGCGCGGAGGAGGTGCCGGGGCTGCTCGACTGGCTGGAGTGGGGCGGGATCGCTCTGGAGCTGACCGCTCTCGGTACGGGAGGACGGATGACCGCCCCGCCCCCACCCGGGTGGTCCGGCTCCCGGGAGGCCGCCGTATGGCTGCGGCCCCCCGTGCCGGGGCGAGGAACAGAGCCGGCGCTTCCGGCCCTCACCCCGTTCGGGCGCGGTACGGGAGCGGGCCGGGGCGGGGGCCCCGATCTGGTCCGGCTCCTGGACGCGGCGGCGACGGAGTGCCACCGGGCCCGTTTGCTGCGTACGAATGCGCGTCCACAGGCGACCACGGATGCGAACGCGTACGAATGCGCAGCGTGCGAATACTCGGCCGATTAAGAGTCCGCTGAGTACGCCGCTCCGCCGTTCGCCTTCTCGTAGGCCTCACGAACCGTGGCGGGGACTCGGCCGCGGTCGTTGACCTCGTAGCCGTTCGCCTTGGCCCAAGCGCGGATTTCCGCGGTGTCCTTGTTGCCGCCCGCGGCGGCACGGCCCTTGCCACGCCCCGAAGCGGCACGGCCACCGGTGCGCCGGCCGCTCTTCGCGTACGGCTCAAGGAGACCGCGGAGCTTGTCCGCATTGGCGGTAGTGAGGTCGATCTCGTAGGTCTTGCCGTCCAGCGCGAACGTCACCGTCTCGTCCGCCTCGCCACCGTCGAGGTCATCGACAAGAAGGACCTGAACCTTCTGTGCCACCGGATTTCCTTTCATCGAAAATGCAGGACGCGGAAAGGAAACCGCTTTTCTGTGAGAAACACAAACCCTTGGGAGAGGTTCAGATCCCTGAGAACACGGGAAACGTGCGCGATTCGGACATTCGGACATAGAGACCCGGCCCGGGTTCCCGGCGCCAGCGATGATCACAGGTGCAGAAGCATCCGGCTGTTGCCCAAGGTGTTCGGCTTCACGCGTTCGAGCCCGAGGAACTCGGCGACACCCTCGTCATAGGAACGCAGCAGCTCGGAGTAGACATCTGTGTCGACCGGCGTCTCGCCGATCTCCACGAAGCCGTGCTTGGCGAAGAAGTCGACTTCGAAGGTCAGGCAGAAAACCCGTCGCGTCCCCAGCCAGCGCGCTGTGTGCAACAGCTTGGCCAGTACCTGATGGCCGATGCCATGCCCTCGGAAGGCGGGATCGACGGCGAGAGTGCGCACTTCCGCGAGGTCTTCCCACATGATGTGGAGAGCGCCGCATCCGACGACCGTACCGTCTTCGTCTCGTTCCGCGACCCAGAACTCCTGGATGGACTCGTAAAGGGTGACCGTCGCTTTGTCGAGCAGGATGCCTTCACTCACGTACGGGTCCACGAGTCGGCGGACCGCGGGCACATCCCCGGTCCTGGCCCGGCGGACGGTGATGGCATTTGGCTCGGCATATGGCATGCGTTGACGCTATCGCCCCGGGGCGGCCTCGCCGTCGGCACCCCGGTCACCGGGGAGTTCTCCGGAGGCGGGGAGTGAGGCGGGGAGTTCCGTCCCGCCCTCTTCGGCGGCTCCGGGCTCTTGAACCGTCGCAGCCTCTTGAACCGTCTCGCCCTCTTGAACCGTCGCAGCCTCTTGAACCGTCTCGGTCCGGCCGGGGTCGCCCTGAACGATTCCCACCGCGGCTTGCAGCGACTCCCGTTGCTCGGGGGACATCATCCCGAAGAAGGCGACCAGGGCAGCCGCCGGGTTGTCGCTCTTGGACCATGCCTCGTTCATCAGTGCGGCCGAGTAGGCGGCCCGGGTGGAGACCGCCGTATATCGATAGGCGCGGCCCTCGACTTCCCTCCGGACCCAGCCCTTCTGATGGAGATTGTCCATTACGGTCATCACCGTCGTGTAGGCGATGGACCGTTCCCGCTGAAGGTCTTCCAGGACTTCCCGGACGGTGACCGGCCTGTTCCATTGCCAGACCCGTGTCATGACGGCGTCTTCGAGATCTCCCAATTGACGGGGCACAATGCCACTATACTGGGAGAATTCGGAATACTCGGCAATGACGTAACAAAAAGGACGTACGGTCGGTCGAAAGACCTGCCGTACGTCCATTCACAGGGGATGCCGGAGAGCGTCAGCCCTCGCGGCCGGGCTGGCGGGCCGCCTCGGCGCGGGCGATCGCGGCGTCCACGGCCGCGTCCTCCTTCGCCTTGTTCGGGCCGCCCTGGCTCTTGACGATCGTCACGATCAGCGCGGTGAAGAGGGCGGCCATCACCACGGGCGGCACAAGGGCGGATACGTAGTCCATGGCTCCCAGAGTAGCTAGCCTGCCGCGCGCTGGGCGGAGGGGGGCGCGGGGCGGCGGCGGGGTGGGAAGACCTCGGACGGCTTGGGCACCGGCCGCTCGCCGGGGGCGGGGGCGGGGGCCTTGGGCTGCGGATGCACGGGCTCGGGGGCCGGTTTCGGCTTGGTCTGGGGTTTCGGCCGGGGCTCGTCGGCGGCCCGGCCGCCGGGGAGCGCGAGCAGTCTCGCGCGCGGGGCGGGCGCGGTGGGGGTACGGCCCCGGGCGAGCCGCTGCCGTACCGACCGCTCGGCGAGCGTCTCGCAGCGCGCCAGCAGGGCCGTGCCGACCGGGTGGCCGTCCAGTGTGCGCAGCGCCGCCAGCTCGGCGGGGCCGGGGTCGTATCCGGCTGCCAGCGCGTCCTGGAGCAGCTCCAGATAGCTCGCGGCGGAGCCGGGGAGGGCGTCGCGGTAGCGGGCGAGGTCGGCGAGGAGAAAGGCGCGCAGCCGCCCGGCCTCGCGGCTGGCCTCGTCGAGGGATTCGGCCAGTCTGAGACAGTCCTGGACATCCTCGTCGGGGAGCGGAGCGGGGTGAAGGGCGACGGCGAGGGCGCGTCGGAGCACACGCAGCTCGTCTGCGCTGAAGGCCATAGCGCCGCGGGATCCGTATGGCGTGGGCATGGGGCGACCATACGTGCGACATGGACAAAATCGACCTAATGCCATTTCGGTGGGCGCGCCGCAGCGCCCCAGCGGAGGCCAGAAGGACCCGAGGACCCAAGGCCCAAGGCCCGGTGCCCCGGCCCCGGCGGACCCCAGACCCGCACGCACCCGGAGGCCCGGCGGCCCCCGGCGGCCCGCCCCGGCCCGCCCCAGCCACACCCGCCCGTGCGCCCCATCCGGGCGGGCACCCGCTCACCCCCGCCGGGACGCCCTCACATCCGCGCGATATTGCGTTCGTAGACCAGCCGGAGTCCGATCAGCGTCAGCCACGGCTCGTGCTCGTCGATCTCCGACGACTCCCCCAGCACCATGGGCGCCAGCCCCCCGGTCGCGATCACGGTCACCTCGCCGGGCTCCTCCGGGGCCAGCTCGGCCTTCATCCGGCGGACCACGCCGTCCACCTGGCCGGCGAAGCCGTACAGAATGCCCGACTGCATCGCCTCCACCGTGTTCTTGCCGATCACGCTCCGGGGGCGGGCCAGCTCGATCTTGCGGAGCTGGGCCCCCTTGACCCCCAGCGCCTCCACCGAGATCTCGATGCCCGGGGCGATCACTCCGCCCGTGTACGCGCCCGAGGTGCTCACCGCGTCGAAGGTGGTCGCCGTGCCGAAGTCCACGACGATCGCCGGGCCCCCGTACAGCTCGACCGCCGCCACCGCGTTGATGATCCGGTCGGCGCCGACCTCCTTGGGGTTGTCCATCAGGATCGGCACCCCGGTCTTGATGCCCGGCTCCACCAGCACCGCCGGGACGTCGCCGTAGTAACGGCGGGTGACCTCGCGCAGCTCGTGCAGGACCGAGGGGACGGTCGAGCAGATCGCGATGCCCTCGATCCCGTCGCCCAGCTCCACGCCGAGCAGCGGATGCATGCCCATCAGGCCCTGGAGGAGCACGGCCAACTCGTCCGCGGTACGGCGGGCGTCCGTGGAGATGCGCCAGTGCTCGACGATCTCGTCCCCGTCGAAGAGACCGAGGACGGTGTGGGTGTTGCCGACGTCGATGGTGAGCAGCATCAGGCGTCCGCCTCTCCGGGTGCGGTCCCGGACGCGTCACGGAGGTCGAGGCCGATGTCCAGGATCCGGGAGGAGTGCGTCAGGGCGCCCACCGCGAGATAGTCGACGCCGGTCTCCGCGTAGGCGCGGGCGTTCTCCAGGGTGAGCCGGCCGGAGGACTCCAGGACCGCGCGGCCCGCGGTGATCGTCACGGCCTCCGCGGTCTCGGCGGGGGTGAAGTTGTCCAGCAGGATCAGATCGGCGCCCGCCTCCAGCACCTCCCGCACCTGGTGCAGGGTGTCCGCCTCGACCTCGATGGGCAGGTCCGGGTACGCCTCCCGGACCGCCTTGAAGGCCGCCGTGACGCCGCCCGCGGCCACCACGTGGTTGTCCTTGACCAGCGCCGCGTCCGAGAGGGACATCCGGTGGTTGACGCCGCCGCCGCAGCGCACCGCGTACTTCTCCAGGGCGCGCAGCCCCGGTGTGGTCTTCCGGGTGTCGCGGACCTTCGCCCCGGTGCCCGCGAGGGCGTCCGTCCAGGCGCTGGCGGCGGTCGCGATGCCGGAGAGCCGGCAGAGGATGTTCAGCGCGCTGCGCTCGCCGGTCAGCAGCTCACGGGTGCCGGTGGTGACGGAGAGCAGCTTCTGGCCCGCCTCCACCCGGTCGCCGTCGGCGACATGCCGTTCGACGGTGAACTCCTCGGTCGCCACGACCGACAGCACCGCCTCGGCGATCTGGAGGCCCGCGACGGTGCCCGCCTCACGGGCGGTGAAGTCGCCGGTGGCGACCGCGTCGGCGGGCACGGTCGCCTCGCTGGTGACGTCGACGCCGCCGTCCAGGTCCTCGGCGAGCGCGACATGGGCGATGTCCTCGATCTGTACGGGGTCGAGCCCCGCCTCGGCGAGCAGCGCGGCGAGCGCGGGGTCGAGACCGCACTCGTACATCTCCTCCCCGCCGTCGTGAGCGCAGCCGCAGGAGTCCCCGCAGCCGGTCTGGATGAGCGGTACGTCCACGGGTACGGGACGTTCTTCGGGCGTGCTCACGGCTGGTGCTCCCTCAGGACTGTGGGTGGAAAGGCGGTGCTGTCGGTGCGGGTGACGACGAGCGAGCGGTCGGGGGCCATCCGGACCACCAGATGGCGGTCCCAGTCGGCGGCGGCGCGGTCGGGGCGGTCCTCGCGCCAGTGGCAGCCGCGGGTCTCCTCGCGCTCCAGGGCCGCCGCGGTGAGCACCCGGGCGACACAGAGGAGGTTGGCGGTCTCCCAGGACTCCACTCCGGGCTCGGGGATCTTCTCCCCGTCGTCCGCGGTCGCCCGGTGGACCTCTTCCAGGGCGGCGGCGGCCTGCCGCAGGCTGTCGTCCGAGCGGAGGACGCCCGCGCCCAGCGACATGATCCGCTGGATGGCGGCGCGGGCCTCGGGGGCGATCGGCGGCAGTGCGGAGAGCCCGTCCGGGCTCTTGGGCTCGCCCGCCGTCAGCGGGGCGAGCGCGGCGATGTCGGCGGCGATCCGCTCGGCGAAGACCAGCCCCTCCAGCAGGGAGTTCGAGGCCAGCCGGTTGGCGCCGTGCACTCCGGTGCAGGCCACCTCGCCGCAGGCCCACAGGCCCGGGACGGTGGTCCGGCCGTGGAGATCGGTGCGTACGCCCCCGGAGGCGTAGTGGGCCGCCGGGGCGACCGGGACGGGCTCGGTGACCGGGTCGATGCCATGGGCCCGGCAGGCCGCCAGGATGGTGGGGAAGCGCCGCTCCCACATCGCCGCGCCGAAGTGGCGGGCGTCGAGATACATGTGGTCGGCGTCCTGCTCCCGCATCCGCCGCATGATCGCCTTGGCGACGATGTCCCGGGGGGCGAGTTCGGCCAGCTCATGCTGTCCGAGCAGGAAGCGGACGCCCGAGGCGTCCACGAGATGCGCGCCCTCGCCCCGTACCGCCTCGGAGACCAGCGGCTGCTGGCCCTCCGACTCCGTGCCCAGGAAGAGCACGGTGGGGTGGAACTGGACGAATTCGAGGTCCGAGACCTCGGCTCCGGCGCGCAGCGCGAGGGCCACGCCGTCGCCGGTGGAGACGGCGGGGTTGGTGGTGGCGGCGAAGACCTGGCCCATGCCGCCGGTGGCGAGGACGACGGCCGGGGCGTGGACCGCTCCGACGCCGTCGTGCTGGCCCTCTCCCATGACGTGGAGGCTCACTCCGGCGGTGCGGCCGGCGGCGTCGGTGAGCAGATCGAGGACGAGCGCGTTCTCGATGGTGCGCAGGCCCGCGTCGCGGACGGCTTCCACCAGGGCGCGGGAGATCTCCACGCCGGTCGCGTCACCGCCCGCGTGCGCTATCCGGCGGCGGTGGTGGCCGCCCTCGCGGGTCAGCTCGATCACTCCGTCGGCCGAGGTGTCGAAGTGCGCGCCGGCGGCGATCAGCCGGTGTACGGCTCCGGGGCCCTCGGTGACCAGGGTGCGTACGGCTTCCTCGTCGCACAGGCCCGCGCCCGCGACCAGGGTGTCGGCCAGATGCTGCTCGGGGGTGTCGCCCTCGCCGAGGGCCGCCGCGATGCCGCCCTGGGCCCAGCGGGTGGAGCCGTCGTCCAGCCGGGCCTTGGTGACCACGACCGTGGAGAGCCCGGCCGCCGCGCAGCCGAGCGCGGTGGTCAGGCCCGCGACGCCGGAGCCGACCACGACGACGTCGGCGGAGATGGCCCAGCCGGGGGCGGGGGCGTCCAGCCGTATGCCGGGGGTCTGGGGTGCGGCCGTCACGAGCTGGCTCCGAACCTGAGGGGGATGTTGTCGATCAGCCGGGTGGCGCCGACCCGGGCGGCGACGGCGAGGATCGCGTCGCCGTCGTGGCCGTCCGGGACCTCGGTGAAGTCGGCGGGGTCGATCAGGGCG
>NZ_VCLA01000206.1:0-165 GCF_009600885.1 Streptomyces jumonjinensis
GCCCGCGGCAGCGCAATCTGTTCGAGGCGGCGGCGCTCTATGTGGCCGGCCGCGCCGAGGACGATCAGGAGCGGATGGCGGAGGCCGAGAGCTGGGTGACCCCGGAGGCCCTCTCCTTCGGCGTCAATGAGCTGGCCTGCCGTGCGGTCATCGCGCTCGCCCAGG
>NZ_VCLA01000206.1:612-2131 GCF_009600885.1 Streptomyces jumonjinensis
TACGGGTACGGCCCCGGCGCCGCCGCGGCCTGGTGCGTGCTCCGCTCCCTCGGTACGGTGGGCACCGCCGTTCCTCCGGCCTCACCCGCGGCACCGCCGTTCCACCGCTCATCGGCCGGGGCCGCAGGCGGCCGTCCGGGTCCGTCGCCATGCCCGCCCCGGCGATTCGCGGCGCGTCAGGGCCATGTCAGCGGCTCCCGGGACACTGCGCGCCCGCACGGACGACGCGGGACGTTCCGTCCCCTGCCGCCCGCCCAGGCGCGCAGGAACACACCGAGGGGGTAATCCGGTGCCCAGTGGCCTTCCAGGGGGCTCGAAGCACGCGGGCGTACTGCTTCTGCTGCTCTCCCCACTGCTTCCGGTACTGCTGATGGGGACGGTTCCGGCGGTCGCGGCGCCCGGTGAGGCGATCAATGTCATCGCCGCCCACAGCGGCAAGTGCCTGGAGACGGAGAACGCCTCCGCCGACGCCGGCGCCCGGGTCCTCCAAGCGGACTGCACCGGCCGGACGGCCGCCGCCTGGACGGTCCGGCTGTCGACCTCGGGGCACGGCGTGAACGTGGTCAACGTCAACAGCGGCAAGTGCCTGGAGATCGAGAACGGGTCGAGCGCGATCGGCGCCCAGGCCCGGCAGGCCGACTGCGCGGGGCAGCCGGGGGCCGACTTCGACTTCGGGGACCAGGGCACTCATGTCTGGCTCCAGCCGCTCACCGCCGCACCGCCCCGATGCCTGGGCGTCCCACAGGCATCGCACCTGAGCGGCGCCCCCGTACAGCTCGCCGAGTGCGACGACGCGATCGGCACCCGATTCCGCCAGCGGCTGGCGAGAGCGGGCAACGACCCCGCGGAGGAGGAGCCGGAGCAGCCCGCGCCGAGCGTGGAACGGGTGAATCTGACCGGGGCGGGAGCGCAGAGCGCCGGCGCGGGCGGCGCTCTGTCGGACATCACCCGGCTCAGCGCCGACGGGCGTTTCGCGGCCTTCGAGTCCATCGCCGCCGACCTGGTCCCCGGCGACACCAACAACGCCTGGGACCTCTTCGTACGCGACCGGCTGACCGGGGCCGCCGAACGCGTCAGCGTCGCCACCGGCGGCGCCCAGGCCGACGGCCACAGCGACGGGGTGTCGATCAGCGCGGACGGCCGGTACGTGGCCTTCTCCTCCCGCGCCGGGAACCTGGTCGCGGGCGACGCCAACGGCAAGAGCGACGTCTTCCTCCGCGACCGGCAGAACGGCACCACGGAGCGGGTCAGCGTCGCCGCCGGCGGTCTCGAAGGCAACGGCCATGCCCATACGCCGTCCATCAGCGCGGACGGACGCTACATCGCCTTCGTCAGCAACTCCGGAAACATTCCCGGCGACACCAATATCGTGGACGACGTCTATGTGCACGACCGGCAGAACGGCACCCTCACCCGTGCGAGCGTGACCAGGGACGGCCTTCAGGCCAACGACGCCTCGACCCAGGCGGTCATCAGCGCGGACGGCCGGTACGTGGCCTTCTCCTCCCGCGCCGGGAAC
>NZ_VCLA01000206.1:2453-11216 GCF_009600885.1 Streptomyces jumonjinensis
ACGTGTTCGTCCGCGACCTCCAGGCCGGCGCCGTCGAACGGGTCAGCGTACGAGGCGACGGCGCCGAGGCCGCCGGGGACTCCTCCGCCCCCTCGATCAGCACCGACGGCCGCACGATCGCCTTCGTCTCCCGGGCCGCCGACATGGTGACGGGCGACACCAACGGCACGGACGACGTCTTCGTACGCGACCGGCAGAGCCGCACCACGGAGCGGGTCAGCGTGGACTCCGGCGGCGTCCAGACCGCCCCGAGTTCCCACTCCCCCGGGATCAGCGGGAACGGCCGCTTCGTCGTCTTCACGTCATTCGGCGCGAATCTGGTGACGGGCGACACCAACAGCGCGGGGGACGTCTTCGTACGCGACCGGCGGGCCGGTGTCACCACCCGGGTGAGCACAGCGGTCAACGGCGCCCAGGGCAACCAGGATTCCGGCCATCCCTCGATCAGCGGGGACGGCCGCTATATCGCCTTCCACTCCTACGCCGCCAATCTGGTGCCACGCGATACCAACGGCGCGGACGACTACTTCGTCCGCACCCGCGTCACCGTCCCGTAGGTCGCGCGGGTCCCGTAGGTCGCGCCGCCGTCCCACAGGTCCCACAGGTCCCGTAGATCCCGTAGATCCCGTCACCGTCCCGTAGGTCCGTTCACCGTCCCCAGGTCCGCCGAAGCAGCGCGCCGTCGGCCGACCCCGCCCATGTCACCACGGAGACCCCATGCCGGCTCGCCGCGCACACCGCCCACGACGTCCAGGCGCCCCGACGCTTCTTCTTCTGCTGCTGCCGCTGCTGCTCTCCCTGACGGGGACGGCTCCGGCAGCCGCGGCGGCCGATACGACGGTCAACGTCATCGCCACCCACAGCGGCAAGTGCCTGGAGGCGGAGGACTCCTCGGTCTCCCCGGGCGCCCGTATCGTCCATACGGACTGCACCGGCCGGCCCGGCATGAACTGGACGGTCGTCGAATCGTCCGCGGGCGGCGGCACGGTCAATATCGTGAATGTTCACAGCGGCCTCTGCCTGGAAATCGAGAACACCTCGAACGTCACCGGCACACAGGCACGGCAGGCCGGCTGTGCCCGGCAGCCCGGGGCGGATTTCCGGCTGGTGGACCGGACCACCCATGTCTGGCTCCAGGCCGCTGCCGGGACGCCCCGCAAATGCCTGGGAGTGTCGGCGGGATCGCATATCAGCGGCGTCCCCGTGCAGCTCACCGACTGCTACGACCAGATCGGCACCCGGTTCGCCCAGCGCCAGCCCCGGTCCGGCAACGACCCGGCCGAGGACCCCCCACCGCCGACGACGGTGGTGGAGCGGCTCAATGTGGCCCCGGACGGCGCGCAGACGCCACGGCTCGACGAGTTGCCCAAGGAGATCCGCGCAGCGCACTCCGTCAGCGCGAGCGGCCGCTATGTCGCCTTCCAGTCGCATACCGCCCAACTGGTCTCCGGCGACACCAACAACAAGCACGACATCTTCGTACGGGACCGCTTCACCAGCATCACCGAACGCATCAGCCTCTCCAGCAGCGGTGTTCAGGGGGACGACACCTCTCAGGGGCCGTCCATCAGCGGGGACGGCCGCTATATCGCCTTCCAGTCCGACGCCGCCAATCTGGTTCCCGGGGACACCAATCGGCAGACGGACGTGTTCGTACGCGACCGGCAGACCAGGACCACCGAGCGGGTGAGTGTGTCCACCGGCGGCGCTCAGACCACGATGAGCTCAGACCAGCCGGTCATCAGCGCGGACGGCCGCCAGGTCGCCTTCCAGTCCACGGCGGACAACCTGGTGCCGGGCGACACCAACTACTGCCAGGACATCTTCGTCAGAGACCGGCAGACGGGCGCCACCGAACGCGTCAGCGTCGGCCGGAACGGCGCGCAGAGCAATGACTGCTCCCACTCCGTCGCCATCAGCGCCGACGGCCGCCATGTCGCCTTCGCGAGCTCGGCGTCCAATCTGGTGACGGGCGACACCAACCGGCAGACGGACGTGTTCGTACGCGACCGGCAGACCAGGACCACCGAACGCGTCAGCCTGACCTCGGGCGGCGTGCAGTCCACCGGGTTCTCGCACGCACCCGCGATCAGCGCGGACGGCCGCCAGGTCGCCTTCGTGGCCGAGGCGGGCCTCGCGCCCGGCGATGCCAACACCCAGTGGGACGTCTATGTCCGCGACCGGCAGACCGGGGTGACCGAACAGGTGAGCCGGGGGCAGGGCGGCACCCAGACCGACGGCTGGTCGTTCGAGCCCGCCATCAGCTCGGACGGCGGGCTGATCGCCTACCACTCCGCGGCGGCCAATCTGGTGCCGTCGGACACCAACGCGGCCCTGGACGTCTTCGTATGGGACCGGCAGTCCGCGTCCACCGAGCGGGTGAGCAAGGCGCCTCGGGGCACCCAGGGCGATCTGGACTCCTACCGCCCGGCGATCAGCGGAAACGGGCAGTTCGTCGCCTTCCGCTCGGAGGCGTCCCCCTTGCTGCCGGACGACACCAACCAGGCCGTGGATCTCTTTCTGCGCTACCAGGTGTCCGCGGGGAGCTGATCCGCCGCCGCTCCCCGAGCCCCCCTCGGGTCAGCGGCCCAGCTCCTTGCGGGACGCCCTGCGCAGTCTGCGACGCTGACCGGGGTCGAGCATCAGATACGCCACCGCTGGCACACCGAGGACGACCAGCAGCGCCGCCCAGAACGGGATCACCGTCATCAGCAGCAGCCCGACGACCACTCCCCCGATGACGATCTTTGTACGTGTCGACATCTCGACGCCTCCTCGCGCGGCCCTGACCGTCCCTGCCGGTGGAACGTGCGGGCACTCCGCACAGTTCCACTATGCGCCCGCTACTCCGCCGGTGCGCCGGCCGCCCGCAGCGGCTCGCCCACCTCGTGCATATGGGTCAGCGCCTGCCGGTAGGACTCGATGAGCCCGGTCTCGGCGTAGGGGATGGAGAGCGCACGGCAGTGGGCGCGCACCAGCGGCTGGGCGAGCCTGAGGTGCGGGCGCGGCATGCTGGGGAAGAGATGGTGCTCGATCTGGTAGTTGAGACCGCCCAGGAACCAGTCGGTGACCGGGCCGCCGCGGATGTTGCGCGAGGTGAGCACCTGTCGCCGCAGATGCCCCCAGCCCTTTCCGGTCTCCTCGTCGGGCATCTCCATCCCCTTGTGGTTCGGCGCGAAGGCCATGCCCAGATGGAGCCCCAGCAGCATCTGGTGGATCAGGGCGAAGACCGCCGCCGGGACCGGCGGCATCGTGGTGAGCAGCAGGGTGACGTAGGCCGTGACATGCGCGATGAGCAGCCCGCCCTCGACGGCGCGGGCCCGGGTGGACCGGCGCGGCCCGCCGTCGTGGGACGGAAGGTCCCGGGAGAAGACCGCCCGGAATCCATAGATCTTGAGCGCGATGCCCTCCAGCGTGGTCAGCGGAAGGAACAGCCAGGCCTGGTGGCGGGTGAGCCAGCCGTGGAGTCCGGCGCGGCCCACGGCCTGTTTCCGGGTGAAGACGAGGATGTCGGCGGCGACGTCCGGATCCTTCTCTATGTGATTGGGGTTGGCGTGGTGCCGGTTGTGCTTGTCGTTCCACCACTCCTGGCTCATGCCGAGCAGCAGATTGGCGTGGACGAGCTGGAGGATCCGGCCGCGCCGGCGGTCCGCCGTGATCTGCGCGTGTCCGGCGTCATGGCCGAAGAACGCGGTACGGGTGGAGAAGAGGGCCAGCGGGGGCGCGAGCAGCAGCACCCACCAGGAGCCGCCGGTCAGGACCATGCCGGTGATCACGGCGGCGATGGCGAGCAGATTGACGGTGATCCCCCGTGCGTACCAGCCGGGGCGGTGCTCCAGCAGGCCCTGTTCCCTGACCGTCCGCAGCAGCGGGGCGAATTCACTGCCGGAGCCGCCGGAGCCACCGGAGCCACCGGAAACGCCCTGCCCGCGGGTGGGTCCCCGGGTGCGGGAGCCGGGCGGCTCCCGGCGCGCACCGGCTTCCGGTACGGCCGGCACGGAGGGCGAGTCCGTGGGAGTGGCGGTGGCCTGAGGCATGACGGTCTCCGGTCTATGGGCGCTGAGCTGAGCTACGCGACTGCGCTGACCTGAGAAAACGTAGGGAACGACGCCGGTGCGGGGCCATGACGCCACCACCCCGGCCCGGTGGGGGGCAACCCGCGTGACAGGGTGGTGCTGGCTACACCCTCCGGCCCACTGCGTGGGTGCACATGACGCTGATCACACGCCTGCGGGAGGCGACGAAGCCCGGCATCGGGTACCCTCGGCGACTCCCATCCCTGGCCTAGTCAAGTTTGAGGAATACGTCATAGCCGTGCACCGGCCCTCCGTGGCAACACCCTCGCCCGAACTCTCCGAACTCTCCGAACTCTCCGAGACCTTCGCCTCACCGGAATCACCGGGATCGTCGGAATCCTCCGTCACCGGGTCCCGACCCCTCTCTCTCGGTTCTCTCGGTTCTCCCGGTTCCCTCGCCCGCTGCTCCGCGGTGTTCCTGCCGGGTGATCCGGCCCGGTCCGGACGTTTCGCCTTCTGGCATCCCCGCGGTGCGACCGTTCCGGGTGCGACCGGAACGGTGACCGTGGTCAAGGACGATCTGCGGCTGCACACCGTGCCCGCGCTGCTGCTTCCGGTGCGTGCCGCGCTGCCCGTGCTGACCGGGGCACGCGCCGATGAGGACGCCTCGCCGGCCGCCGCGTTCTGGGGTGCGGCGGCCGTACTGGCGCTCCAGCTCACCGCCCGTGGACTGCTGTTGCCCGGACTCACCGCCACCGATCACGACTCCTGGCGCGTCGGCCCGCTGACCGCGGGCGATCTGGAGCGGATCCGCGCCCTGGCCGCGGCGATGCCGCCCGAGGCCCATGCCGTACCGCTGGACACACCACCTGACGGCGCGCGGGCCGACGTGCCGCTGCTGCCGGACCCGGAGCCGCTGCTGCGGTCGTTCCTCGACGCGGTGGCCGATGAGCTGCCCCGTACCCCCGCGGCGCCGATCGCCGCGGGCGGCCCGGGGTTCGCCGCGCGGGAGCCGCAGCATCTGCCCGGACGGCGTGCCTGGGCCGTGGACATCGCGGCGGGCCATGACGCGGGCGTACGCCTCTCCCTGCGTATCGAGCTCACGGCCGACAGGCCGGGCGGATCCGCGCGGAGCGAGGAGTCCGGCACCGGGGACTCGCGGATCAGCGAGGCCCGCACCGGGGGCACAGGGGCCGCAGGGGCCGGAGAGTCCGGGGCCGGGGAGCCAGGGGCCGGGAACTCAGGGGCCGGGGAGTTCGGGAGAGGGCCGGCCCTCCGCGCCGTTCTCCAGATGCACAGCGTCAGCGATCCGGCCGTGGTCGCGGACGCCGCCGAGGTGTGGGCGGGCGCGGACCGGTACACCGGCGTGTTCGGTCCGCGCGCCCGGATGGACGCGCTGCTCGCCCTGCGGCGCGCGGCACGCGCGTGGGCGCCACTGACCCCGCTGCTGCACGCCGCCGTCCCGGACACGCTCGACCTCGCCGACGAGGAGATCACCGAACTGCTCGGCGAGGCGGCCGGGGCGCTCGCCGCCTGCGGCGTCCGGATCCACTGGCCGAAGGGGACGGCACACCGGCTGACCGCGCGCGCCGTGATCGGTCCGCCCGACGACGGCAGCGACGACGGCAGCGGCAGCGGTACCGGCGGCGGAGACCACGGCGAGTCCGGGCTGCCCTCCTTCCTCTCGGCCGACGCGCTGCTCTCCTTCGACTGGCGGTTCGCACTGGGCGATCAGCGGCTGACCCATGAGGAGCTGAACCGGCTCGCCGAGGCGGACCGGCCGCTGGTCCGGCTGCGCGACCAGTGGGTGCTCATCGACCCCGAGGAGGCCCGCCGCGCCCGCGAACGGCAGGACCGCAAACTGACGCCCATGGACGCGCTCGGCGCGATACTGACCGGAACGGCCGAGATCGACGGAGACCGGGTCGAGGTCCAGGCCGCCGGTGCGCTGGCGGCTCTGCGCGACCGGCTGGCCGACCCCGAGGGCGGAGCCCAGGAGATCTCCCAGCCGGCCGCGCTCGCGGCGACCCTGCGCGACTATCAGCTCCGCGGTCTGAACTGGCTGCACCGGATGACGTCCCTCGGTCTCGGCGGCGCTCTCGCCGACGACATGGGCCTCGGCAAGACCATCACGCTGATCGCCCTCCATCTGCACCGGCAGACCGACGCGTCGGCCGCCGGCCCCACGCTCGTCGTCTGCCCGACCTCGCTGATGGGCAACTGGCAGCGGGAGATCGAGAGATTCGCTCCCGGCACCCCGGTGCGCCGCTACCACGGAAGCTCCCGGGACCTCGGGAACCTGGCGGACGGGGAGTTCGTTCTCACGACGTACGGCACGATGCGTCTCGACGCCGGTCCGCTCGGCCGGGTGGCGTGGGGCATGGTCGTCGCCGATGAGGCGCAGCATGTCAAGAATCCGTATTCGGCGACCGCCCGCCAGTTGCGCACCATCGGCGCGAAGGCGCGGGTCGCTCTGAGCGGCACCCCGGTGGAGAACAATCTGTCCGAGCTGTGGGCCATCCTCGACTGGACCACCCCCGGTCTGCTCGGCCGGCTCGGCTCCTTCCGCGGGCGGTACGCCCGTGCGGTGGAGAGCGGCGACGATCCCGCCGCCGCCCAGCGGCTGGCGTCTCTGGTGCGGCCGTTTCTGCTGCGCCGCCACAAGTCGGACCCGGGGATCGCGCCCGAGTTGCCGCCGAAGACCGAGACCGACCGCACCGTCCTCCTCACCGCTGAACAGGCCGGGCTGTATGAAGCGGTGGTACGCGAGACACTGGCCGCGATCTCCGAGGCCGACGGCATGGAGCGGCGCGGACTGGTGGTGAAGCTGCTCACCGCGCTCAAGCAGATCTGCAACCACCCCGCCCAGTACCTCAAGGAGGAGGAGGGACGGATCGCGGACCGTTCGGGCAAGCTGGAGCTGCTGGACGAGCTCCTGGACACCATTCTCGCCGAGGGTGCGAACGTCCTGGTCTTCACGCAGTACGTGCAGATGGCGCGGCTGCTGGAGCGGCATCTCGCGGAGCGTGGCGTACCGACGCAGTTCCTCCACGGCGGTACGCCGGTCGCCGAGCGCGAGGCGATGGTGGGCCGTTTCCAGAACGGCGAGGCGCCGGTCTTTCTGCTGTCGCTGAAGGCGGCGGGCACCGGTCTGAATCTGACCCGGGCCGAGCATGTGGTGCACTTCGACCGCTGGTGGAATCCGGCGGTCGAGGCGCAGGCCACGGACCGCGCCTACCGCATCGGGCAGACCCGGCCGGTCCAGGTGCACCGGCTGATCGCCGAGGGGACCATCGAGGACCGCATCGCGGACATGCTGGCGCGCAAACGCGAACTGGCGGACGCGGTGCTCGGCTCCGGCGAAGCCGCGCTGACCGAGTTGACCGACGCCGAGCTGGCGGATCTGGTGGAGCTGCGAGGGGGAGGCGGAACACGATGAACGACGGATACGAAAACCCGGAGCACGACGAGCACCACAGGTACGACGACGAGAACGACGAGTACGACGAGCACGGCGCCGAGCCCGTGGCGGAGGGCGGGCAGGATCAGGTACGCACCTTTCCCGCGCTGCCGCCCGCCGTGCGCGGGCAGGGTTTCGCGGGGACCTGGTGGGGCCGGACCTGGATCAAGGCGCTGGAGGACACGGCGCTCGACGGCGAGCAGCTCAGAAAGGGCCGTGGGCAGGCGCGCGCGGGCGCGGTCGGCGCGGTGTCGGTGCGCCCGGGCCGGATCACCGCGGTGGTACGGGACGGGGACGGCACCGGGCAGCGCTGCGATGTGCTGCTCACGGAGCTCACCGACACGGCATGGAACCGGTTCACGGAGATGGCGGTCGACCGGGCGGGGCATATCGCGGCGCTGCTGGACCGGGAGATGCCGCCGCATCTGGTCGAGGACGCGGCGACCGCCGGGGTCGAACTGCTGCCAGGGATCGGTGATCTGGAGCCCGAGTGCGGCTGCGGGGCCTGGGATCTCTGCCCGCATACGGCGGCACTCTGCTACGAGGTGGCGCGACTGCTGGACCGGGATCCGTTTGTGCTGCTGCTGATGCGGGGGCGCGGGGAGCGCCGGCTGCTGGACGAGCTCCAGCGGCGCAGCGTGGCGCGGGCGGCGGAGGCCACCGCCGGTGTGACGGCTGACGACGGCGGGAGGACGGCGGGGGTCCGGGCCGACG
This sequence comes from Streptomyces jumonjinensis, assembly GCF_009600885.1. Classification (GTDB taxonomy): domain Bacteria; phylum Actinomycetota; class Actinomycetes; order Streptomycetales; family Streptomycetaceae; genus Streptomyces; species Streptomyces jumonjinensis. Next base: position 10,644 of record NZ_VCLA01000206.1, read on the forward strand.
AGGCGTTCGCGGCCGGGAGGCGTCTCCCGGCGCTGCCCGCTCCCCCGCCGCTGCCCGGGGAGCCGGGGCAGCCGCCGGCCCTGGACACCGAGGACGCGCCCGCGCCCGGCATCGACCCGGACGCGCTGGAGTTCCTGGCCGCGGACGCCGCCGCCCGGGCGCACCGTCTGCTGGCGGAGGCGCTCGCGCCCGGGTACGAGCCACAGCCGTCCGAGATCGGACTGACGTTCGATCAGGACGCGGTGCGGATCGCGGCGTCGGTGCCCGGCCCGGTGATCACCGGGCGGCTCGCCGCGGGCACCGGCAGACAGCGCGCGGAGCTGGAGTCGGCGGTACGGGCATGGCACGCCGGGGGTCCGGCGGCGCTGGCCGTGCTGGAGGGGGAGCCGGCACCCTCGCCGGAGACGCTCGACCGGGCGGCAGCGGCGCTGGCGGCGGCCTGGGATGAGTCCGACCGGCCCCGGCTGAGGGCCGCGGGGAAGGGACGCTGGACGGTGGTGGGCGCAGAGGCGCAGCTACGGGTCGGCGATGACGGCCGCTGGTGGCCGTACCGCAGGGAGCGGGGGCGCTGGT
>NZ_VCLA01000207.1:0-407 GCF_009600885.1 Streptomyces jumonjinensis
GGCGTGGATGTTCTCTCGTACGGGGAGTTGGACGAGCGTTCGAATCGGCTGGCCCGGTATCTGGCGGGTGTGGGTGTGGGTCGGGAGAGTGTGGTGGGGTTGTGTCTGCCGCGTGGGGTGGACATGGTGGTGGCCCTGCTGGCGGTGTGGAAGGCCGGTGGTGCGTATGTGCCGCTGGACCCCGAATATCCGGCGGACCGCCTCGCCTACATGCTGGCGGACAGTGGCGCGACGGTTGTGCTGGCGACTTCCGCGACGGTTTCCGGGGTGCGGGGCGCCGTGGCTGAACCGGTGCTGCTGGACGAGGTAATCCAGGAGATCGCCTCGGAGTCGGCGGAGCCGCTGGCGACGGTGGTCGGCCCGGCCCAGTTGGCGTATGTGATCTATACGTCGGGTTCGACGGGGCG
>NZ_VCLA01000207.1:458-1071 GCF_009600885.1 Streptomyces jumonjinensis
CGGAACGCTCGCGATCGCTTCCTCGGAGGAGCGCAGGGAGCCCGAGGCGCTGGCGGAGATGATCCGCACCACCGGCGTCGAAGTCGCCAGTGTCGTCCCCTCCCTGCTGGGCGTCCTGGATCCCGAGTCGGTTCCCGGGGTGCGGAACTGGGTGTTGGGCGCTGAGCGGTTGAACGCGGATCTGGCGAGTCATTGGTCGGGTCAGGCGCAGGTGTGGAATACGTACGGTCCGACCGAGGCGACGGTGATCACGACGGCCGCTCCGCTGGACCGGGGTATCCGGCCCGAGGATCAGCCTCCGGCGATCGGCGCCCCGATCGGGAACGCTCAGGTCTATGTCCTGGACGGTTTCCTTCAGCCGGTTCCGGTGGGGGTGACGGGTGAGCTGTATGTGGCGGGTGCGGGTCTGGCCCGCGGATATGTCGGCCGCCCGGACCTCACGGCCGAACGGTTCGTCGCGTGCCCGTACGGCGGTCGGATGTACCGGTCCGGTGACCTGGCCCGCTGGACGGTCGACGGGCAGCTCCTCTTCGCCGGCCGCGCGGATGAACAGGTGAAGATCCGGGGCTTCCGGGTCGAGCCCGGTGAGATCGAGGCCGTACTCGCATCGCAT
>NZ_VCLA01000207.1:1081-1717 GCF_009600885.1 Streptomyces jumonjinensis
ATCGCCGTCGTCGTCCGTGAGGACCGGCCGGGCGACAAGCGGCTCGCCGCGTATATCGTCCCCGCCGGGCAGGACATCGATACGGAGGAGTTGCGGGAGTTCGCGGGCCTGAGGCTTCCCGAGTACATGGTTCCGCAGGCCGTGGTCGTACTGGATGTCCTGCCCCTCACCCCGAACGGCAAGCTCGACAAGGCCGCACTCCCCACCCCAGATGCGGTGGGCGGAGCAGAGGGGCGTGCTCCGGCTACCCCGGTGGAAGAGCTGTTCTGTGGGTTGTTCGCCGATGTGCTGGGGTTGGAGTCGGTGAGCGTCGGGGACTCGTTCTTCGAGCTCGGCGGCGACTCGATCATGTCGATGCTGCTGGTCTCCAGCGCCCGCCGGGCCGGTCTGGTCATCACGGCCCGCCAGGTCTTCGAACGGCAGACACCGGCCGGCCTGGCCACCGTCGCAGGGGCGGTGGGAGATGGCGTCCCGGTAGGCGGCGGCGAATCGGGAGTCGGCGAGATCCCGCTGACCCCCGTCATGCACCAGCTCATCGAACGAGTTGGACCGGAGAAGCTGGGCCAAGTCATCCTCTCCGCGTATGTAGAGACCCCGGTGGGGCTGGACTTCGCTGTCCTGACGGACGCGGTGCAG
>NZ_VCLA01000207.1:1727-2235 GCF_009600885.1 Streptomyces jumonjinensis
GCCCTCCGCGCCCGGCTGGAGGACAGTCCGGAGCGGCGACTCGTCGTACCCGGACCGGGAGAGCTCCGGGCCTCGACCCTGCTGCGCAGGGTGGACGCCACCGGTCTTGAGGGCGACGAGCTGCGCGCCCTGGTCACTCAGCAGACACAGGTAGCTGTCGGCGGGCTCGACCCGTACGCAGGTGTGATGGTCCAGGTGGTCTGGTTCGACCTCGGGCCGACTTCCCCCGGAAGGCTGCTTCTGGTTCTCGACCACTTCGCGGTGGACACCGTGTCACTGCGGGTGCTGGTGCCGGATCTCGCCGAGTCCTACGCCGAGTCGGCCTCGGGCCGCGGGACCGCGCTTCAGCCCGTCCCGACGTCGTTCCGGCACTGGGCGCGTGAGCTTGCCGCTGAGGCCGGCGGCGAAGAGCGGCTCGCGGAGCTGCCGAAGTGGATCGACTTCCTTGAGGGTCCGGACCCGCTGCTCACGGCGGAGCCGGTGGACCCGGAGCGCGATGTCGAGTCCA
>NZ_VCLA01000207.1:2245-2879 GCF_009600885.1 Streptomyces jumonjinensis
AGCCGTCGCCGGGGCAACCGATGGCGGAGGGGCCGTCGAAGGAGAGCATGGAGTCGGCGAACTGCCGCTGACCCCGGTCATGCATCAGGCCCTCGAACGGATCCGACCGGAGAAGCTCCACCAATTCGTCCAGCCGGCGCTGATCGAGACCCCGGTGGGGCTGGACTTCGCTGTCCTGACGGACGCGGTGCAGGCCCTGGTGGATCACCATGACGCCCTCCGCGCCCGACTGGAGGACGCTCCGAAGCCGCGACTCGTGGTTCCCGAGCCGGGAGAGCTCCGGGCCTCGGCCCTGCTGCGCAGGGTGGACGCCACCGGTCTTGAGGGCGACGAACTGCGCGCCCTCGTCGGTGAACAGATGGCGTCGGCTGTGGGGAGGTTGGATCCGTACGCCGGTGTGATGGTTCAGGTGGTGTGGTTCGATCGTGGGTCGGCTGTCTCTGGGCGTCTGCTGATTGTTGTGGACCATCTGGTGGTGGATGGGGTCTCCTGGCGGGTGTTGTTGCCGGATCTGGCGGGGGCGTATGCGGGGCTGGCTGGTGGGCGTGGTGCTGGGTTGGATCCGGTGCCGACGTCGTTCCGGCACTGGGCGCGTGAGCTGGCCGCTGAGGCCGGCGGCGAAGAGCGGCTCGCG
>NZ_VCLA01000207.1:2889-4186 GCF_009600885.1 Streptomyces jumonjinensis
AACGCGGAGGGTATCGATTCAGGTGCCCTCCGAGGTCACCGCCGAGCTGCTCACCCGGGTGCCGGCTGCCTTCCACGCGGGGATCGACGATGTGCTGCTGACCGGGCTGACGGCGGCCATCGCCGAATGGCGCGACACCCGGACGACAGCCGGCGGCAGCGCGATCCTGGTGGATGTGGAGGGGCATGGGCGGGTGCCGCTCTCGGGTGGTGATGACTTGTCGCGGACGGTGGGGTGGTTCACGAGCAGTTATCCGGTGCGGCTGGATGTGGGGTCGGTTGATCTGTCCGATGTGCGTGTGGGTGGGGTGGCTGCGGGTCGGGTGGTGAAGCGGGTCAAGGAGCAGTTGCGTGCTGTTCCGGGTGATGGTCTGGGGTTCGGGATGCTGCGGTATCTCAATCCGGAGACCGCGCCGGAGCTGGCCGCGCTTCCCGCCGCGCAGATCGGCTTCAACTACCTCGGCCGGTTCGGAGCCGCCGAAGCACCGGGGCAGCGAGCCCGGACGGGTTGGTCACCGGCCAACGACGGAGCGACCGGTGACGGCGTGGGCGGGGACTTCCCTGTACTGCACGCGCTTGAGGTCATGGGCGCGGTGCACGATCTGCCGGATGGTCCGGAGCTGATGCTGTCGCTGGCCTGGCCGGAGGCGCTGCTCGATGAGTCGGGTGTGCGGGCGTTGCTGGACGGCTGGGCGGCGATGTTGGCCGGACTGGTCGCTCATGTCTCTGGTGCTGGTGGTGGCTATACGCCCTCCGATTTCCCGCTGGTGGCGTTGGATCAGTCGAGGATCGAGGAGTTGGAGGCGGAGGTTCCGGGGCTGGTGGATGTGCTTCCGGTGTCTCCGTTGCAGGAGGGACTGCTGTTCCACGCACTCTTCGACGAGCAAGGCACAGATGTCTACGTCGAGCAGATGGATCTGGGCCTGGACGGTGTGGTGGACGCGGTGGCGCTGCGGGCGTCGTGGCAGGCCCTGTTGGATCGGCATGCGAGTCTGCGGGCCGGTTTCCGGCAGCTGCCGGGCGTCGATGAGCCGGTGCAGATCGTCGCGCGTCAGGTCGTCCTGCCCTGGCGGGAGGGAGACCTGTCGCATCTGACCGAGAGCGAGGCGCAGGCCGAGGCGGAACGGCTGGGAGCCGAGGAGCGGGCCCAGCGATTCGATCTGGCAGCGCCCCCGCTGCTGAAGGTGCTGCTGGTCAAGGTGGGTGAGAACCGGCACCGCATGGTGATCACACTGCATCACATCGTGCTCGACGGGTGGTCGCTGCCGATTCTGATGCAGGAGCTGTGGTCGGCGTAC
>NZ_VCLA01000207.1:4571-4763 GCF_009600885.1 Streptomyces jumonjinensis
CGTGAAGCGTGGCGGCAGGCGCTTGCGGGAGTGGACGAGCCGACACTCATCGCCACGGTGGACCGCGATGCCGCTCCCGTCCACTGCGAAGTCGTCTTCGGCGAGGCGGATGCGGCGCTGGACGAGAGGCTGAGGGAGCTGGTGCAGGCCCATGGTCTGACCCTGAACACGGTGGTGCAGGGTGCGTGGGGT
>NZ_VCLA01000207.1:4773-5154 GCF_009600885.1 Streptomyces jumonjinensis
GCCGGGCTGCTGGTGGAGCTTCAGGCGCAGCAGTCGGCGTTGATGGATTTCCAGTATCTGAGTCTGAGTGACATTCAGCGGTTGGCGGGGCGTGGGGCGACGTTCGACACGTTGATGGCGTTCGAGAACTTCCCGTCCGGTGGGGGTCAGCAGGCTCCTGGGGATGGTGAGCCGGGGCTTGTGGGGCCGGGTGGTATCCGGGTGTCGGAGTCGGGTATCCGGGAGTCGATCAACTATCCGCTGGGTCTGGTGGCGGGTCCGATCGGTGGGTTGAAGATGCGGTTGAACTATCGGCCGGATCTCTTCGACGCCGGTGAGGCTCAGGCGCTGATCGATCGGTTGGTGCGGTTGCTGGGGCAGATGGCGGCTGATCCGGGGATG
>NZ_VCLA01000207.1:5237-5313 GCF_009600885.1 Streptomyces jumonjinensis
TGGGGAGCTGGACCGGGCTGCGAATCGTGTCGCGTACGGGCTGGTCTCTCGTGGTGTGGGCCGGGGTGATCTGGTC
>NZ_VCLA01000207.1:5323-5832 GCF_009600885.1 Streptomyces jumonjinensis
GGAGTTTGCGCGGGTGGTGTCGGAGTGGAACGACACCGCACGCACTGTTCCCGGTGGTTCGTTGGTGGAGTTGTTCGGGGCGCGGGTGGGGTGTTCGCCGGATGCGGTTGCGGTGTCCTCGCCGGAGGGCGAGTGGTCGTACGCGGAGCTGGACCGGGCTGCGAACCGGGTCGCGTACGGGTTGGCCGCTCGGGGTGTGGGCCGGGGTGATCTCGTCGGTCTGGTGATGGAGCGTTCGGCGGATCTGGTCGCTGTACTGCTGGGTGTCGCCAAGGCGGGGGCTGCCTATGTGCCGGTGGACCCGTCCTGGCCCAGCGCGCGTATTGAGCACACGCTCGGCGGTGTTGTACTGACCGTCACTGACGGAGCGATGGCCTACCTGGTGGCACCCGAGTCCCTGGTTCCGGTCGAGCAACTGTTCATGGGGCCGGAGGGTGGTCCTGGTGTTTCCGTGGGTCCTACGGATGTCGCGTATGTGATGTATACGTCGGGGTCGACGGGTGTGCCGA
>NZ_VCLA01000207.1:6113-6716 GCF_009600885.1 Streptomyces jumonjinensis
ACGGTGACCGGCAGCGTGTCCAGCACCACCACAGCCGCCGGAACCATGTACTCCGGCAGTGACGCCGCCGCGAAGTCGCGCAAGGCCGTCGCATCGAACACGGCTTCGGCGCTCAGTCCGGCATAGGCGACGAGGCGTTTGTCGCCGGGGCGGTCCTCACGGGCGATGACGGCGACCTGGCCGACCGCCTCATGCGACGCCAGTACGGCCTCGATCTCCCCAGGCTCCACCCGGTAGCCACGGATCTTCACCTGCTCGTCCGCGCGTCCGGCGAAGAGGAGCTCGCCGTCCTGGTTCCAGCGGGCCAGATCACCCGTCCGATACATCCGCCCGCCGTAGGGGTTGGCGACGAACCGCTCGGCCGTGAGGCCGGGGCGATTCGCGTATCCCCGGGCCAGACCCTCGCCCGCGATGTACAGCTCCCCGTTCACCCCCGCCGGAACCGGCTGGAGGAACTCGTCCAGCACGAACACCCTCGTGTTGTCCCGCGGCCGTCCGATCGGCAGCACCGCAGGAGCCTCACCCCCAGGAGCGACGGTATGGACGGTCGCGCACAGGGTGGCCTCGGTCGGACCGTACAGATGCCGCACCGTCAGACCCGGA
>NZ_VCLA01000207.1:6726-7920 GCF_009600885.1 Streptomyces jumonjinensis
GACGGTGGACGCGGGGACTCTGGCGGGGCTGATCCGTGAGCATGAGCTGACGGCGGTGCATGTGACGGCGGGGTTGTTCGGTGTTCTGGCGGAGGAGTCGCCGGAGACGCTGGTGGATCTGGTGGAGGTGTTGACCGGTGGTGATGTGGTGCCGGCGGGGGCGGTGGCGAGGGCGCGGGAGGTGTGTCCGGGTCTGACCGTGCGGCATCTGTACGGTCCGACCGAGGCCACCCTCTGTGCGACCGTCCACACCGTCGCTCCTGGGGCTGAAGCCCCTGCGGTGCTGCCGATCGGCCGGCCGCGGGACAACACGCGTGTGTTCGTGCTGGACGAATTCCTTCAGCCGGTTCCGGCGGGGGTGAACGGGGAGCTGTATATCGCGGGCGAGGGTCTGGCCCGGGGCTATGCGAACCGCCCGGATCTGACCGCGGAGCGGTTCGTCGCCAATCCCTACGGCGGGCGGATGTATCGGACGGGTGATCTGGCCCGCTGGAACGAGGGCGGCGAGCTCCTCTTCGCGGGTCGTGCGGATGAGCAGGTGAAGATCCGTGGCTATCGGGTGGAGCCCGGTGAGATCGAGGCTGTGCTGGCGTCGCATGAGGCGGTCGGCCAGGTCGCCGTCATCGCCCGTGAGGACCGCCCCGGCGACAAACGCCTCGTCGCCTATGCCGTCGCCGCAGCTGAGGGGATCGACCTTGATGAGGTGCGGGCGTTCGCGGGCGCGCGGCTGCCGGACTATATGGTCCCGGCGGCCCTGATCCTGCTCGACGCGCTGCCGGTCACCGTGAACGGCAAGCTCGACCGGGCAGCCCTGCCCGCCCCCGACTTCGCGGGAGCGACCGGTGGGCGCGGGCCGGCCACCCCCATGGAGGAGGTGCTCTGCGGACTGTTCGCCGAGGTACTGGGCCTCGATCGGGTGGGCGCCGATGTCTCTTTCTTCGACCTCGGCGGTGACTCGCTCCTCGCCATGCGGCTGATCGCGAGGGTCCGAGCCGTCCTGGACACCGAGGTCAGAATCAAGGATCTGTTCATCACGCCGACGGTCGCCGATGTGGCCCGGCTGATCGACGGCGATCGTGGCGAGACACGGGCACAGCTGATTCCCCAGGCCAGGCCCGAAGTGGTGCCGCTCTCCTTCGCCCAGCTGCGGATGTGGTTCCTGAACCGGCTGGAGGAGACCGATCCGGGCTCGGA
>NZ_VCLA01000207.1:7938-8284 GCF_009600885.1 Streptomyces jumonjinensis
CCTGCGCACCGTCTTCCCCGAGACCGAGGGCACCCCACGCCAGCAGATCCTCGAAGGCTCGGCCGGTCATCCTCCGCTGACCGTTGTCTGGGTGGAGGAGAGCCGGCTTGATGAGGCCGTGAAGGCGTATGCGTCGCGTGGGTTCGATGTGAGTGTCGATCTGCCGTGGCGGATCCAACTGCTGGTCACCGGCCCGTCCGACTACGTCCTGGTGATCGTGGCGCATCACATTGCGGTGGACGGCTGGTCGATGGGTGTGCTGGCGCGGGATCTCGAACTCGCCTACACCGCACGGCGTGAAGGCCGGGAGCCCGGGTGGGAGCCGTTGCCGGTGCAGTACGCGGAT
>NZ_VCLA01000207.1:8294-8808 GCF_009600885.1 Streptomyces jumonjinensis
TTACACCGCGCGGTGCGAAGGCCGGGAGCCCGGGTGGGAGCCGTTGCCGGTGCAGTACGCGGATTACGCGCTGTGGCAGCGTGAGGTGCTGGGGGAGCTGGACGACCCGGACAGCCTGATCAGCGGCCAGCTCGGGCACTGGCGGGAGGCCCTGGCGGGTGCTCCGGAGGAGCTGGTCCTGCCCACCGACCGGCCGCGCCCGCCCATGCCCACCTTCCAGGGCGGCACTGTGCCGGTACGCGTGGACGCGCGGGCGCATGCCCGGCTGGTGGAGATCGCTGGACGCGGCCGGGCCACCACCTTCATGGTCGTACACGCGGCGATAGCTCTCCTGCTGTCGCGGATGGGCGCGGGTGAGGACATCCCGGTCGGGACCCCGATCGCGGGCCGTGGCGATACGGCTCTCGAAGAGCTGGCGGGCTTTTTCGTCAACACGCTGGTACTGCGGACGGATCTGCGGGACGATCCGTCGTTCGCGGAGCTGCTGGGGCGGGTGCGGGAGGCGGACCTTTCG
>NZ_VCLA01000207.1:8818-9473 GCF_009600885.1 Streptomyces jumonjinensis
CCGCAGAGTCCCGATCCGGGTGGGCGCGGACGCACACGCCCGTCTGGTGGAGGTCGCGGGACGCGGTCAGGCGACGATGTTCATGGTCGTGCACACCGCGATGGCCGTCCTGCTGTCGCGCATGGGCGCAGGCGACGACATCCCGATGGGCACGGCCACGGCAGGCCGCGAGCACCCGGCGGTGGATCGTCTGGCGGGCTTCTTCGTCAACACGCTGGTACTGCGGACGGATGTCAGCGGCGATCCGTCGTTCGCCGAACTGCTGGGGCGGGTCCGGGAGACGGACCTCTCCGCCTACGCGCATCAGGATGTGCCGTTCGAGCGCCTGGTGGAGGTACTGAACCCGGCGCGTTCGCTGTCTCGGAACCCGCTCTTCCAGGTGATGCTGGCCCTCCAGAACGTCCCGTCGGTGCAGTGGCAGCTGCCGGGTCTTGAGGTCAGCCCACTGCCCTCACAGTCGGACGCGGCGGCTCGGTTCGACCTGTCGGTCGACTTCGCCGAAGAGCGCAGCGCGGTTGGGCAGCCCTCGGGGTTGAGCGGGTCGATTCTGTACTCGACGGACCTGTTCGAGGAGAGGACCGTCCGAGCCCTGGCGGATCGTCTGGTGCGGGTGCTGGAGCAGGTGGCGGCCGATCCGGATGTGCGGCTGAGCCAG
>NZ_VCLA01000207.1:9483-9880 GCF_009600885.1 Streptomyces jumonjinensis
AGGTCGCTGTCTCGGAACCCGCTCTTCCAGGTGATGCTGGCCCTCCAGAACGTCCCATCGGCACACTGGCAGCTGCCCGGGCTTGAGGTCAGCCCACTGCCCTCTGGGCCTGAGTCTGCGGCTCGGTTCGATCTGTCGGTGACGCTGGTCGAAGAGCGGGATGGGGATGGGGCTCCGGCGGGGATCGGCGGTGGGATTCTCTACGCCACGGATCTGTTCGACGAAGCTACGGCGGAGGCCCTGGCGGATCGTTTGGCACGGGTGCTGGAGCAGGTGGCGGCCGATCCGGATGTGCGGCTGAGCCAGATCGATGTGCTGGAGGAGGCTGAGCGTTCGCGGGTCGTCGAGCAGTGGAGCGGAACGGCTCAGCCGGTGGCGGGGGAGTCGTTCCTCGATC
>NZ_VCLA01000207.1:9890-10049 GCF_009600885.1 Streptomyces jumonjinensis
CGTTCCCTCCCTGCTGGGCGTCCTGGATCCCGAGTCGGTTCCTGGGGTGCGGAACTGGGTGTTGGGTGCGGAGCGGTTGAACGCTGATCTGGCGAGCCGTTGGTCGACTCAGGCTCAGGTGTGGAATACGTACGGTCCGACCGAGGCGACGGTGATCAC
>NZ_VCLA01000207.1:10059-10723 GCF_009600885.1 Streptomyces jumonjinensis
CGTTCCTGGGGTGCGGAACTGGGTGTTGGGTGCTGAGCGGTTGAACGCTGATCTGGCGAGCCGTTGGTCGGGTCAGGCGCAGGTGTGGAATACGTACGGTCCGACCGAGGCGACGGTGATCACGACGGCCGTTCCGCTGGACCGGGGTATCCGGCCGGAGGATCTGCCGCCGTCGATCGGCGCCCCGATCGGGAACGCCCGGGTCTTTGTTCTGGACGGTTTCCTTCGGCCGGTTCCGGTGGGGGTGACGGGTGAGCTGTATGTGGCGGGCGCGGGTCTGGCCCGCGGGTATGTCGGCCGACCGGACCTCACCGCGGAGCGCTTCGTCGCGTGCCCGTTCGGCGGTCGTATGTATCGGTCGGGTGACCTGGCCCGCTGGACGGCCGACGGGCAGCTCCACTTCGCCGGTCGTGCCGACGAGCAGGTGAAGATCCGTGGCTTCCGGGTGGAGCCGGGGGAGATCGAGGCCGTGCTCGCGTCGCATGAGACGGTCGGCCAGGTCGCCGTCATCGTCCGTGAGGACCGGCCGGGCGACAAACGGCTCGCCGCGTATATCGTCCCCGCCGGGCAGGACATCGATACGGACGGGCTGCGGGAGTTCGCGGGCCTCAGGCTTCCCGAGTACATGGTTCCGCAAGCCGTGGTCGTACTGGACGCCCTGCCC
>NZ_VCLA01000207.1:10733-11063 GCF_009600885.1 Streptomyces jumonjinensis
CACTGCCGTGCCCCTGGACCGGGGTATCCGGCCGGAGGACCCGCCCCCGTCGATCGGCGCCCCGATCGGGAACGCTCAGGTCTATGTCCTGGACGGTTTCCTTCAGCCGGTTCCGGTGGGCGTGGCGGGCGAGCTGTATGTGGCGGGCGCGGGTCTGGCCCGCGGATATGTCGGCCGCCCGGACCTCACCGCCGAACGCTTCGTCGCGTGCCCGTGCGGCGGTCGTATGTACCGGTCCGGTGACCTGGCCCGCTGGAACGAGGACGGCGAACTGTTCTTCGAGGGTCGCGCGGATGAACAGGTGAAGATCCGGGGCTTCCGGGTGGAGCC
>NZ_VCLA01000207.1:11073-11551 GCF_009600885.1 Streptomyces jumonjinensis
ATCCTCGATCTGTTCGGTGCGCGGGTGGAGGGTACGCCCGGGATCGCGGCGGTGCGGTGTGGTGCCGATGTTCTCTCGTACGGAGAGTTGGACGAGCGTTCGAATCGGTTGGCCCGATATCTGACCGGTGTGGGTGTGGGTCGGGAGAGTGTGGTGGGGCTCTGTCTGCCGCGTGGGGTGGACATGGTGGTGGCCCTGCTGGCGGTGTGGAAGGCCGGTGGTGCGTATGTGCCGCTGGATCCCGAATACCCGGCGGACCGGCTCGCCTACATGGTGGCGGACAGTGGCGCGACCGTTGTGCTGGGGTCGGGTTCGACGCTGGCGGGTGTGCCGGTGGGCTCGGCGCGGGTGGTGCTGCTGGACGAGGTGGGTGGCGAGATCGCTTCCGAGTCGGCCGAGCCGGTGGGGGCGGTGGTCGGCCCGGATCAGCTGGCGTATGTGATCTATACGTCGGGTTCGACGGGTCGGCCGAAGGGTG
>NZ_VCLA01000207.1:11803-13426 GCF_009600885.1 Streptomyces jumonjinensis
CCGAACCTCGCCGAGGTGATGCGGCCCATCTCAGGTGCCGGCGAAGGAGTGGTGGCGCTTCAGTTCGCGTCGTTCAGCTTCGACGCCTCGGTGATGGATATCGCGGTGACGTTGGCTGCGGGTGGGACGTTGGCGATCGCGTCGTCGGAGGAGCGGCGGGAGCCGGAGGCGCTGGCGGAGATGATCCGCACTGCCGGTGTCGAAGTCGCGAGTGTGGTGCCGTCGCTGCTGGGTGTGCTGGATCCCGATTCGGTTCCTGGGGTGCGGAACTGGGTGTTGGGTGCGGAGCGGTTGAACGCCGATCTCGCGAGCCGGTGGGCGTACCGGGCCCGGGTGTGGAACACGTACGGTCCGACCGAGGCGACGGTGATCACCACTGCGGCACGCATGGACCCGGGTATCCGGCCGGAGGATCAGCCTCCGGCGATCGGCGCCCCGATCGGGAACGCTCAGGTCTATGTCCTGGACGGTTTCCTTCAGCCGGTTCCGGTGGGGGTGACGGGTGAGCTGTATGTGGCGGGTGTGGGTCTGGCCCGCGGGTATGTGGGGCGTCCGGATCTGACGGCTGAGCGGTTTGTGGCATGCCCGTTCGGCGGTCGGATGTACCGGTCCGGTGACCTGGCCCGGTGGACGGCCGACGGGCAGCTTCTGTTCGCCGGTCGCGCGGATGAACAGGTGAAGATCCGGGGCTTCCGGGTGGAGCCGGGGGAGATCGAGGCCGTGCTGGCGTCGCATGAGACGGTCGGGCAGGTCGCGGTGGTGGTACGGGAGGACCGGCCGGGTGACAAGCGGCTCGCCGCGTATATCGTCCCCGCCGGGGAGAGCCTGGATACGGATGAACTCCGGGAGTTCGCGGCTCTGCTGCTCCCTGAGTACATGGTTCCGTCAGCCATGGTCGTACTGGACGCCCTGCCCGTCACTCTGAACGGCAAGCTCGACAAGGCCGCCCTCCCCGCGCCTGATGCGGCGGGTGGAGCAGAGGGGCGTGCCCCCGCTACTGCGGTGGAAGAGCTGTTCTGTGGGTTGTTCGCCGATGTGCTGGGGCTGGAGTCGGTGAGTGCTGAGGGGTCGTTCTTCGAGCTGGGCGGCGACTCGATCATGTCGATGCTGCTGGTCTCCAGCGCCCGTAAAAAGGGTCTGACGATCACCGCACGCCATGTGTTCCAGCACAGGACTCCAGCGGGACTGGCCACCGTTGCGGGCATGGACAGCGATTCGACTGCTTCGAGCGGTGCGGAGGCCATCGGAGTCGGTGATATGCCGCTGACCCCGGTCATGCATGAACTCCTAGCCCGAGTGGGGCTGGACGAGGTGGGCCGGGTCACCCAGTCCACCCTCACAGTGACCCCGGTGGGGCTGGACTTCGCTGTCCTGACGGACGCGGTGCAGGCTCTGGTGGATCACCATGACACACTCCGCGCCCAGCTTGTGCACGGCTCCGGTGAGCCCGGACTGACAGTGCCCGCTTCTGCGGATGCCAGGCCGTGGGTGCGTCGAGTCGAAGCGTGTCACGCGGACTTGGAGCAGCTCGTCAGCGACGAGACGCAGGCGGCTGTGGGGAGGTTGGATCCGCAGGCCGGTGTGATGGTTCAGGTGGTGTGGTTCGATCGTGGGTCGGCTGTC
>NZ_VCLA01000207.1:13436-13584 GCF_009600885.1 Streptomyces jumonjinensis
GGCGGGAAGCAGCGAGGGGCGTGCTCCGGCTACCCCGGTGGAAGAGGTGCTCTGCACGCTGTTCGCCGAGGTCCTCGGGCGGGATCGGGTAGGGCCCGAGGACTCGTTCTTCGAGCTGGGCGGCGACTCGATCATGTCGATGCTGCTG
>NZ_VCLA01000207.1:13594-13739 GCF_009600885.1 Streptomyces jumonjinensis
ACTCCTCCAGAGCCGACGGCAGGGCGCGGACGACCTCCTCGCCGTGCCGCTTGAGGTGCCCGCCTCGATCAGCATGGCTTCCGTCAGCGTTCCCCTTGAAGTGACATCGGCGTTGCTGACGGGTGTGCCGGTTGCGTTTCATGCG
>NZ_VCLA01000207.1:13749-13903 GCF_009600885.1 Streptomyces jumonjinensis
TCCGGAGTATCCGGCGGACCGGCTCGCCTACATGGTGGCGGACAGTGGTGCGACGGTTGTGCTGGCGACTTCCGCGACGGTTTCCGGGGTGCGGGGTGCTGTGGTCGAACCGGTGCTGCTGGACGAGGTAATCCAGGAGATCGCCTCGGAGTCG
>NZ_VCLA01000207.1:13913-14065 GCF_009600885.1 Streptomyces jumonjinensis
ATGTGGTGCTGCTGGACGAGGTCGGTGGCAAGATCGCCTCGGAGTCCGCGGGGCCGGTGGGGGCGGTGGTCGGCCCGGATCAGTTGGCGTACGTCATTTACACCTCGGGTTCGACGGGTCGGCCGAAGGGTGTGGCGGTCGCTCATGGCGGG
>NZ_VCLA01000207.1:14075-14149 GCF_009600885.1 Streptomyces jumonjinensis
TGAGATCGAGGCCGTCCTCGCGTCGAATGAGACGGTCGGGCAGGTCGCGGTGGTGGTACGGGAGGACCGGCCGG
>NZ_VCLA01000207.1:14387-14639 GCF_009600885.1 Streptomyces jumonjinensis
GGCGCCGGAGCTGGCCGCGCTTCCCGCCGCGCAGATCGGCTTCAATTACCTCGGCCGATTCGGAGCCGCCGAAGCACCAGGGCAGGAAGCCCGGACGGGCTGGCCGCTGGCGGCCGAAGCAGCATCCAGCGAAGATGCCCCGCTGGCCCATGCCTTGGAGGCCCTGGGCGTCGTCCATGACTCGGCTGAGGGGCCTGAGCTGACGCTGTCGCTGGCCTGGCCGGAGGCGCTGCTCGATGAGTCGGGTGTGCG
>NZ_VCLA01000207.1:14649-15487 GCF_009600885.1 Streptomyces jumonjinensis
AGGCCGCGCCGTCACGGGCGGCCGGAGCCCCGAGACACCCGTCGAGTCAACGCTGTGCGGCCTGTTCGCCGAAGTCCTCGGACTGGAGTGGGTCGGTGCCGAAGAATCGTTCTTCGAACTCGGCGGCGACTCGATCCTGTCCATGATGGTGGTGTCCGGCGCCCGCCGGGCCGGCCTGGCGATCAGCACCCATGATGTCTTCGAGCAGCGTACGGCAGCGAATCTGGCGTCCGTCGCCGTCGCCCTGACCGCCGACGCACCCCCCGCCGGCACGGCCTCCGGAACCGGCGAGGTCCCGCTGACGCCGGTCATGCGTGAACTCCTCGAACGAGTCCGGCCCGAGGGCCTCTCCGAGGTCTACCAGTCGGTGCTGGCAGTGACCCCGGCCGGTCTGGACTTCGCCGTACTGACCGATGCGGTCCGGACCCTGGTCGACCACCACGACGCACTGCGGGCGCGCTTCACGACAGAGCCCGAGGCACGGCTGACGATTCCCGAGCCCGGCACCATGGCGGTCGCGGAATGGATCCACCGTGTCGATGCGGTGGGCGGGGATCTCCGGCGGCTGGTGGACGAGGAGACGCGGGCGGCGGTCGCCCGGCTGGATCCGCTAGCCGGTGCGATGGTCCAGGCGGTCTGGTTCGACCTCGGCCCCGACACACCCGGACGCCTGCTCATCGTGGTCGACCACCTGGTGGTCGACGGTGTCTCCTGGCGTGTACTGCTGTCCGACCTCGCCCGGGCCTACGACGGCTTGGCCCATGGCCGGGAAGCCGGACTGGCTCCGGTGCCCACGTCGTTTCGGCAGTGGGCGGGTGGGTTGGCGGGGCAGGCGGTG
>NZ_VCLA01000207.1:15497-16063 GCF_009600885.1 Streptomyces jumonjinensis
AGCGGGAAGCAGGGAGGCCGGGCGGCAGCCCGCGACCGCCGTGGAAGCGACCCTGTGCGCGCTCTTCGCCGAAGCGCTGGGTCTGGAGGAAGTGAGCGTCGACGACTCGTTCTTCGAGCTGGGCGGCGACTCGATCATGTCGATGCTGCTGGTCTCCAGCGCCCGCCGGGCCGGTCTGGTCATCACGGCCCGCCAGGTCTTCGAACGCCAGACGCCTGAGGAACTGGCCGCCGTCGCCGTGGTCACCGACGGCGGCGCGGCCTTCGAAGGAGAGAGCGCGATCGGTGACGTACCACTGACCCCGGTCATGCATGAACTCCTCGACCGTGTCGGCCCGGAGCGGGCCGGCCAGGTGGCTCAGTCGGCCCTGGTGGTCACCCCCGCGGGCCTGGACTTCGCGATCCTGACGGACGCCGTGCAGACCCTGCTGGATCACCACGACGCCCTCCGCGCCCGGCTGGAGGACAGCCCGGAGCGGCGACTCGTCGTACCCGGCCCGGGAGCGGTCCGGGCCTCCACCCTGCTGCGCAGGGTGGACGCCACCGGTCTTGAGGGCGACGAACTGC
>NZ_VCLA01000207.1:16073-16814 GCF_009600885.1 Streptomyces jumonjinensis
CAGTGGATCGACTTCCTTGAGGGTCCGGATTCGCTGCTCACGGCGGAGCCGGTGGACCCGGAGCGCGATGTCGAGTCCACGATGCGAAAGCTGTCGGTGCGGATCCCCGTCGAAGTGACGGAGCGGCTGCTGACGGGTGTGCCGGTTGCGTTTCATGCGGGGATCGATGATGTGTTGCTGGCTGGGTTGGCTGCTGCGGTGGTGGAGTGGCGTGGTGGGGCCGGTGGTGGGTTCTTGGTGGATGTGGAGGGGCATGGGCGGGTGCCGCTCTCGGGTGGTGAGGATCTGTCGCGGACGGTGGGGTGGTTCACGAGCAGTTATCCGGTGCGGTTGGATGTGGGTGCGGTTGATCTGTCCGATGTGCGTGCGGGTGGGGTGGCTGCGGGTCGGGTGGTGAAGCGGGTCAAGGAGCAGTTGCGTGCTGTTCCGGGTGATGGTCTGGGATACGGGATGCTGCGCTATCTCAATCCTGAGACGGCGCCGGAGCTGGCCGCGCTTCCCGCCGCACAGATCGGCTTCAACTACCTCGGCCGATTCGGTCCCGCCGTCGAGGCGGCGTCAACGGGCTGGTCTCCCGCAGGCGACGATATGGCCGGAGACGTGGGTGGGGACTCACCCGTCATGCACGCGCTGGAAGTCCTGGGCGCGGTGCACGACCGGGCTGAGGGGCCTGAGCTGACGCTGACGGTGGCTTGGCCGGAGGCGCTGCTCGATGAGTCGGGTGTGCGGGCGTTGCTGGAC
>NZ_VCLA01000207.1:16824-18874 GCF_009600885.1 Streptomyces jumonjinensis
ACATGATCGCCGCTGAATCGCGGGCGGCTCTCGGGAGGCTCGATCCGTCCACCGGGGTGATGGTTCAGATGGTGTGGTTCGACGCCGGGCCGGATACCCAGGGGCGGCTGTTCCTGGCCGTGGATCACCTGGTGGTCGACGGGGTCTCCTGGCGGTTGCTCGCACCGGATCTCGCCGAGGCGTACACGGCGCTCGCCGATGGCCGCGATCCCGTACTCCAGTCCGTTCCCACGTCGTTTCGGCATTGGGCGCGGGGGTTGGCGGGGCAGGCGGTGGGTGTGGAGCGGGTTGCGGAGTTGCCGGGGTGGGTGGAGTTGCTGTCGGGGCCGGATCCGTTGCTGACGGTTCGGGCGGTGGATCCGGTGCGGGATGTCGAGGCGGTGATGCGGCAGGTGTCGGTCCAGGTGTCGTGCGAGGTGACGGCGGAGCTGTTGACGAGTGTGCCGGCGGCGTTCCACGCGGGGGTGGAGGATGTGCTGCTGACCGGGCTGACGGCGGCTGTCGCGGAGTGGCGGCGCGGTCAGGGCCGGTCGGTGCCCGGGATCCTGGTGGACCTGGAGGGGCATGGCCGGGTCCCCCTGACGGACGGCGAGGACCTGTCGCGGACGGTGGGCTGGTTCACGAGCAGCCATCCGGTACGCCTGAGGCTGGGCACCACCGACTTCGCGGGACTGCGCCGGGGCGGAGCCACCGCGGGCCGGGCGGTGAAACGGATCAAGGAACAGCTGCGCGCGGTCCCCGGCGACGGACTCGGCTACGGCCTGCTGCGCTATCTCAACCCGGACACCGCGCCCCGGCTCGCCGCACTCCCCACTGCACAGATCGGCTTCAACTACCTCGGCCGGTTCGCGGCTTCGAAACTCGCCGATGAAGCGGGTCCCGAGACGGCCGGCGCGCAGGGCCCGTCGAAGGAAGCGGGCGGACCTCCCGCGGACCGGTTGAAGGACTGGCAGTCGGCGGGCGAGGGCGGCGCCGACACAGACACCCAGGTTCCCGTCATGCACGCCCTGGAGATCATGGCCGTGGTCCACGATCTGCCCGAAGGCCCACAGCTCTCGCTGAGCGTGTTCTGGCCTCAGGAGCTGCTGACCGAGCCTTCGGTTCAGGTCCTGATCGACAGCTGGGTGGCCATGCTCACCGGCCTGGTCACCCACACCTCCGGCTCCGGCGGCGGTGGGCACACCCCGTCCGACTTCCCGCTCGTGGAGGTCAGCCAGGACGAGCTGGACGAGTTCGAAGCGGCAGCGAAGTACATCGAAGAGGGGGAATGAGAGACATGGGCGAGTCCGCTCTGGTCGGAGTATGGCCGCTGTCACCGTTGCAGGAAGGGATGCTCTTCCACGCGGTGTACGACGAGCACGCCACCGACGTCTATGTGGAGCAGATGGATCTGGGTCTCGAAGGGCCCCTGGATCCGGCGGTGCTGCGTGCGTCGTGGCAGGCGCTGCTGGATCGGCACGAGAGTCTGCGGGCCGGTTTCCGGCTTCGCAGCTCGGGAGCGCCGGTCCAGCTGGTCCGGCGGCGTGTGGTGCTGCCGTGGCAGGAAGTGGATCTGTCCCATCTGCCGGAGGACGAGATGCCGGCCCGGGTGGAGCGGCTGGGCGCGGCGGAGCAGGCCCGCCGGTTCGACCTGGCGGACCCGCCGCTGATCAGGATCCTTCTGGTGAAGGTGGGCGAGAATCTCCACCGCATGGTGGTGACGATGCATCACATCGTGTTGGACGGGTGGTCGCTGCCGATTCTGATGCAGGAGCTGTGGTCGGCGTACGAGGCTGGGGGCAGCGCCGCCGGTCTGCCCGAGGTGACTCCGTACAGCGACTACCTGAAGTGGCTCGCCCGCCAGGACAAAGAGGAGGCCCGGGACGCCTGGCGCGAGGCGCTGGACGGCGCCGATGAGCCCACGCTCATCGCACCGGTCGAACGGGACGCCGCCCCGGTTCACTGCCAGGTCGTGTATGCGACGGCGGATGCGGCGCTGGACGAGGGGTTGCGGGATCTGGTCCAGGCCCATGGTCTGACCCTGAACACGGTGGTGCAGGGTGCGTGGGGT
>NZ_VCLA01000207.1:18884-19120 GCF_009600885.1 Streptomyces jumonjinensis
TGCAGATCGGGTCGTCCTGCCCTGGCGGGAGGAAGATCTGTCGCATCTGACCGAGAGCGAGGCCCAGGCCGAGGCGGAACGGCTGGAGAACGCGGAGCGCGCGCGCCGGTTCGATCTCGCGGACCCGCCGCTGATCAGGATCCTTCTGGTGAAGTTCGGCGCAGGCCGCTACCGGATGACCTTCACGTTGCATCACATCGTGTTGGACGGGTGGTCGCTGCCGATTCTGATGCAGG
>NZ_VCLA01000207.1:19130-19320 GCF_009600885.1 Streptomyces jumonjinensis
GCCGTTGCAGGAGGGGCTGCTGTTCCACGCGCTCTTCGACGAGCAGGGCACGGATGTCTATATCGAGCAGATGTCCCTCACGCTTGAGGGCCAGCTCGACGCGGTGGCGTTGCGGGCGTCGTGGCAGGCTCTGCTGGACCGCCATGCGAGTCTGCGGGCCGGTTTCCGGCAGCTGCCGGGCGTCGATGAG
>NZ_VCLA01000207.1:19330-19784 GCF_009600885.1 Streptomyces jumonjinensis
TGGTCTGGTCGTGCATGTCTCTGGTGCTGGTGGTGGTTATACGCCCTCTGATTTCCCGCTGGTGGCGTTGGATCAGTCGAGGGTCGAGGAGTTGGAGGCGGAGGTTCCGGGGCTGGTGGATGTGCTTCCGGTGTCTCCGTTGCAGGAGGGGCTGCTGTTCCACGCGCTCTTCGATGAGCAGGGCACGGATGTCTACGTCGAGCAGCTGATCCTGGGGCTTGAGGGACCGGTGGATCCGGCGGTGCTGCGGGCGTCGTGGCAGGCCCTGTTGGATCGGCATGCGAGCCTGCGGGCCGGTTTCCGGCAGCTGCCGGGCGTCGATGAGCCGGTGCAGATCGTCGCACGCGATGTGGTCCTGCCCTGGCGGGAGGAGGACCTGTCGCATCTGCCCGAGACCGAGGCGCAGGCCGAGGCGGAGCGGCTGGCCGGTGTGGAGCGGGGGCGTCGGTTCGAT
>NZ_VCLA01000207.1:19794-20230 GCF_009600885.1 Streptomyces jumonjinensis
TGAGGCTGGGGGCAGCACCGCTGGTCTGCCCGAAGTGACCCCGTACCGCGACTACCTGGAATGGCTCACCCGCCAGGACCGGGAGGCGGCGCAGGATGCCTGGCGGCAGGCGCTGGACGGTGCCGACGAACCGACACTGACGACGCCCGCCGACCGGGACACCCAGCCGGTCCACGGCGAGATGGTGTCCGCTGTCGCGGATGCGGCGTTGGATGAGGGGCTGCGGGAGCTGGTGCAGGCCCATGGTCTGACGTTGAACACGGTGGTGCAGGGTGCGTGGGGTCTGTTGGTGGGGAAGTTGACGGGCCGTCGTGATGTGGTGTTCGGGGCTTCGGTGGCGGGGCGTCCGCTCGATCTGCCGGGTATGGAGTCGATGCTGGGGTTGTTCATCAACACGGTGCCGGTGCGGGTGCGGTTGGATCCTGCGCAGACGGTT
>NZ_VCLA01000207.1:20240-20771 GCF_009600885.1 Streptomyces jumonjinensis
CTCGCGGAGCCTCCGCTCGTACGGATTCTGCTGGTGAAGCTGGGCCCGGACCGGTACCGGATGATGATCACGCTGCATCACATCGTGCTCGACGGCTGGTCGCTGCCGATCCTGATGCAGGAGCTGTGGACGGCGTACGAGGCCGGGGGCAGCACCGCCGGTCTGCCCACCGTCACCCCGTACCGCGACTACCTGGAATGGCTCACCCGCCAGGACAAGGAAGCGGCACGAGACGCCTGGCGCGAATCACTCATGGGATCGGACGAGCCAACACTCATCGCGCCAACTGCTGACTGGGACGAGGCGCCAGCGGATTCGCGGGAAGTGTTCGTCCACGCGGGTGCGGCCCTGGACAGCGGGCTGGCCGAGTTGGTCCAAGCTCATGGTCTGACGTTGAACACGGTGGTGCAGGGTGCGTGGGGTCTGTTGGTGGGGAAGCTGACGGGCCGTCGTGATGTGGTGTTCGGGGCTTCGGTGGCGGGCCGGCCCGCAGGTCTGCCGGGTATGGAGACCATGCTCGGGCTGTTCATC
>NZ_VCLA01000207.1:20781-21500 GCF_009600885.1 Streptomyces jumonjinensis
GCAGGACGAGGAAGCGGCACGAGACGCCTGGCGCCAGGCGCTCGCGGGCGCGGACGAGCCTACTCGGGTCGCCCCGGACGACACAGTCGTATCCGCCTCCACTCCGTTCGGCAGGGTGTCCCTCCTCGCCGGTGAGGAACTGGCCGCTGCGCTGAAGGACTTCGCGCGGACGCGCGGTTTGACATTGAACACAGTGGTCCAGGCGGCTTGGGCCATGATCATCGGTCAGATGGCAGGCCGTAACGATGTCGTCTTCGGGGCGTCGGTCGCGGGTCGGCCCGCAGGTCTGCCGGGTATGGAGACCATGCTCGGGCTGTTCATCAACACCGTGCCCGTACGGGTACGGCTCGACCCCGCGCAGACGGTCGCCGAGCTGCTGACCGAGCTTCAGGCAGCACAGTCCGCCCTCCTCGACCATCAGCATCTGGGACTCACCGAGATCCAGCGACTGGCCGGTCCTGGAGCGGTCTTCGACACCTTGATGGCCTTCGAGAACTACCCCGGTGACCCCGATGCCCAGCCCGTGACCGAGGGCTTGAGGCTCACCGACTCGATGCTCCGTGAGTCGACCAACTTCCCTCTGGCCTTGGTCGTGAACCCGACGGACGACGACCTGAGGATTCGGCTGGACCATCTGCTGAGCGTCTTCGACGCGGCCATGGCCCGGTCCATGGTGGAGCGTTTTGTGTGGGTGTTGGAGCAGGTGGTGGTGGATTCGG
>NZ_VCLA01000207.1:21510-21610 GCF_009600885.1 Streptomyces jumonjinensis
CGCGGGTCGGCCCGCGGGTCTGCCGGGTATGGAGTCGATGCTGGGGTTGTTTATCAACACGGTGCCGGTGCGGGTGCGGTTGGATCCTGCGCAGACGGTT
>NZ_VCLA01000208.1:0-168 GCF_009600885.1 Streptomyces jumonjinensis
CCCCTGCCCCCTCCAGAAACACCGATACCGCCTCTCGCCATGATTATCAACGCCCCGGCACCCGACCCGCGCCACGCCGGCAGGGTGGACGTGCAGCGGCACACCGCTGCGGGCCAGGTCGTTCACCGGGGCCCCGGCCGGCCGGGACGTGAAGCCCGTCCACGCCCC
>NZ_VCLA01000208.1:535-4902 GCF_009600885.1 Streptomyces jumonjinensis
GAAAACCCGCCGGAACCCCCCTCGGCCAGGCCCGGTGGACTGTCTCGCGCGGTCGGGGGCGGCTCGGGCGTTGACCAGCTCGTCGGGGGTTCAGCTTGGGTGAGTACGAGGGCGGGAAGTGCAGCTTGATCTCGTCCTTGTGGCTGGCGAGCCGGGCTCGGACTGCCTTCGGGCGGTGGGCCGAGTGCCGGTCGACGATCAGGTGGATCTTCCGGTCGAAGTGCCGGTGAGCCGGGTGAGGAAGCGGCACATGACCTGCGCGTCGAACGACTCGGTGAAGACCATGAAGTGCATCCGGCCGCGGGTGCTGATCGCGGACATCGCGTTCACGGAGAACCGGTTCCCGGTCCGGCGGACGACGGGAGTCGCACCCTTGGCGCCCCAGGTTCGGCCGATGACCTGGCCCGAGCGGATCCCGACCTGGCCGGCGAAGAGGACTTCGCCGTTCTCCGTCTTCGCCCTGGCCCGGAGCGCCGGCCAGGTCTCCTCGTGCCAGACGCGGACCGCTTCCGCGCCCCGCGGCCCCGCCCGCTTGTCCGGACGCTGGAAGGTCAGCCCCCAGCGTTTGAGGTACTTGCCCACCCCGGGCTCGGTGAAGCGGACCCGGTACAGCTTGAAGATCAGCTTACCTATCTGCCCCCGCGTCCACAGTTGACCCGAAAGTCCCAGATCGGACGGGAAGCGATCGAGGACGGCCTGCCGGACGGCGGCCTGCTCGGCCTCCGACAGGACCTGATGTCCACCCACCCGACGACCCCGCGCGCGGGACAGCAGTGCGTCCCGCCCGCCGGCCTGCCACTTCGCCCACTAGTCGTCCACGGCCCTGGCCGACACCTTGAACAGGGCGGCAGCCTCTGCCCGGTCCCGGCCCTCCACCAGCGCTGACACCGCCAGCAACCGCACGGCCTCCTGCGCATCCGGCGACCAGGCCCGCGCATCCCCCACCAGATCACTCACACACCGTCAACGAGCCTGAACCCAAAGCGTTTCGGATCAATAAGACGAAGCGCAGCCCCGGGTCAACCCAAGGCAGCAGAACAATGCGGCTCACAGCCCCACAGTGAAGTTCGAGGACCACACCAACAACGGAAAGGTTAACCGGCTCCACAACCCCGTAACCAGCAGGAGGCCGGTGAGCACCAGCAAACCCCCTCCGATACGCATGACCCACATGTAATTGTTCTTGACGAAGCTAAAGGCGCCAAGGGATTTCCGGAAAGCCAGAGCACTCGCTATGAAGGGAATCCCAAGGCCCGCGCAGTAAGCCACCATCAGAATCGCTCCGCGTACAGCACTCGATTCATTGAGCGCCAGCATGGTGACGGATCCCAGCGTGGGGCCCAGGCACGGAGTCCAGCTCAAGCCGAAGACGACCCCTAGAAGGGGAGCCCCCAACAGCCCCACCGCAGGGCGCTTATGCAGGCGAAACTCCCGCATCGGTACGCCAGGCAACAGTCCGACGAAGAAGAAACCCATGACGATCGTCAAGACGCCCAGAACTTTCGTCAGTAACTCTTGGTGCTCAATCAACTCGGAACCGAAGTTACCGAAGAGCGCCCCTCCGGACACGAAGACGAAAGTGAAACCCAACACGAACAATGATGCGCCCGCAGCCATGCGGCCGCGCCGGGCTTGGGCCAGGTCGGCGCCACTGACACCGGTAACGTAAGAAAGATAGCCAGGCACAAGGGGGAGTACGCAAGGAGAGAAGAAAGAGACGAGGCCGGCCAGCGCGGCGATCGGCAGTGCGAGTAGCAGACTTCCGGATAATACCGCCCCCTGGAGGCCCGCTTCAGCTGCTAGCTGGATCATGTAATTCCTCTCCCTGTTCCGCTATGTATCCCAATTTAAGCACAGAGGAAGACGTCCCCCAGTAGCCATACACTGCATTAGCTTCATTTTCGGGCATGTCTTTCAAATTAGCACTAAAGGTGGTAAGGGGTGCAATGGTGTCTCAATGACGCTAAATGAAAAATAGTAAAATGACTTCAAAGGCTCGTGATCGCGCACCGGCATGCTCTATATGGCCAGTGTCGCCATGCTGAGAATGGCAGGCTCAAACGTCCGCCATAAAGCGGGGGGGCATGTTCAGAAGAGTCTCGAAGGCCGGTTTCGTCGCCGCGGCGGCCGCTTCGCTTCCACTTCCATGCCCGTGGCCGCGACACCGCGGTCGACCAGACCCCGGACGAGATCACCGAGTGGTAGCTCCTCCAGGTCTGGCCGGCGCCCGCACAGCCGCCCCACGTTTTGACGTGCCAGAGCCCGGTGCCGTGATCAGGGCCCCGCACGGAACACCGTCGACGACCTCGCCGCGACCCTCCAGCGACGAGACGAACGCGTACGGAGGGAAAGCAAGAGCTGAAGACATCTTGCCACACATTTCGTGCGAGAAGACTGACCAAGAAACCGGCGTGTGCCGGACCCGGTTTGCTCCAGTGCGGTTCTCCGGCTGCGGCCAGAGAATTCCAGCGGGCATACCGATCGGCACTCGTGTAAAGGCCCGGGTCTCCCAGATCCATCGTCTCACTTCACTCATCCGGGCACGGATACGCTCTGCGCGATAGCGGTTGACGCCGAGTGGGCGCCGCCTATGCCATGACGCCATGGCAAGCGAATCCGTACGAAAACTCGTCAGCTCGTCGCCCTACTGGCCGGTGGTCCGGCATCCGGTTCTGCGGAGAATCCTGCCCGGCGTAGGACTGTCCTACCTCGGTGACGGAATGAGTACCGTCGCCGTCACCTGGCTGGCCCTGGAACTGGCCCCCGAGAGCAACAAGGCCACATGGGTGGCGGTCGCCGCAGTGGCGTACATCCTGCCAGGGGCGCTGGGCGGGATTCTGTTCGGCCGCTTACTGTCGGCCCGCAGCGGGGCCCAACTCGCGGGCTGGGACGCGATTCTGCGGGCCACCGCGCTCGGCCTGATTCCGGTCATATACGTCCTCGACGCCCTGACCATGGGGATCTACATCGCACTGCTGGCCGCCTCCTCCCTGCTGCACGCCTGGGGAACGGCCGGGCGGTACACGTTGCTCACCGAAGTCCTGCAGGAGCGGCACCACTTGGCGGGGAACGCGGTGATCACCATTGTCAGTGAGTTCGCCACTGTCATCGGGCCGCCCGTCGCCGCCCTGCTCATCGCCTGGGGAGGCGCGGCCACGGTCATCGCGGTCGACGCGGCCACCTTCGCCCTGCTGGCCCTCACCTACCGCCTGGCCGCACCCCGCACGGTCGGATTCGGCACACCCCGCGCCCAGGCGTCCCGCTCGGCCGGCTTCCGCACCATCCTGGGCGATCGCCGACTCTCCGGGCTTCTGGCCCTGACCTTCGGATACTTCCTCCTCTTCGGCCCGATCCTGGTCGTCCTGCCGGTCCTGGTCTCCGAAGAACTCGGTGGCTCGGCCGCCACGCTCGCCTGGTACTACACGGCGTTCGGCGTCGGCTCGGCCATCGGCGGACTGATCACCGGCTATCTGCGCAACTGGTCGCTGTGGCCGACGACCATCGGCATCGTCATCGGCTTCGGCGCCGCACTGCTGCCCCTGGGGCTCGGCGCGCCCACCGCCGTGGTTCTGGTGTCGTTCGGCCTGTCGGGCCTCATCTGGGCTCCGTACGCGGCCATTTCGACCGTACTGTTCCAGCGTGCCGCCACCCCGGGGCAGCTGTCGCAGGTGCTGGCGGCCCGGGGCACCGTGTTGATCGTTTCCGTGCCGCTGGGCAATATGATCGGCGGACCGCTGAGCGCCGCGATCGGCGCACGCCAGACGCTCCTCGCCTCGGCGGTCGCCACCATCCTCCTGGGCACAGCCGCCGCGGCCGTCGTACTCCTCCGGCGCGGCCGCGCCGCCGCGTCACCGCACTCGCGGTGACATGAGAGATGTCCCGCCGGCGGGACATGCCGCTCCCTGGGCCCACCCTGAATGAAGCGGCCTCTTTCCCGCCCGAGCCGCACGACGAAGCTCCTGGTGGACGGTGTCACGGCCAAGGTGAACCGCCCTGCCAGGAGTTTCGCTCTTTTCTCCGGCTCAATGCTCGTACCGCTCGCTTTCTCCAGGCAGTTGGCATGGGGAAAACAACTACGTTGGCGGTGGCGCAATGTCATCCAGGACGACGCGTGGATTCCCCTTACCACAGCAGCCCTGGTAGGGAGCGGCAGTGAACGACTTCAGCCTCGCCACCGGTATGACCCTCGATCCCGTACGCCCGGTCGATCCCGGTCTCGTCGTCCTCGACATCACCGCAGTGGAACGCCACCGCCACCGGTGATGACGGTCCTGGACGCCCTCTGGTACACCTCCGCCCCGGCCCGTCACCGACCACGACGCCAACAGGTCCGCGTCCGGGCGCAACGCCATCCGCTGGGCCTCCCC
>NZ_VCLA01000036.1 GCF_009600885.1 Streptomyces jumonjinensis
GCGCGGCGGCGTACACCTCGGGCAGGCCCGCGGGCTCGGGGAGGGGCCGGGCCCGGCGCGCGCCGGGCCCGTGCAGCTCCTGCGCGCACTCTTCGCACAGCGGCGTCCTCGGGAGACCGCAACCACCGCATGCGATCGGCAGCACCAAGCCGGAGATCTCCTGCCACCACCGCCGCATGACCCCACTGTGCCAAGGGATCGAGGGCCCCGCCACCCCTGTGGACAACCGACCGGCCTGCGACTTCCCGGACCGCATCAGCGCAGGTGGGCCACCCGGACGGCGTCCCCGGGCCGACCGGTCCGGGGCCGGGTCACCCGCAACAGCGGGACAGCGGGACACCCGGAACAGCGAGGCAGCAAGTCGGCCCGGGGAGGGGTCAGGGGGAGGCCAGGGAGAAGCCAGGAAAGGGTCAGCCGGGATAGACGGGCGACGAGCCCTTGATGACCACCGTCTGCCAGTTGCCGCCGGGCGGCAGCCGCACGATGCCATCGCTCTCGGAGTGCGCCACAAGCGGCTGACTCTCGTCGTCGGAGGCGGCGACCGTTCTGACGCTGTTGAGCCCCGGCAGCACCGCCGCGGCCGAGCTGGAGCCATCGGTCTGGATGTGACGCACCTGCTGCACCCCGCCGGCCTCCTTGCCGACCACCGCGAGACGGCTGGGCCCGGCCCAGGACACGGCCGTCACCGTCTCCATCTGCGGTGCCGCCTGACGCAGCTCGGCGATCGACACCACCGGATCGCCCTTCGGCCCGTCCCGCTCCACCCGCCCGATCTTCAGTGTGGTCTCCTCGCCCTCCGTCAGCAGCAGCGCGATCCTCGTCGCGTCCGCCGACACCTTCACGGACTCGATCCGCGCGCCGCCCAGCCCCTGGAGGATCCTGACCTCCTTCGGCGGGCCCGAGCCGTCCTCGAAGCGCAGCAGCGCCGGGCGCTCCGGGTCACGGTCGGCTATCCACAGATCGCCGCGACCGTCCCAGCTGGGGGCCGACAGCCGGGTCTCCGGGGTCCCGCCCTCGCTCTCCACCAGCGAGGAGGCCGCTGTGCCGTCGGAGGTGATCGACGAGACGTGCAGATGACGGAAGTCCTTGGAGACCGCGGCGGCGGTGCTCTCGTCACGGGCCACCGCGACCTGGCTCATCGGCAGCTCGCCGCTGCCCAGCGGCCCCGGCACATTCGACGGCTTGTTCCCGGCGTCCCCGGGCAGCACCGCGAGCCGGCTCTTGTCGTCCACGAAGTACTGCTTGCCCGACCTGGTCGCGAAGGGGTCCGGCGCGTACCCGTCCGCCTGATCGCTGTCGAGCACACAGAGCGAGGTGCCGTTGGCGCGCGGCAACTCCACCTGGCCGACCCGGGTGGACGGCAGCCCCTTCAGGGTGAAGAGGATCTGCGCCGCCATCCGGTTGCACTGGGAGGTGCTCACCCCCGACGCCTTCTCGTTGAGCGGCACCTTCAGGGTGTCCTGGTCGTCGAACGTCAGCGACTTGACGCCCTTCTTCAGCGTCGTCCCGGTGGGGAAACGCGATTCGACGACGGGTTCCAGCCAAGTCGTCGGACCGTCGAGCAGCGCCACCACCGCCTGGGTGACGGGGTCCATCCGCTGCCGGATGAAGACGGGGTCGGCCACCATGGTGGGGCGGCCGGTCGCGAAGTAGTACTTGTTGACCGAGCGGTAGTTGCGCTGGAAGTCGGACGCCCCCAGCACAAGCCCCTCGGGCAGACTGTCGATGCGCCACTCCTTGCCGTCGGCACCGCTCTGCCGCGACAGATGGATGGTCTTCTGATACTTGGACGGCGTGATCGCCTGATAGGCGTGCCGGTCGTCGACCATGGCGATCTGCCGGCCCCGCAGCGGAAAGTCGATGCCGGGGTTGTCCCGACCGCCCTCCCTCGCCGCTCCCGGTACGGGCGCCGCGGCCAGCACCGTCGTACCGGCCTGAGGCCGCCACTTCTTCGCCATCTCCGGGGTCAGATAGGCACGAGCAGTTGCGAAATCGGCGTCGTCGCTGGTCATCGCCTCCAGAAAGCCCGCCACCACCTCACTGGGCATGGCCCCCTTCTGCGGCGGCAGCGCCTCCACCCGGACCTGCGAATCCGCTCGCTGGGACGCCTTGACGGCACGGATGTCACCGCTGGTGGGCATCGAGGCGCAGCCGGCCAGCAGCACACCGCTGCCGCCGAGCAGCACACCGAACCGGAGCCTGTTCCGGCGGCCGGAATCAGCGCCCATGCGTTCTGCCCTCGCGATCCTGTGAGAAGTCCGTCAAGGAGTCGCCGGGCCGCTCGGCCGGACGGGCCACCACCCGGGCCCCGCTGCCAGGCAGCGCCGCCGGATCGACCCCCGGGGGAGCCATGGGGGCCGCCGCCGGATGGGACACGGCCAGCGGAGAACGGACCGAACCAGGCCGTCCGGACTGTCCGGGCTGTCCGGGCCGTCCGGGCTGTCCGGGCCGTCCGGGCTGTCCGGGCACGGAGGCCAGGAGCTGCCCGTACGTCTTCGGCGCGGAGCCGCCGGCACGTTCCCGGTTCTGCCGTGAGTCCTCGGGCTCCAGAGGTATCGGCGAGCCCCGCAGCGGCTCGTCCGCCGTCCGCGGAAGCGTCAGCCGGAACTGCGAGCCCCCTCCGGGCTCGCCCCAGGCCTGGAGCCAGCCACCGTGCAGCCGGGCGTCCTCGACGGCGATGGAGAGCCCCAGACCGGTGCCTCCGGTGGTACGCGCCCGCGCCGGATCGGCCCGCCAGAAGCGGTTGAAGACCCGGGTCGCCTCACCCGGTTTCAGGCCCACGCCGTAGTCCCGGACGGCGACGGCGACGGCGCCGCCCGCGACCGCCATCCGCACCACCACATCCCGGCCCTCGCCGTGCTCGACGGCGTTGACGACCAGATTCCGCAGAACCCGCTCGACCCGGCGAGCGTCGGCCTCCGCGATGACCGGCTGCTCGTCGCCGATCCCCCGTATACGGGTGCCCTTGCGCTCGGCGAGCGGTTCCGCCCCGCCGATCACCCGCCGTACGACCTCGCGCAGATCTATCGCCTCGGCCTCCAGCGCCGCGGCGCCCGCGTCGAAACGGCTGATCTCCAGCAGATCGGAGAGCAGGGACTCGAAACGGTCGAGCTGATCCCCGAGCAGCTCCGCGGAGCGCGCGGTCACCGGATCGAAGTCGACGCGCGCCTCATGGATGACATCGGCCGCCATGCGCACCGTCGTCAGCGGCGTACGCAGCTCATGCGAGACGTCGGAGACGAAGCGCCGCTGCATCCGCGACAGCTCCTCCAACTGCTGGATCTTGAGCTGAAGATTCTGAGCCATCTTGTTGAAGGCCTCGCCCAGGCGGGCGATGTCATCCTCGCCGGTGACCTTCATCCGCTCCTGGAGACGGCCGGCGGAGAGCCGCTCGGCGATCCCGGCGGCCATCCGCACCGGCGTCACGATCTGCCGCACCACCAGCCAGGCGATCGCCCCCAGCAGCACGACCACGAACAGCCCGGCCGTGGCGAGCGTCCCCCTGACCAGGTTGAGCGACTCCTCCTCCTGCGCCAGCGGGAAGACGTAGTACAGCTCGTACGGATTGCCGTCGATGTCGTTGAGCCGGGTGCCGACGACCAGGCCCGGCTCCGGCTCCGGCTCGTTCTCGTCGGTCTTGTACCGGATCTCGATGTACTTCTCGTACGTCCCCGTCCCCTGCCCGACGGCCGCCCGCAGATCCTCCGGAATGGAGGCCACATCCACGATTCCGGACCGCCGCGGACTGCGGTTCTGCCCCGCGCCCTCGGACTCGGGACTCAGCGCCACCACGTTGAACGCGCCCTGACCACCGCTGGCCAGCTGCTCCACCAGATCGGACCGCCACGAGCTCGTCGCGGTCCGCCCGTCGTCCGTGCCCGCGCTCTCGGCCGGCTTGTTGGCCCACTCCCGTGCCACGGCGAACCCGCCGGCGGCCTGGCTCTGCGCCGCCTTCCCCTTCGCGTCGAGCAGACCGTTGCGCACCTGCCCGATCACGACGAAGCCCAGGAGCACGACCACGCCCAGCGACATCAGCAGCGTGGTCACCACGATTCTGAGCTGGATGTTCCGCCGCCACAGCCGCAGAGCGGGCAGCAGCGGACGGCGCACCCAGCGCATGACGAGCCGGAGCATCAGACCTCCGGGCTCGCCGTCCCGCCCCAGCCGTCCGCCACGCAGCAGACGGCCGAAACGCGACGGCCCATGTCCGGACCCGGCAGCCCGCCCCGTACGGACTCCCGGCTCCCCGGGCTTCGGAGCAACGCTGCCGTGAGGCATGTCAGCTCGGCCCGGCCTTGTAACCGACACCACGGACGGTCACCACGATCTCCGGGCGCTCGGGGTCCTTCTCGACCTTGGAACGCAGCCGCTGGACATGCACATTCACCAGCCTGGTGTCAGCCGCGTGCCGATATCCCCAGACCTGCTCCAGCAGCACCTCACGGGTGAACACCTGCCACGGCTTACGGGCCAGGGCGACCAGCAGATCGAACTCCAGCGGGGTCAGCGCGATGGACTGCCCCTCCCGCTTCACCGAGTGACCGGCCACATCGATGACCAGATCCCCGATAGTCAGCTGCTCCGGCGCGGGCTCCTCCGACCTCCTCAGCCGCGCCCGAATCCGGGCGACCAGCTCCTTGGGTTTGAATGGCTTGACGATGTAGTCGTCGGCGCCGGACTCCAGCCCGACCACGACGTCCACCGTGTCGCTCTTGGCGGTGAGCATCACGATCGGCACCCCGGACTCGGCACGGATCAGGCGGCACACCTCGATGCCGTCCCGACCGGGGAGCATCAGATCCAGCAGTACAAGATCCGGCTTGGCCTCACGGAAAGCGGCAAGTGCCTTGTCGCCGTCCGCTACAAAAGACGGCTCGAAACCTTCACCACGCAGCACAATCCCGAGCATCTCGGCCAGTGCGGTGTCGTCATCGACGACAAGGACTCGTCCCTTCATAATCGACATCATCCCATTAGCTAATCGTGACCTGGCGTGACCTGGCACACAGCTCCGCCACTCCCACCCCGGTGACCGGGGACAACGTGCCTTCTTCAGTGACGATCGCCGTCACCAGCTCCGGCGGTGTGACGTCGAAAGCGGGGTTGTACGCCCGCGTCCCGGGAGGCGCGACCGCGACCCCCGCACCGCCCCCGCCGGCCGACGGCCGCGGCGCGGTCACCTCCGTCACCTCGTGTTCCGCCCGCTGCTCCACCACGATCGCCGCCCCGTCCAAAGTGTCCAGATCGATCGTCGTCGTGGGCGCGACCACGACGAACGGCACATGGTGGTACTTCGCCAGCACCGCGAGGGGGTAGCTGCCCACCTTGTTCGCCACGGAACCGTCCGCCGCGATCCGGTCCGCGCCGATGAGAACGGCGTCCACCTCGCCCGCCGCGAACAGCGAGCCCGCGGCATTGTCCGTGAGCAGGGTGTACGGCATGCCGTTGCGGGCCGCCTCATAGGCGGTCAGCCGGGCCCCCTGGAGCAGCGGCCTCGTCTCGTCCACCCACAGCCCGCGCAACCGGCCCGCACGGTGCGCGGCGAGCGCCACCGCGAACGCCGTGCCCTCCCCGCCCGAGACCAGCGCCCCGGTGTTGCAGTGCGTGAGGATCCGATGCCCCCCACCGGGGAAGAGCTCGTCGAGGAACGCGAGCCCATGCCCGGCCATCCGGGAGCTGGCGCGAGCGTCCCGCCGGTGCAGTTCCCGGGCCGCCGCGAGCGCCGCCCGCGCGGCCTGCTCCGTGCCCTGCTCCGCCGCCGCCCGGTACGCGGCCAACGCCAGCCGCACCCCCAGGGCCAGATTCACCGCGGTGGGCCGCGAACGCTCCAGCAGCAGCGCCGCCGCCGCCACGTCATGGCCCCGCACCGCGGCGAGAGCCACCCCATAAGCACCGGTGATGCCCAGCAGCGGCGCACCCCGCACGGCGAGCGTCTGGATCGCCCGCACCAGAGCGGGCACATCCGCGCAGACCAGCTCCACTTCCTCGGCGGGCAGCCGGGTCTGGTCCAGGAGCACCACCACCGGCCCGTCCGGAGGCTCCTCCCAGCGCAATGCCCGCAGTGCGGGCCGCTCATCGGGTGCCGCTTCATGCGCGTACTGATCAGCCATCCGCCCAGTCTGCCCGCTGAGCCACGGACATTGAAGGCGCGATGGGCATACGGGGCTCACCCGGCGAACGGGCCCGCGTGACACGATGGCTGCCTGCCCGCCGGTCCGACGACCGGCAGGCCCTGTACCCACGTCGGTTCCGAACCGACCCCACAACCGATTCATGAGGTGGACGACTGTGAACGACACTCCGGGCTGGGCCTCGCCCGGATCCGCTCGCTCCGACGGCCAGAACGCGGATGTGCCACGGCCCGCCGAGCCCGCCGACGACAACGGCCCAGCCTCGAAGTGGTCCAGCGATCAACCACCCGCCGCTCAGTGGTCGGCACCGGAGGGCCGTACCGCCCCCGGACGGTACGGCCCTCCGGTGCCGCCGCAGCCCTCCCCGGGATGGGGCGGTCGACCGCAGGGCGGCTGGGGACAGCCGCCTGCGGCCAAGCCGGGAGTCATCCCGCTGCGCCCGCTCGGCGTCGGTGAGATTCTTGAGGGTTCCGTGTCGACGCTGCGCGCACACTGGCGCACCGTTCTCGGCATCACCCTCACCGTTTCCGTGATCGCCCAGATCGCCACTGTCCTGGCGGGTCGCTATCTGCTGCCCGAGCCGACGCGGATCTCCGCCGAGCCCGGCACGGCCGAGGCTCTGCGCCAGAGCGTGGAATCGCTACAGACCTCCTTCATCGGACTGCTGCCCACCCTGTTCATCGGCCTGATCGCCACGCTCTTCACCACGGCGCCGCTCACCGTGATCATCAGCCGCTCGGTGCTGGGCCGCCCGGCGACGCTCGCGGACGCCTGGCGGGAGGCACGCCCCCGGCTGGCTCAACTCCTCGGCCTCACCCTGCTGCTGGCGCTGATAGCCGCAGCCGTCGGCTCGCTCGCGGTGCTGCCCGGTCTGCTGGTGGGGGACACGGCCGGATTGACGCTCATCGCGCTCGGGACCCTCGCGGCCATCCCCGTCGTCATCTGGCTGATGGTCAGGTTCTCTCTCGCCCCGCCCGCGCTGATGCTGGAACGCCAGGGCGTCATCGCGTCCCTGCGGCGCTCGGCGAAGCTCGTTCAGGGCACTTGGTGGCGGATCTTCGGCATCGTTCTGCTGACGCTGGTGCTGACCCTTCTGGTCACGATGGTCATCGCCATACCGTTCGTCGCGATCGGATTCGTCGCGGACGGCACCGCCCTGAGCGACATGCTGGCCGGCAGGACACCCGAATTCGGCTGGACCTACACGATCATCACAAGCATCGGCTCGGTGATCGCCGCCGCCATCACCTATCCGGTCTCCGCGGGTGTGACCGCACTCCTCTATATCGACCAGCGCATCCGCCGCGAGGCACTCGACCTGGAACTCGCCCGTGCCGCCGGAGTCCCCGGCTATGGCACTGAGCCGCCGGGCAGCAGCCTCAGGAGCTGATGTCCACGACGCCCACCGCGAGGGGGGCGCGACGGCCACAGGGAAATCGATCCGCGAGAGCGGTGACGTCTCCGGTGGACGCCGCGCCCCCCTCTCTCGTTGTACGGCCGACGAGTACGAGCGGTCCAAGCCCGATGTACCAGAGCAGCCTCAACCTCCCCCAGCCCGCGTACAGCCGCTTCTGAGACAGGAGCGGCGGCCCTCTCCCTCTTCACCGCCCCGCCTCCGACGTCGCGTTCCCCCGAACGCCCCCCGGGGTCCTGAGAAAGGGCCCCGTGTAACGCCGGGTGCAGCTCCGGGAACGCGCGGAACCGGAGCTACAGAGGCCGGGAACGCAGAAAAGCCCCGGGCCTCCCCCCACAGAAACGGGGGGTGACCCGGGGCTGAACACACAACACAAACACTTCACAACACAACAGAAACAG
>NZ_VCLA01000037.1:0-8084 GCF_009600885.1 Streptomyces jumonjinensis
GGTGGTGCGGACCGTGCCGAGCAGGGCAGCGTCGATCGGGGTCTCCGCCGTTTCCGTCATGATCGGGATCGTTCCATGACGGGACCGGGGGGCTCAAGGGCGATCTCGGGCGGTGCTGCTGGGTTCTGCGTGGTCCTGCGCGGTCCCGTGTGGTCCTACGCGATCCCGGGCGGTCCCGAGCGGTCCTGTGTGGTCCCGGGGCGGGGCCGGTGGGCCCGGTGCGGGCGGGTTGTCCGTCAGCCGGCGGGCGCGGGGCCGGTCGACTCGCGTACCACCAGCTCGACGGGGAGGTCGCCCTCCGTGGGGGTGCGGCCTTCGAGGAGGGCGAGCAGCGCGTGCATGCCGCGTTCGCCGACCTGTTCGGCGGGGAGGCGCACGGTGGTCAGCTCCGGTTCGAGGGCGGTGGCGAGCGCGAGGTCGTCGAAGCCGGTGATGGAGACGTCGTCGGGGACGCGCAGCCCGAGTCTCCGTGCGGCTTTGCACGCTCCGGCGGCCAGGGCGTCGCCGTCGCAGACGATGGCGGTGGGGCGGGGGCCGGGTCCGGTGAGTGCCTGCTGGGCGGCTTCGCGGGCGGCGTTCACGTCGAGGGGGACGCGGAGGGTGTGGGCGGTCGTGCCGGGGGTGGCGTCGAGTGCGGCGGCCAGTGAGCGGGCGCGTACGCCGAAGGTCCAGGTGTCGATGGCGGAGGCGAGGTGGAGGTAGCGGCGGTGGCCGAGGCCGAGGAGATGGTCCGCGATCTGGCGGATGCCGTCGCCGATGGCGAGGTTGACATGGGCGGCGGCTTCGGGGTCGGCGGGGTCGCTGTCGAGCATCACCAGGGGGAGGTCGGTGCCGCGGAGGGCGGTGAGGGCTCCGGCCGTCATGGAGGAGGCGATGACGCCGTCGAGGGCGGCGGGGGCGGAGGCGAACGGGTCTCTGGCGGTGCCGGTGCCGTCGGGTGAGGGGTAGACGACGACGCCGAAGCCGTGGCGGTCGGCGACGGCGGCGGCGCCGGTGTGGACGCGGGCGAAGAACTCGTTGGTGAGGGCGGGGACGACGAGGAGGGCGGTTCTGGTGCGTCCGAGCCGGAGATTGCGGGCGGCGAGGTTGGGGCGGTAGCCGAGTGAGCGGGCGGTGTCGCGGACGGTGTCGGCGGTGCGCTGGGAGACCCGGCCGCGCCATTTGTCGCCCAGGACGAGTGAGACGGTGGCCTGGGAGACTCCGGCGGCGCGGGCGACGTCCCGGCTGGTGGGGCGGGGGGTGTCGCCGGTCGGGTAGGCGCGGGGCCGGTCGTCCGGGGGGGTGCGGGGGGTCGTCTCCCGTGGTCCGTGTGTCATGTGGGTGCCGTCCTCCGCCGTCGCGCCGGCCGGTTTCCGTGTCTGGGCCCGGTTTCTGTGTCCAGGCCCGGTTTCTCTGTCTGGGTCCGGATTCCGGGTCCGGGTCCGTTTCCGGTGTCCGGGGCGTGGTGGCGCTGTGGACCCGCGGACTGCGGACATGGTACGTATGACCCGCGAAGTTATACGTAACACCTCGGCCGGGCCGGGGGGAGAGGGGCGGGACATGGCCACAGGCGGGGGCGGCTACGCCGACATCCTCAGGGCTCCGTATGCCGCGCGGCTGCTCATGGGGACGCTCGTGGGGCGGCTGCCCCATGCCACCGGTCCGGTCGCGCTGGTGCTGTTCACCAGGGCCGAGGGCGGCAGCTACAGCCTCGCGGGCGGGCTCGCCGCGGTCTACGGCATCGCCACCGCGATAGGCCAGCCCCTGCTGGGGCGCGCGGTCGATCTGCACGGCCAGCTCCGGGTCCAGCTGCCGGCCGCCGTTCTCTCGGGGCTCGGGATGGCGATGCTGGCCGCGGTGGGGATCGGGTCGCTGCCCCTGGCGTACGCGGCGGTCGCGCTGGCGGGGCTCTTCACCCCGCCCCTCGAAGGCGGTCTGCGGGCGCTGTGGCCCAGTGTGCTGGGGCGCGAGGACCGGGTGCACCGGGCGTACGCCGTCGACGCGGTCGCCCAGGAGATCATGTTCACGGTCGGCCCGCTGCTGATCACCCTGTTCGTCTCGCTCTGGTCCGCCGGGGCGGCGCTGCTGGTGATCAATGTCATCGGGGTGTTCGGCGCGCTGACCGTCGTGCTCTCCAAGCCGTCCCGGGCCTGGCGGTCGGCTCCCCGGGACGCGCACTGGCTGGGCGCGCTGCGCTCGCCGGGGCTGCTGGCCCTGCTCGGCTCGTTCTTCTTCATCGGGCTGGCGCTGGGGTCCATCACCGTCGCCGGGGTCGCGTACGCGGACGATCACGGCCGGGAGTCGGTCTACGGCCTGCTGCTGGCGGCGCTGAGTTTCGGCGCCCTGGTGGGCGGCGGGGTCTACGGCGCGCGTCAGTGGTCGGGCGCGCCCGAGCGGCGGCTGCGGGTGCTGGTCGCCCTGCTCGCGCTCGGGTATCTGCCGCTGGCGCTCACTCCCGGGGTCGCGGCGATGACGGCGCTCTCCGCGCTCTCCGGGGTCTTTCTGGCCCCGTCGATAGCGTGCGCGTTCATCGTGGTGGACCGGCACGCGCCCAGCGGCACGGTGACCGAGGCGTTCTCCTGGCTGGTGACGACCTTCGGCGTCGGCGCGGCGGCGGGGACCGCTGTGGCGGGTCCGGCGGTGGAACTGGGGTCGACGTCCTGGAGCTTCGCGGTCGCCGGGGCGGGCGGAATCGCCGCGCTGGCCGTTCTGATGGCGACTCAGCGGGTGCTCGCCGTGCCCGGGCGCAGTCAGGGCGTCGCGGGCTCGGTTCCCGGCGCTCCGGCGCGATCAGCCGAAAATGATCGCAATGGTGCTGCCGAACCCGGTTTCAGCTCAGGTCCTGAGGCGTAATGTTCAGACATGGACCGCCGCATTTTCGGGCTGGAGAACGAGTACGGCGTCACGTGCACTTTCAGGGGACAGCGCCGACTGTCACCTGACGAAGTGGCGCGCTACCTCTTCCGCCGAGTTGTCTCATGGGGCCGCAGCAGCAATGTCTTCCTGCGGAACGGCGCCCGCCTCTACCTCGACGTGGGCTCGCATCCGGAGTACGCGACACCGGAATGCGACAACGTGACCGAGCTGGTCACTCATGACAAGGCCGGAGAGCGGAT
Source organism: Streptomyces jumonjinensis (assembly GCF_009600885.1). Classification (GTDB taxonomy): domain Bacteria; phylum Actinomycetota; class Actinomycetes; order Streptomycetales; family Streptomycetaceae; genus Streptomyces; species Streptomyces jumonjinensis. The sequence goes on from NZ_VCLA01000037.1 coordinate 3,096, forward strand.
TCTCGAAGGTCTCCTCGTCGACGCCGAACGCCGCCTGCACGAGGAGGGAATCGCGGGCGACGTCTATCTCTTCAAGAACAACACCGATTCGGCGGGAAACTCCTACGGCTGTCATGAGAACTATCTCGTGGCCCGTCATGGGGAGTTCTCGCGGCTCGCGGACATCCTCATTCCCTTCCTGGTGACCCGTCAGCTGCTCTGTGGCGCGGGCAAGGTGCTCCAGACCCCGCGTGGCGCGGTCTACTGCGTCAGTCAGCGCGCCGAGCACATCTGGGAGGGGGTCAGTTCGGCGACCACCCGGTCGCGTCCCATCATCAACACCCGGGACGAGCCGCACGCCGATGCGGAGCGTTACCGCCGTCTGCATGTCATCGTCGGCGACTCGAACATGTCCGAGACGACGATGCTGCTGAAGGTCGGCGCGACGGATCTGGTGCTGCGGATGATCGAGGCCGGCACGGTGATGCGGGATCTGACCCTGGAGAATCCGATCCGGGCCATCCGCGAGGTCAGCCATGACATCACCGGTCAGCGCAAGGTGCGTCTGGCCAGCGGGCGTGAGGCTTCGGCCCTGGAGGTCCAGCGGGAGTACTACGAGAAGGCGGTCGACTTCGTCGACCGGCGCGGCATCCGTACGGGCACCGTCGAGCAGGTGCTCGAACTGTGGGGCCGGACGCTGGACGCGATCGAGGCGGAGGATCTGGACCGGATCGGTACCGAGATCGACTGGGTCATGAAGTACAAGCTCATCGAGCGGTACCGGGCGAAGAACAACATGACCATGTCGCATCCGAGGGTCGCCCAGATAGATCTCGCGTACCACGACATCCATCGCCGGCGGGGGCTGTACTACCTGCTGGAGCGCCGGGGTCAGGCCGCGCGGATCTGCAACGATCTGAAGATCTTCGAGGGCAAGTCGGTGCCTCCGCAGACCACCAGGGCGCGGCTGCGCGGTGACTTCATCCGCCGGGCGCAGGAGCAGCGGCGGGACTTCACGGTCGACTGGGTGCATTTGAAGCTCAATGACCAGGCGCAGCGGACGGTGCTGTGCAAGGACCCGTTCCGTTCGGTCGACGATCGGGTGGAGAAGCTGATCGCGGGCATGTAGCGGACGGCTGCCGGACGGGCGTTTCGGCGCCGTACGGATGTGCGCGTCGATCGGCTGGAACGTCACCCGGGCCCCGTACGTTCTCGTGCGGGGCCCTCGGCACGTCCTAGAGTGTCGAGGACCTAACCTGACGTCTGAGATCTGAGGAACACGTGCGCCGATTCGCCGGCCTTCTTGTCGTCCCCGTACTGCTGCTGTCGACAGCGGCGTGCGGCACCGAGGACGACAAGGACAAGGGCTCCGATTCCATCTCGTCCCAGGGCGGCCTGCCCGCCATCACCGAGGGGGCCAAGTTCGGCGAGAAGCCGACCCTGGCGAAGGGTGAGGGGGACCCGCCGAAGAAGCTGAAGGTCGAGGTCATCAGCGAGGGCAAGGGTGCGGTCCTGAAGAAGGGCGACCAGGCCAAGGTGAACTATCTCGGCCAGGAGTGGGATGAGAAGAAGCCCTTCGACAACAGCTTCGACCGGGGTCAGCCCTTCGATGTGGCGATCGGCGGCCAGGGTGTCATCCAGGGCTGGCAGGAGGCTCTGAAGGGGCAGAAGGTCGGCAGCCGTCTGGAGGTGTCGATCCCGCCGGACCTGGGCTATGGCGCTCAGGGCCAGGGCGACATCAAGGCGAATGCGACGCTGGTGTTCGTCATGGACATCGTGAAGGGCACCTCGGTTCCGGTCTCCGCCAAGGGCGCCGAGGTGGCGCAGGACGACGGCGATCTGCCGAAGGTGGGCGTCAACACGGACGGCAAGGCTCCCTCGGTCAAGATCCCCGAGTCGGCCGCGCCGAAGAAGCTCGTCTCCAACTATGTCCTGGAGGGCACGGGTCCTGTCCTGACCGACAAGGACACGGCCGTCGTGAAGTACCAGGCGTACATCTGGAAGGACGGCAAGCAGTTCGACAGCACCTACAAGTCGGACTCCACGGTGAGCTGGCCGCTGGGTCAGGTCACGGTCGAGGGGCTCAAGAACGGGCTGATCGGCAAGAAGGCCGGCAGCCGGGTGCTGCTGGTCATGCCGCCGGACCAGGCGTTCGGCGACAAGGAGCAGAACGGCATCCCGAAGAACTCGACGCTGGTCTTCGTGGTGGATCTGCTGACGAAGGGCTGAGCCGGCGCGGCCGGGCCGGTCCTGCCGGACACGGCAGTCCGCGTCTGGTGAACAGGGACGGCCGGCGGCCGTCGGAGATGTAAAACTGTTCCGGTTGCCCGTACATCTTTATGAGGAGTGCTTCAGTGAGCATCGAGAAGCCCGAGATCGACTTCCCCGAGGGCGAGCCGCCGGCGGACCTGGAGATCAGGGACATCTGGGAGGGTGACGGCGTGGTCGCCAAGGCGGGCGACCTCGTCACCGTCCACTATGTGGGTGTCTCCTTCTCCACGGGTGAGGAGTTCGACGCGTCCTGGAACCGCGGTGAGACGTTCAAGTTCCCGCTCGGCGCCGGCCGGGTCATCGCCGGCTGGGACAAGGGTGTGCAGGGCATGAAGGTCGGCGGTCGCCGCCGTCTCACCATTCCCGCGCACCTCGCGTACGGCGACCGCGGTGCGGGCGCCCGGATCAAGCCCGGCGAGACGCTGATCTTCGTCGTGGACCTGATCGCCGTCTGATCCTTTTCGGGACCCCTCCGTCCCGGCGCCCCGCGGGCCCGTCCGGCATGACCGGCGCGGGCCCGTCCGGGGGCCGCGCACGGTCGCCGTCGGAAGCGGCCTGAGGCCCATGCTCCTGTGGAGCATGGGCCTCGGCTTTTGTCACGACACCCCGGGGCGGTACGGTCATCAGGGCGGAAGCGACTCAAGCAGAAGAGGTGCGGGGCGACGGTGGCCATTGCCAAGGCCGAGCGGCTGATGAATCTGGCGCTGTGCCTGCTGGGAACGCGGCGTCCGCTCAGCAAACGGGAGCTGCGGGGGTCCATCGAGGCCTATCTGGAGGCGGCTTCGGACGACGCGTTCAACCGGATGTTCGAGCGCGACAAGGATGATCTGCGCGAGCTCGGTCTGGTCATCGAGACGGTGGAGAATCTCGACGGTGAGACGGGTTATCTCGCCCGCCGGGACAGCAACCGGCTGCCTCCCATCACGCTGGACGCGGAGGAGGCCGCCGCTCTGGGGCTCGCCGCGAAGGTCTGGCAGCAGGCCCGGCTCGCGGGAGCGGCCAGTGGCGCGCTCCAGAAGCTGCGCGCGGCCGGGATGCCGGAGGCGGAGGACGCGTATGACACCCAGAGCGCCCTGGAGCCGCGTATTCCGGTGCATGAGGCGGCCTTCGAGCCCTTGATGCTGGCCTGTCGGGACCGCAGGCCGGTGATCTTCGACTACCGCAAGGCGACCGCGGCCCGCCCCGAGCAGCGCCAGGTCGAGCCCTGGACCCTGGAGTGCTGGCGCGGCCACTGGTATCTGGCGGGCTGGGACCGCGACCGGGGGGCCGAGCGGGTCTTCCGGCTCTCCCGGATCACCGGAAGGGTCCGCTCCCGCGCGGGTTCCTTCACCGCCCCCGTGCCCGACGTCGTCACCGTCCGGGAGACCGTGGAGAGCTGGGCGGGCGAGACCGCGACCCGTACGGCGCTGATCAGACTGCGCGGCGGCTGCGGCTATCCGCTGCGCGCCAGGGCGCGGTCGGTGCGGGAACTGGACGGCGGCTGGGACGAGCTGGAGATTCCGTACGGGCACGGACTGGACGCCTGGCTCGTGGAGTTCGGCCCGGACGTCGTCGTCATGGAGCCCGCGGATCTGCGGGCCGATGTCATGGACCGGCTCCGTGCCGTGGCCCAGGGCTGAGGGGAGCTCGTACGACCATGGCCGCCAATGCCATTGACCAGACCCGGCGGATGCTGTCGCTGGTGACCTATCTGCGGGAGCGCCCCGGCGCGCGTGTGGGCGATGTCGCCCGCGCGTTCGGGATCAGCGAGGACGAGCTGATCTCCGATCTCGATGTGCTGCCGATGTGCGGGACCAGTTTCCGCGGCGGCGATCTGCTCGACATCGACACCGACGGCGACCGGATCTGGTGGCACAACCCCGACGACGTCGCCGAGCCGCTGAGGCTCGCGGCCGACGAGGCGACGGCGCTGCTGGTGGCGGCGCGGGCGGTGGCCACCCTGCCCGGACTGCGCGAGGGCGACCGGGAGGCGCTGCTGCGGGCCACCGCCAAACTGGAGACGGCGGCGGGCGAGGCGGCCGGCGCCTCCTCGCGGCTTTCGGTGACCTTCGAGTCCGAGGGCGGTGTCTTCGCCGATGTGGACCGGGCGATCTCGGAGCGGCGGCGGCTGTGGCTGCGCTATTACTCGCCCGCGCGCGATGAGCTGACCGAGCGCGAGGTCGACCCGATCCGGCTGTTCGCCGTGGGGCACACCTATATGGAGGGCTGGTGCCGTCTGACGGAGGCGCGTCGCACCTTCCGGCTGGACCGGGTGGCTGAGATCCGACTGCTGGACGCCCCTTCGGCGCCGCCGGAGATCGAGCTGAGGGATCTGTCGGAGGGGCTGGTGCAGCCCTCCGCGGATGATCCCGAGGTGATGGTGGAGGTCGGGCCGGCCGGGCGCTGGGTGGCGGAGTACTACCCCCATGACAGCGCGGAGGATCTGCCGGACGGGGGTCTGCGGATCACCCTGCGGACGCCGTCCCCGTCCTCGCTGCGGCGGCTGGCGCTGCGGCTGGGGCAGGACGGCCGGATCGTGGCGCCCACGGAGCTGGCGGAGAGCGCCCGGCGGGCGGCGCGCGAGGCGCTCGCCGCCTATGAGCGGGGCGGGGAAGCCGGGTACGGGGGCCGGGGCGCGGCCGGTGGCCCCGGAGCGGCCGGGTCCGCGGGACCGGGCGGCGGCCGGTGAACGGGGCGCGGCCGGGCAGGGAGGCCGGGGCGCGGCCGGTGGCGGCTCGGGCGGGGATGGTCGGAGCGGGA
>NZ_VCLA01000037.1:8547-16401 GCF_009600885.1 Streptomyces jumonjinensis
CCCGACTGCCGCGCCCGCTTCGAGCTGTCCGCCGAGGCGCTGCGGCTGGCGATCGGCGCGAGCCGCCGTACCACCTTCTACTCCTTCACCTGCCCCGAGTGCGGCTCGTCCGTCCGCAAGCCGGCCGGGGAGCGGATCGTCGAGCTGCTGACCGGCGGCGGGGTGCGCACCCTGCGGCTCACCCCCGGTCCGGGAACGGTCTAGGCTCTTCCGCATGTTCTGGCCCATGCTCGCCATCGCCCTCGGCTTCTTCGGGATTGCGGTCCTCGGCGTCCTCGGTATCCGGGTGTTCGTCGAGGCGCAGCGGCTGGGCCGGGAGGTCGCCCGTACCACCGAGCGGATCAACCGCGCCGCCGATGATCTGGAGCGGGCGGCGGCCGGACTGGCCCGCAGCGGCGACAGCCTGCGCTGACGGCGTTCCGTGTGGCCGATGCAATCGGTGCCCGTTGCACCCTGATGCGCGGACGTGGCGGACGGTACGCTGAGGGCGGCGGCATCGGCGCGGGGGCGTCGGCCGTCGACGGGAGTACGCAAAGGGATTGCCCCGCGTTTACCCATGAGAGTTACGATCGCATCTGGTCGTGGCATCGGATCCGTCCGCCACGACCTCAGCTCAGCCCATGCCGCCTCGGTGAGAAGGTAGACCAGAATTATGCGACAGATCGGTCCGATGGAGATCACTCTCATCCTCCTCGTCGTCGTTCTCCTCTTCGGGGCCAAGAAGCTTCCCGACATGGCCCGTTCGCTCGGCAAGTCGGCGCGCATCCTCAAGAGCGAGGCACGCCAGATGAAGTCCGAGGGCCAGCCCGCCGCCGCGCCCGCCGAGCCGAAGGACCCCGAGCCGGGCCAGCCGGCTCCCCGCACGATCCAGGCCGCGCCCGGCGATGTGCAGAGCGGCCGTCCCGTGGCCCAGCCCACCGACTCCGCCCAGCGCTGACCCCCAAGGCCGTCTCCTGACAGGGCGGTCTGCCGCATGAGATGAGGACGTGGGTTGCTGAAGCCTGCCCGCTCGAAGAACAAGGCGAAGGACCCCGAGGGGCGGATGCCGCTCGCCGAGCATCTGCGTGAGCTGCGCAATCGGCTCGCCAAGGCGATGCTGGCGATCGTCGTCATGTCGATCATCGCGGCGTTCTACAGCCAGCAGCTGATGGATTTCCTCGCCTCCCCCGTCCCGGCGTGCAAGCCCGGCCAGTCCAACAGCGGCGGCGACTGCGCCGTCGTCGTCTTCAACCGGCTGCTCTCGCCTTTCACGACCACCGTCAAGGTGACGCTGCTCGCCGGATTCATCCTCTCCTGCCCCGTCTGGCTGTATCAGCTGTGGGCGTTCATCGCCCCCGGTCTCCACAAGGGCGAGAAGAAGTACACGTACTACTTCGTCGCCGCGGCCGTCCCGCTCTTCCTGGCCGGCGCGTACCTCGCGTATCTGGTCATGCCCCTCAGCTTCAAGGTGCTGATCAGCATCACCCCCGAGGCCGCGGGCAACCAGCTCCAGCTGGACGACGTCCTCGACTTCTCCGTCCGCATGGTGACGGTCTTCGGCCTGGCCTTCGAACTGCCGCTGGTCCTGATCATGCTGAACGCGCTCGGCGTGGTCACCGGCAAGCAGATGGCCGGCTGGTGGCGGGGCGTGGTCATGGGCATCTTCGTCTTCGGCGCGGTCGCGACGCCCAGCACGGACCCGGTCGGCATGATCGCCCTCTCCGGGCCGATCATCGTCCTCTACTTCATGGCCGTGGGCGTCTCGATCCTCAACGACCGGCGCCGGCTGCGCCGCGACCCCGACGCCGGTCTCGACGACGACGAGGCGTCCCGGCTGGACCTCGGCCCGGACGACATCGGCGCCGAGGCGGTCGCGGCCTCCGGCGGGCTGCCCGAGCAGGGCGGCGGCGCGGCCGACGGCGGCCGTTCGCACCGGGTCAACGGATACGACGACATCACCTGAGCCGAGCAGTGGTGCCGAGGGGGCGGCGGGGATTCCCGTCCGCCCCCTCGGCCATCCCCCCGGTGCAGTAACGTCGCGCGAATGACCAGTGAGATCACTCTCTTCGTCAACCCCACCGCCGGACGCGGCCGGGGCGCGAGCGCGGCGCAGCCCGCCGCCCGCGCCCTGCGCGACGCTGGATTCTCCGTGCGCACCGTCCTCGGCGAGGACTCCCATGACGCGCTGCGCAGGGCCCGGGACGCCGTGGGCGGCGGCACCGGAGCGCTGATCGCGGTCGGCGGCGACGGGCTGGTCTCCCTGGCGCTCCAGGCCGTCGCCGGAACCCGCACCCCGCTCGGGGTGATCGCGGTCGGCACCGGCAACGACTTCGCCCGCTCCCTCGCCCTGCCGGTACGGGACCCGGCGCGCGCCGCGCGACTGGCCGCCCGGGCGCTCAAGGAGGGATCGGCGCGGGAGATCGATCTGGGGCGGGTGGGGGAGCGGTGGTTCGGCACCATCCTCGCGTCCGGCTTCGACTCCCGGGTGACCGACCGGGGCAACCGCATGCGATGGCCGGTGGGGCGGTTCCGCTACGACCTGGCGATGCTCGCCGAACTGGCGGCGCTGCGGCCCATCCCGTACCGGATCGCCCTGGACGGCGGGCCGGTGCGGGAGATCGAGGCCACCCTGGTCGCCGTGGGGAACGGGCCCGTCTACGGCGGCGGGATGCGGATGTGCGCGGGGGCTGCGATGGACGACGGGCTGTTCGACGTGACCGTGGTCGCCGGCTGTGACCGCACCACCCTGCTCAGGGTGTTCCCGAAGCTCTACCGGGGGACGCATCTGAGCCGCCCCGAGGTCACCGTGGACCGGGCGCGCTCCATCGCCCTCGAAGCGGCCGGGCTCACCGCGTACGCCGACGGGGAGCCGCTGGGGCCGCTGCCGCTGACGGCGGAGAGCGTGCCGGGCGCGGTACGGGTGCTCGGGGCGGGCGGCGGGGCGCTGGGGCGGGGGCCGGTGGGGGCCCGGGGCGATTGAGCCCGGGGCGGGGCCGGCGGGTGCCTGGGGGGATTGAGCTGCGGCGCTGCGCGGGGACGGTGGGTGCCTGGGCGATTGAGCCCGCGGCGGGGCCGGCGGGTGCCCTGGTGATTAAGCCCGCGCTGACTGTCGTACCTCTTGGGTAGGCTCGTGAGCAAGATGACCGAGGATCTCTCTCCCGCAGAGCGCTACGCCGCCGCCCGCATCCGCGCAGCGGAGGAAGCCACCGCGCTGACCCCCTTCCGCGAGATGTACGAATTCGATCTGGATCCCTTCCAGATCGAGGCATGTCAGGCCCTGGAAGCCGGCAGGGGCGTGCTCGTCGCCGCGCCCACCGGCTCAGGGAAGACCATCGTGGGCGAGTTCGCCGTCCACCTCGCCCTCCAGCAGGGCCGCAAATGTTTCTACACCACGCCCATCAAGGCGCTCTCCAACCAGAAGTACACCGACCTCGCCAAGCGCTACGGCGCGGACAAGGTCGGTCTGCTCACCGGTGACAACAGCGTCAACTCCGATGCTCCGGTGGTCGTGATGACCACCGAGGTGCTGCGGAACATGCTGTATGCGGGCTCGCAGTCGCTGCTCGGCCTCGGCCATGTGGTCATGGACGAGGTGCACTATCTCTCCGACCGGTTCCGCGGCGCCGTCTGGGAGGAAGTGATCATTCACCTCCCCGAGTCGGTGACGCTGGTGTCGCTGTCGGCGACCGTCTCCAACGCGGAGGAGTTCGGCGACTGGCTGGACACCGTGCGCGGTGACACCGCGGTGATCGTCTCCGAGGAGCGGCCCGTGCCGCTCTGGCAGCATGTGATGGCCGGACGCCGGATGTACGACCTCTTCGAGGAGGAGAGCGACCACGGCGGGCGCGGCACCGGCCGGCGCGAGGTCAACCCCGATCTCGTACGGCTGGCGCGGATGGAGAATCAGCGCGGCTACAACCCCCGGGACCGGCGGCGCGGCAAAATGGTCCGCGAGGCCGACCGCGAGCGTGAGCGGCGGCAGCGCGGCAGGATCTGGACGCCGGGCCGGCCCGAGGTCATCGACCGGCTCGACGCCGAGGGGCTGCTGCCCGCGATCACCTTCATCTTCAGCCGGGCGGGGTGCGAGGCCGCCGTACAGCAGTGCCTGTACGCGGGCCTGCGGCTCAACGACGACGAGGCGCGCACCCGGGTCCGCGAGATCGTGGAGGAGCGGACCTCCGCCATCCCCACCGAGGATCTGCACGTCCTCGGCTACTACGAGTGGCTTGAGGGCCTGGAGCGCGGTATCGCCGCGCATCACGCGGGGATGCTGCCGACCTTCAAGGAGGTCGTGGAGGAGCTGTTCGTCCGCGGGCTCGTCAAGGCCGTGTTCGCCACCGAGACCCTCGCCCTCGGCATCAACATGCCCGCGCGGTCGGTCGTCCTGGAGAAGCTCGTCAAGTGGAACGGCGAGCAGCACGCGGACATCACCCCGGGGGAGTACACCCAGCTCACCGGGCGGGCCGGGCGGCGCGGCATCGATATCGAGGGCCATGCGGTGGTGCTGTGGCAGCGGGCCATGGACCCGGCGGCGCTCGCGGGGCTGGCCGGGACCCGGACCTATCCGCTGCGCTCCAGCTTCAAGCCGTCGTACAACATGGCGGTCAATCTCGTGCAGCAGTTCGGGCGGCATCGCTCGCGTGAGCTGCTGGAGACGTCCTTCGCGCAGTTCCAGGCGGACCGGTCGGTCGTCGGCATCTCCCGCCAGGTCCAGAAGAACGAGGAGGGTCTCGACGGCTACCGCGAGGGCATGACCTGTCATCTCGGCGATTTCGAGGAGTACGCGCGGCTGCGCCGCGAGCTCAAGGACCGGGAGACCGATCTGGCCAAGCAGGGTGCGGCCCAGCGCAGGGCGGCTGCGGCGGTCTCGCTGGAGCGGCTGAAGCCCGGGGACGTCATCCACGTCCCGACCGGCAAGTTCGCCGGGCTGGCGCTGGTCCTGGATCCGGGGATTCCGGCGGGGCGGACCAACGGCCACCGCGGGTTCGAGCAGCACGACGGGCCCAGGCCGCTGGTGCTGACCGCCGAGCGGCAGGTCAAGCGGCTGGCGTCGATCGACTTCCCGGTGCCGGTGGAGGTGCTGGAGCGGATGCGCGTCCCCAAGTCGTTCAATCCGCGCTCCCCGCAGTCACGGCGTGATCTGGCGTCGGCGCTCCGCACCAAGGCGGGCCATATCGTCCCCGACCGGCACCGCAAGCCGCGTGCCGCCGCCGCCGACGACCGCGAGATCGCCCGGCTCCGGGCCGAGCTGCGGGCGCATCCGTGCCATGGCTGCGCGGAGCGGGAGGACCATGCCCGGTGGGCGGAGCGGTACCACCGGCTCCAGCGCGACACCCGGCAGCTGGAGCGGCGTATCGAGGGGCGTACGAACACGATCGCCCGCACCTTCGACCGGATCGTGGCGCTCCTGACGGAGCTGGACTATCTCCGCGGCGACGAGGTCACCGAGCACGGCCGCCGGCTAGCCCGGCTCTACGGCGAGCTGGATCTGCTGGCGAGCGAGTGTCTGCGCGAGGGGGTCTGGGAGGGGCTGACTCCGGCCGAGCTCGCGGCATGCGTCTCGGCGCTGGTGTACGAGGCACGTCAGTCGGACGACGCGGTCGCTCCGAAGGTCCCCGGCGGGAAGGCGAAGACGGCGCTCGGCGAGATGGTCCGCATCTGGGGCCGGCTGGACGCCCTGGAGGAGGACTTCAAGATCAACCAGGCGGAGGGCGTGGGCCAGCGGGAGCCGGACCTCGGTTTCGCCTGGGCGGCGTACCAGTGGGCGTCGGACAAGAGCCTGGACGAGGTGCTGCGCGAGGCGGAGATGCCCGCGGGGGACTTCGTCCGCTGGTCGAAGCAGGTGATCGATGTGCTGGGCCAGATCGCGGCTGCGGCCCCGTCCGACTCCGGCACGGTCTCCCGCAACGCGCGCCGTGCGGTGGAAGCGCTGCTGCGCGGTGTGGTGGCCTACAGCTCGGTCGGCTGACCCGCCGCGCGTCGGGGTGTCCGTGCCGCCCTCGACGCCGCTCACTCGATCGGGTGAAAAAGTCGAGCGGGTCCCGGGGTGGGGCCCGCTCGACTTTTTCATGGGACTTGGCCTATGCCTAAGACACGAGTTCCCGTTCGGGGTCCTTGCGGGGTACGGGGAGCGGGCGCAGGGCGAGGCGGGCGGACAGGGCGGTCCCGGCGAGGATCGCGGCGAGGGCGGCCAGTGTCGCGCCGTCCGGCCGGGTCAGGGGCTGGCCGCGGAGCGCCTGCCAGGTGACCAGGGCGACCAGGGCGGCGTAGGCGGCCGATGCGGTGAGCACCAGCCGGAGCCGTACGCGCTCGTCGCGCAGCCGGGGCAGTCGCGGGGCGAGCAGCAGCAGCGCGAGAACCAGAAGCGGCAGCAGCTGGAGGGCGTGCATCCCGAGGAAGTGGGGGATGCGCAGATCGCCGCCGGTGGTGGACCAGCCGGTCAGCGGCATCGAGGGGCCGCCGTCCGGTACGCCGACCGCGTGCGCGCCCAGGGTCGTGGCCGTTCCGGCCCGGTCGGCCGCTGCCTGCTCGGAGGTGGGCAGCGTCATCAGGAAGCCGAGCGCCGCGCCGGTCAGCGCGATCACCGAGCCGAGCTTCAGCGCCCAGGCGGAGGCTCGGTCGGGCAGGTCGGCGCGGAACAGCAGAAGCGCGATCACCAGGCTCGCGGTCCACAGGACGACGACGGTGGCGCCCATGACATTGTACAGCGCCGCGTCGAATGCGGTCTCCACATTGAAGTGGCTGCGTCTGCCCCGGACGGTCTGGCCGATGATGACGGCCATCTCGATCAGCATGGTGACCGTGACGGTGGCGCCGGCCCACCAGCCGAGCCGCCGTGCGCGGGTGGCCAGGGAGAGCATCCAGGCCAGCGACAGCCCGTAGAGCGTGAACGAGAGCGAGAACTTGAAGGGTTTGGACCAGACGGGCGAGCCGGTCAGGACTCGGTCGTCGAAGGCCAGACCGAGAGCGGAGATCACCGTCAGAGCGGCCATCAGCGCGCTGACGGCGAGAAGTGGTCGATGCCAGGAACGCCAGAAAGGCATAGGAGTACCCCGTCGGGTTATGGATAGTGGCACTACCCGCTATCCGTTAGTGCCACTATCTATGATGGGGATCGGCACAGCAAGTACGGAGAGGTGAAAAGGCCTTGCGCATTGGCGAGTTGAGTCGCAGGACCGGGGTTCCGGTGCCGACGATCAAGTACTACGTACGGGAGGGGCTGCTGCCCGCCGGGCTGCTGACCAGCCCGAATCAGGCGACTTACGGCGAGGCGCACGAGCGCAGACTGCGGCTGATCCGCGCGCTGCTCGACGTGGGGGGGCTGAAGGTGGCCGCGATCGGGGAGGTCCTCGCGGCCGTGGACGACCCGGATAAATCGGTGCACAAGGTGCTGGGCGTCGCCACCGATCTGCTGGTGCCGCGCTATGCGGAAGGCGAGCAGGATGCCGCGCCGGACGACGCTCCGGACGCCGTGCTGGAGGCGGCGCGTGAGCGGGTCGGCGAACTGATCGAACGGCGCGGCTGGCGGATCGGCGACGACTGCCCGGGCCGCAAGGCGCTGGCCGTCACGCTGGCGACGCTGGAGGGGGTGGGGCACGGGGAGTTCGCCGAGGTGCTGGACGCCTACGCCGACGCCGCCGAGTCGCTGGCCCTCGCCGACCTGGACTATGTCGCGACCCGCAAGGGGCGCGACGGGCTGGTGGAGCGGGCGGTCATCGGCACGGTCCTCGGGAACGCGCTGATCTCCGCGCTACGGCATCTCACCCACGTGGACCGGTCCGCACGGCTCTACGAGAGCGGTGAGCTGCACCGGGACGCGTCGGCGGCCGGCGCGGGGCCGGGGGCGGGGGCGGCTCCGGAGTAGGCGGGGTGCGG
>NZ_VCLA01000209.1:0-11855 GCF_009600885.1 Streptomyces jumonjinensis
CCTCGATGACCTGTACTGATCTACTTTCGTAGACTGTCCGGTACATCACAATCCCCCCGCTCACCCGCCCACGGTGAGAGGACGACCCACGCCTCGGGAGGCGAGCATGGGAACCCGTCGCACCTCACTGCCGGGAGTCGGCACGCAGTACGACTTCACCACCGACGAAGGACGCCATATCTCGGTCGTGGTCCACCACGACGGCAGGCGCTTCCTCGGCTTCTACGACGCCGACGACCCCGACGCCTGCCGGCTGGAGGTCCCGCTCTCCTCGGACGAGGCCACCGCGCTGGCGCATCTGATCGACCCGGCCCCGATCGACGCCGTACGCACCGACGGGATCGACCTCGTCACCGAGCACATCCCGGTCGGCGCCCGCTCCCCGTACGCGGGACTGCTCCTCGCCGAGACCCAGGCGCGCACCCGCACCGGGGCCTCGATCGTCGCCGTGCTCCGCCGCACCGCCGCACACCCGTCGCCCGGACCGGACTTCCGCTTCGCCATCGGGGACACCCTGGTCGCCGTCGGCACCCGAGAGGGCGTAGACGCCCTCGCCGAGATCATCGCCGGAGGCTGACTGTGCACGAGACCACCGCGCTGCTGATCGAACTCGGCGCGATCATCCTCGCCCTGGGCCTGATAGGCCGCTTCGCCGGACGCGTCGGCCTCTCCCCCATCCCGCTCTATCTCCTGGTGGGCCTCGCGTTCGGGACCGGCGGGCTGCTGCCGCTCAGCGCCAGCGAGGACTTCGTCGCCGTGGGCGCGGAGATCGGCGTGATTCTGCTGCTGCTTCTGCTGGGCCTGGAGTACAGCGCCTCCGAACTCGTCGACAGCCTCAAGACGCAGTATCCGTCCGGCGCGGTCGACTTCGTGCTCAACGCGCTGCCCGGCGCGGCGGCGGCCCTGCTGCTGGGCTGGGGGCCGGTGGCGGCGGTCGCGCTGGCAGGCGTGACCTGGATCTCCTCATCCGGCGTCATCGCGAAGGTCCTCACCGATCTGGGACGGCTGGGCAACCGGGAGACCCCGGTGGTCCTCGGCATCCTGGTGATGGAAGACCTGGCGATGGCGGTCTATCTGCCGCTGCTCACCGCGCTGCTGGCGGGCGTGGGCCTCGCGGGCGGCAGCATCACCCTCCTCATCGCGCTGGGCGCGGTCGGCATCGTGCTCTATCTCGCGCTGCGACACGGGCGGCTGATCAGCCGGGCCGTCTCCTCCGACAACCCCGAGATGCTGCTGCTGGTGGTGCTGGGGCTGACCCTGCTGGTCGCGGGCATCGCCCAGGAGCTCCAGGTGTCGGCGGCGGTGGGCGCGTTCCTGGTCGGCATCGCCCTCTCGGGCGAGGTCGCCGAGGGCGCGCGCAAGCTGCTCACCCCGCTGCGGGATCTGTTCGCCGCGGTGTTCTTCGTCTTCTTCGGTCTGTCGACGGACCCGACCGCGATCCCGCCGGTGCTGCTGCCCGCGCTGCTGCTCGCGATCGTCACGGTGGTCACCAAGGTGCTCACCGGCTGGTACGCGGCACGGCGCGCGGGCATCGGTCCGCGCGGCAGACTGCGGGCGGGCGGCGCGCTGGTGGCGCGCGGCGAGTTCTCGATCGTGATCGCGGGCCTCGCCGTCGGCACCGAGCCGAAGATCGGCCCGATCGCCACGGCGTATGTGCTGATCCTGGTCATCCTGGGGCCGCTGGCGGCGCGCTGGACGGAGCCGCTGGTCGGGCGGCTGCTGCCCGGCGTCATGGGGGGCGCCCGCCCCAAGGTGACGCCCGGCGGCAAGGGCGCGGGGCACGAGAAGTCGCCCGGCGGCGAGGGTGCGGGGCCCGGGGCATCGCCCGGCGGCCTCCCTTCGGCGCCGCCGTCCACGGCCGCGGGCACGGTGACGCCCTCGTCCAGCGGGCACGGGCCCGGCTAGCGGACCGCCAACCGAGAGGGGCGGGCGGAGGGTTCTCTCCCCCTGCCCGCCCTTCCCGGCGGCGGAATCACGGCGGCCGGAGCGGAGTTGCCCGGATGTCCGGCCCGTACGCCGCCGCGCACGGGCCGGTCCGGTGGGCGACCGCCCCGCCGCCCGTGAGCCCGGAGAGACCTCATGTCCCACCCGTACGATTCCTTCCGGTTTCTGCCCGGAGCGCCCCGCTCCCCCGTGATCCTGCATGTCCCGCACTCCTCGCGGACGATTCCGCCCGCCGTCCGCGAGGGCATCGTGCTGGACGACGACGCCCTGGAGCGGGAGCTGGACCACATCACGGACTCCCATACCGACCGGCTGGCCGAGGCCGCGGCGGACGCCTCGGCGCTCACCCCATGGCGGTTCGTCAACGGGCTCTCGCGGCTGGTCGTGGACCCGGAGCGGTTCCCCGACGAGCGCGAGGAGATGCTGTCGGCGGGCATGGGCGCGGTGTATACGAGGACCACGCACCGCGAGCCGCTGCGCCCGGCGGGCGTCGACCCCCGGCCGCTGATCGACCGGTACTTCACCCCGTACGCACGGGCCATGACGGCCGCCGTGGCGGACCGGCTCGCGGCTGCCGGACGGGCGGTGATCATCGATGTGCACTCGTATCCGACCGAGCGGCTGCCGTACGAGCTGCACGGCGACGGTCCCCGCCCGCCGGTCTGCCTGGGCACCGACGCCTTTCACACCCCGCCCGCGCTGACCGCCGCGGCCCGGACGGCGTTCGCGGGCTTCGGCGGCACCGGGACGGACAGTCCGTTCGCCGGCGCCTATGTGCCGCTGGAGTTCTACGGCAGGGATCCGCGGGTGAGCGCTCTGATGGTGGAGATCCGCCGGGACGGCTACATGCGGGAGCCGGGCGGACCGGCGGGCCCGGGACTCACAGCGCTCGCGGACGCCTTGGCGGGCCTGGTGGATGTGGTCTCCCGGAGCTGAGAGCCGCCGCTGTCCGGGCCTCCCGGAACCGAAAGCCCGGGGCCGGAAAGCCCCGGGCCGGGGGGTGCGCCCTGCTCAACGGGGCGGGGGCGGCAGGAAACCGGTGCGGACGTACGACTCCACGTAGAGCGCGAAGAGCCGCCCGTCCACCTCCGGGCAGTCGATCCCGCTCCCCCGCAGCGCCTCCCGGGTGCTCGTCGCGTCGAAGGCGGTTCCCCCGCCGGAACGGGCCGTCGTGTCACCGGCCGCGCCGGACGGCAGCAGCGAGAGCAGCGGGAACGCCGTGTTGGCCGGATCGCCCTCGACGGCCCGCCGCCAGTCGGCGAGCGGTACGTCGTCGATGCCGTAGCCGAGGGCGCGCAGCCAGTCGACCGCCCTGGCCAGCGGGATACGGCGGTCGGCGGACAGATGGAAGGTGCGGGACGCCGTCCCGGGCGTACGGGAGAGCGCGACCACCGCCCTGCTGACATAGTCGACGGGGACCAGATCGAAGCTCTCCGCCAGATCCACGGGGGCGAGACCGGCCTCGACGCATCCTCTGAGCAGCAGCCAGAAGTAGTCGGAGGTCTGGCACAGCCCGCTGTCGGACGCTCCGCAGATCCGCGAGGGGCGGTAGACCGACACCGGGAGTCCGCGTTCCCGCGCCCGCTCCAGCAGCACTTCGGCCGCCCATTTGCTCTGCGCGTACCCGTTGCGCAGCCGGTCCGCCGGGGGCAGCGGGTCCTCCGGGCGGATGGGCCCGGCGGGCGCCGTCCCGCAGGAGTGGACCCCGACGGTGGAGATGTGGTGCAGGGGAACCGTGCGGTGCAGCGCCGCGAGCCGCAGCACCTCCGCCGTGCCGCGCACATTGCTCATGCGCAGCTGCTCGTAGGAGTACGCGAGATGAACCGCCGCACCCGAGTGGTAGACGGCGTCGACGCGGCGCGCGAGTCCGTCGAAGACAGGGGCCGGGAGGCCCAGCCCCTCCTGTGCCAGATCCCCGGGGACGGCCCGGATGCGCTCCGGGAAGCTCTCGTCATTGAGTCCGTACGCGTCGAGCGCGGCGCGCAGCCGCTTGGTCCCGGTCGCGGTGTCACAGGCGCGGACGAGACAGTGGACGGTGGCGTCGGTGGTACGGAGCAGCTCATGGAGGAGGAAGACGCCGAGGAACCCGGTGGCACCGGTGAGCAGCAGCTGTTCCCCTCGGCCGGATGACCGGTCGGATGACAGGCTGGACGACAGGCCGGCGGATCGCCCGGCGAAGGGCGCCGCCACGATCGACGGGTGCGGCTCGGTGTCGCCCAGCAGATCCGGCGCGGCGGGCCGGTGCCCGGCGTCCTCCGCCAGCGCGGCCATCCGGCTGACGGTGGGCGCGGCGAAGAAGCATCCGAGGCTCAGCCTGACGCCCCACTCCTCGTACACCCTCAGCAGCAGCCGCACGACGAGCAGGGAGTCCCCGCCCAGCGAGAAGAAGTCGTCGTCCACCCCGACCCGGCGGACTCCCAGCACCTCTCTCCAGAGCTCCGCCATCCGGTGCTCCGACGCGGTGCGCGCGTGAGCCGGCCCCTCCTCCGGTGCGTCCGGTGCGTCCGGCGCCGAGAGCGCGGCGCGGTCCACCTTTCCGCTGGGGGTGAGCGGAAAGCCGGGCACCGCCGTGATCAGGGCCGGGATCAACGGTCCCGGCAGCAGCTCCCGCAGTGCCCGGCGCAGCTGTCCGGCGTCCGGGGCGGCGGGGCCCGCGGGGATGTAGTGGGCGAGCAGCCGGGATCGGTGCGGCTGCGGGGCGTCGGCCGTCACCACCGCGTCGGCGACTCCGGGCACGGCTTTGACGGCGGACTCGATCTCGCCGAGCTCGACCCGATAGCCGCGGATCTTGACCTGTTCGTCGCGGCGGCCATGGAATTCGATCGTGCCGTCGGGGAGGAATCTGCCCATGTCGCCGCTGCGGTACAGCCGGGCGGGGCCCGGCGCGAACGGGCCCGGTACGAACGGGCCCGGTACGAACGGGTCCGGTACGAATTTCCGCCGGGTGAGGTCGGGCCGTCCGTGGTAGCCGGGGGCGACGCTTTCGCCGCCGATGCAGATCTCCCCCACCGCTCCGGGGGGCACCGGGGTCAGCCGGTCGTCGAGGATATGGATGCTCGCGCCCGGCACCGGGCGTCCGACCGGGGCCCGGTCCGGCCAGCGGACGGGAGGTCCGGTGAGCCGTCCGGCGGTGACGACATGCGTCTCGGAGGGCCCGTACTGGTTGTCGAGGACGGCGGTGCTGTGCTCCGTGAAGAAGCGCCGGATGGCGGGGGTGATGTAGAGCTGCTCTCCGGCGCTGACGACCTCGCGCAGCGCCGGAAGACGCCGCCGGGCACCGTCGACGGCCGCGTACTCGGCGATCTGCTGGAGCGCCACATAGGGCAGGAAGAGCCGCTCGATCCTCCGGTCCGCGATGAGGGCGAGCAGCCGTGCGGGGTCGCGCCGCACCGGTTCCGGCACCAGGACGAGCGTGCCGCCGCAGGCCCAGGTGGTGAAGAGCTCCTGGAACGCCACATCGAAGCTCAGCGGGGCGAACTGCGCGGTCCTGTGGGTGCCGTGGCCCAGCAGCGCGGACCGGCGGACCTGCCAGTCGGTGAGGACGGCGAGCGCCCGGTGCGGCATCGGCACGCCTTTGGGCCGGCCGGTGGAGCCGGAGGTGTAGACCATATACGCGGGGTCCTCGCGGCCCACGGGGACGGCGGCGGCGGGCGGGCCGGCCGGTGGGCCAGCCGATGGGGTGTCCGATGGGTCGGCCATGAGCAGCACGGCGGCTTCCGCCGTGTCCACGCTCCCGCCGGCGAGGGTCCGGCGGTCCGTCAGCACCGCTCCCGCACCGCTGTCGCGGAGCATGAAGGCGATCCGGTCCGCCGGATAGCCGGGATCGAGGGGCACGCAGCAGCCGCCCGCCTTGAGCACGCCGAGCACGGCGACCGGCAGCCGGAGGGAGCGCTCCAGCAGCACGGCGACCCTGCCGCGCCCGTGCCCGCCCGCGGTGAGCCGTGCGGCGACCGCGTCGGACGCGGCGTCGAGCGCCGCGAACGTCAGCCGCTCATCGCCGTATTCGACGGCGGTGGCGTCCGGGGTGCGCCGGGCGGCCCGGACGAACGCCTCGTGGGCGAGGGGCGCCCCGGGGGTGGGGGCCGGGCCGTGGGCCCATACGCCGGTGACCCGCTCGCGGTCGTCCCGGGTCAGTACGGCCAGGTCCGCGACCGCCGCGTCCGGGCGGGTCACGGCGGAGTCCAGCAGGGTGCGGAAGCGTTCGGCCAGCAGCCGGGCGGTGGCGGGGTCGAAGAGATCCGCGGCGTACTCCAGCCGGCCCCGGAACATGCCGTTCTCGGGCCGGAGGTGGAGGAGCACGTCGAACTTCGCCGTTCCGTCGTGGGGGTGGAGGCGTTCGGCGCGCACCCCCGGCAGCGAGAGTCCCGGGGCCTGTCCGTCGTCCACGGTCAGCACTACCTGGAAGAGCGGCGTCCGGGCGCGGGTGGGCCGTACTCCGGCCTCGGCGACCAGCCGGGTGTACGGCATGTCCCGGTGCGTCTTGACCGACCGGACAGTCTGCCGGACCTCCGCCACCAGCTCCCGGAAGGACTGTCCGGGCTCCAGCCGGAGGCGCAGGGGCAGCACTTCGGCGAGGCACGCGATCAGGGGTTCCGTATCGATCCCGTCGCGCCGGGAGACGGGGGTGCCGAGGACGACGTCGTTCCCCTCGCCGTGCCGGGCGATCAGCGCGGTGACGGCGGCGGCGAGCACGGCGAACGGGGTGGTTCTCAGCTCCCGGCAGAGGAGGTACAGCCGGTCGGTGAGCTCGCGGTCCACGGTGAAGTCGGCGATTCCGCCGCGTGGGCCGAGGGTGTACGGGCGCGGCCGGTCGAGGGGGAAGGTGGACTCCAGGGGCGGCTCCGCGAGAGCGCGTCTCCAGTACGCCGCGGTCTCGGGCCGGGGCGTCCGGCCGGCCCGCTGGGCGCGTGCGTACGGCCCGGGCTGGAGCGGTATCGGGGGCGGTGCGGGGACGCTCTCCCCGATCGCCGCCCGGTAGCCGGCGCTGAACTCCTCGTCGAGCAGATGCAGGGACCAGCCGTCGACGGCCGCGTGGTGGACGGCGACGGCGAGGACCGCGTCCCCTTCTCCGATTTCCCCGGCTTCCCCGGCTTCCCCGATTTCCCCGACTTCCAGGAGGGTCGCGCGGAGCAGGGGCGGCCGGTCCAGCGGCAGCGGGCCCGACACGGCCTCCCGTACCGCCGTGTGCAGTTCCCCTGCGGTCACCCGCCGTCTGATGAGCGGGACGGGCAGGGCCGGCAGCACCTCCTGGCACGGCTGTCCGTCCTTCAGACGGAGCCGGGTGCGCAGCGACTCGTGCCGCTGGACGACGCCGGAGAGCGCGGCCTCGACCGCGGGAACGTCGAGGGGGCCGCGCAGCCGGTGCGCCCAGGACTCCACGTACCGTGAGACTCCTTCCCCCAGTTCGTCGTTGAGCCAGATCGCCTCCTGTTCGTACGACATCGGATGGGTCACCGGCGGGAGGTTCGGATTCCCGGCTTGGCCGAGCGCCATCACAGACTCCTGTTCGCGGGGACGGGCGGGGTCGTCAGCAGCGCCGACAGGGCCGCCTGGTCCACCTTGCCGTTGGGGGTGAGGGGGAAGGCGGGCTGCCGGGAGAGGAAGTGGGGTACGAGGTAGTGGGGCAGGACCTCGGTCAGCGCGCGGCGCAGCGCGGCCGGGGTGAGGTCCCGGCGTCCGGGGGCTCCGGCCGGTTCGATCGATTCGACCGGTTCGACCGTGTAGAAGAGGGCCAGCCGGGCGCCGCCGCCGTTCTCGTCGGGCAGGGCCGCGACGGCGCACTCCCGTACGCCGGGGATCCTCCGGCAGACCGTCTCGATCTCCTGCGGCTCGACCCGGTGGCCGGCTATCTTCACCTGCCGGTCGCCGCGGCCACGGAAGTGGAGTACTCCGTTCTGGTCGAGCAGACCGCGGTCGCCGGTGCGGTAGACCCGGGTGTCCGCGCCACCGACGCGCACGGTGGGGAACTTCTCCGCGGTGAGCCGCGGGTCGCCCAGATACTCCAGTGCCAGTCCCTGGCCGGAGACGCAGATCTCGCCCACCGTGCCGGGCGGGGCGGGCCGGTCTCCGGACAGGATGTGTACTCCGGTGGCGGAGACGGCGGTGCCGAGGGGCACTCCGCCGGGCGTGGCGCACTCCGCGGCGCCGACGGGCTGGGTGGAGACGAAGACACAGCTCTCGACCGGTCCGTAGCAGTTGGTCAGGGCGAGCCGGGGGTGGGCCGTCAGACAGCGTCGGACATGCGGGAGCGACATGCGCTCGCCTCCGGTGAGCACGGTCCGCAGCCCCCGGAAGCAGTCCAGGTCCTCATCGACCAGGAGGTTGAAGAGGGATGTGGTCAGAAAGACCGCGTCGGCCCCCCGTGCGCTGATCAGCCGCCGCAGCTCCGCGGGCAGCAGGAAGTCTCCGTCGGCCATCGCGCAGCGGCCTCCGGTGATCAGCGGTCCCCATGTCTCCAGGGAGAAGGCGTCCCAGGAGACCGGCGCGGCCTGGACCATGGTCCGGCCGGGGCCCGTCCAGGCGGTGGCGTCGGGGGCGAGCCGGGTGGTCGCCCGGTGCGGTGAGACGACGGCTTTGGGCACGCCCGAGGTACCCGAGGTGAAGAACACGGCGGCCGGAGCGTCGCCGGTGAGCTCGGGCGGCGCGGGGCGGGGGCAGCGCCGCGCCGTCCACCGGGGCCCTTCGGCCGGCGGAGCCCACGAGGGAACGAGATCGCCGGGCACGGTCTCCCGGGTGATGAACAGCGGCGGCTTCAGCGTCTCCAGGACGCTTCGGATCCGTTCCGGGGGCCAGCGGTGGTCCAGGGCCGCGTACCCGGCGCCGCTTTTGAGCACTCCGAGCAGCACGGCCACCAGCTGGGCCGATCTCGGCAGCAGGACCGGCAGCAGATCGCCGGGCCCGGCCCCGAGGTACTGGAGTTCCGCCGCGCAGGCGTCGGCGGCGGCGTCGAGTTCCGCGTAGCTGACCCGCTCATGGCGGGTGACCACGGCGATCGCGTCGGGCGTGGCCGCGGCCTGCCGGGCGACCGCTCCATGGATCAGTGACGGGTCGTTCATCCGGCTGCCACCAGGGCGACCACGGTGTCGGCGAACGCGCCGATGCTGTCGCTGTCGAGCAGGAATTCGGGGGCGACCTTCACCCCGGTCTCCTTCTCCACCCGGACGCAGACGCGCATCGCCTGGAGGGAGGACCCTCCGAAGGCGTGGAAACTGTCGACGGCCGCCACGGGCCCGGCCCGCAGCACGTCCTCGACGACACGGATCACCCAGATCTTTCCGTCCAGTCGGGTGGATTCTTCGAACATCGGATTCATCACCGCTTCTTCCCGCACGAGGCGCTCGCCGGATCACGCGTTCCGGGGAGGGGTATTTATCTGATGTACGAGCGACTCCGCCGGGCCGTTCAGCGATCTGTACGGGGTCCATGGACATGGCCGGTCCCTGTGACGTGGTCCGAAAACGTCCGTAACGCTCGCCGCGAGGCCGCCGCCGGCGGCGGAAGAAGGTCTTCCGCCGCCGGTCGGTGGCACCGCCGGGCGCGGCGCGGATCGGCGGCGGCACCGCCCGGTCCGCGCCGCGCCGCACCCGAGCTCACAGCGAAGTGAGCGGCTCCGCCTGGTAGGCCCGGTGCAGCAGCTCCAGGAAGGACGGCGCGGCGGGCAGGGCCGTGGAGCCGATCCGGTGCACCGCCACACCCGGCGTCCAGGAGTTCATGACCACGGCCCCGGCCAGCTCCGGCAGATCGGCGGGCGTGATCTCCCGGTCGTACTGGGGAACGCCGAGGCGCTCCAACTGGCGGCGGACGACGCCCATCGTGGTGCCGCCCAGCATCTCGGCCACGGGCCACACCACCGCGTCGCCGTCCCAGAAGGCCAGATTCCAGATGGACGCCTCGCTGAACCGGCCCCGGCGGTCGAGGAAGGCGGCGTCGTCGAAGCCCCGCTCGACGGCCTGGCGGAGGTAGTACGTCTTGGCCACCTCGCCGACGTGCTTCACGGCCGGGAGGACCCGTTCGTACTCGACCGTCGCCAGGGACAGCGGGCCCTCGGGGCCGGACGCGGCGGGTCCGGTGCGGACCAGCATCTCGGGCTCCGCGTCGGGACCGGCCACGGTGAACTCACCGGCCGGCGAGTACACCGTGGCGGTCAGCGAGAGGTCGGCGGGACCGGCCTCCAGCGCCGTCCGCAGAAAGGACCGCACCCGGTCGTCGGGCAGGGCCCGGCCGAACAGCTCGACCGAGGCGGACCGCAGCCGCTCCAGATGGAGATCGAGGCCGCGGACCCGGCCGTCGCGCACCTGTATGGCGGTGAAGTGGGCATAGCCCGCGAAGGCGAGCGGGGCCAGCTCCCCGGCGGTCGCCGCCCGGCCGTTCCGCTCGGTGACGGTGTGCGCGGGCGGTGCTTCGGCGGTCGGCGCGGCGTGGGCGTCGGCGGTCGGCGCGGCGTAGGCGTCGGCGGTGCTCATCGGCATCTCTCCCGGATCGTGGTCACGTTCCCCGCCGGAATCCCGGCGGGGAGCCTGAAACGATCATGCCGCAGCGGGGCGTGATCTCCACGCCCGTCGTACCGCGTACGGCCGGTGATCTCCGGCTGCGGCCGGGGGGGGCGGCCCGGTGGGCGTACGGCCGGGTCGTCCCGAAGGCCGGTCGACGAGCGGCCGACGGGTGGCCGAACAGCGCGCCGGGCGCATGGTGTGCCGGGCGCGCATGCGTGCCGGGCGCA
Organism: Streptomyces jumonjinensis; assembly: GCF_009600885.1. Classification (GTDB taxonomy): domain Bacteria; phylum Actinomycetota; class Actinomycetes; order Streptomycetales; family Streptomycetaceae; genus Streptomyces; species Streptomyces jumonjinensis. The sequence goes on from NZ_VCLA01000209.1 coordinate 10,664, forward strand.
TGGCATGCCGAAGGTCCGGCCGTCCGGCTCGGGTGAGCCGGGCGACCGGACCGTGAACGGGCCCGTCCGAGGACGTCATGCGTACGGCGCGGACGCCGTCACGGCCGCGTGGTCTCCCCCGCGAGCTTCTTGAGCGTGACGTTGAGCTCCAGGACATTGACCCGGGGCTCCCCGATGAATCCGAGGATCCGGCCGCTGGTGTGGTCCTTCACCAGTCCCCGCACCCGCTCCACCGGGAGCTCGTTCCGCTCGGCGACCCGGTGGATCTGGAGTTCGGCGTACGCGGGCGAGATATGCGGGTCGAGGCCGGAGCCGGACGAGGTGACCGCGTCGGCGGGCACATCCGACGGCTTGACCCGGTGGCCCGCGGTGGAGTTGTCCTTCACCACCGCCGCCTTGGCGTCCTTCACCCACTGGATCAGCTCGGTGTTGTTTCCGGCGCGGTTGGTGGCCCCGGAGAGGATCAGCGAGTACTGGGTGTTGACGCTGTTGCTGCCCAGGCCGTTGGAGGGGCGCGGCTGGAACCACTTGAGGTCCGGCCTCGGAGCCTCGTCCGGGTCGTCGGGGTTCATCTTCGGCAGCAGATAGGACTGGCCGATGAGGGAGGAGCCGACCACCTTGCCGTCGGCCTCTATCTCCGACCCGTTGGCCTTGCCGGGGAAGAGGCCCTGGGCGACGCCGGTCACGGCGAGCGGGTAGAGGAGCCCGCAGACGACGGTCAGGACGAGGAGGGCCCGCAGCGCCGCCGCGATCAGCCGTCCCGAATTGCGTACAGAGGTGTTCATGTCGTCACCCGATGCCAGGGATGGAGGAGATGATCAGGTCGAGGAGTTTGATGCCGATGAACGGGGCGACCAGTCCGCCCAGTCCGTAGATCCCGAGGTTGCGCCGGAGCATCCGGTCCGCGCTGGTCGGCCGGTACCGCACGCCCTTGAGGGCCAGCGGCACCAGCGCGATGATGATCAGCGCGTTGAAGACGACGGCGGAGAGGATCGCCGACTCGGGCGAGGACAACTGCATGATGTTCAGCTTGTCCAGGCCGGGATAGGCGACCGCGAACATGGCCGGGATGATGGCGAAGTACTTCGCCACGTCGTTGGCGATGGAGAAGGTCGTGAGGGCGCCCCGGGTGATGAGGAGCTGCTTGCCGATCTCGACGATCTCGATGAGCTTGGTCGGGTTGGAGTCGAGG
>NZ_VCLA01000209.1:11865-13036 GCF_009600885.1 Streptomyces jumonjinensis
AGCCATCTTGTCCTCGGGGGTGGCCTCGGCGAGGAAGTCGTCGACACCCGCCTCCTCGGCGATCGCCTTGGCGGTCAGCGGGTTGTCACCCGTGATCATGACGGTCTTGATGCCCATCCGGCGCAGTTCCTCGAACCGCTCGCGCATCCCCTCCTTGACGACGTCCTTGAGGTGGATGACGCCGAGCACCCGGGCGCCGTCGCTGTCCTCGACGGCGACCAGCAGCGGCGTACCGCCCGCTTCGGAGATGGCGTCGGTGATCCGGTCGGCGTCCGCGGCCACGGCGCCGCCCTGCTCCCTGACCCAGGAGACGACGGAGCCGGTGGCGCCCTTGCGGATCTTGCGGCCGTCGGCGTCGACGCCGGACATCCGGGTCTGGGCGGTGAACGCGATCCACTCGGCGGCGGCGAGTTCGCCCTGGTGGCGCTCGCGCAGACCGTACTTCTCCTTGGCGAGGACGACGATGGAGCGGCCCTCGGGAGTCTCGTCGGCGAGCGAGGACAGCTGGGCGGCGTCGGCGAGTTCGGCCGCGGTGACGCCGCCCACGGGCACGAACTCGGCGGCCTGGCGGTTGCCGAGGGTGATGGTGCCGGTCTTGTCGAGCAGCAGCGTCGACACATCGCCCGCCGCCTCCACCGCCCGCCCGGACATGGCGAGGACATTGCGCTGGACGAGCCGGTCCATGCCCGCGATGCCGATCGCGGAGAGCAGCGCCCCGATCGTGGTGGGGATCAGACAGACCAGCAGGGCGGTCAGCACGATCAGCGAGGTCTGGTCGTCGGCGCCCGCGTAGACGGCGAACGGCTTGAGGGTGACGACGGCCAGCAGGAAGACGACGGTCAGCGAGGCGAGCAGAATGTTGAGCGCGATCTCGTTGGGCGTCTTCTGCCGGGCCGCGCCCTCGACCAGATTGATCATCCGGTCGATGAAGGTCTCGCCCGGCTTGGTGGTGATCTTGATGACGATCCGGTCGGAGAGCACCTTCGTACCGCCGGTGACGGCGCTGCGGTCGCCGCCGGACTCCCGGATGACGGGAGCGGACTCGCCGGTGATCGCGGACTCGTCCACGGAGGCGACGCCTTCGACGACGTCGCCGTCGCCGGGGATGACGTCACCGGCCTCGCAGACCACCAGATCGCCGATGCGCAGTTCGGTGCCGGGGACCTGCTCC
>NZ_VCLA01000209.1:13450-21796 GCF_009600885.1 Streptomyces jumonjinensis
CCGCCTCCGCCAGATTGGCGAAGATCGTGGTGAGCCAGAGCCAGGCGGTGATCGCCCAGCCGAACCAGTCGCCCGGGTCGCTGACGGCCAGGGCGGTGGTGACGATCGAGCCGATGAGGACGACGAACATCACGGGGGACTTGACCATCACCCGGGGATCGAGCTTCCGGAGCGCGTCCGGGAAGGACTTGAGGAGCTGTCCGGGGTCGAAGAGTCCCCCGCCGACCCGTCCGCCCTCGGGCTTGTGCCCGGACGGCACATCCGAGTGCGGCGCGCGGGTGGGAGTTATCGTGCTCATGACGCGAGCCCTTCGGCGAGCGGACCCAGCGCCAGCGCCGGGAAGTAGGTCAGACCGGTGATGATGAGGATCGTGCCGACCAGCAGCCCTGTGAACAGCGGCTTCTCGGTGCGCAGGGTGCCGGAGGTGGCGGGGATCGGCTTCTGCTCGGCGAGGGAGCCGGCCAGCGCGAGAACGAAGACCATCGGCAGGAAGCGTCCGAGCAGCATGGCCAGACCGATGGTGGTGTTGAACCACTGGGTGTCGGCGTTGAGCCCGGCGAAGGCGGATCCGTTGTTGTTGGCGCCCGAGGTGTAGGCGTAGAGGATCTCGGAGAAGCCATGGGCTCCGGAGCCGCCGACCGCGTTCGCGGCCGTGTTGGTGATCGAGTCCGGCGGGGTGGACAGGGCGAGCGCCAGACCGGTGAAGGAGAGGACCAGCGTCGGGGTGATGAGGATGTAGCAGGCCGCGAGCTTGATCTCACGGGTGCCGATCTTCTTGCCGAGGTACTCGGGGGTCCGGCCGACCATCAGTCCGGCGATGAACACCGCGATGATCGCCATGATCAGCATGCCGTAGAGGCCGGAGCCGACGCCGCCGGGCGCGATCTCGCCCAGCTGCATGCCGAGCATGGTGATGCCGCCGCCGAAGCCCGTGTAGGAGGAGTGGAAGCTGTTGACCGCTCCGGTGGAGGTGAGGGTGGTGGCCACGGCGAACAGCGATGAGCCGCCGATGCCGAACCGGGTCTCCTTGCCCTCCATCGCCCCGCCCGCGATGTCGAAGGCCGGGCCGGAGTGGGCGAACTCGGTCCACATCATCAGGGCGGTGAAGCCGACCCAGATGAAGACCATCGTGCCGAGGATGGCGTAGCCCTGCTTGACGCTGCCGACCATCCGGCCGAAGGTGCGGGTCAGCGCGAAGGGGATGACCAGGATGAGGAAGATCTCCAGCAGATTGGAGAGGGGGTTGGGGTTCTCGAAGGGGTGGGCGGAGTTGGCGTTGAAGTAGCCGCCGCCGTTGGTGCCCAGCTCCTTGATGGCCTCCTGGGAGGCGACCGCACCGCCGTTCCACTCCTGGACGCCGCCGGTGAACTGGCCGACCTCGTGGATCCCGGCGAAGTTCTGGATGGCCCCGCAGGCGACCAGCAGAACCGCGGCGACCAGGGAGATCGGGAGCAGGATACGGACGACGCCGCGGACCAGGTCGGACCAGAAGTTGCCCAGCTCACCGGTGCGGGAGCGGGCGAAGCCGCGGACCAGCGCGACGGCGACCGCGATGCCGACGGCGGCGGACACGAAGTTCTGCACCGCGAGGCCGCCGGTCTGCACCACATGGCCCATGGCCTGCTCGCCGTAGTACGACTGCCAGTTGGTGTTGGCGACGAAGGACGCGGCCGTGTTGAACGCCTGGTCGGGGTCGATCGACTGGAATCCGAGGGAGCCGGGCAGCGAGCCCTGCACACGCTGGAGCAGATAGAGGAAGAGGACGCCGACCGCCGAGAAGGCGAGGACTCCGCGCAGATAGGCGGGCCAGCGCATCTGGGTGTTCGGGTTGGCTCCGACGGCCTTGTAGATCCACTTCTCCACCCGGAGGTGCTTGTCCGAGGAGTAGACGCGGGCCATGTAGTCGCCCAGCGGCCGGTAGACCAGAGCGAGCGCGGCCATCAGCGCCAGGAGCTGGAGCGCACCGGCAAGTACGGGACTCATATCTGGGCTAGAACCTCTCCGGGTACAGAAGGGCGAGGACGAGATAGCCCAGCAGGGCGACGGCCACGATCAGACCGACGATGTTCTCGGCAGTCACAGCTTTGCCACCCCCTTGGCGATGAGAGCCACCAGCGCGAACACCGCGATCGTGGTGACGACGAAGGCCAGGTCGGCCATCGTGAACTCCTGATGTGGATGAGGATTCGGACCGCCGGACACGGAACCGCCGGATTCGGGCCGCCGGATGCGTATCTGTCGGATACGGACCTGTTCGGAACAGGACTGTTCGAGGAAACCCTTTTTCGGCCAGTGCGTCGCTTTCGTTGACACGTCCTATACGGCGCGGCGATCGCTCTTGACGGAACCTGTACGGGCTGCCGACGCCAGGCGGCCGGGCGACGATGGGCGCAGTACGCCCTGGCCGTACGGAGCGGGCTCGCCGCACGGCCGGTCGCGGGCCCGCTCCGGACGGCCGGGGAACCGAACGCCGCCGGTACGGGCCCGGGGCAAGGACACGGAGGGTGCGCCATGACCGGCACGCAGGCCACGGCCCCAGGCCCCCGCCCCGGGGACCGGAGCCGCCCCTTCCGTGCCTGGCTGCTCGACGGCCTCAGCGAGACCACGGCCCGCCACCCCGGACCGCACGGCAGACCGCCCGCGGACCACCAGGGCCACCGCTGGTGGCGGGTGATGTGTCTGACCGGTGTGGACTACTTCTCCACCCTCGGCTACCAGCCCGGTATCGCGGCGCTCGCCGCCGGACTGCTCTCCCCCCTCGCCACCCTCGGACTGCTGGCGCTCACCCTGCTCGGCGCACTGCCGGTCTACCGCCGCGTCGCCCATGAGTCGCCCCACGGCGAGGGGTCGATCGCCATGCTGGAGCGGCTGCTGCCCTGGTGGTCGGGGAAGCTGCTGGTCCTGGTGCTGCTCGGCTTCGCCGCGACCGACTTCGTCATCACCATCACTCTTTCGGCCGCCGACGCCTCGGCGCATGTGATGGAGAACCCCTTCGCCCCCGACTGGCTGCACGGTTCCGGCCTGTGGATCACGCTGGGTCTGATCGGTCTGCTGGGCGCCGTCTTCCTCAAAGGCTTCCGTGAGGCGATCGGCGTGGCCGTCGTCCTCGTCGCCGTCTATCTCTCCCTCAATGTGGTGGTGCTGGCCACGGCGGCCTGGCAGGTGATCTCCGAACCGGTGCTGGTTCCCGACTGGTGGGACGCCATGACCGCCGAGCACTCCTCGCCGTTCGTCATGATCGGGGTGGCGCTGCTGGTGTTCCCGAAGCTGGCCCTCGGCATGTCCGGCTTCGAGACCGGAGTGGCGGTGATGCCGCAGGTCAGAGGCGATGCCACGGACACCTACGACAACCCGGCGGGCCGTATCCGCGACACCCGCAGACTGCTGACCACGGCCGCGCTGATCATGAGCTGCTTTCTGCTGCTGTCGAGCCTGGCCACGACCCTGCTGATCCCGCAGGACGACTTCAAGGCGGGCGGCCCCGCGAACGGGCGCGCGCTCGCCTATCTGGCCCACGAGTACCTCGGCGAGGGATTCGGCACGGTCTACGACCTGTCGACCATCTGCATCCTGTGGTTCGCGGGCGCCTCGGCGCTGGCCGGTCTGCTCAATCTCGTACCGAGGTTCCTCCCCCGCTACGGCATGGCCCCCGAATGGACCCGGGCGGTGCGCCCGCTGGTCCTGGTCTTCGTGGCCATCGCGGTCTGCGTCACGGTCTACTTCGACGCGAACGTGGACCGGCAGAGCGGTGCGTACGCCACCGGGGTGCTGGTTCTGATGCTGTCGGCGGCCTTCGCCTCCACGGTCGCGGCGCGGCGCAGGGGCCATCGGCGGGCGGCCGTCGGCTTCGGGGTGATCACCGTGGTCTTCGTCTACACCCTGATCGCCAATGTGATCGAACGGCCGGACGGCATCAAGATCGCGGCACTGTTCATCGTCACGATCCTGCTGACGTCGTTCGCGTCGCGGGTGCACCGGGCGTTCGAGCTGCGTGCGGCGGAGGTGGACTTCGACGACACGGCGGCGCGGTTCATCGATGAGGCGGTGGCGGCGGGGCCGCTGCGGATCATCGCGAGCGAGCCGTCGGAGCACAGCGCCGACGAGTACCGGACGAAGGAGCGCCGGCGGCGGCAGGAGACCGATGTCCCCGACGGCCGTCCCGTGCTGTTCCTGGAGGTGTTCGTGAAGGACTCGTCGGATTTCACGGCCGATCTGACCGTTCACGGGGACGAGAAGCACGGGGTGCGCCGACTGCGGGTGGAGAGCACGACGGTGCCCAACGCGATCGCCGCCGTCCTGATGCGGATCCGCGACCGCACCGGCCGGATCCCGCACGCGTACTTCACCTGGACGGAAGGCCACCCGCTCGGCCAACTGCTGAGCTTTCTGATCTTCGGCGCGGGCGAGACGGCCCCGGTCACCCGAGAGGTCCTGCGCCGCGCGGAGCCGGATCCCGGGCGACGGCCGAGGATCCATGTGGGGTGAGGACGGAACGCCGGACGCCGCAGGGCGCGATGGGGCTGCTCTCGTGGAAACGCACCCGCTCCGGAGCGATCGCCGCCCGGTACACCCGTTAGGGGCTGTCGTCGGCGAGGTGTCTCCGGCCGTGCCTTCGTACCTCTTACGTTGCGACGCAGGTGGGCGGCTGTGGCCGTCCACGACACGAGGAGAGGGCATGCATCGACACCTGGCCCGCTGTGTGCCGGCCCTCGCCGTGCCGGCGGACGGTTTCACCGTACCGGCGGACGGTTTCACCGCGCCGCCCGCCGCAGCTGTCTCCGCGCCCGCCGCGACCCTCTCCCCGCCCGGCGCGGCGGGCGCGGCCTCGCCCCACCCCGGACACACCACACGCTGTCCAGAAAGTGCTGCTAGGCCGGATATGAGTCTCTATGGATGACGCACATCGCCCCACCGACCCAGCCTCCGCGAACCGGGACACGCAAGGCAGCGAACGATGGGAAGCGACGGCCGCCGTGGTCGCGGGCGGCGGAGCACTGGCGGTCTGGGAGCCCGCCTTCACGCTCGGCGCCTACAACGTCGTCTTCTACTACCAGCTGCTCACCCTCTGGGCGGTATCGACCGCTGTCCTGCTCAGCGCCCTGCTGCTACGCGAACGCCTGCCACGGCACGGATGGGTGTACCCGGCCTGCCTGATGCTGCCCACCGTATGGATCGGGCTCGCCGCCGCCATTCCCCACAAGGGCGGGACACCACGGGAGCTGCTCTTCCTCGCGGGCGGCGTCCTCAGCATCATCGGCACACCACTGCTGACCTGGCTGCTCCTTCGGATCCTGCTGTTCGGGGACTCCGAACTCTCCACACGTCAGCAGCGGAGGATCGTCGGCGCGATCGCAGTCGTCGGAGTGCTCGCCTTCACTCTCGGCAAACTGAACCATGTGTTTCTGACGTGCGGAGATTTCGACATCAGCGGAAACAGCGTCCCCCATGGGTGCAGGCCGGGAAACGCCTCCCCGTTCGGCTGACCCATCGCATCGCCCGGGGCGGGCCGGCACCGTGTCCGGAGCGACCGGTGCTACGCGGATACGCGTCCTGCCCCGGCGACGGTGGTCGCCCCGTCCGGGGTGACGGCACCGGGTCGGCGGCGGCTGCGGGCGAGGGGCTTGAGGGTGCGGTGGACGATGAACCATTCGGCGACACCGGCGCTGACGAGTATCGACGCCCAGACCGAGGCGGCGTAGACGTCCTCGAAGCTCAGCCAGTCGTACCGCGACCGGGCCGCCAGCCCGAGCACCAGGAAGAGGCGCAGCACCACGGCCGCGAAGGAGAGCGCGTAGTTGCGGATCATCCAGATGCGGTGCAGCTGGATCCGGCCTCGCCGGATCGTCCGGTACGCCTGGACCAGCGAGTAGAGCCAGGCGGCCGTCAGCAGATAGAAGGCGACCTGCACGGAGAACCCGTCAACGGAGAACGTGGCCGCGAAGAGGCCCGCCACGGACGCGATCAGGACGCTGACCATGTACACGCGGCCGACGACCCGGTGCAGCTTGCCGTACTTGTTCCGTAGCGCGGGGACGAACTGGACGGGTCCCAGCAGCAGGAGGAGGCTCGCGGGGAGGGCGTGGACGACGACGGAGAGATAGTGCAGGGCCACGTCCGGGTTGATCGGAATCCGGCCCTGTGACGGGTCACCGGTCAGATAGGCGGGGGCGCTGTACAGGGCCGTACCGACCGCCGAGACGGCGAACACCGCCCATGCGCTCCGCCGCACACGGCGATCCGCCCGGAATGCGGCTTTCATCATGACGACTCCCTGGGTCTCTGTGGTGGCGAGGGAACGTTGGAGCCCTGTTCGAGGGGGAACCCGGCGCGGTGCGCGCGGATGCGGTTCACCTGTCGAAGGCACCTGGGCCCGGTCGTGCGACGGGGAGCGGTGCCGCGCCCCCCGTCGCCTTCGATGACGCTAGCGAGAGGAGAGAGGCTTTGGCAGTGTGAGATTCTTCTGACACTGCCAAACATTCGATGCCGTGAAGGCCCGTCGAACGGTCGCCGCATGCCCCCAGCCGAGCCCGTAACCGGCCCACCGTCGCTGCGCCAGCGGCGCCGGGCCGTCGCCGTCCGCGAGATCCTGACCGCCGCCGAGCACCACATCGGCGAACACGGGCCCGCCGCCTTGTCCCTGCGCGCGGTCGCCCGGAGTCTCGGCATGACCGTGCAGGCGCTCTACCACTACTTTCCGAGCCGGGACCATCTCGTCACGGCGCTCGTCGCCGAGGCGTACAACGACCTCGCCGACGCCGTACAGGCTGCCGTCGACGCCGCGCCGGACCGCACGGCGGTGCCGCGTATGGTGATCGCGGCCGAGGGCTACCGCGGTTGGGCGACCGGCAACCCCGAGCGGTTCCAGCTCATCTACGGAGCGCCGCTGCGGCACTACGCGGCACCCGTCGAGGGCCCCACGACCCAGGCTGTCCGCCGGATGAGCGCGGTCTTCCAGCGCGAGCTGTTCGGCGGTTTCACCACGGCCCAACTGGCCGCGGCCGACACTCCCGAGCCCTCGTCCGAGCTCCGGGCACAGCTGGAGAACCTGTCACCGGACGCCCTCGGAGCCCTGCCGCCCCCCGCGGTGTCCCTCCTCCTGAGCGCGTGGGGACAGATGCACGGCCTCGTCGCCCTGGAGGTGTTCGGGCACACCACGTTCATCGGCGACCACCAGGCCGAGGTCTTCCACTCGGCCATGCGGAACATGGTCGAGGGCATCCACCGCAGGATCCCCACCGGCCCCGGCGAGGGAGGCGACCCGGCCCGCCGTCAGTGAAACCCAGTGGCTGTTCGGGCCCGCCTATGCATGCGTGGCAGAAGACGCTACAAGGAGCCTATGAAGCACTGCGCCCCGGTGGGCATCTGGTCTTCGAGACCCGCGACCCGGCCAGGCGTGCCTGGGAAGAATGGACCCGCGAGAACACCTACGACTCTTCGACGCGGGCGAGACGGCCCCGGTCACCCGAGAGGTCCTGCGCCGCGCGGAACCGGATCCCGGGCGACGGCCGAGGATCCATGTGGGGTGAGGGAGGATCCATGTGGGGCGAGGACGGCCCGCCGAACGTACCGGCCGCCGTGGTCTCGGGCGGCGGAGCACTGGCGGTCCGGGAGCCCGCCTTCACGCTCGGCGCACTGAACCATGTGTTTCTGACGTGCGGAGACTCCGACATCAGCGGAAACAGCGTCCCCCATGGACGCAGGCCGGGAAACGTCTCCCCCGCTCGGCTGCCCCATCGGATGTCGGGGCGCTGCTGTGCCGAGGGCCGGCCCATGCAGCTGCGGCGGGCTTTGCGCAGGACGCGCGAAGCCCGCCGCAGTCGTGTGTGCTAGACGCCGGCGTCGCGGCGACCGGTGGGTGACTTCTTGTCCTTGTCCTTGTGCTTGTCCTTGACCTTCACGGTGCCGTGGGTGCTGCACCGACTGTCGGTGCTACCCGGGAGGCAGTTGTTCCCCGGGGTGGGGGAGACGACCGTGTTGTCCAGTCTCAGGTCCCCGAAGGGACGCTCGTGGATGGTGATCGAGAAGGTGATCGTCGCCGTCTGCCCCGGCGCGAGGGTGCCGGACCATTCCAGGTCGGGGTCGGCGAAGGTGACGAGGCCGACGGTCGCGGTGGCGTCGCCGTTGTAGTCGGCGTCGTCCAGCAGCCCGCTGAGGTCGTCCGTGAAGAAGGCGTCGGTGCTGGTGCCGCCGGGGTTGCTCACGGTGATCGTGTACGACACCGTGTCCCCGGGCTTCACGGTAGCGGGCCCGTCCTGCTTCTTCTTGATGACGACGGGTGCCTGCGTGACCGTGGTTGTGGTGGTGCTGGTGTTGTTGTTCGGGTTGGGGTCGTCGTCGTCCCCGGTG
>NZ_VCLA01000209.1:21806-48749 GCF_009600885.1 Streptomyces jumonjinensis
GCTTCGATCGGCGTGACCGTGGTTGTCGTGGTGCTGGTGTTGTTGTTCGGGTTGGGGTCGTCGTCGTCCCCGGTGACGGTAGCGGTGTTGACCAGGCTCGTCGCACCCGCCGCAGCCGTGCCCGTCACCTGGATCGTGGTGCTGACCCCATTGGCCAGCGCGCTCCCCGTACAGGTCAGAACACCCGCACTGATGGAGCAGCCGGGCGTACTCGTGGCCGCGCCACTGAGCCCGGCCGGAAGGGTGTCACTGACCGTGTAGCCGGTGGAGTCGTCCGGACCGTGGTTGGTGACGGTGAGGGTGTAGGTGATCTGACCACCGGGACCCACCGACGCCGGACCCGTCTTCACGATGCCGAGGTCGACTTCGATGGCTACGAAGGGGATGCGGACCGTGTTGCTGGTGGCCCTGGCCAGTTCGCTGTCGGGGGCGGTGCCCACGGCATCCGCCGAGTCCGTGATGCTGCCCGCGGTGACGTCCGCCGCCGTGGTCGTGTAGCTGGCGGTGCAGTTGACGGTCTCACCCGGGTCGAGCGGACCGCCGGGGCAGGTCACCGTCGGGCTGCCGGGACCGTTGTCCGTCACCTGGATGTTGGTGAGGGGCACCTGGCCGTTGTTGGTCACCTTGAAGGTGTAGTTGATCGTCTGGCCGGCCGCGCTGAACTGCGTCGTGTCGGCGGACTTGGTGACGGTCAGGGAGCGCAGCGGCACGACCACCTGGTTGCTGCTCCCGCTCACCGGGTTGCCGTTGACCGTGCCGTTGACCGTGGCGGTGTCGCTGATGGTCCCGGTCGTGGCGTCGGCGGCGGTGGCCGTGTACATCGCGGTACACATCATCGACGCGCCCGCCGCGAGCGTGGTCGAGGGGCAGCTGACCGCCGGGCTGCCGGGGCCGTTGTCGGTGACCGCGATACCGCTGAGCTGGGTGCTGGCCGTGTTGGTGACCACGAAGGAGTACGTGATCGTCTGGCCTGCCTGGAAGGTGCCCGTGTCCGCCGACTTGGCGATCGTCGGCGAGCCGGGGACGGTGACGATCAGCGTCGCCGGTCCCGGCGGGTCGACACCTGTGACGGTCACATTGGCGGGCTGGTTCACATAGGTGCCCGTGGTGTTGGAGGTGACGTCGACCGAGAAGGTGCAGGACGACACGCCGGCGGCGAGGTCACCACCGGTCAGCCCGACCACTCCGGTGCCGGGCACCGTCGTCAGGGAGGCGGAGCCGCAGGTCGTGGAGGCGTTCGGGACGGCGGCCACCACCACCCCGGCCGGTAGCGCGTCGGAGAAGGCGAAGCCGTTCTTCTCCGCCAGCTCGGAGGTGTTGGTGACGGTGAACGTCAGGGTGGAGGTGCCGCCCTGGGGGATCGAGGCCGGGTTGAACGCCTTGTCGAGCTGCGGGGTGACGTCCAGGATCCGGATGTTGTCGTACGCGTGGTCGTTGCCCAGACCGCTTCCGTTGGCGTTGGTCATCTTGATGCCGACGGCCGAGCCGGTGACCAGCACTGACGAGTCGGACGCGAAGGACCCGGCCTGGATGGGTCGCGGACCCACGTTGTACGTGCTGGAGCGCGGGTCCGTGCAGGGGTTGATAGCCTGGTTGTTGGCCGGGATGTCCGGACCCGACCCCGTGAGGAAGAAGTTCAGCAGCGGCGCGGAAACGTTGCAGTTCACCGCGGCGGCATCGACCGAGAAGGTGATGAAGCGGTTCGAGGTGACGAGCGGGATCGGGTTGATGGTCTGGAACTCGACCTTGTTCGCACCCGGGTTGGCGCCGTCCGTGTAGGCGGAGACCGCGTGGTTGTTCTGCGGCGTCGCCGCGCCCTCCACCTGCCCCAGGACGTTCGCCATGAACTTCAGCTCCGCCATCGCGGTGGCGCTCTGGCTCTGGCAGGCGGCGTTGTTCGCACCCGACTGGTCCAGGATGATCCCGTTGCAGTGGGCCGCGTCGATCCAGGCCGGCGCCGCGGTGTACTTGGCGTTCACCGGCGGCGCGCCGGTGTAGGCGCTCAGCAGGATAGGGGTCTGTCCGGTGCCGTTCTCGAAGTTCTCGGCGTAGGCGACGGGCGGCCCCTGCGGAAGGCCGGGCGAGCCGGGCGCGGCAAGGGCGCGGTCCGCAAGTGGGAGGGCGGCCCCGAGGGCCACCATCTGGGCCCCGAGGACGAGGCCCGTGGAGACGAGAGCGCCGAGGCGGCGCCGTCTGCCGGGTGAACCACGCATGTCGACATGCACTCCGTTCATCAGATCTGTAGCCCCCAGGGCACAGCAGTACCGCACCCAGCACGTGATCTTGTGAACGGTCGGAGGTCACCGGGCCGAGTGTCACCCGGGGAGCGCTGGTACGATCCGCCGCTTGGAGCAGCGACGCCGCGGGAACGGAGACGGGGCGGAACCCGCCGTCCTCATCCAGGTCGCCCCAGCGGCCCAACGCGACCAGTGACGTTCCCCCGTGCCTGCGAGGCGGGCGGTGACCCCGGGCGGCCACCTGGACTGGGCCGCCCGGGTCACATGTGCGCGGTCGAGCACCCGGCCGGGGGCCCGCTTCCGTTGCCGGCGCCATACCGGCGCTCGCCCCCGCCCGACACACGGAAGTGTCCGCACGCATCACCGCACCCGGAGCCGCATTGTGGAACCGACTCTTCCGCTCTGGTCCAGGGAAGGCCCATCACCGATGCGTTCCATATCCACCCGCCGCCTCCACCGCCCCCGCCCCCGGCGCCGGTCGACCGGTCGCCGCACCGCACTCGTCCTCCTCACCGCGCTGTTCACGACCTTCGGCCTGGCCGCCGGCCCGGCCGTCGCGGCCGGCCGCACGCCCGACTGCTCGGCGGCCACAGGCCCGTACCAGACGGCGGTCGAACGCCATCTCGGCGTCACCCCGGACGGCGTCCAGTCGGCCGGCGACTGCGCGGCGATCCGCACCCTCCAGTCCCGCAACGGCATGGAGGCCGCGAACGGCTACGCCGGCCCCGAAACCTGGCGGATCGTGCAGTACGAGAAGGCCCGCGCCGACCCCATGAGCCTCACCGGATGCCCGCACGGCGCACGTCTCGCCGTCTGCGTCGACCTGAACCGGCAACTGCTGTGGGTCTGGGATGGCACCCAGGTGGCCTACGGCCCGGTCCCCATCAGGTCAGGGAAGCCCGGCTACGCCACCCGCACCGGCGTGCACCGGATCTATGAACGGGTCGAGAAACAGTGGTCGGAGCTGTACGAGGGCCCCATGCCCTTCAGCCAGTTCTTCGACGGCGGCCAGGCGCTGCACGCGAGCTACCGCGACATCTGGGAGGAGCCCGGCTCGCACGGCTGCGTCAACCTCCGCTACGAGGACGCCAGACGCCTGTGGCGAGGGCTGCGACTCGACGACGCCGTCCACGTCTGGGGGACCCGCGGTCCGTGAGAGGCCGTCGGCTCCACGGGCTGTCGGTGGACTCACCGCGCGCGATGTCGCGGTGCGCGGCGGACGGTCAGCACGGCGATGTCGTCCTGCTGACCGCCCGTCCCCGCGAACGCACAGGCGTCGTCGTACAGGGCCCGCGGCAGGTCCGCGGGGTCGAGGTGCGCACGCCTCGCGAGGTCTTCGTCGATGGGGTAGAAGGCGCCGTCGGCCGCACGCGTCTCCATGAGGCCGTCGGTGCTCAGCAAGAGCGTCGCGTCGGCCGGGAACGGAAACGCGTCGACAGTCACGGACTCGTCGGTGAGGGCGGCGAGCCCGAGGGGGACGCCGGAGTCGAGCGGCAGGGTGGTCACGGAACCGGCGTGCACCAGCTGAGGAGGAACGTGTCCGCAGTTGACGGCCTGCGCCTCGCCGTGCCCGTCGATGCCTACGACGAGGGCGGTGACGAACCGCTCCTCGTCGCCCGCCTGTTCGGCGCAGAGGTTGTGCCAGTTGACGGAGGCTTCCAGGGAGTCCACGACCGCGGTGAGCGTGGACTCCCGACGGGCCGCCGCACGGAAGGCGCCGATGACGGCGAACGCGGCGCCGACGGCGGCCAGCCCCTTGCCCTGCACGTCGCCGATGAGCACGCGGGTCCCCCAGGGAGACTCGACGACGTCGTAGACGTCACCGCCCACGAGCCGGTCCTCCTGCAAGGGCTCGTAGACGCCGTCGACCAGCACGTCAGCGGTACGGAGCGGGAGCGAGCGCAGGATCTGCCGCTGCATGGCTGCGGCCACGGAGCGCAGCCGCAGCACCTCGTTCTCCTTCCGGACGCGCCGGCGGCAGGCGTAGACCGATGCCGCGCCCAGGCATCCGGTGAGCGCCAGCACCAGCCCGCGGTCGAGCAGCGGTGCGGCGGCGTCGACCCACAGGAACGCGACAACCGCGACGGTGAGCGTGGTCCATGCGCAGACGAACAGCGTTTGACGCACGGTGCACAGCGCCGCAGCCGTTCCCGGGAGGAACACCATGAACCCGATGAGCCACACCACCGAGTTGGCCAGGGTCCCGAGGGCCAGCACGACGAGCGTCACCGCGATCACACCGACCAGCAGCCCGCCGGTGCTCGGGGCACCGACGCCTTCGGCGGCTCGGACCGAGCGCTCGGGACGAGTACGGGGCACAGGACCTCCAGATCAGCAACGGGCCCGGCCGCTCGGCGGACCGCCGCGGGGAGTACGGGGTGCCCGGCCGGGTGCGGCGGGAACACTACTGCTCGCCTTTCGGCCATGCGCGCCGGGCATACTCCGTGATGGGCTCTCCGCGGCGTTCATCGCAGACGCCCGATGCCCGGGGGTCGCCCTCAGCGCTCATCCGAGTCGGTCTCAGGCGGCCCGCCCCACCTCGGGTGGTGACGATGTCAGGGCGACTTCCACGGTCTCTCGGGTTCCCCATCCGTTGTCCTTGAGGGTGGCCAGTGAGTAGAGGCGTACCCACAGGAGGAGGGAGAGGTGCAGCAGCGCGTAGAGGGGGGCGAGGAGGAAGGTGCCCAGGCGTTCGATGAAGGGCATGCCGCCCGGGTGGTCGGTCTGGAGGTAGCGGACGGAGCGGGCGTAGCCGACGAGCATGGCGTAGACCAGGTAGAGCACCAGGATGTGGGCGTCGGCGTGGAGGGGTGTGAGCGCGAGGGCGATGAGCAGCAGGGTGGTGAAGGTGATCCATGAGGTGAGTTCGAGGAGGGAGAGCCAGAAGGCGGGTTTCCGGGTGGGGGTGCTCTTGACCGCCCAGAGGGATTCGCGGACGAAGGATTTGTTCCAGCGGATCTGCTGGCGCAGGTAGTGGCCGAGGGTCTCCGGGACGAGGGTCCAGGCCGTAGCGGTGGGCTGGAGGAGGACGCGGCCGTTCTGGAGGCAGTAGTTGGTCAGGCGGCGGTCGTCGCCGAAGGTCGCGGTGCGGCCGAGGAACTGCTGGCTGAGGAAGTCGTCGAGGTTCTCCCGGATCACGCGGGCCCGGTAGAAGGCGAGGGAGCCGCAGCAGCAGAGCACCGAGCCGAGCAGGGAGTAGGCGGCGCGCTCGTAGAGGAAAGAGTTGGCGTAGCGCAGGTCGATGAGGCGGGTGAGCAGGTTGGTGCGGGCGTTGAGGGCGCCGACGAGGCCGGTGACGGCGTTGACGTCCGGGGAGAGGAAGGGGACGGTGCCTTCGGAGATGGCGGTTGCGCCGAGGACGGTGTCGGAATCGATGCCGAGGTAGACATCCGCCTCGGGGTGGGCGCGGAAAGCCGCTGCGAGGGCTTGCCGCTTGCCGCGGTTGGCGGTGAAGGCGATGACCTCGTAGTCGATTCCGGCGCGGGCGAACGCCTCGCTCACGGCGGGAGTGCGGGCGTGCTCCAGGGCGCGCGGGTCGGTTGAGCAGTCGTCCACGATCACCAGGTGCTGGGGCGGTCTGGTCTGCCGGAGCAGGGAGTCGAGGCAGCGGGCGAAGGTGACGGGGTCCTCGTTGTAGACCGTGACGACGGCGGTGACGTTCAGCTTCCGCGCCGCAGCCCGCTGCTCATCGGTGGCGGCCGTGGGGCGGTGGAGCAGGGACGCGACCAGCTTGGCGCTCAGCAGGGCGAAGACCGCGAAGCCGTAGAGGCTCAGACCGCTGCCGTCGAGGTGGAGGACGAGAGCGAGAGCCGCCGCCATCGCGGTGGCCGGGGGGAGCCAGTTCATCCTCAGCCCCGGCCGGGCACGCGGCGGACGGGTACCCGGGTGAGGACAAGGCCGGTGCCGACGCTGGCGAACAGCAGGGCGACCAGCCACCAGGGCAGGACCACGGAGCCGATGACGAGCGCGCCCGACCCCGTCGCCGCGAGGTGATTGCCGTACATGTTTGTCTCCAGTCTGTTTCACCGCCGACGATCGGCAGGCGCGGCATATCGTGACATAGCGACCCGGCAACGTCGGTGATTGATGCGATTTGCCGCTTGTCGTACTCCGACCGGGCCAGTTCATCGCCCCCGTACGGGGAGACACGCACGGAACCTCCGGCTGACGTTTCGTCAGGAGGTAGCGTCCCCAGCCGTGCGACTGGTTCTTCTCACCGCCTCCACGGGCCTGGCGATCCTGACCGGCCTGACCGAGCTGCTGCGACGCCGTCGGCTGCGCGAGAAGTACGCGGCTCTCTGGCTCGTCACCGCCGCGTTCGTCGTGGCGCTCTCCCTCTACCCCAGCGGCCCCGACCTGGTCGCCGGCCTTCTCGGCGTCAGGAGCGGCATCAGCCTGGTGCTGTTCCTGAGCGTCGTCTTCCTGCTCTCCATCTGTATGCATCTGACCTGGGAGGCGAGCCGTCTGGACGACAAGACGCGCATCCTCTCCGAGGAGATCGCTCTCATCAGGCTGGAGCGCGAAACCGGCGACCAGAGCACATCACCCCTGCCTTCAGGTCCCGTTGTACTGGTCCCCAGCCCGGACGGCCGCCATGGTCACGACGGTTGAGCGGCCGGTCCTGGTCGTCGTGCCCGCCCTGAACGAGGCCGACTGCATCCGCGCCGTCGTGGGGGAGATCCGCACCGCGCTGCCCGCGGCCGACGTCCTCGTCGTGGACGACGGCTCCACCGACGCCACCGCCGCCCGTGCCCGCGCGGCCGGGGCGCTCGTCGCGTCCCTCCCGTACAACCTCGGTGTCGGCGGGGCCATACGGCTCGGCTACCGCTACGCGGCGGCGCGGGACTACCACGCCGTCGTCCAGATCGACGCCGACGGCCAGCACGATCCCCGCTACGCACACGCCCTGCTCGACCGGCTGGACGCGGGTGCGGATCTGGTGATCGGCGCGCGGTTCGCCGGTGAGGGCGACTATGCCGTCGCGGGGCCGAGACGCTGGGCGATGGTGGTGCTCGGCACGGTGCTCTCCTGGCTGAGCGGCACCCGGCTGACCGATGTCACCTCCGGGATGCGGGCCGCGTCCCGGCCCCTGGTGGAGGTGTTCGCGGTGCAGTACCCGGTCGAATATCTCGGCGACACCGTCGAGACCCTCGCCATGGCCGCCCGGCGCGGCTTCCGGGTCCGCCAGGTTCCCGTCGCGATGCGCACCCGCGCGGGCGGGCGGCCGAGCCAGCGGCCCCTGCGCGCCTGTCTGTATCTCGTGCGCGTGCTTCTGGCCGTACTCCTCGCACTCATCCGTCGCTGACCCCCACCTCTCGTACTCCGGCGTCCCCCGTGCCCCGCAGGCCCCGACCAGCGGCGGTCAGGGGCCTGCTTCGCACCGGCTTTGAGACCGTACGCGGCGAGGCATGGACCCGTGGTGCCGCTCAGGTGCCGTGGACGCGGTAGACGGCCGTGTCGCCCGAGGCGAAGACCCGGGTCAGACCGCGGCCGTCCGGCGGCAGCACCAGGTTCTGCGGGCTCGGCAGCCGGGAGGCGCTGACGATGACATAGCGGATCCGGTACTCCTTCAGACGGCGCAGCACACTCGCGTCCTCACCCAGCCGCCCCAGATCCCGGAGCAGTTGATTGCGCGGGCGCTCGGCCCAGGTCGTGTACGCGTACGGCTGGAACGGCACCACGCCGTGCGTCGCGTACATCCACTCGGTGCCCTGAACCCAGTCGTTGAGCACCCGCTCCCGGGGGCCGACGTGCCGGCCCAGCCAGCCGAACGCGGCCACCTCGCCCTCCGTCACCAGGGTCGGGCGGCGGGAGCCCGCCACATAGGCGCGGGCGGCCGGGCTCTGGGTGTTGTACCAGCTGACCGTGGACACCAGCGCCCAGACGACGACGAGCAGCGCGGCGAGACCCTGGTTGGGCCGCACATCGGGCAGGGAGAGCAGACGTACGGCGGCTCCGGCCGCCGCGCCGGCGCCCAGGGCCACCAGGAGTACGACCATGGGCAGCAGTCGGTACCAGTCCGCGTACCAGAGCCCGACCAGGGTGTCCCGGTACGGGGACGCGGTCCCGGCGGCCACGGTGAACAGCGCGCCGAAGACCAGGGCCGTGACCAGCGGCCACCCGGTCCGTGCCCGCACCGCCAGCCAGACCAGGCCCGCCCAGCCGAGCGCGGTCGTGAGCAGGGCGGCGGCGAGCAGACCCGAGCCGCGCTGACGCCAGTCGAGCAGCGCCAGATCGGCGAGCGCTCCGGGGACATCGGTGTACGCGGGCCGGCTGGTGCCGACGGTCCGGAAGGCGCTGTTCAGCCCGGACAGGGCCCAGGGCAGCACGGATACGGCGGTGAGCGCGGCGAAGCCCGCGACCCGCAGCGCGACCGCAGTCGGCGGCCGGTCGCGGATCAGCCCCTCCAGGATCGCCGCGCCCGCCGCTACGCCCGCGCACACGGCCGCCGCCGGGTGGGTGGCGAACAGGCCCGTCACCGCGATCGCCGAGACCGCGCAGCCGGACCACCGCCAGCCCTGCCGCCGGGTGCGCAGGATCAGCGCGATCACGGCCGGGGTCAGGGCCAGACCGGCCGCGTACGACGGGACGGCGACGAGTTTCGGGGCGAAGCCGGGCGCGAGGACGACCAGGCACGCGGCGAGCGGTGCCGCGAACGGCAGGCCGGGCAGAACCACCCGTACCAGGGCGATGACCCCCAGCGGGGCGGCCAGCGCCGCGAGCAGGAACTGGACGGCGTTGACCGCCGGTACGACCGAGAGGGGACCGGTCGCCGCGAGCGCCATCACGTTGTGCATCCCGATCGGGTAGTACTGGCGCAGCCCGGGGATGAGCGGGTCCAGCGGCACCAGCTCCCAGGGCGTGCCGGACTGGAGGTTGCGGACGGCGGCCACCACATAGCCGTGCCAGTTGAAGTCGTAGCTCTGCGGTACGCCGGACAGGGCCGGCCACCAGATCCAGGCGGCCAGCGCCACCGCCGCTGCCGCGCCGATGAGCACGCCCCTCTGGAAGCCCGCCGGACCTGGGCCTTTTGTGCGGCGGAATCCGGTGACGAGAACGGCCGCTGCGAGCAGCGCGACCCACACCGACCAGGTCATCAGGGTGAAGCCGCCCACAGCGCCGGGTGTCAGCGCCGTGAACGCCGTGAAGCCCACGGAGACCGGCGGAGCCAGGGCCACCGCCGTCCACCACGAGGTCCGCGCGCAGCCGCGCAGCATCAGCAGGCCCGGCAGGTACAGGATCAGCGCGCCGATGACCAGCGCCGGAATCAGGAGCATGCAGCCCACCATGCCGCCGGAGCGGCGGACTGCCGGGACGGCTCGCTGACAGTCACGGGTCCGCCACCCTGGCAGCGGGAGTGCAACGGCACGGCTGGGACCGGCCTCCGCCCCGGCGCCCCCTCACCCGGGCACGCGGCTGCCGGGGCGTCAATGGTCGGTTGCGATGCGACGCTCTCAGCGGTCAGCGGCTTCACGCCGGCGTCGTTCCCGCTCCGTTCGATCCCCCGAGCAGGCATCCGCCCGCTGACGGACCGCCCGCGACCGTCCGCACCTGCCGGAGGACTTCCGACTGCACGACCGGCGGGCATCGAAGATCACGAATGATCTGGACGCCCACGAGAACCCCGTAGAGGTGTCGGCCAACGCCCGGCGCCACTCGCCGGGCTACACCATGGCGCGGTACGGCAGGCGCCGCGCTGAGGGAGCGAAGAAGCCGACCGCTTCCAGCGCCAGCCGGATCGGCCTGCCGCCCCTGCCCTGACCAGGAGATTCGCTCGGCTATGGGTCACGTGGCTGGTCACGGCACAGCCCGATAAACAGAGAAACCCCGGATCGACCGGGGTTTCCGCTGGTGTCCGAGGGGGGACTTGAACTCTCCCTTCGGGCACCAGCCCTTAACTCCTCTGACCTGCGGAAACATGCCTTATAGAGTCGATTTTCGACGGCCCGGTTGGGTCATGCGTACCCCCCGTTTCGGCCCGTTTCTGACCGCTGCGGGTCACGCGCGGGTCATGTGACCCACCTGCCCAGCACGGGCCGTCGCAGCTACTCGGCACGCATGAGGGCTTCGGCGTAGGGGACGCTCCACACGCAGGGGTGGGCGATGCCGTGGCCGTGGTGTCCGTCTTCCCCGAACGCGTCGCCGTGGTCCGCGCACAGGATCACAAGCCAGGGTCCTGCGCCGGGCATGGCGTGGAAGAGACGGCCCAGCTCCGTGTCCGTGTACGCCAGGGCGGCGCACTGGCTCTCCCATGAGTCCGCCGTTTCCCCGGGGAGGTAGACGTGGTGGGGGGTGTGCGTAGCGGAGACGTTGAGGAACAGGAACAGCGGCTGGTTCGCTTTCTGCCCTCCGATGACTTTGAGAGCGATATCGACTTGGTGGCGGGTGGATTCGGGGTTGTCGGTTCCGGTCTCCGGGCTCCAGTGGCTTTCCTGGAAGAGGCCGGGCAGGACCCGGCCCAGCTTGGTCCGGTTCGAGAAGAACCCCACCCCGCCGATGCAGACGGTTCGGTATCCGAGGCCGGACAGGCCGGTCACGATGTCGGGCGCGTCGAACACGAAGGTTCGATCGGTGATCGTGGTCCCTCGCACGGCGTAGCAGGCGAGGAGGCGTCCGGGACGGTTCGGGCCGGACGGGACAGGCAGGAAGCCGGAGAAGAACGACACATGGGCCGGGAGGGTGAAGGACCCCTGCGTGCGCCGTTCCTCCCATAATCCGTTGGGCAGTACCTCTTCCAGATTCGGGGTGCGGCCAGCGTGCGTGGTTGCCCGCGCCACGTCGTAGCGCAGTGAGTCGAAGGTGACGAACAGGACGTTGTGGCTTCCGATTACTTTGTTTGCGTTGATCACGGATGCCGTCCCTTCGGTCATCGGGCCGATGCTGGCCCGTTCCTCAGATGTTCGGATCTGTGGTGCGGAACTCCCGGGGCAGCAGCCCCCCGGAGACGCGGATTTCCCTGGATGCCTCGACCACGTCCTTGACGGTGTCGATGCCGCGCCAGTAGCCGGAGAGCCGGTAGCCGATGAGTCGTCCGTCGCTGGCCAGTTCCGGGAAGGTGCTGTCCTCGTGGTCCCCCTTGTCGGGGAGCAGCTGGACCACGTCGGGATTGAAGACGTAGATTCCGGCGTTGATCCAGTACGGGAGTTCCGGCGACTGGACGAATCCCCGGACGCGGTCGCCGTCGTCCAGGTCGGCGACGCCCCAGTTGGAGCGGTACGGCGACAGCGCGACTGTGACAGCTCCTCCGCGCCGCTGGTGGTACTCGGACAGATCGGTGAGCGAGAAGGTAGTGATCACGTCGCCGTTGAGCACGAAGAATGGGGCGTCAGGGGCGGCCAAACGGCCGGCTGCGAACTTGAGCCCTCCGCCCCGGCCCAGCGGCTCGTCCTCAATCGCGTACCGGACCTCTACACCGAAGCGTGAGCCGTCTCCCACGTAGTCCGAGATCATCTCGTGCTTGTAGCCACCGCTGATGGTCACGGACTTCACTCCGTGCTCCGCGAGCCAAGCGAGCTGGTAGCCGACGATCGGCGCACCGGCCACCGGGACCATGGCCTTGGGTGCGTCGTCGGTGTAGGGCCGCATACGGGTCGCCTGGCCACCCGCCAGGATCAGAGCTTGGGTCACCAGGGTTGTGGTCATGTCCCGTCTTCCTTCGGTCCGCGGGGCCCTTCCGGCACCCGTCGGGCGCATCCTTCCAGCGGGAGACTTGCTTTACCGGGAAACGGCCCCGGTCGCGCGGGGGAACGGACGACCGGGGCCAGGGAACGGGAACAGGGGCCAGCTTCCTCTTCCCCTGGCCTCACGACCGACGATCGACCAGGGGGTTACCGCTCCCGCGCGATCCTCCAGCGTCGGGGGGACGCTCTCACGCGAGAGCGGCGTTCATGGGGCGGGTCCGCCCGGCTGTCGCTGTCCTGGTCCCAGCCGGACGGGACCCTGTCGCCGCCCCTCTTGGTAGCCCCGGGGCAAAGGTTGGCCGGGCATTCAAGGGGGCGGAGACATCAGAGACTGTGTCTCGCGACCGTGATCAGCAGTCCGATCACACCCGCGTACGCAAGAGCCAAGAATGCGGCCGTTGCATAGTTTTGAACTATTTTCATCCACCCTCCCCTTCATCGGCGGCGCGGAGTTCGGCGAGCACCGGGCTGTCCTGCGGAGGCTCGCCGGATTCCGCAGGCGCGCGCGGGGCGCGCTCCGGGCACTCGGGGTCGGGGCACTCGCACGGAGGAAACCTCAGCAGGTTGTCCATCCCCGCACCCCCTTCCCGTCCGTGGCTCGACGGTGGGGGTGCTGCCTGATGACGTCGTCACAGTTCCGGACGGTCACGTCGCTACCCAGTGCCCGCGCGGACTCACGCTGACGAGAGGCCGCAGTACAGACACAGCACCCATCCATGGGAACCGGCTCAAGTTCCGGAATCCGGAGCGCGAGAGCGCTCACGGGTTCGCTGTCGCTCATTACCAAACACCCCCTACGCCCCCGCGATAGCTGATGACACGTCAACTAACCCCATCGGCATCGATGATGCTGTCCCGCGTCTGGATTTCCAGACTGCATGGCGAGACATTGCCATGCAAGACTTCACAGCGATGTCCCGCCATTAGGGAGTCGAACTAACGACCTGTGGTTCGGGGTGAGCGTCAGAGCACTCTCATCGTGAGGGTTGGAAGTCCGTCATACTGAGGCCAGAAGAAGGAGTGGAGATGGCAGAGGGGCCGACAACAGGGTCAACAGTCCCGCGCCGACAACTGGGGCGGCACCTGAAGGAACTTCGCAACCGAGCCCGGCTGACCGTCCGCGCGGCGGCGGTGAAGCTGGAGTGGTCCGAAGCGAAGATGTGGCGGATCGAGACGGGGCAGACGCCCTTGCGCGCCCTCGACGTTCAGGCTATGTGCGTCGTCTACGGTGCCGCTCCGGACCTGACCAAGACTCTAATGGGCCTTGCGAAGGAAACCAAGGCCCGTGGCTGGTGGCACGCGTACGGCGACCTGATCCCTGAGGGGTTCGATGTCTACGTCGGGCTGGAAGAAGCCGCCACAAGCCTGTACTCGTATGAGAGCGATGTCGTACCTGGCCTGCTCCAGACCGACGGATACGCCCGCGAGATCACCAGGACCCACTACCCGGAGATGAGCGATGACGACCTTGACGGGCGCGTTCAGCTCCGCATCGATCGGCAAGCACTCGTCACCCGTGTGACGGACCCGCCCGAACTGCGCGTGGCCCTGGCGGAAACCGTGCTGCGCCGCCCCGTGGGCGGACGCGCTGTCATGGCTGCGCAGCTCGCACACCTCGTGTACGTGTCCGAACTGCCGAACATCGCCATCAGAATCGTGCCGTTCGCAGCCGGGGCCCACCTGGGTGTCGTCAGCGGACCGTTCGTCATCCTGCGGTTCCCCGTGAACGGCGACGGAGTCGCGACGGAACCGCCAACGGTCTACGCGGACGGATACACAGGCGGCTTGTACCTGGACAAGCCGAGGGAAGTAGATCAGTACGAGACTGCATTCGCCGGAATCTGGGATGCAGCGCTCGACGAGCAGGCGTCACGACGCCTGATCTCCGAGGCGGCAGGGAGCTATAGGGAGCCATGAACAGGAAAGATCCGAACAGCGCACAGTGGCTGAAGTCGAGTTACAGCAACGGAAACGGTAACTGCGTAGAGGTGCGCCTCGCCCCCCGCGCGGTAGCCATGAGGGACAGCAAGGTGACGGAGGGACCGGCCGTCACCGTGGACACCTCAGCCTGGTCGTCGTTCGTCGGCGCAGTCAAGGGCGGGGCGCTCCCCGGCGCGTAGGTTCCGAACCTATGAAACGCAGAACGGCCCCGACCGGGTGATCCCGGTCGGGGCCGTTTGGTTGGTTAGAGCAGCGCAAGGAACGGGTTGCCGTCAACTGCCGGAGTGGACTGTTTGCGGTTCAGCACCAGTGCCGGGGCTGGGATGGGCTCGGGCCGGTAGGCGTCCATGCGAACGACGGTCGCGCGGTTCTCGTCACGCTCCGCGCTGGCCGACTGGGGTTCTGGGTGACGGGAACTGTTCTCGCTGAGGGTGAAGACGGTCGCGGGTCGTCCCGTCTTCCCGTTCCGCTCCGCGGTGACCGCGATTCGGGCAGGGCCCTGACCTCATGGGCTGCCGCTCCCGCGTACGTTCTGAAGTGGCAGAAGCAACGGCAGGACGCCGAGAGGGAACGACTCGGGGCTACCTGGATCATGACCTCGTGTTCCCCGAGACGGCTTCAAGCTGTACCGGGGAGAGTCGGGTGGTCCCCAGGACCCCGAGAAGGTCTCCGCCCGATGGCGCACCCTGCGGAACCGGCTCAAGCACCCGGAGGATTTCCGGATTCACGACTGGCGGCACAGCAAGGTCACGAACGATCTGGAGGCAGGGGAGAACCCCGTCGAGGTTTCCGCGAACGCACGGCACCACTCGCCCGGCTACACCATGGCCCGGTACGGCCACTCACGTAAGGACGGAGCGCGCCGTCTGGCCGCCTCCGGCGCGGGCCGACTCGGCCTGTCACCCCTGGTCTGAGCAGAGAACTTTCTGGGCTGCGGGTCACGTAGACCCTGGAAATGCAAAAAACCCCAGGTGAACTGGGGTCTCTGCTGGTGTCCGAGGGGGGACTTGAACTCTCCCTTCGGGCACCAGCCCTAGCCGCTCTGACCTGCGAAAACACCCGTCCCATGCCGGGATCGGGCACCCGCCGCTTCCGCTCTTTTCCTTCTGTTTCCGGATGTCTCCGGGCTCTGTTGGTCACCCGTTGGTCATGTGACCGACCCGCCGGGTCCACCGTGGTCGCGCCCTCTCACCGTACGGGTTTATGCGACAACGGGCATAGTCGCGAGTACGCATAGACGCATCGCCGGTGCCCCCCTAACGTCGTGGTCAGTCGGCCCGAACAGGGCCGGAGCGAGGGGGTTTGGCATGTCTGAACGCGGGGCGCTCACCCGACTCACCGGCACGGGCAACGGGGAGTGCGGAGAGAAGGACTGCCCGAACGTCTACCGCGACGAGACGGATGGCGGGATCGTCGTCCAGGGCGACCAGTGCGCCGCGTTCCAGCCTCCGGCGGGTGAGGCACTGGTGAAGATTCCCGAGCACGTTCTGAGGGAGGCCGTCCGTGCTCTTGGATGGTGATGCGTGGAACGACTGCTTTGATTCCATGGAGCGTGAGGCGTGGCGGCTGGAGACGCTGCCCGTTTACACCATGCCCCAGGAAGCGGAGAAGCTGAAGCGCTTCCTTTCCGGGGAGAATTCCCCTGACGACTACACGTCGGCCTGGATGGACGAGGTTCGGCAGTGGAAATCAGAGGGAAAGAGCGTCGGCAGGGTACACATCGTGACCCGTCCGCTCTCGGACTATCTCCGGTTCGAGTTCGAGTACTACTACCGGCACCACGTGAAGGCAGGCGAGGATATCCGCATCCTCGACCTCACTGGCCGGGAGAACCCGGGGCTTCCGGATCAGGACTTCTGGATGTTCGACGAGTCCACGGTGGTACTGATGAACTACCGGGCGGACGGGACGCAGATCGGTCGGGAACTGCACGAAGGCGATCCCGATCTGTACCGGCAGTGGAAGCGCGTTGCCGTAGCTGAATCCGTTCCGTTCCTGGAGTATGTGAACGGGTGACGATCGACCCTGAACAGCTCGGGCAGCCGAAACAGGAACTGGCGGCCCTGCTGAAAGAACTACGCAAGCGAGCCGGCCTCACTGGGGACCGGCTCGCTCGGCGTTGCAACATGTCCCAATCGAAGATCAGTCGGATCGAGAATGGGAAAATTCAGCCGAGTCTGCTGGATCTGGAAAGAATCCTCCGGGCTGTCATGGCTCCACCCGAGGTCATCGAGGAGGTCATCACCCTCGCGAGGCTGGCCAACACGGAGTGGCAGGACCTGCGCTCGCTCCGGCGCAGGGGCCTGGAGAAGAAGCAGACCGAACTCGCCGGACTTGAATCCTCGTCCACGGAGTTCCGCTTCTTCCTGCTCTCGATGATTACCGGACTCCTGTCCACCCCTGAGTACATCCGGGCCAGCCTTGCCCACTCTCCGGCGGATGTCACCAAAACGATCGCGAGGAAGCTGGAGCGGCAGGAGGTTCTTTACGACACGAGAAAGCGGTTCACCTTCATCCTCACTGAGCAGGCGGTGAGGTGGCCGCTCCTTCCTCCGGCTGCGATGGCGATGCAGATCGACCGACTGGCATCACTCACCCACCTGACGAATGTGAAGCTCGGCGTCATCCCCATCACGGGACACAAGCCCATGGCCCCGATGGACACCTTCACCGTCTATGACAACACCTTGGCTACCGTGGAAAACACCACCGGTGTCGTGATCCTGAGAGATCCAAGAGATATTGATATGCACCTGGAACTGTTCTCCACGCTGGAGGGCTACGCCTTGTTCGGGGACGAAGCGCGAGCGTTGTTGGCGGAGTGGTCCACCACCTGCCGTTCATGATCTTTAGTCCATGACGGGAAAGAACTGCCCAATCTCCGTTGTTCGGGTTCATTATTTTCCTCATGGCAGCGACCGAGCACATCGAAGAGTGGGCGCGCTACAGCGTGGGACAGAAGGCGGAGCGCCGATGGGTGTTCGGCCCTGATGAATGTGTGCGCTCGTGATGACCGGGCGCATGACTCTGCGGGTGTCGTACGACGGCGGCCGGACGTACGGCCCGGCGCGCACAGTGGCGGTGAACCCGCACAACGCGGTGATCCTGGGTTCGCCCACGAAGTACCCGCCGTGTGGGTGCCCTCGGTGCACGGGTCGGTCCGTCGCCGCTGAGGACCGTGTGACGTCCGGCTTGGGGCGGTGGGTGCTGCGCCGCTTCGGCCGGTACGCAGGGCCGCTCTACCTGGCGATGATCCTCGGCGGCCTGGTCCTGGTTCTCGCCGGAGCCTTTGCGGTCCAGTAGCCATGCTCGCCGCTGTCCCCTTTGCTGCCTGCCGGATTCCCGGCGGGAGTTCCCGAGAAGAGAGGTAGTCCGATGATGGAGGAGAACGTCGGTTCGGTAGCCCCCGAAGGGGGTGGCCTGCTCATCGCGAAGCGGAAGATCGTGGCCGCGCGCACCCGCACCGAGCAGGAGTCGGACAACACCAGCGGCCGTTCCGACGGCAACGACTGACGGGAGCGCCCACGGTGCTTGACACAGCCTCGTGGGCGGGGCGTCTGGGCGGGGACATGTTCCTCGCCCGGACGTACCACCGCTCCTACGCGCACTTCCCCGGTGCCGCCGACACGGCGGGCCTGTTCTCCTGGGACGACCTCAACCGGATCATCGCCACGCAGCGGCTGGAGCCGCCCCGGCTCCGCCTGTCGATCGACGGCGAGATGGTGCCGCTCCACCGCTATGCGATCCCGACCACGAACCGCCGAGCGGTCACCTGGTCCCGTATCCAACCGTCCGACTTCCACGCCCAGCTCAAAGACGGGGCGTCGCTGGTTCTCGATGCGGTGGAGAAGATCCACCCGTCCGTAGGCATGGCCGCCGAGGAGCTGGAACGCTTCCTGGGGACCCCCGTTCAGGCCAACGCGTACGCCTCGTGGACGGAGCAGGAGGGGTTTGGCCGGCACTGGGATGACCACGACGTGATCGTGGTTCAGTTGCACGGCTCGAAGCGGTGGCGGCTGTGGGGGATGACCCGTGAGGCACCCACCTTCCGGGACGTGGAGCCTCCGGAGGAACCGGTGGGCGACCCGGTGGCGGACCTCGTGCTGTCCCCGGGAGACGTGCTCTACCTGCCGCGCGGCTGGTGGCACGCGGTCACGGCAGATCAGGGGACCGAATCCCTTCACCTCACGTTCGGCACGGTGCCGCACACGGGCGCGGACCTGATGCTCTGGGTTGTCGATCAGCTTCGGGCATCCCTCGCGCTGCGCAAGGACATCCCGCGCTTCGGCTCGCCGGTGGAACAGTCGGACTTCATCGACGCCGTGCGCCACGAGGTGGCGGACATGATGGCGGACCCCCGCCTCGTGGAGCGATGGGCCGAGTCGATCGACACGACCGACCTGGGCCACGCGATTCCGTCCCTGCCTTATGTGGACGGGCTCCCCGCTCAGCAGGACATCACAGTCAAGCTCACTGCTCCGAGGGGCCGTCTGACGATGGACCGCGAACAGGGAACGGTGACCTTCGCGGCAGCTGGTACTGCCTGGGACTTCGCCGAGTCCGCCGCGCCCGCGCTGGGCGCGCTGCTGACCAACCAGCCGACCACCCTCGGCGCGATGGCCGACTCCGCAGGGCTGAAGGTCGAAGACGTGGCCGAACTGGTCTCCGTCCTCATCGACGGCCATGCCGCCGCAGTCGTGGGGACCGTGCTGTGACCGCCGCGCTTTCCTTGGGGACATACCGTGTGCGCGCCGTCCGCCAGGCGGCACGCACCGCTCTGGCCGCAGGTAGCCCCTGGGTGGACACGGCCCCCCACTACGCCCGTGGTCGGGCGCATGAGGAGCTGGGCCCGGTTCTCCGGGAGTATCCGACCGGTCGGGTGACCACGAAGGCGGGGTTCTTCACAGAGGAACAGGGCCGTACCGCCGTGGCTGAGGGAGTGCTCACCCGGGAGGCGGCGGCCGAGGGACACAGCCTTGAACGGGGCTTCGTCCGCTGGCAGACGGAGCGCTCGTTGGCCGTGCTCGGGCGCGTGGACCTGGTCTTCGTGCACAACCCGGAGCACGACAGGCACGGCCTTGGCCGTGCCGCCGCGCACGACCGAGTGCGGGAAGCCTTCATCGCGCTGGAAGAGTTCGCCCAGGCGGGCAGGATCGGCGGGTACGGCGTCGCCACCTGGTCCGGACTGGCCTCGGGGACGTTCAGCGTGCCCGAACTGGTCCTGCTCGCCCGGCAAGCCGCCGGTTCCTCCGAGCACCACTTCACCGGCGTGCAGATGCCTGTCAGTCTGATCACGGACGCCCCGATCAGACAGGCCCTGAACGGCGGCGGACCGCTGGTGCGGGCAGAGGACGCGGGGCTGATCACGTTCGGTTCCGCTCCCCTGCACGGGGGCGAACTCCTTGATGCCATGACACCCGAACTGGTGAACCTCATCCGCCCCGGCCTGTCGGCTGCCGCCGCCGCCCTGCTGGCCGCCGGCTCGTGCCCCGGCCTCGATGTCGTCCTCACGTCCGCGAGTACCCGCGAGCACTGGGACGATGCGGCCAAGGCGCTGGCTGCGCCTCTGACCGCCCAGGAACTCAGGAGGGTGACGGATGAACTCGCCTCTGGATAAGGAGGTACAGACCCTGATGGAGGCCGCCCACGACCGGGCGGCCAAGGCCCTGGGCCTCACCTGTACGGGTCCGCCGGCATGGGGCTTCCTCGGCGTGACCCTCGGACGCAGAGCCGGAGACCGGTGGCTGCGGGTGGGTCGGACGGCGAAGAGGAACGCGGGCAGGAGGGAGGGGGAGGGCATGGTGGGGGCCTCCCAACTCGTGCCCGAAGGCGTCCCCCGCCCCCGCCTGTACGCGGTGCACGACTGGATCGACCGGGATTGGGCCTTCGAGGCCGAAGTCCTGGACTACCTCACGCAACCCGTGGTGTCCCCGGACCGGGCCGACCTCGACCACGACCCGGGATTGCCCGACGAGTGGTGGGCCGACCTTCGCCATGCCCTTGCCCTGCTCGCTGAGACGGAAGGCGTGAAGACGACCGTCCGAGACGGGTGGATCGAGCGGGCCTTCCCTCAGTTCCTCGGCGTCCCGGCCCCCGCCAAGGTGGACCGGGTGACCGGTCACGGTGACCTGCACTGGGGCAACCTCACCGCCGCGCCCCTGTGCCTGCTGGACTGGGAGCGGTGGGGCCTGGTGCCCTTCGGCTATGACGCGGGACTCCTCCACGCCAATAGCCTGCTCGTACCCGATGTGGCCGCCCGCATCCGCAAAGAGTTCGCGGCGGCCCTCGACACCCCGGCCGGCCGAATCGGGGAACTCGCGGCCCTGGCCGAGATGCTGCAAGCCGTAGCCCGTGGCTGGTACCCGGACCTTGCGCCCCACCTGGCTGCCCGAGCGGAGGCACTCACGGGAGTGCGCCCGCCCGTTCCGGTGCACTCCGAGGTAAGCGCCTGACCGCGCCCCTGTGTGCCCGTCTCAGGCGCCATCGCCGATTGGGCTGGGCCGTGGTCGAGGAGGGCAACGCCTACCGCCTGCGGAAGCTGACCGAGGACGGTGACGCCAACGCGATCATCTACGTGGACCAAGCCCTGATGAACGTCCTCAAGTAGCGAAGCGGGAACGGCTCGGGGATCTCTGGGTGGACCATGACCTCGTGTTCGCCCGTGACGGCTTCAAGCTGTACCGGGGTGAGGCAGGCGGACCACAAGACCCTGAGAAGGTGTCGGCCCGCTGGCGCACGGCGCGCAACCGTCTGCATCTGCCGGAGAGCTTCCGGCTGCACGACTGGCAGGCAAGCAAGATCACGAACGATCTCGACAACCACGAGAACCCGGTAGAGGTCTCGGCCAACGCCCGGCACCACTCGCCGGGCCACACCATGGCGCGCTACGGCAGGCGTCGCGCCGAAGGGGCGAAGAAGCCGGCCGCTTCCAGCGCTGCCCGTATCGGCCTGTCATCCCTGGTCTGACCTGGGGATTCGTTCGGCTGTTGGCCACGTGGTTGGTCACGCCACAGCCGGAGAAACAGAAAAACCCCACGTGAAGTGGGGTCTCTGCTGGTGTCCGAGGGGGGACTTGAACCCCCACGCCCGATAAAGGGCACTAGCACCTCAAGCTAGCGCGTCTGCCATTCCGCCACCCGGACTAGGTGACCGCTTCGGTTTCCCTTGGCGACATGGACAACAATAGCAGGGGTTTGAAGTGCCTCTCACCGGCATATGCCGTGGTCAGTGGCGTGGGACGGCATCGATCGGGGCACCCCGCGGACGCCCCCGGGCCCGGCTTCACGGTATGCGTCCCCATGGCTGCGTAACGTCACTCAGGTCTCCAGTGCCACCGGGAAATGCCGCACCGGGTGGTGCGGCACATGCCAGGGTGCGGGCATGGCGGAGATCGGAAAGATGGACGCGTTCACGGCCGGGGCCGGGCATGGCGGCGGGGACCTCTGTACGTATCGGGTACGGGGGCGGAGGCGCAGCGGGGTGGATCGGCGGGCGGGGTGATGAGCTCGACCGGGTCTTCACCCTGCCCGGTGACGGCTGCCGACGGGTGCCGGTGTCGCGACCGGCCGGCAGGCCGGCGGATACGCGTACCGGAGGGAGCTGAGGCCGGCATCACCGGCGGCCGGCGTGCTGGAGCTGGTCCGTGTGGAACGGTGGCTGGATGATCCGGGCCTTCGGAGGATCCCGCCCGGCACCGGCCTGGAGGCGTGGAACTTCTTCGAGGATCCGGCTCGGGGGCTCGACGAGGTCCACCGGCTGCCCGAACAGGGAGCCGTGAATGAGACAGCGCCTACGACCGGCTCATCGGCGGCGAGTCGAGCGAGTGGACCTCGGACGAGCGGCGGGCGGTGCTGGAGCTGATCACGGCGGGGGCGGAGCTGTGGAACGCGTGCCCGGTGGCGAACCCCCGGTAACGGCTCGCTCCGGAGCGTCACCGTGCCCCGAGGGCCCTTTGTCCCGCTCCCTCCCCCGCCCGGTACCGCCGTACGACTCCCCCGGCCGCCGCCACGGCCGGGCCGGGATCCTGGGCGCTGTCAGCAGTCCTTCTCGCGCAGTGCGTGCAAATGGGCACTGGACTTGCGGGCGAACGTGAAGGACTCCGCCGGATTGTCGTGCTCCGCCTGCCAGTGGTGGTCGCGGCGTCCGCCATGGGTCCTGCCCACCGCCGACATGAAGCGCCGGTAGTCGATGTCCCCGTCTCCGACATCCGTCATCCGGTAGCCGTCACGGGCCGACTCGTCGCGCTCGCCGTCCTTCACGTGGAAGAGCGGATAGCGATCCGGCTGCCGCAGCACATAGCGCAGCGGGTCGAACGGAGCGGGCGTGCCGTCCACGCGCTTGCTGAAGCGGTGCTGCCCCACATACGCCCAGTAGACGTCCATCTCCAGAAATACCAGCTCGGGGTCGGTCTCGGCGAGCAGTACATCGTAGAGACGGACATGGGGCCGGTCGGTCGCGAAGGAGAACTCCTCGGCGTGATTGTGCTGGTAGAACTTCATCCCGCGCCCGCGGGCCGCTGCGCCGTAGACATTGAAGTCCTCGGCCGCCCGCTTCCAGGCGTCGACCGTGGCGCCGTAGCGGAACGGCGGCGCGGGAGTGCCTATGTGCTGGAGACCGAGGGCTTCGGCGTCGTCGAGGACCTTCTCCAGATTCTGCGCGAAGGTGTAGGCGTCGGGATCGCTGGAGTAGTAGCCGACGTGGCTGCCGATGGGGGTGAGGCCGTGGTCCCGGGCCAGCCTTCTGAGCCGGGCGAGGGTGATGGATCCGGCGGAGCCCTGGGTGTAACCCGCGAATTCGATCTCGTCGTAACCGTGGCGCTCCAGCTCCGCGAAGACGGCGGCGAAGCCGAGGGTGGAGATCTTGTCGCGCAGTGAGTAGAGCTGGATGCCCAACCGGCCCGGAGGCAGTACGGGACGGCCTCTGCCCTTCGGCTTCGCATCTGCCGCCGTGTCCCGCGCCCCGCTCCCGGCGGCGAGGTCCAGCGGTGCCGCGACCGCGGGTGCCGCCGCGGCGCCCAGCAGCGCCGCGGTGCCCGCGCCGGCCGCTACACCGAGCATTCCCCGCCTGCTGAGCCTGTGGACGAGTTCGGGGTCGCTGCCCCCATGGAATCGGCTCATTGTGGATAACTCCTCGTTGTCGGTGGGATGTGATTCAGTTGAGACCTGCCAGCCGAAGCAGCAGAGCCTTCACATCGGTGGCCGCGACACGGCCGCCCAGAGCACGGGGGGTGGAGCACAGAATGAGCGGACCTTCGTCATCGCTCGGGGGCGGACGGCCATGGCTGCCGCGAATAGGCGAGGGGTCCAGGGGCACGACCGCGAGCCGGTAGCGCATGCCGAGCTTCTTGCGGGCGATGGCCGTGGCCGCCTTCACCCGGACATAGGGATCGTCCGGGTCCATGAACAGCTCCACCGGGTCGTAGCCGGGCTTGCGGTGGATCTCCACCAGCCGGGCGAAGTCGGGGGCCCTGCTGTCATCGAGCCAGTAGTAGTAGGTGAACCAGGCGTCGGGCTCCGCGATGGCGACGATCTCGCCGGAGCGGAAGTGATCAAGGCCCTGAGCTTTCTTCCCCTCGTCGTCGAGCAGCCGCTCGACGCCCGGCAGGCCCTCCAGAGCCTGACGGGTGGCCGCCAGATCCTCGGGCCTGCGGACATAGACATGGGCGAGCTGGTGATCGGCGACGGCGAAGGCCCGTGACGCCATCGGGTCGAGATACTCCATGCCGTCCTGGGTGTGGACCTCCAGCAGCCCGGCGCGGCGCAGCGCGCGGTTGACGTCGACCGGGCGGTCGACCCGGGTGATGCCGTATTCGGAGAGCGCGACGACGGTACGGCCCGCACGTCGGGCGTCGTCGAGGAGCGGGCCCATGACGGCGTCCAGTTCGGCGGCGGCCCGATGGGAACGCGGGTCGTCCGGACCGAAGCGCTGAAGATCGTAGTCGAGATGAGGGAGGTAGCACAGCGTCAGATCGGGGTCGCGGGTACGCATGATGTGACGGGTCGCATCGACGATCCACCGGGAGGAGACGATGTCCGCGCCCGGGCCCCAGAAATGGAACAGGGGGAAGGTGCCGAACCGGTCGGTGAGCTCATCATGCAGGGCCGGCGGACGGGTGTAGCAGTCGGGTTCCTTACGGCCGTCCGCGTAGTACACGGGACGGGGGGTGACGGTGAAGTCGGTGTCCGCGCCCATCGCATACCACCAGCAGACATTGGCCACCGTATAGCCGGGGTGGGCGCGGCGGGCCGCGTCCCAGAGCTTGTCGCCGGAGACCAGGCCGTTGTGCTGGCGCCACAGCAGCACATCGCCGAGCTCGCGGAAGTACCAGCCGTTGCCGACGATGCCGTGCTCGGCGGGGAGCAGCCCGGTCAGAAACGTGGACTGGGCGGCACAGGTCACAGCGGGCAGCACGGTGGTGAGAGAGGCCTGTGAGCCGGACGCGGCGAGGGCTTTGAGGCGGGGCATGCGGTCGAGGAGCCGGGGGGTGAGTCCGACGACGTCGAGGACGAGGAGGGGGGTCGGGCGGGGGGCGGGGGTGGGCGGGGAGGGGGGAGGGGAGGGGGCCCCGGGATCGGTCATGGCAGCTCCTTGAGTCCGAGATCCACCAGCAGATCGCGGGCCAGGGTGAGTTCGGCGGCGATGCCCTCCGCGAGCTGGGTGCGGTTACGGGGTCGCAGCGCGGTGGGGAGGGCCTGCCAGGTGTAGGTCTCGACTTCCAGATGGCGGGTGAGGGGGGCGGGGCCGCCGACAAGCATGGTGAGGGTGGACTGGAGGACGGGGAGGGTGGAGGTGAGTGGTGGGGCGGGCGCCGCGTGCAGGGGTACGTGGAAGTGGGACCGCCAGGGGGCGGCGTCGGGCAGCACGTGGCCGGTGAGGGCTTCGTCGAGGTCGTCGGTGCCGCGCAACCCGGCCGCGGTGCGGGTGCGGGTCTGGTGGAGGAAGCGGGGTTCGGCGAAGGCGGCGAGTGCGGCGCGCACTTCCGGAAGGTGGGGTTCCTCGGCGTGCAGTGCGGCGGACAGCTGTGCTTTGGGGATGGTGATCCGGGCTGCGGCGAGGCCCGCCAGCGCGGTGGCGGGGTCTTCGAAGGAGGTGGCGAGGTGGCAGGTGTCCACGCAGACGCCGATGCGGTGGGAGCCGATCGCGGTGAGCGGTTCGATGGCGTCGGCGGTGGTTTCGACGGTGCAGCCGGGTTCGGGTTCGAGGGCGATGCGGATGCTGTTCCCGGTGAGGTCTTCGAGGGCGTCGAGACGCTCGGCGAGGGTGGTGAGCGCGGTGTGGGCGGTGGTGGCGGCGGTGGTGGCGGCGGTGGTGTCGAAGTGGGTGCGCCAGGCGAGCGGGAGGGTGGAGATGGTGCCTTCGGCGATGTCGTCGGGCAGCAGGGCGGCGAGCAGCCGGGCGAGGTGGGTGGTGTGGGCGAGACGTGCGGGGTGCGTCCAGTCGGGTTGGTAGACGCGGTATTTGACGCGTTCGGCGCCGAATCCCTGGTAGGGGAAGCCGTTGAGGGTGACGACTTCGAGGCCGCGGCGGTCGAGTTCGGCGCGGAGTCCGCGGAGTGCGGCGGGGTCTGCGGTCAGGGCTTGGGCGGCGGGGGCGGCGAGCCAGAGGCCGATGCCGAGGCGGTCGCGCCCGAGGCGTCTGCGTACGGGTTCGCAGTGGTCGCGGAGTTGGGCGAGGACTCCGTCGAGGGTTTCGGCGGGGTGAACGTTGGTGCAGTAGGCGAGGTGGACGGTGGTGCCGTCGGGGTGACGGAAGCGCATGCGTCCTGCCTCTCATTCCCCGCCGCGGAGGATGGAGTTGCCTTCGTGGAGGGCTTGGGGTGGGGCGGTGTCGAGCTGGAGCCGGCCGCTGAGTCCGTAGAACGCGACGGGGTTGCGCCACAGGACCTGGTCGACGTCGTCCTCGGTGAATCCGGCGGCGAGCATGGCGTCCGCGACTTTGCGGGTGGTGAGCGGGTCGCTCTTTCCCCAGTCGGCGGCGGAGTTGACGAGGGTCTTCTCCGTTCCGTAGGTCTTGAGGACGGCGACCATCCGCTCTTCGTCCATCTTGGTGTCGGGGTAGATGGAGAAGCCGAGCCAGCAGCCGCTGTCAGTGGCGTGCTCTACGGTCGTTTCATTGAGGTGGTCGAGGAGTACGCGTTCCGGGGGGAGGGCGGATTCGCGGATGACGTCGATGGTGCGGTGCAGCCCCGCGAGCTTGTCGCGGTGGGGGGTGTGGACGAGGGCGGGCAGGCCGTGGTCGGCGGCGAGCTGGAGCTGGGCGGCGAGCGCGGTGTCCTCGGCGGGGGTCATGGAGTCGTAGCCGATCTCGCCGACGGCGACGACGGAGTCCTTGACCAGGTATCGGGGCAGTTCGTCGAGTACGGGGGCGCAGCGGGGGTCGTTGGCCTCTTTGGGGTTGAGGGCGATGGTGCAGTGGTGGGCGATGCCGTGCTGGGCGGCGCGGAAGGGTTCCCAGCCGAGGAGGGAGTCGAAGTAGTCGTAGAAGCTGGCGGGTGAGGTGCGGGGCTGGCCGAGCCAGAAGGAGGGTTCGACGAGGGCGCGGACTCCGGCGGTGTACATGGCCTGGTAGTCGTCGGTGGTGCGGGAGGTCATATGGATGTGGGGGTCGAAGATGCGCATCGGTTCTCCTCCTCGTTCGGCTCGCCGGTCAGGGTCAGCAGGCGGGTGAGGTCGGGGGGTGTGTCGCGGCCGGCGGCGGTGCGTTCGGACGCGTAGTCGGTGAGCATCCGGGCGAGTTCGGTGTCGCCGTGGGCGCGGTGTGCCAGGTCTGCGACGGCGTCGGTGGGTACGCCGGTGAAGAGGCATTTGAGGATGGCGTGTCGCCAGGAGTGGGGGTCGAGGTGGCGGGCGGCGTAGGGGCCGACCGCGGCGGCGATGAGCCGGGTGTCGTTGGTGCGGAGGGCGTCTTCGATGAGCGGGAGGGCGGCGGTGGGCGGGGTGAGGCTGTCGAGGTGGGGAAGGGCGAGGAGGAGGGCTCGGCGTTCGGCGGCGGTGCCGTGCTGGTAGAGGCGGGTGAGGGTGGGGGCGTCGGGGCGGGCTCGGGTGAGCAGCAGGGTGCGTACGGGGTCGGCGTTGTCGTGTCCGCAG
>NZ_VCLA01000038.1 GCF_009600885.1 Streptomyces jumonjinensis
ACCGTGAGGCCCGCCAGCGGCAGCGGCGGATCGGCCCGCAGGTCCTCGACGGCGATCCGCCCCTCCGCGACGACGGCGAGCACATCGAGCCGGGTCCCGTCGGCGAAGGTCAGCCGTACGTCGAACCAGGGGGCCGGCGCGGTCGCCGCCGCCCGGCCGTCGCCGGCCGGCCACTCGCTCACGGTTCCCTGCCCCTGGAGCTCCCAGACGGGCGGATACGGCAGCATCCGGCCGAGTTCATACTGATCATTAGCGTTAAGAAACGTAGTTTCTTGCACAATTAATACGTAACCGGTCAAGTGATGCCTATGTGGGGCGGCGCGCACGCCCCGCCCCCGCACGGCACCCTGTCAGCGCATCTCAGATCGTCTCCGCTCGTCTCCGCTCGTCCCTCCCCGGCCCGACGCCTCGGTGGGATGCTGGAAGCCTCCCGGTGGGAAGGAGTACCGCCGTGCTTCACATCGCCGTCGTCGGAGCGGGCCCCAGCGGGGTCTACACCGCGCAGGACCTCGTCGAGCAGCAGCGGCTCCCCGATGTGCGGGTCCATGTGCTGGACCGGCTCCCCTGCCCGTACGGCCTGGTGCGCTATGGGGTCGCGCCCGACCACGAGAAGATCAAGTCGCTCCAGAACAATCTGCGGGCGGTGCTGGAGCACGAGCGGATCGAGTTCATCGGCAATGTCGAGGTCGGCGCGCGCGGCCTCGGGCCCGAGCGGCTTCTCGGGCTCTACCACGCCGTCGTCTACTGCGTGGGAGCCGCCAGGGACCGCAGGCTCGGCATCCCCGGCGAGGATCTGCCCGGCAGTCACTCCGCCACCGACTTCGTCTCCTGGTACAGCGCCCACCCGGACGCCGCCGGGAACGGCTTCCCCCTCCCGGCCGGCCCCGCCGTGGTGATCGGCGTGGGAAACGTGGCCGTCGACGTGGCCCGGATCCTCGCCCGCGAGGCCGCCGAGCTGCGCCCCACCGATGTGCCCGAGGACACCCTGGGCGCGCTGGCCCTCAGCGGAGTGCGCGATGTGCACATGGTGGGCAGGCGCGGCCCCTCCCAGGCCAAGTTCACCACCAAGGAACTGCGGGAGCTCGGCTCGCTGCCCGCCGCCGACGTGGTGGTCGACCCCGCCGATCTCGCTCTGGACCCGGCGTACACCGCGCCGGAGACGGCGGCCGGACTGCCCTCGGTCAGCCGACGCAATCTCGATGTCGTACGGGGCTGGGCGGAGCGGACCGCCGGGGACCGGGACCGCCGGATCCATCTGCGGTTCTTTCTGCGGCCGGTGGAACTGCTGGAGGAGGGCGGCAGGGTCGGGGCCGTACGGTTCGAGCGGACCGTCCCGGACGGCGGCGGGGGCGTGCGCGGCACAGGAGAGTACGAGGACATCGAGGCACGTCTGGTGCTGCGGGCGGTCGGCTACCGGGGGGCGCCGCCGGCCGGGCTGCCCTTCGACCACGGCCTGGGGACGGTGCCGCACGCGGCCGGACGGGTGCTGCGCGACGGGGCGCCGTCGGCCGGTGAGTATGTGGCCGGGTGGATCAAGCGGGGGCCGACCGGGGTGATCGGCACGAACCGGCCCTGCGCCAAGGAGACGGTCGCCTCGCTGCTCGACGACGCGGAGGCGCTGGCCCGCCGGCCGGTGGCCGACGACCCGCTGGCGGAGCTGAGCGCCTCGGGGCACCGGCCTGTGCGCTGGCCCGGCTGGACGGCGATCGTGGCGGCCGAGGCGGCGCGGGGGCGGGCGCTGGGCCGTGGCACGGTGAAGATCCCGGACTGGCGGGGGCTGCTGTCGGCGGCGGACGGCTGAGGCCCGCGCGGACCATGGCGGCCGGGGCGCTGCGGGGGCGGGCGGTCCGGCCTCCAGGTCCGGCCGACGGCCCCGCCGACAAGCTTCCCGCCGCCGGGGTCCGGCCGACGAAGCCCCGCCGCCGAGGTCCGACCGACAAGACCCACCGCCGGGCTCCCGCCGCCGGGGTCCGGCCGACGAAGCACCGCCGCCGAGGTGCCGCCTGCCTACCTGCCACCTACCTGCCACCCCGCCGCTACGGTGACCGCTCCTGCCGGGCAGCCGCCGCGAGGACGCTGTCGAGCAGCCCGGGGAAGAGCGCGTCCAGATCGTCGCGGCGCAGCCCGTTCATCTTCGACGTGCCCCGGTACTCCTGCCGGATCACCCCGCTCTCACGCAGTACGCGGAAGTGGTGGGTGCTGGTCGACTTGGTCACGGGCAGATCGAAGGAGGAGCAGGAGAGCCGCTCGGGGCTCGCGGCCAGGGTGCGCACCATCCGGAGCCGGACGGGGTCGGAGAGCGCGTGCAGCACACCTTCCAGCAGGATTTCCTCGCGGGTGGGGTGGGCGAGCGCACGGGTGCCGTTCGCGGCGTCCACGACGCCTCCACTTCATCGGTCCGGACCCGGGGGCCGGACACACGGGCTTCTCACCCCTATCGTACGACGCTCTTCGTATTTGGATGGCGCTTCTGCCGCCCCCGTCGCCCGGAGGCGGCGCCGAGGCCGGTCATGGCTCCGGCCGTTGCACCAGTAGAGTGACGCCCCGTGACAGCGCGACGACCTTTGAAGGAAATTGTCGAGCCGGGCTGGGCCGACGCCCTGGAGCCGGTGGCCGGACGCATCGCCGCGATGGGTGACTTCCTGCGCGCGGAGATCGCGGCGGGACGGACCTATCTGCCGTCGGGCGCGAATGTGCTCCGCGCCTTCCAGCAGCCGTTCGACGAGGTACGCGTCCTGATCGTCGGTCAGGACCCCTACCCCACACCGGGACACGCGGTGGGGCTGAGCTTCTCGGTGGCCCCCGAGGTGCGGCCCGTACCGGGCAGTCTGGACAACATCTTCCGGGAGATGCACACGGATCTGGGCTGCCCCCGGCCCGCCAACGGGGATCTGACCCCCTGGACCGAGCAGGGCGTGCTGCTGCTCAACAGGGCGCTCACCACCGCGCCCCGCAAGCCGGCCGCCCACCGCGGCAAGGGGTGGGAGGAGGTGACCGAGCAGGCGATCCGCGCGCTGGCCGCGCGCGGCAAGCCCCTGGTGTCGGTGCTCTGGGGGCGCGATGCCCGCAATCTGCGCCCGCTGCTCGGCGATCTGCCGGCGATCGAGTCCGCGCACCCCTCCCCCATGTCGGCGGACCGCGGCTTCTTCGGCTCGCGGCCCTTCAGCCGGACCAATGAACTGCTCGAACGTCAGGGGGCCCAGCCGGTCGACTGGCGGCTGCCGTGACCGCCCGCTGGGTCCTCGGAGTGGACTCCGGGGGCTCGGGGCTGCGGGCGTCCCTGGCCGCGGCGGGCGACCCGG
>NZ_VCLA01000039.1:0-85384 GCF_009600885.1 Streptomyces jumonjinensis
CCCTCGTCCTCGCCGATCGCGATGTCCATCAGATAGCCGACGTCCGAGAAGAGCCGCTCCGGGTCGAGCACACAGTCCACCTGGCACCAGTCGCGCCAGGAGCGGGCGAGGGTGCGCAGCGCCGATGTCTTGCCCGTGCCCGGCGGTCCGTGCAGCAGCAGCAGCCGGCCCGAGATGTCGTCGGGGGTCACCTTCATCAGCCGGTCCATGGCGCCGGCCACCGGGGCGGTGTAGTTCGGGCGGACCTCGTCCCAGGTCCCGGCCGAGATCTGACGTGTGGTGCGGTGCGGGCCGCGGCGCGGCGAGACGTACCAGAACCCCATCGTCACGTCCTCCGGCTGGGGCTCCGGCTCGTCGGCC
The DNA here is from genome assembly GCF_009600885.1 of Streptomyces jumonjinensis. Taxonomy (GTDB): domain Bacteria; phylum Actinomycetota; class Actinomycetes; order Streptomycetales; family Streptomycetaceae; genus Streptomyces; species Streptomyces jumonjinensis. Next base: position 361 of record NZ_VCLA01000039.1, read on the forward strand.
GCGTCCCGGGTGCACTCCTTGACGATCCGCTCGGCCAGTTCGCCGCTGACCGCCGTGGCCGCGCCGTCCGCGCCACGGTTCCAGTGCGAGATCAGCATGGTGTAGCCCTCGCCCTCGGCGAGCAGGGCGCTGCGGTCGTCGTCGCGGGCGGAGCGCAGCACGGTCGCCCCCGGCGGCAGCAACTCGAAGCCGGGCTTCACCCGTTCGATGTTGTGGGCGTACGCATAGGGCTGTTCGCCGGTCGCGAAGCGGCCGAGGAACAGGGAGTCGATGACATCGCACGGTGAGTCGTTGTCATCGACGTTCATCCGGATCGGCATGGTGTTCTCGGGAGGTACGGATGCGGCAGGCATACGCTCCATCTGGGGCTGTGCGGCTGACATGCGCCCCATGATCCGGCACGGAACCTCCCGGCGCACGGAGTTTTGACGGCCCGGGCGCGCGACAGCCGCCGCCCCGGCTCGGGCGGCGCGCGCGGCGGGGCGTCCGCGATGACGAGCGCCGGAGCGATGCCCGAGCGATGCCGGAGCGATGCCGGAGCGATGCCGGAGCCGCGTCGGAGCCGCGTCGGCGGCGGAGACCGCGAAGGCCGTGCCCGGGTGAGCCGGCCGAGGACCCGCTCCGATCGCTGACGGTCTGTCGCCAAGGGTCCGTATGGCCGAAATGTGACCCTAGCTCCCGCTCTCGGCCGCCCTTCGCCGCTCGGTCCGCAGTGGTTCGGACGGGCAGGCGGGCGATGATGTTGACATGGACACTTCCGGTTAACTCTACTGACTGGTAAGAAAGTCGTGGCAGAAATCCTGCTATTGGGAGGGTCCATGAAACTGTCCCGACTCGCGGCGTCCTTCTCCGCACTTCTGCTCGGCGCCGGGCTCGCTCTCATCGGAGCCGGTCCGGCGCAGGCGGACGACCGCGCTCTCGCCATCGACTACGTCGCCTTGGGCGACTCCTACTCATCGGGGGTGGGCGCCGGCAGCTACGACAGCGCCAGCGGCGACTGCAAGCGCAGCAGCCGGGCCTTCCCCAAGCTCTGGGCGGCGGCCAACTCACCCTCGTCGTTCGCGTTCACCGCCTGCTCCGGCGCTCGTACGAGTGATGTGACGGCGGGCCAGCTCGGCCCGCTCAACGCCTCGACCGATCTCGTGTCCATCTCTGTGGGAGGCAATGACGCGGGCTTCTCCGATGTCATGACCACGTGTGTCCTCCAGTCCGAATCCAGCTGTATCAACCGGGTGAACCAGGCTCGTGGATACGTCGACTCCACCCTGCCGGGCCGGCTCGACAGCGTGTACTCGGCCATCACCGCCAGGTCCCCGTCCGCCGAGGTCGTCGTCCTCGGCTACCCCCGCTTCTACAAGCTCAACGGCAGCTGTGTCACCGGGCTGAGCGAAGGCGAGCGGGCCGCCATCAACTCGGCGGCCGACTACCTCAACGACGCCGTCGCCAAGCGCGCGGCCGACCACGGCTTCACCTTCGCGGATGTCGTGCCCGCCTTCACCGGCCATGAGATCTGCTCCGGCTCCGCATGGCTGCACAGCGTGAACTGGCTCAACATCGGCGAGTCGTACCACCCCACCGCCGCCGGGCAGTCCAGCGGCTATCTGCCCGTCTTCAGCTCACACGTCTGAGCCGTCCTCCCTCAGGGAGAGCGCGCCGCGACCGGATTCCGGCTCCCGTCCGGGATCCGGTCGCGCTGTGCTCCCGCCCCGGCTCCCGCCCCGGCTCCCGTGCCGTCGAAACCCCCGTCCGCCGTGCCCTCACGCCCCGTCGATCAGGGCCCAGACCAGTGCGCAGACCGCGAGCAGCAGCAGGGCGACCCCCACGGCCAGCACCACCGCCGCCCCCTGGGACGCCCCGGACGCCTCAGCGGCCCCGGGCTCCGGGGGCGGCCCGCCGTGCGGACGGGCGGACGGGATGTGCGGCTCCGGGCCCGGCTCCCGGGTGTACGGCTCCGGGGTCGGCGGCGCCCCGGTCCGCGCCCCGCCGCCCGCCCCCGCCAGCCGCAGCAGCCGGCTCGCCTCCCGGGCGGAGAGCCGCTCCCCGGGCTCCTTGCGCAGCAGCCCGGTGATCACCGGGGCCAGCTCGCCCGAGAGCCGCGACGGCGGCAACTCCTGCTCCACCGCCGCCCGCAGGGTGGCCAGTGGGGTGCTCCGGGCGAACGGGGTGACCCCCTCCACCGCCGTGAACAGCAGTGCCCCCAGCGACCACAGATCCGCGGCGGGCCCAGGCGGATGCCCCAGCGCCCGCTCCGGAGCGAGGAACTCCGGCGAGCCGACCAGCTCACCGGTCAGGGTCAGCGGCGCGGCCCCCGCCACTGTCGCGAGCCCGAAGTCCGAGAGCACCACCCGGCCGTCGGCGGCGATGAGCACATTCTCGGGCTTCACATCGCGGTGCAGCACCCCCGCGTCGTGCGCGGCGCTCAGCGCGGCGAGGACCTCCGACCCGATCACCGCCGCGCGCTGCGGCGGCAGCGGGCCCTCGGCCTCCAGCACTTCCGACAGCGTGAGCCCGCGGATCAGCTCCATCACGATCCAGGGGCGCGCGTCCTCGGTGGCGACATCGTGGACGGCCGCCACATTGCGGTGCGAGATCCGGCCCGCGGCCCATGCCTCCCGCTCCAGCCGCCGGTACAGCCGGCGTTCATCGGCGGGGGCGAGCCCCGCCGGGGCCCGTACCTCCTTGACGGCGACATCACGGGCCAGCACCTCGTCACGGGCGTGCCACACCACCCCCATACCGCCTTCGCCCAGCGGGCTCAGCAGCCGGTAACGCCCCGCGATCAGCTGATTCTCGGGCATGCGAGCCCCCATCGGTAACAGCACGGCATCTCGGTGGAATCACGGCGGAACCCCTCCAAGCTAGCTCAGTTCCGGGCCGCTGCCGCCTCCTTCGACGGCATCGCCCGCCGCGGACGATCCCGGTGGCCTGGATCACATCCGCGCCGCGCCGCCGGGGTGCGGAGACGGCGGCCGGGCGAGTGCGGAGCACGATGCGACGGGTGCGGTGCGCGTGACCCCGTGTGCTCGTGGGAAGAATCCCCGGGTGAAGACTCGGATCTGTCCAACTCGCCCTGGAAAAGTCCGTATTCGGAGCATGACGGTCAACTCGCGTACCGGTGCGGTGAATCCCACGGGTGGGATACATGGGTGTCTTGGTGGGGCGATAGGGTTAACCTGCCCGGGCCGGGTGCGTCGTACGGGTGGGGAGTGACATGGAACAGATAACAGTGCGCAGCAGGGCGCGGGTGCCCGCGATCACCTGCGGGAGCAGCGCGACCAGCTCGCGTCTCGACCGACATCTCGCGGTGCTCGGCGGTCCCGCCGTGCCCCAGCGCGAGACGCTTGAGGCGACCTCGCTGATGCGTGAGCTGACCGCGCGCGATGTGACGCACGACCGCGACCGGGGCAGGGGCGGCGTCTCGCTCTTCGCGCCCCTGCGCAGGCTGCGCCGCACGCTCTTCGGCAGCCGCCGCTGACCGCCGGTCTCCATCCGGCCGTCGCACGGCTCCCGGGCCCGCGTCCTTCATCCGGCGTCTCCGTATCCGGCGCCTCCGTCCGCACGGCCCCGCGCTCAGGCGACCACACCGGCCCGGCGCAGCGCCGCTGACTCCTCGTCCGTCATTCCCAGGGAGCTCAGCAGCGCGTCGGTGTGCTCGCCCAGCGCGGGCACCGCGCCCATGCGGGCCTCCGGTCCGCCCGGCAGGGTGATCGGAGGCAGCAGCGCCCTCAGCGGCCCGGCGGGCGAGTCCACGTCCCGCCACCGGTCCCGGGCCGCCAGCTGGGGATGCCCGGCCACCTCCCGTACGGTGTTCAGCCGTGCGCAGGCGATGCCGGCGGCCTCCAGCTCCCCGATCGCCTCCTCGGCGCCGAGCCCGCCTCTCGCGCCGGCCACCTCCGCGTCCGTCAGCTCCCGGTGGGCCGTCCGCGCGGTATTGGTGGCGAAGCGGGGGTCGTCGGCGAGTTCCGGCCGTTTCAGAATCCGTTCGGCCAGCCGCCGCCACTCCCGGTCGTTCTGCACCGACAGCAGCACCTGGGCCCCGTCCGCGGTGCCATAGGCGTCATAGGGGGCGATCACGGCGTGCGCGACACCGGTGCGCGCCGGGGGCTCACCGCCGTGCATACCGTGGTGCAGCGGGTGTCCCATCCACTCGGCGAGTGAATCGAGCATGGAGATCTCCACCGGTCCGCCGACCCCGGTGGTCCCGCGCCGCAGCAGTGCCGCGAGCACCCCGGAGAAGGCGTACATCGCGGCGGCGATGTCGGCGGCCGGCACCCCGGCCTTCACCGGCCGCTCATCGGTGCCGGTGACCGACACCAGCCCCGCCTCGCACTGGACGAGCATGTCGTACGCGCGCTTGTGGGCGTACGGCCCCCCGGGGCCGTATCCGGACACGTCCACGGCGATCAGCCGGGGATCCCCGGCGCACAGGGCCGCCGCGTCCAGACCGAGCCGGGCCGCCGCGCCCTGGGCCAGGTTCTGGACGAACACATCGGCCCCGGCGATCAGATCGCGCACGATCCGCACTCCGCGCGGGTCCTTGAGATCGACGGCGATGGATTCCTTGCCCCGGTTGCACCAGACGAAGTGCGAGGCGAGCCCGTGGGCGGCGGTGTCGTACCCCCGGGCGAAATCACCGCCGTCCGGCCGTTCGACCTTGATGACCCGAGCGCCGAGATCGGCGAGCTGACGGGTGGCGAAGGGAGCGGAGACGGCCTGTTCGACGGCGACGACGGTGATTCCGTCGAGCGGCAGCGGCTGAGTACCCATGAGGGTGTGCCTACCCTGTGCGGTGGGCGTCTGTCACCCGCCCACCGCCCTCACTCCGCCGCGACCGTCACCGAGAACGAGAACCGGTCTCCCCGGTAACGAATCCGGGCCACGTCCACCACCCGGCCGTCCGTGTCGTAGGTGACGCCCGTGTAGTGCAGGATCGGGCTCAGCAGCGGCACCTCCAGCAGCTCCGCCGTCAGCGGATCGGCGAGCCGCGCCTCCACCGTGTCCGTGATCCTGCTGATCCGTACGCCCACCGCGTCCCGCAGCACCTTCGTCATCGGCCAGCGCTCCAGATCCACGAGATCCAGCCGCGTCGCGACATCCGGGCGGACCGCGTTCTCCGCCCAGTTGACCGGCTCGCCGCTCTCCCCGTCACAGCGCAGTCTGCGGTACGTGACGACTTCGGCCAGCCCCGGGAAGTACTCGGCGATCTCCCCGGGCACCGGCCCCGGCCCATGGCCCAGAATCGTCGTCCGCTCGCCCGACTGCTGCGCCACGATCGCGTCGATCGAACCCAGCAGCCGCCTCGGCGCGCCCCTGCGGGCCCCCGGCTCGATGAATGTCCCCCGCCGCCGGTGCCGGCTGATCAGGCCCTCCTCCTCCAGCTCCTTGAGGGCCTGGCGCATGGTCAGCACGCTCACCCCGTAGTGCGCGGCGAGCTGCTCCTCGGTGGGCAGCCGCAGCGACGCCTCGGGGGCGCGGCCGAGTATCGAGGCGCGCAGCGACTGCGAGACCTGGTACCACAGCGGCAGCTTGCGGTTCAGCACCAGTGAATCGGGGGCGAAGGAGGAGGTCACGGGGGCTCCGTATCTCCGGATCAGATCGAATCAGGACGGGAAATGACGCTCAAGACCCTGCCATACGCCGTCGTACCCCTGTTGCAGATGGTGCGCGCGGGCCGCCTGCTCGGTGGCCGTCACCGGCCAGCGGGTCTCGAACATGAAGGCGAGACCGTCATCGATCTTCTGCGGCTTCAGCTCCGCCGCGCTCGCCCGGTCGAAGGTCTCACGGTCCGGGCCGTGCGCCGACATCATGTTGTGCAGCGAGCCGCCGCCGGGGAGGAAGCCCTCGGCCTTCGCGTCGTACGCGCCCTCGATCAGGCCCATGTACTCGCTCATCACATTGCGGTGGAAGTACGGCGGCCGGAAGGTGTCCTCGCCGACCAGCCAGCGCGGCGCGAAGACCACGAAGTCGACGCCCGCGAGCCCCGGGGTGTCGGAGGGCGAGGTCAGCACCGTGAAGATCGACGGGTCCGGGTGGTCGTAGGAGATGCTCCCCATGACATTGAACCGGCGCAGATCGTATACATACGGGAGATGGTTGCCGTGCCAGGCGACCACATCGAGCGGGGAGTGGTCGTAGACCGCCGCCCAGAGATTGCCGCAGAACCTGGTGACGACCTCCACCGGCCGCTCCACATCCTCGTACGCCGCCGTCGGCGCGAGGAAGTCCCGGGCGTGGGCGAGGCCATTGGCCCCGATCGGACCCAGATCGGGGAGCTGGAAGGGCTGCCCGTAGTTCTCGCAGACATAGCCGCGGGCCCGCTCGTCCAGCAGCTCCACCCGGAACCGCACCCCGCGCGGGATCAGCGCCACCTCGCCGGGGCGGGCGGCGAGCATCCCCAGCTCCGTGATCAGCAGCAGCCCGCCGAGCTCCGGAACGATCAAGAGCTCCCCGTCCGCGTCCCCGAACACCCGGTCCGTCATGGGCGCGTTGGCGTGGTAGAGGTGCACCGCCATCCCCGTGCGCTGGGCCGCGTCGCCGTTCCCGCCCAGCGTCCAGAGACCGGCCAGCCAGTCCGTGCCGGGCGGCGGCTCCGGCAGCGGATTCCAGCGCAGCCGGTTGGGGTCCGGGACGGTCTCGGTGAACGGCGTGCCGCGCAGCGCGCCGTTGTCGATCCGGCGGAGCGGCGGATGCGCGGCCGACGGCCGGATCCGGTAGAGCCAGGAACGGCGGTTGACGGCGCGCGGCTCGGTGAACGCGGAGCCGCTCAGCTGCTCCGCGTACAGCCCGAGCGGTGCGCGCTGCGGCGAGTTCCGGCCGACCGGCAGCGCCCCGGGCGCCGCCTCCGAGCTGTGCTCATTGCCGAAGCCGGGGGAGTACCCCAGCGCCCCGGCGGTCTTCCTCGCCCGCTCCATGGTCTGCTCGATGCCGCTCATCGCCGCTCCCGGTACTGAAAGCCCAAAGGAATCCTATGGACAACCGTAGGATTGTGGAGCGGTCCCGTCAACGGCGGCGGACCGGCATGATGGGCGCGTGTCCCAGCCCCGTCTTCGCCGTGAGCCCGTGCAGCAGCGCAGCGCGGAGCGGCTCGCCAAGATCCTCGACGCCTGCGCCTGCCTGCTGGACGAGGTGGGGTACGAGAAGCTGTCGACCCGTGCGGTGGCCGCGCGGGCGGGGGTGCCGATCGGCTCCGTCTACCGCTTCTTCGGCGACAAGCGCGCCCTGGCGGCGGCGCTGGCGGCCCGCAATCTGGATCAGTACGCCGAGCGGGTGGGGGAACGGATCGGGGCGGCGCCCGAGGGGGACTGGCGGGCGCTGCTCGATGTGGTGCTGGACGAGTACGTGGCGATGAAGCGGACGGTGGCCGGGTTCTCGCTGGTGGACTTCGGCTACCGGATCCCGCTGGCCGCGCCCGCCAGCGGGGCGAACCACCAGGTGGCCGATCTGGTCATCGCCCTGGTCGCGGACCGGGTGGGCCGCGACCGGGCGGACGGGGAGCTGCGCCGGGCGGTGCTGATCGCGGTCGAGGCGGCGGACGCGCTGCTGCAACTGGCCTTCCGCGTCGGCGAGTCGGGCGACGCGGAGATCGTCGCGGAGACGCGCGTACTGCTGCGGGCCTATCTGGCGAAGGTGCTGGACTGAGGGGTCCCGCCGGGCCGGGTGCGAGCGCCCCGGAGGGTGGCCGGGGGTGGCCGCCAGGGTCGCCGGGAGCGCCACGCTTGCCCCTCCGAGTCAGCACATCTCTGTTGACCTGGGGTTTTGCTCGTATTGCTCACGCGTCAACATCTTGTTAACAGCTTTTAACGCGACCTAACGTCATCCGGACCGCCGCTCCGGTGGGAGTTCAAGGATGAACGTTAGGTAGCCCCCATGCTGACAATCCTCGGCTTCGCCATGATCGCGACCTTCCTGGTCTTGATCATGATGAAGAAGATGTCGCCCATCGCGGCGCTGGTCCTCATACCCGCACTGTTCTGCGTGCTCGTCGGCAAGGGCGCGCAGCTGGGGGACTACGTCATCGAGGGCGTCGGCAACCTCGCCCCCACCGCGGCGATGCTGATGTTCGCGATCGTCTACTTCGGTGTGATGATCGACGTGGGTCTCTTCGATCCGATCGTCCGCGGCATTCTGCGGTTCTGCAAAGCGGACCCGATGCGGATCGTGGTCGGTACGGCGGTGCTCGCCGCGATCGTCTCGCTGGACGGAGACGGATCCACCACCTTCATGATCACCGTCTCGGCGATGTATCCGCTCTACAAGCGCCTGAAGATGAGCCTGGTCGTGATGACGGGCATCGCCGCCACCGCGAACGGTGTGATGAACACCCTGCCCTGGGGCGGCCCCACCGCCCGTGCGGCCACCGCGCTGAAGCTGGACGCGGCCGACATCTTCGTTCCGATGATTCCGGCGCTCGCCGTCGGACTGCTCTTCGTCTTCATCCTCGCGTATGTGCTGGGCATGAGGGAGCGCAAGCGCCTCGGCTACATCTCCCTGGACGAGGCCCTGGAGCCCGCGTCCGGCGGGGTGCTGGTGAAGACCGGCGGCGGCAAGGCCAAGACCGGCGGTAAGGCGAAGTCGGGCGGCAAGGCGAAGACCGGCGGCGGCGCGGGCTCCGGTTCCGCTGCTTCTTCTGGTTCCACCGGTTCCGCTGGTTCCACCGGTTCGGTCGCCGTCGCGGACGGCGAGGACGACGACGACTTCCAGGGCCTCGACCCCAACCGCGAGACCCTGCGCCCGAAGCTCTACTGGTTCAACGCCGGACTGACCATCGCCCTCCTCACCGCGATGATCATGGAGCTGCTCCCCATCCCCGTGCTCTTCCTGCTCGGCGCGGCCCTCGCCCTCACCGTGAACTACCCCGACATGGCCGACCAGAAGGCCCGGATCGGCGCCCACGCCGAGAACGTTCTCAACGTCGCCGGAATGGTCTTCGCCGCCGCCGTCTTCACCGGAGTCCTCACCGGCACCGGCATGGTCAAGAGCATGGCGGACTGGCTCGTCGACGCCATCCCGCAGGGCATGGGCCCCCACATGGCCATCGTCACCGGCCTGCTGAGCCTGCCGCTCACCTACTTCATGTCGAACGACGGCTTCTACTTCGGCGTGCTGCCCGTCCTCGCCGAGGCCGGGGCCGCCCACGGAGTCTCCCCGCTGGAGATCGCCCGCGCCTCGCTCGTCGGCCAGGCCCTGCACATGTCCAGCCCGCTGGTGCCCGCCGTCTATGTGCTCGTCGGCATGGCCAAGGTCGAGTTCGGCGACCACACCAGGTTCACCGTGAAGTGGGCGGCGCTCACCTCCCTGGTCGTGCTCGCGGCCGGAGTCGTCTTCGGCATCATCTGAGAACCCCGGGGGCAGCCGGCGGGCTGCCCCCGGTGCATCACCCGCTCGCCCCCCTCGAACCCCCCTCGATCCCCGAGGGGGGTTTGTCGCACAGCCGCCGGGCGCGGTGCTCGGGCTCGACGGGCCGGAGCCGGTGCGCTATGACCCGTACGCCCGGTACGACCCCGACAGCGCCCCCGCCGGTGTGGGCGATCAGGGCGGCGGCCGGCCCGGGTGAGACCGGGGTCGGGCGGTGCCCTGGCCCCCGTGGACCGGCGTCGTTACCTTGGGCCGAACCATTCATGGCAACCCCCGAGGAGCGCGATGAAGGCTCATGACGCGATGTACACGGGCGGGCGGTGGCGGTCGTCCGTCTCGACGGAGAGCATCGCGGTGGTGAACCCGGCGGACGAGCGGATCATCGCCGAGGTGCCCGCCGGAAACGCCGAGGACGTCGATGCCGCCGTACGCGCGGCACGCGAGGCGTTCCCCGCCTGGGCCGCGACCCCGCAGGCCCGGCGGGCGGCCCTGCTCGGGGCGGTGCGCGACGCGCTCGCGGCCCGGCAGGACGAGATCGCCGAGACCGTCACCGCCGAACTCGGCGCGCCGCCCGGCTTCGCCCGCGCCGTCCACGCCGCGCTGCCGGTCGCGGTCGCGGGCTCGTACGCCGAGCTGGCCGCGGGCTACTCCTTCGAGGAGCGGATCGGGAACTCCACGGTGCTGCTGGAGCCGGTCGGCGTGGTCGGCGCGATCACGCCCTGGAACTATCCGCTGCACCAGGTCGTCGCCAAGGCGGCCCCCGCGCTGGCGGCGGGCTGCACCGTGGTGCTGAAGCCCGCCGAGAACACCCCGCTGACCGCTCAGCTCTTCGCGGAGGCGGTCGACGAGGCGGGCGTCCCCGCCGGGGTCTTCAATCTGGTGACCGGGCTCGGCCCGGTGGCGGGCGCGGCCCTCGCCGCCCACCAGGACGTCGACCTGGTCTCCTTCACCGGCTCCACGGCGGTCGGCCGGCGGATCGGCGCGATCGCGGGCGGAGCCGTCAAACGGGTCGCGCTGGAACTCGGCGGCAAATCCGCGAACGTCATCCTTCCCGGGGCCGACCTCGCCCGGGCGGTCCGCGAGGGGGTCGCCAATGTGATGTCCAACTCCGGCCAGACCTGTAGCGCCTGGACCCGGATGCTGGTCCACCGCGACCGGTACGAGGAGGCGGTGGAGCTCGCGAAGGAGGCGGTCGCCGCCTATCCGCCGGGGGAGCGGATCGGACCGGTCGTCAGCGCGAGGCAGTGGGAGCGGGTGCGCGGCTATATCGACAAGGGCGTGGCCGAGGGCGCGCGGCTGGTCGCGGGAGGCCCCGAGGCCCCCCGGGACAGGGGCTACTACGTCAGCCCCACCGTCTTCGCCGATGTGACGCCGGAGATGACGATCGCGCAGGAGGAGATCTTCGGCCCGGTGGTGGCGCTGCTGCCGTACGAGGACACGGAGGACGCTCTGCGGATCGCCAACGGCACGGTGTACGGGCTGGGCGGCGCGGTGTGGGCCGCCGACGACGCGGAGGCGGTCGCCTTCGCCCGCCGGATGGACACCGGTCAGGTCCATATCAACGGTGGGCGGTTCAATCCGCTCGCGCCCTTCGGCGGCTACAAGCAGTCGGGCGTCGGGCGCGAGCTCGGGCCGCACGGGCTGGCGGAGTATCTCCAGACCAAGTCGCTCCAGTTCTGAGCGGCGCCGCCGCGCGCCCGGGGCGGACCCGCCCGCGCCGGGCGGGTCCGCGGCGGCTCTCCGTGCGCTGGGTCGGTCCGCGATGGATCCTCCTCATGCCGCGCGGGCCCGTCCCGCCGGGGGGCCGGTCAGCTCCGGTCCAGTGCCGCGTACTGGACGCCCAGCCCCTCGATGATCGCCCGCAGGCCCGTCTCGAAGGCCCCTTCGTCCACCGCCTTCTGGCGCCCGGCGAGGAGATGCGCCCGGCCGAGGTGGGGATAGTCGGCCGGGTCGTACGCCGTCTCGTCGTCCACGAAGCCGCGCGCGAAGGAGCCCAGCGCCGAACCGGTGATGAAGTACCGCATCAGCGCGCCGATATGGGTGGCCTGGGCGGGCGGCCAGCCCGCGCGGACCATCGCCCCGAAGACCGCGTCCGCCACCCGCAGGCCGGCGGGGCGGCGGCCGGGACCCCGGGCCAGCACCGGGACGATCTGCGGATGTGCCCTGAGCGCGGCGCGGTAGGACAGGGCCCAGTCATGGAGGGCGGTGGCCCAGTCGCGGGAGTCGTGCTCCGCGAACATCGACAGATCGACCTGTGCGCTGACCGCGTCCGCGACCGCTTCGAGGATCTCGTCCTTGGTGCGGAAATGGTTGTAGAGCGAGGGGCCGCTGACCCCGAGCTCGGCCGCGAGCCGCCGGGTGGAGACCGCGTCCAGCCCCTCCGAGTCCACGAGCGCGCCCGCCGCCGCGACGATGCGTTCTCTGCTGAGGAGGGGCTTGCGCGGTCGGGCCATGCGGCACATAGTAGGCACGACGGCAGAAAACTAGCAGCGATAGTTAAATGGGGGTGTGGGCCCCATGGAACTGCGGCTGAGCGAAGAGCGGTCGGCCGTACGGCGGCTCGGGCCCCCGCGGCCGCGCTAAGCGCTTGCTCACCTTCGGGGTATGGTGGTCCTCTTGTTTGAGGGGAAAAGAGGCGAACCATGGCCGCGGCCGAGGAGACGACCGGCGCCGAGGAGACGACCGGCGTCCATGAGGCGACCTGCGAAGAGGCGCCATGGGCCGAGGTCACGCCCGAGGCGGCGAGGAAACTGCTCGTCGCCGCCGTGGAGGCGTTCGCCGAGCGCGGGTACCACGCGACCACGACACGGGACATCGCCGGCCGCGCCGGAATGAGCCCCGCCGCGCTCTACATCCACTACAAGACCAAGGAAGAGCTGCTCCACCGGATCAGCCGGATCGGGCACGACCGGGCGCTGGAAGTGCTCTCGGCCGCCTCCGAGCGCGACGGCACCCCCACCGAGCGGCTCGCCGACGCCGTGAGCTCCTTCGTCCGCTGGCACGCCGGACGGCACGACACCGCGCGCGTGGTGCAGTACGAACTCGACGCGCCCTCCGCAGAGCACCGCACCGAGATCGTGGGGCTGCGCCGCCGCAGCGACGCCGTGGTGCGCGGGATTCTGCGCGACGGGGTGGCGGCCGGGGAGTTCGACGTCCCCGATGTGCCGGGGACCACCCTCGCCGTGCTCTCGCTCTGCATCGATGTGGCGCGGTGGTTCAACGTCCGGGGGAGCCGGACGCCCGAAGAGGTCGGCGCGCTCTACGCGGATCTCGTACTGCGCATGGTCTCCGCCCGGAAGTAGTCGCGCCCGCCGTCCGCCGGCCATGGGTCGGCGGCCGGGGGCGGGCGGCGCTCCGGTCCTCGGGGAAAGGTCCTCAAGGGGAGCGTCCTCAGGGGAAGACCCTCGGGGGAACGTCCTCAGAAGAAGTAGCGGGACACCGAATCCGCCACGCACACCGGCTTCTCGCCGCCCTCGCGCTCGACCGTGACCCGCGCCGTCACCTGCACGCCGCCGCCCGCTTCCGCCACGCTCACCAGCTCCACCGCCGCCCGCAGCCGCGACCCCACCGGGACGGGCGCGGGGAACCGGACCTTGTCGGTCCCGTAGTTGAGCCCCATCTTCATGCCCTCGACCCGCATCACCTGCGGGACCAGCGCGGGCAGCAGGGAGAGGGTGAGATAGCCGTGCGCGATCGTGGTCCCGAAGGGGCCGTCCGCCGCGCGCTCCGGGTCGACATGGATCCACTGGTGATCGCCGGTCGCCTCGGCGAAGAGATCGATCCTCTTCTGGTCGATCTCCAGCCAGTCGCTGGGGCCCAGTCGCTCGCCGATCCCGGCGCGCAGCTCCTCGGCGGAGGTGAAGATCTTCGGCTCGGCCATCTTCCCGGTCCCTGTCTCTCGATGCCGCCACGAACGAACGTCCCGTATGCCTAAGCGCTTGCTCAGCATGGTCGGGCGGCACTGTTCTGTCAACGGAGACGCAGTAGGGTCTGCGGGATGTCCCAGTCTTCCGAGAAGTCCCATGAGCTCACGGTCGGTCAGCTGGCCGCACGGAGCGGCGCGGCCGTGTCGGCCCTGCACTTCTACGAGTCCAAGGGGCTCATCTCCAGCCGCAGGACCAGCGGCAACCAGCGCCGCTACACCAGGGACACCCTGCGCAGGGTGGCCTTTGTGCGTGCCGCCCAGCGGGTGGGCATTCCGCTCGCCACCATCGGGGAGGCGCTCGCCCAGCTGCCCGAGGCGCGCACGCCCGACCGTGAGGACTGGGCGCGGCTCTCGCTCGCCTGGCGCGGTGAACTGGACACGCGGATCAACCAGCTGGGACGGCTGCGCGACCATCTCACCGACTGCATCGGCTGCGGCTGTCTCTCGCTGGACACCTGTGTGCTCTCCAACCCCGAGGACGACTTCGGCAGCCGGATGGCGGGGTCCCGGCTGATGCCGGTCCGCTATCAGGACGACGACTGAGCGACGGCCCGCCGCCGGGACGCCGACGCCGGACACCACCGCCGGGTGGACGGCCGCGTCCCCCGTATGAGGTCCGTACCCCCGTGACCGCCGGACGGGTCCGTACCCCCGTGACGGGCCCGTCCCGACCGCCCGGCCCGCCCGGGGCCCGCCCCCACGGCCCGACCGGAGCGCCGGCCCCGGTGCGTATCGCGTACCGGCCCCGACAAGGCGGGGGCACACCGCTCTCCACGGCCCGCCCCCGCGCCGCTCAGGCCACGGACGCCAGTTCTCCGCGCCCCGCCTCCTTGGCCGCCGCCACCGCCTCGGACGTCAGCACGGGCCGCGGCACCACGATGCCGCAGCCCGTGCACACCGGCCCGGTCCACGGCTCGTTCGCCAGATCCTGCCGCCAGACGATGCCGGTCTCCCCGCACACCGGACAGGACGCGCCGGGCTTGTTCTCCAGCGCGGTGATCAGTCGGCGCAGCACCTCGCCCAGCGGCGCCGACGGATGGGAGTACGGGCTGTCGCAACGCGCCACGCCGTTTCCGCCCCACGTCCGCCGGTGCCAGTCGTCCATGGACGCGGGCCGCCGCAGTCCATGGTGCTTCTCGCGCTTGCGCCGGTCCGCGAAGCTCTCCTCGTAGGCGAGCCATACGGCCCGCGCCTCTTCCAGTTCTTCGAGCGCGGCCACCAGCCGCGCTGGATCGGGCGCCCGGTCCTCGGGCTCGATACAGTGCTGGGCGCAGAGGTGATCCCAGGTCGCCCGATGCCCATAAGGGGCGAATCGCTCAAGGCACTTGCGCAGTGAGTAGCGCCGTAGCGCCAGGTCACACCGTGCGTCGCGCACCTGTCTCGCGAGACTCCGGAAACCGGCCATCGCACTGCCACCTCCGTCGTGGGTATACGGGCGTTGACGTTTGGACGTACGACTGCCCCATCCGGCTCCATCGAAAAAAACCGATGGCGGCCGTCAAGGAAAAGTCGCCTACGATCCGGGGGCGGCGAAACCCCCGCGCGCGATGGTCAGCCGGTATTCGCGGTACGCCGGACCGTGCCTGAAGGACCCCCTCCGAACGACCACGCCCTGCACGGACTCGCCGCCGGCCTCGCGCTGCCCGGTCCGCCGGCCGATCTCCTCATCGCCGCCGGGGACGCGGATGCCTCCGCGATCCCCGCCCAGCGGGCCGATCCGACGGTTGGCCGGATTCAGGCCCTGCTCGCCCAGAGGGGTCCCGATGTCGTCGCCACGCGCTCCCGGAACCGCGGCGGTGAACGGGCGACGGACGCCGTCTCCAGCTGATGGGCGCTGCCTCCGGCTGACGGACGCCGTCTCCGGCTGATGGGCGCTGCCTCCGGCTGACGGGCGGCCCTGTGGTGAGAGCCCCTGTGGCGATTCGGAAAAGGTGACGCATGTTCACTTACCCTTGCGCCTTACCCTCGGTAACCTCCGGCGCATCGGCCTCCCCGAGGAGCATGCATGCGACGACGCACCGGAAGACCCCGACTCGTCACCGCCGCCGCGGCGTTCGCGCTCGCCGCCGGACTGCTGGCCCCCCTGCCGCAGGCCACGGCGGCCGGCCCGGCCGCACCCCCCACCGCACAGGCCGTCGACGGCGATCTCTGCCGCGGCCAGTGCTCCGACATCCTCCCGCCCGGCCAGAACGGCAACGCCACCCTCGCCGAGATCCTCGCCCACCAGCTCCTCGGCACCCGCCCCGGGCACAGCTCCGACCAGCTCAGCCGCTATGACTCCCTCGTCGGCGGCTACAGCGGCCTCACCGACGCCAGGATGTCGGAGTTCTTCAACGACGCCTCCTTCGGCGTCCCCGAGAACCAGATCGAGTCCGTGATCAGCCCCCGCCCCGACGTCACCATCACCCGTGACAAGAAGACCGGCGTCCCGCACATCAAGGGCGCCACCCGCTACGGCACCGAGTTCGGCGCGGGCTACGCCGCGGGCCAGGACCGGCTGTGGATGATGGACCTCTTCCGGCACATAGGCCGCGGCGACCTCACCCCCTTCGCGGGCGGCGCACTCGCCAACCAGGGCCTTGAACAGCAGTTCTGGCCCCAGGCCCCGTACACCGAAGCCGACTACCAGGCGCAGATCGAGCACATCCGCACCACCGAGGGCGAGCGCGGCCGGCAGGCCATGGAGGACGCCCAGGCGTATATCGACGGCATCAACGCCTACCGCGTACAGTCCAAGAACGGACGGTACTTCCCCGGCGAGTACGTTCTCACCGGCCATATCGACTCCATTACCAACGCCGGTGAGATCAAACCCTTCACCCTCTCCGATCTGATCGCCATCGCCTCCGTCGTCGGCGGCCAGTTCGGCGGCGGCGGAGGCGGCGAGGTGCAGTCGGCGCTCTCCCTCCTCGCCGCCCAGCGGAAGTACGGAGTCGCCGAGGGCACCAGGGTCTGGGAGTCCTTCCGGCAGCGCGAGGACCCCGAGACCGTGCTCACCGTCCATGACGGCACCGCCTTCCCGTACGCGGGAAAGCCCGGCGACCCGCGCGGCGCCGCACTCCCCGACGCCGGATCGGTGACCCCCGAACAGCTCGTCCACGACCGTACCGGCTCCGCCGTCACCAAGGGCCCCCGGGCCGCGGCCAAGGACCCCGTACGCGCCCCCGCCCGCCTCGCGCCCGCCCAGGGCATGTACGACGACGGCGTGCTCGACCCCGCGGCGCTCAACCCCCGGCGGGGCATGTCCAACGCCCTGCTCGTCTCCGGGCAGCACACCGCCGGCGGCAGTCCGATCGCCGTCTTCGGCCCCCAGACCGGCTATTTCGCACCGCAGCTGATGATGCTCCAGGAGCTCCAGGGACCCGGCATCTCCGCCCGTGGCGTCTCCTTCGCCGGGGTCGGCATGTACGTCCAGATGGGCCGGGGCAAGGACTACGCCTGGTCCGCCACCTCCGCCCTCCAGGACATGACCGACACATACGCCGTCGAACTCTGCGCCCCCGACGGCTCCGACCCGGCCAAGGACGCCGTCCACTACCGCTACCGGGGCGAGTGCGTCCCCATGGAGAAGATGGAGCGCCGCAACGCCTGGCGGCCCTCGGTCGCCGACTCCACGGCCGCCGGCTCCTACCGGATGCAGGTCTGGCGCACCCGTTACGGCATGGTCACCCATCGCGCCACGGTCGGCGGCAAGCCCGTCGCCTACACCTCCCTCCGCACCACCTACCGGCACGAAGCCGACTCGATCATCGGCTTCCAGATGCTGAACGACCCCTCGTACGTCACCGACGCCCGCTCCTTCCAGCAGGCCGCCCACAAGATCGGCTACGCCTTCAACTGGTTCTACGCCGACTCCCGCACCGCCGCCTACTTCAACAGCGGCGACAATCCGGTACGGGCGGCGAACGTGGACCCGGCGCTGCCGGTCAGAGCCGAGCAGCAGTACGAGTGGCAGGACTTCGACCCGGCCGCCAACACCGCCGCGTACACCCCCTTCGCCGAACACCCGAACTCCATCGGCCAGGACTACTACATCTCCTGGAACAACCGGCAGGCCGAGGGGTACGCGGCGGCCGGCTTCGGATTCGGGGCCGTGCACCGGGGCGATCTCCTGGACGACCGGGTGGCCGCACTCGTCGCCGCCGGCGGGGTCACCCGCGCCTCGCTCACCCGGGCGATGGCCGAGGCGGCCGTCACCGACCTCAGAGGCGAGCAGCTGCTGCCCGAACTCCTCGCCGTACTGCGCTCCCAGCCCCTCACCGACCCCCAGCTGAGCACGGCGGTCCAGCGGCTGGAGGAGTGGCGGGCGGCGGGATCGCAGCGCAAGGAGACCTCGCCCGGCTCCCGCCGCTACACCCATCCCGACGCGGTACGGCTGATGGACGCCTGGTGGCCGCTGCTGGTGGCGGCCGAGTTCAAGCCGGGCCTCGGCGACGAGCTGTACGCGGCTTTCGCCGCCAACCTCGCCGTCGACGAGTCGCCCTCCGCCGCGCACGGCCCGACCGGGGCCCATGGGGGTTCCGCCTTCCAGTTCGGCTGGTGGGGCTTTGTCGACAAGGATCTGCGTCAGGTGCTCGGACGGGAGGTACAGGGCCCGCTGGCCAGGACGTACTGCGGCGACGGCGCGCTGACCGCCTGCCGGGACGCCCTGCTCGCCACGTTGAAGCAGGCGGCGGCCAGGACCCCGGGCCAGGTCTACCCCGGTGACGCGGAGTGCGCCGCGGGACAGCAGTGGTGCGCCGACGCGATCATCCACCGCGCGCTGGGCGGGATCACCCACCCGGCGGTCCACTGGCAGAACCGGCCGACGTATCAGCAGGTCGTCGAATTCCCCTCGCACCGCGCGGCCCCCTAGCCGGGGGTCGTTCCCGCTGTCCCCCGGTCCGGTCCGGTCTCCGGGAATGCGGTGGGGACCGGACCGGGGGAGGATGAGAAGAGGTGGGGGCACCGGATGTGAGAAGGATGGTTGAGGGCGCAACGAGCAAGCGGGGCAAGCGAACTGACGGCCCCCGGCACCGGGTGAGGATTCCCGGGTTCGCCCGGGAAGGCGCCGAGGTGGGACTGGGCGACGCCGTCGCCCGGGTGACCACGGCGGTGGGCATCCGCCCCTGTGGCGGCTGTGGCCGCAGGGCCGAGGCCCTGAACCGCTGGCTGGTGGTCGGCGGCCGTCGGGCCCCCCGCTGAGCCTCCGTCACCGTACTCGGGCGTACGGACACGGTGCATCCGGGTACACCGACACGGTGCGCCCGGGTGTACGGATGGATCGCACGCCCGGGTGCACGGAGAGAGCGCACTCCGGCACGGGAAGCACGATCGCGACACGAACCGGGAACGGCCGGGGCATGCACCGTTCCGGCGCGAGCGCGTGTGCGAGGAGTGACCGATGCAGTCCGAACCGATGGACCCCCCGATAGACCTCCCGGCGGACGACGAGGTACGCCCGCCACCCCCGGAAGCCGCCCCGGACGGGCCCGGCGCATCCCCCGAGACGCCCTCCGTCACCCAGGCGTGCTGCGGCTGCGGCTGCGGCGCCACCGGCGGCGCGGCCTCCGCGGGCGGCCACGACGGAGCAGCGGCGGAGAGCGCCGGACCCGGCTATGTCTATGTCCTGGGACGGGTCCGCGCCGTGTTCCCCGACATCTCCGTACAGCGGGAATTCGGCCAGGTCGCGGGCGAGGCGAAACAGGCGGACGCCACCGACGCCGACGCCCTCTACCGGGTCCTGACCGACCCGGAGAACCGCTATATCGCCCGGCAGATGTGTTACGTCCTCTCCGTCCAGGGCGTCGACACCTATCTGCTGGAGCCCGCCGACCCCATGGAACTCCCCGAGCTGCTGGAGGCGCTGCGGCCGATCGCCGATCAGCGCGACCTCGCCGTGATCGTCGGCTACCTCGGCCCGGTCGCACCCCCGGGCGCGTGCCAGGGACTCTCCGTCCCCGTGGTGCGCGTGGAGAAGATCTGGGCCTTCGACAGCAAGGAGCTGATCCAGGCGATCGAACGGCCCGCCGGCGCCTCGCGCAAGGACTTCGAGAAGGCCGCCGGAGCCCTGCTCGACCGGATGCTCCAGCTCAGCGACAACGCGGGCACCGGCCCCGCCGACCGGGCCCTCAACTACCTCACCGTACGGAACCAGGAGATCTACCAGAAGACCAACGAGGAGTACGGCGAGGGCTATGCCCTGTCCGCGGTGGAGGCAGTGCCGTCCCGGCTCAGCGGGGCGCAGACCGTCATCACGGCGATCTTCTCCTACACCCACCGCCAGACCAATGTCACGGAGAAATGGTCCGTCCGCGTCGGCGTCGACGGACTCTTCCCCTACCCCGTGACCCCGTTGCAGACGTACTACAACCGGTAATCGATGAAAGAGGCGAACGGACATGCGTATTCCTGGATTCGCCGTCGACACGGCGGCCCCTGGGGTGAAGGCGGGTGACATGGTCCTTCCCCAGCAGTTCACTTGCGAGGAGGAACTGGGCCCGGTCTGCCGCAACCAGTGCAGAGGCTCCTACAACTTCAGCACCTGTGTGCGGAAGTGCCTGCACAGGCTCTGCGCCAACAAGTGGTGACCCTGGATGGGTCTCCCCGGATTCGCCCGTACGCGGCCACCGCACGACTCGCCCGGCGACCGGCTGTTCCCCCAGCTGACGTCGTTCTGCGAGATGGAGTGCGGCGCCATCTGCGACTTCGAGTGCGAGCACTACCACGACCCGTCGCTGTGTCATCCCGACTGCTACCGCTCGTGCATGGACACCTGCCGATAGCGGGAGGGCGGCCACCGGCGACCGAGAGATGAGGTGAGGAGGAATGCGTATTCCTGGATTCGCCGTCGCCACGGCAGCCGCCGGCGGGCGGGGAACAGCGCCCGCCGGTCCGCCGCGCACGGCCGGGGCCGGATCCGACGGGCTCGTCCCCCAGGAGATCTTCTGCGAGAGCGTCGAAGGCCCGATCTGCCACGCCGGCTGCGAGGGCCTCGACAACTTCGACGACTGCTACGCGGGCTGCCTGGAGGACAGATGCCGGTACTGGGACTTGTGGGGAGGTTCGGGATGACGCTCCCCGGATTCACCCCCGCCCGGCCCCCGTGCCCCGGTGACCGGCTGTTCCCGCAGATCGACACCCACTGCGACACCTTGTGCCTCAACGAGTGCGCGAATGTGTGCGAGGACCGGCCGCCCTGGGAAGCGGGCGACTGCCTCAACGTCTGCCAGGACCAGTGCCTGAACGACTGTGAGCCGCCCATGTATCTGATCGGCTAGCAGGCGACCGGCCATGCACCCCTTGCACACCTTGCATCCCTCGGCCCCCTTGGACCCCCTGGATCTGGTACGCCTCACCCCGCTCAGGACACGCACGGCCGGCCGGTCCTCCGTCGTCGTGGGGCTGATCGACGGCCGGGTCGCCCTGGACCACCCGGCTCTCACGGGCCGTCCGGTCCGGGAGCTGCGCCCCGCCGGGACGAGGGGCTGCCGCCGGGGCGATGTCTGCTGTGCGCACGGCACCTTCGTCGCGGGGATCCTCGCCGCGGCCACCGGCATCTGTCCGGGCTGCACCCTGCTGACCCGGCCCCTCTTCACGGACCGCCCGGCGGACGGCGGCCCCGCGACCTGTCTGACCGGTGTACGCACCGGCGAACTCGCCGAGGCGATCACCGAGACCGTCGACGCGGGCGCGCACATCCTGAACCTCAGCATGGCGCAGCCCGCGCCCTCCGGCGTCCGGGACCACGCGCTGGAGGCGGCCCTCGACCATGCCGCGGACCGGGGCGTGATCACGGTGGTCGCGGCCGGCAACCAGGGCCGGATGGGCTCCTCCGTGCTCACCGGCCACCCCTGGGTCATCCCGGTGATCGCCTACGACCGCGCCGGGCGGCCCATGCCCCAGTCCAACCTGGGGCGTTCCATCGGACGGAACGGAGTGGGCGCCCCCGGCGACCGGATCACCGGCCTGGGCCTCGACGGGGCCCCGCGGACCGTGAGCGGCACGAGCGCCGCCGCGCCCTTCGTCACGGGCGCGGCGGCGCTGCTCTGTTCGCTGTTCCCGGGCGCCTCACCCGCCGCCGTCCGGTACGCGCTGACCCATACCCCGGCCCGCCGCCCCTCGGTGACCCCGCCGCTGCTCCACGCGTGGGCGGCGTACACCGCGCTCCGGGACGGGGAAGTGGTCAGCGGGTGATACGGACGCGGCCCGGCTGGTCTCCGGCGCTCCCGCCGGGGTGCCGGAGGCACCGCTGCCGCCATCGCTGCCCATCGCACCATCAGCCCCTGCGGCCACGCCCGCTCAGCGCCCGACCCGGCCCGCCGAGACCACCAGCCTCGCCAGCTCCGGATGGCAGATGTCGTTGTGCGCGCCCATCGGCGGCCTTCCGCGCCGCACCACCGATGCGGTGTCCACGCTGACGCACCCCGAGCGGGGCAATCCCCGGGTCAGTGCCTCGTCCAGGGTCAGCCGGGCCGAGGCCGGACGTACGGCCTGGAAGCCGTCGTGTCCCAGCGCCCGCCAGCGCCGGTCCGGCCGCCCGGGGCTCCGGTCGTCCCCGGCCAGCCGGGAGGCCAGCGGGTACAGCACCCCGAGCGCGGTGTCGTGCCGGGAGTAACCGGCCACCACCGGGCCGTCGACCCGGTCCTCCATGGCCGTCAGCGCCCCCGCGTGCTGGGCCGCGTGCGGCAGGCTCGGCGCGAACGCGTAATGCGAGAAGGCCCCCTGGAGCAGGGTCACCGACTTCACCGTGTGCACGCCGTCGGGCAGCCCCCGCAGCGCGAAGGAGACCAGCCGCGCGCTCTGGCTGTGGCCCACCAGATGGATCCGCGTCCCGGGGCGTACCCGCGCGAGCTGGCCCAGCAGCGGGCCGAGCCCCAGCTCGCCGACGGCTCCCGCGCGGCGCTTCATCGCGTAATAGGTCATCTGCCGCAGCAGCTCCTTCGCCCCCTTCCAGCTGCGGCTCAGCGCGCCGTCCGCCGGGTCGGCGCGGAGGCCGGCCGGGGCAGCCGGCTCGCTGTCCTCCAGCGCCAGGCCGAGGGTGCGGCAGAACGTGAGCGCGTCCTCGTGGAGCAGGGCGGGCGGCCCCTGCTCGTCCTGCGGGAGATCGGCGGTGAAGCAGTTCTCCAGACCGCCCGCCGGGGCCCGGGTGAGCCGCCGGGCGAGCCTGCCGAACTCGGCGAAGGCGTCCGCCGACCCGGGCCGGAGCTCCAGCAGCCGGGCGAGGCGTGCCACCGTGGCCCGATGCCCGGGGAAGAGCCCGTTGAGCGAGTCCCGGGTCGCCGCGTCCAGCTCCGTCAGCGGTTCGGGGCCGTCCGGCACCGGCCCGGCGCCGGGCATCGGCTCGTCGCCGAATCTCATCGACGGCCATATCAGCCCCGCGTACCCCACGCGCGCCTGGGGCGACAGCAGCCCGGGGAAGGGGGCGAAGAACGCCGAGTGCGGCGCCCGCGCATCCCAGGGCGATCTGTTCCAGCCATGTGCGAATATCACCAGATCGGTGATGTCCAGCCGGAGCAGCCGCAGCAGCCGCTCCCGCCCGGCCGGATCGATGTCGCCGTCCTCGCCGAAGACGATGTCCTGATAAGGACTCACACTCATTTCCGGCATGACTGCCCCTCCCCCGAAACATCCGCTTCTTTCCCCCCAGGATCCTGTGCCGTGCGAGGGACGGCCATACCCAGGACATCGCGGGTTCAATACGGCCGCGCGGGCTCACATCCGGTCAGAATCACCCGGCGCACGCGCCCGGCGGGGCCGCCGGCCGCGCGCGGGGACTGCTGGGGACGGTGCGGAGACTCCCTAGCGGTAGTGCAGATATCTCCTCCGTACCGATCTGAACTCGGCCAGCTCCGCCCGCCACACCGCCGTGATCTCGTCCGGCCCCGCCCCCGCGTCGATCATCGTGCGGACCCTGGTCGAGCCGGTGAGCTTGTCGATCCACCCGGTGTCGGGCCACCAGGCGAAGCCGGACCAGGTCCGCTTCGCCGTCACCAGCAGCCCGATCCCGGTGCGCACCGGGTCGAATTCCTCCCGGTCGTGCACATGCAGCTGCACCCCGCCGACGGTCTCTCCCCGGAACTTGGAGAACGTCGGGGTGAAGTACGCCTCACGGAACCGCACCCCCGGGAGCTCCAGGGCGTTCGCCGCCCCGGCCCAGCGGCCGTCCAGGCCCTTCGCGCCCAGCAGCTCGAAGGGACGGGTGGTCCCCCGCCCCTCCGACAGATTGGTGGCTTCGAAGAGACAGGTCCCCGGGTACACCAGCGCGGTGTCGGGGGTGGGCATATTGGGGCTCGGCGGCACCCAGGGCAGACCCGTCCCGTCGAAGAAGTCCGAGCGCCGCCACCCCGACATCCACACCGTCTCCAGCTCCACGGGCCGCTCCCGCAGAAACTCGCCGTTGAAGAGCAGCGCCAGTTCGGCCACCGTCAACCCGTGTGTCTGGGGGATCGGTTCGAGGCCCACGAACGAGGCGAAGGCACGGTCGAGCACCGGCCCGGAGGCCCACCGCCCGGTGACCGGATTGGGCCGGTCGAGCACGACGATCCGCTTCCCCGCGAGCACCGCCGACCGCATGCAGTCGTACAGCGTCCAGATATACGTGTAGAAACGCGCGCCGACGTCCTGGATGTCGAAGACGATCGTGTCCACGCCCGCGGCGGTGAAGACGTCGGCGAGCTTCTGCCCGCTCAGCCGGTAGGTGTCGTAGACGGGCAGCCCGGTCGCCGGGTCGTCGTAGCGGCCTTCGGAGCCCCCGGCCTGGGCGGTGCCGCGGAAGCCGTGCTCCGGGCCGAAGACCGCGACCAGATCGACCCGTTCGTCGGCGTGCATCACATCCACGATGTGGCGTACGTCGGAGGTGATGCCGCTGGGGTTGGTGACCACGCCGACGCGCTGGCCGGCCAGCGGGGCGTAACCGGCGGCGGCCAGGCGGTCGAATCCGGTGCGGACCCGGCGGCGGCCGGTCCGCCCGGCGGCGCTGCTGGAAGCCGGGTCAGCCGGGCCGGGGGCGTGCGCCTCGGGCGGCTCGGGCGACCCATGGGGCGAGGCGTTCGCCGGACCGGCCGCCGCCAGTGCGCCCACCGCGCCCGTGGCGGCCAGCAGGCCCCGTCTGGACAGGCTCATCGGACTCCCTCCGTACAGGCTGTCTGTCATGACCACGCACGCTAGCGCGCCAGGTGACGAGGGGGAACGACCTCGCCGCACCCGTCCGACGTGGACGACGTGGACGGCGCGGACGACGTGGACGGCGCGGACGGCGCCGGGGCCGCCGGCCCCGTTCCTCCCCGGCCGCGCGCGAAGCCGCCCGGCTCATTCCGCCGCCGGGCCCGCTTCCGGTGGGCGCTTCGGCCGCCGCCGGGTCCGAGGATGTCATCGCCGCCCGCGGGAGGCCCGCCGGACCGACCCGTATCCCGGCCGGCCGCGCCGTACACGGCTCCACGGCTCCACGGCGGCGCGGCTCCACGGCGGCGCGGCCGATGGCCGCACACCCGTGGAACGCCCGGGCCCGCCCCCTTCCTTACTACATACCGACTGGTTAGTCTGCCCCGGAACGCAGACCCGGGTCCGGAGTTACCGAGAGGCGGAGACCGATGCATTCCATGGACGGCGCGGCAGTGGTGGTCACCGGCGCGGGCGGCGGTATCGGCGCCGCCCTCGCCCGCCGGTTCAGAGCGGAGGGCGCGCGGGTCGTGGTCAACGACATCGACCCGGTGCGGGCGGCGGCGGTCGCCGACGAGATCGGCGGCATCGCCGTCGCCGGGGACGCCTCCGGAATCGTCCCCGAGGCCCGGGACGCCCTCGGCGGCGCCGTGGACGTGTACTGCGCCAACGCCGGTCTCGCCTCGCCCGGCGGCCCCTTCGCCGACGAGCAGATCTGGGCCGCCGCCTGGGACGTCAACGTCATGGCCCATGTCCGCGCGGCACGCGACCTCCTCCCCGGCTGGCTGGAGCGCGGCGCCGGCCGCTTCGTCTCCACCGTCTCCGCCGCCGGACTGCTCACCATGATCGGGGCCGCCCCCTACAGCGTCTCCAAGCACGGCGCGTACGCGTTCGCCGAATGGCTCTCCCTCACCTACCGCCACCGCGGACTGAAGGTGCACGCCATCTGCCCGCAGGGGGTGCGTACGAACATGCTGACCGAGGCCGGATCCGCGGGCGACCTGGTGCTGAGCCCCACCGCCATCGAGCCCGAGGACGTGGCCGACGCGCTCTTCGCGGGCATCGCGGACGACCGGTTCCTGATCCTGCCGCACCCCGAGGTCGCCGGTTTCTACCAGGCCCGCGCCAGCGAACCCGACCGCTGGCTCGACGGAATGAACCGCATTCAACGGACATGGGAAGGAGCGGAACGATGACCGCCTCGATCTACGCCGCCAAACCCTGGCTCGCCCGGCTCTCCAAAGCCCAGCTCGCCCGGATATCCCCGCCGGAGACCGTGGTGCACTCCTTACGGGCCGCCGTCCGCCGCGCCCCCGACCGCACCGCCCTCGCCTACTTCGACGGACGGCTCAGCTACCGCGAGACCGACGCGTTCTCCGACTCCCTCGCCGGTCATCTCGCCGCCAAGGGCGTCGAGCGCGGCGACCGGGTCGCCGTCATCCTCCAGAACTGCCCGCAGTTCGTCCTCGCGCTGCTCGGCGCGTGGAAGGCCGGAGCCATCGTCGTACCGCTCAACCCCATGTACCGGTCCGCCGAGGTCGCGAAGGCCCTCGATGACTCCGGGGCCACCGTCCTCGTCTGCGCGGACCACGCCTGGGAGAGCTATCTGCGCGCCGTCGTCGCCGAATCGTCCGTCCACACGGTGCTCACCGTCTGCGAGCGCGACCTCCAGACCCGCGACGACCCCCGCGTACTCGGCGCGGCACGGCTGCCGCGCCCGTACGACACCGACGATCTGGTCACCGCGGCCAGACGGCGGCTGCCCGCGCCCGCCGGACGCGAACTCTCCGCCGCCGACACCGCCCTGATCAGCTACACCTCCGGCACCAGCGGAACCCCCAAGGGCGCGATGAACCACCACGGCGCCATCGCCTATATCGCCGAACGCCAGCGCACCGCGCTCCCGGTGGCCGAGGGCGCCTGCTACTTCGCACTCGCCCCGCTGTTCCACATCACCGGAGTGGTCTGCGAACTCGCCGCCTCCATCGCCAACGCGGGCACCCTCGCCCTCGCCTACCGCTTCGAGGCGGGCGTCGTCCTCGACGCCTTCGCCGAGCACCGGCCCGCGTTCACCGTGGGCCCCTCCACCGCCTTCATGGCCCTGACCGCCCACCCCGGCGCCACCCGCGAGCACTTCGCCTCCTTCCAGGTGCTCGCCTCGGGCGGCGCGCCCGTGCCGCCCGCGCTGATCGACCGCATCCGCACGGACTTCGGCCCCTATCTCACCAACGGCTACGGCCTCACCGAGTCCACCGCGCCCTGCGCCTCCGTGCCGCCCGGTCTCGAAGCCCCGGTCGACCCCGCCTCCGGCACCCTCTCGGTCGGGGTCCCCGGCCCGGACACGATGGTGCGCATCGTCGACGAGAAGGGCGAGGAGGTGCCCTTCGGCGCGCACGGCGAGATCATGATCAGCGGGCCCCAGGTGGTCAGCGGCTACTGGGGGATGCCCGAGGCGACCGCGGAGACCTTCCCCGGCGGGGAACTGCGCTCCGGGGACATCGGCTTCATGGACCCGGACGGCTGGCTCTATGTGGTCGACCGCAAGAAGGACATGATCAACGCGTCCGGTTTCAAGGTCTGGCCGCGCGAGGTCGAAGACGTCCTCCACACCCACCCCGCCGTGCGGGAGGCGGCCGTCGTCGGGGTGCCCGACGCCTATCGGGGAGAGACGGTGAAGGCGTACATCAGCCTGCGTCCCGGGGCCGCAGCCGAGCCCGCGGAGCTCTCGCGGTACTGCGCCGAGCGGCTCGCCGCCTACAAGTACCCCCGGCAGGTCGAGATCCTGCCCGAGCTGCCCAAGACGGCGAGTGGGAAGATCCTCAGACGGGAGCTGCGCGAACGTCGGTGAGACCTCGGCGAGCAGCCCGGTGAACACCCCGGTGGAACACCCCCGTGCACAGAGCGCAGTCGAGTGAGAGGTTGGTGGCGGACGATGGCCAGGACGACGGACGGGGAGGAGACCCCCGTACCGCAGAGGCTGCTGGCCGCCGCCACCAGGCTCTTCGCCGAACGGGGCTACGACCGCACCTCCGTCCAGGAGATCGTGGAGGCGGCAGGCGTCACCAAGGGAGCGCTCTACCACTACTTCGGCTCCAAGGAGGACCTCCTCCAGGAGGTCTACGCCCGGGTGCTCCGGGTCCAGCAGGAGCGGCTCGACGCGTTCGCCGACGCCGACGAGCCGGTGGAGAAGCGGCTGCGGGACGCCGCGGCCGATGTGGTCGTGACGACGATCGACAATCTCGACGACGCGGCGATCTTCTTCCGGTCGATGCACCATCTCAGCCCGGAGAAGCACAAGGAGGTACGGGCGGAGCGCCGGCGCTACCACGAGCGGTTCCGGGCCCTGGTGGAGGAGGGGCAGCGCACCGGGGTCTTCTCCTCGGCGACCCCCGCCGATCTGGTGGTCGACTACCACTTCGGATCGGTCCACCATCTGTCGACCTGGTACCGCCCGGAGGGCTCCCTGAGCAAGCGGCAGGTGGCCGACCAGCTGGCGGATCTGCTGATGAGGGCGCTGCGGCCGTAGCGGCTGCCGGTCCCGGTCCCGGTACCGGTCCCGGTCCCGGTCGCGATGACCGATGACCGATGACCGGGCCCGGCGGCTCACCGGCAGCGGCTCACCGGGCCCGCAGGCTCATCGGTAGCGGCTCAGCTCACGGCGGGCCAGCGAGCGCTGGTGCACCTCGTCCGGGCCGTCCGCCAGCCGCAGCGTCCGCGCCGCCGCCCACAGCTCCGCCAGCTCGAAGTCCTGGCTCACCCCGCCCGCGCCGTGCACCTGCACCGCCCGGTCGAGGATCTCCACCACCGCCCTCGGGGTCGCGATCTTGATCGCCTGGATCTCCGTATGCGCGCCCCGGTTGCCCACGGTGTCCATCAGCCACGCCGTCTTCAGCACCAGCAGCCGCAGTTGCTCCACCGTCACCCGGGCGTCCGCGATCCAGTTCCGCACCACCCCCTGCTCGGCGATCGGCTTCCCGAAGGCCGTACGGTCCACCGCACGCCGGCACATCAGCTCTATCGCCCGCTCGGCCATCCCGATCAGCCGCATGCAGTGGTGGATACGGCCCGGACCGAGGCGGGCCTGAGCGATGGCGAAACCGCCGCCCTCCTCGCCGATCAGATTCGCCGCCGGCACCCGGACCCCGTCGAAGACGACCTCCGCATGACCGCCGTGGGCATGGTCCTCGTATCCGTACACCTGCATCGCCCGGCGCACCTCAAGCCCCGGCGTATCGCGCGGCACCAGCACCATCGACTGCTGACGGCGGATGTCCGCCCCGTCGGGGTCCGTCTTGCCCATCACGATGAACACCCGGCAGTCGGGATTCATCGCGCCGGAGATGTACCACTTGCGGCCGTTGACGATGAGCTCGTCACCCTCACGGTCGATCCGCGTCCGGATGTTCGTCGCGTCCGACGAGGCCACCTCCGGCTCCGTCATCGCGAACGCCGAGCGGATCTCGCCCGCCAGCAGCGGCTCCAGCCACTGCTTCCGCTGCCGCTCGTCGCCGAACTGCGCCAGCACCTCCATGTTCCCGGTGTCGGGCGCGGCGCAGTTCAGCGCTACGGGAGCCAGCTGCGGGCTACGGCCGGTGATCTCCGCGAGCGGCGCGTACTGGAGATTGGTCAGCCCCGCCCCGTACTCCCCGTCCGGAAGGAAGAGATTCCACAGACCCCGCCGGCGTGCCTCGGCCTGGAGCCCCGCCACGACCGCCGGGGTCTCCCAGGGGGACGCCAGCTCGGCCCGCTGCTCCTGAGCGACCGCCTCGGCCGGGTGGATCCGCTCGTCCATGA
This sequence comes from Streptomyces jumonjinensis, assembly GCF_009600885.1. GTDB lineage: Bacteria > Actinomycetota > Actinomycetes > Streptomycetales > Streptomycetaceae > Streptomyces > Streptomyces jumonjinensis. The sequence goes on from NZ_VCLA01000039.1 coordinate 29,573, forward strand.
AGGCGAGCAGCCGGGCCCGCAGCTCCTCGGTGCGCGCGTCGAATGCGAAATCCATGGGTCGTCAGCCTTCCTGAAGTGTGGTGAGGCCGTGCTCGATGAAGAGGGGGACGGCGTCGCCGATCCGGTCGAAGCCGTCGCCGACCGTCTGGCCGAGGGTGTAGCGGTAGTGGATGCCCTCCAGGATCACGGCGAGCTTGAACCAGGCGAAGGCCGTGTACCAGGAGACGGCGGAGACGTCCCGGCCGGACCCCAGCGCATAGCGCTCGATCAGTTCGGCCGTCGAGGGGTGGCCGGGGGCGGTGGCCGTGGTGCTGACGGGGGAGTCGGGCAGTTCCAGCGGGGTGCCGTACATCGTCAGCAGCCCCAGATCGGTCAGCGGGTCGCCGAGGGTGGACATCTCCCAGTCCAGCACCGCCGTGATCGTGTCGTCGGCGCCGGTCAGCACATTGTCGAGCCGGTAGTCGCCGTGTACGACGGCGGGCGCGGCGGAGCGGGGGAGCGAGCGGCCGAGCGAGGCGTGCAGTTCGTCGATCCCGGGGAGCTCCCGGCTGAGGGAGGCGGCCAGCTGCTTGCCCCAGCGACGCAGCTGCCGGTCGAGGAACCCCTCGGGGCGGCCGAAGTCGCCGAGTCCCACCTGCTGCGGCTCCACCCGGTGGAGTTCGACCAGCGTGTCCACCAGGGCGAGAACCGCCCGGCGGGTGCGCTCGGGCCCGAGCGGGATGAGCTCGTCCGCCGAGCGGTAGGGGGTGCCCTCCACATACTCCATGACATAGAACGGGGCTCCGAGCACCGACTCGTCCTCGCACAGCAGCACCGGCTCGGGCACCGGGACCGCCGTCGGATGCAGGGCGCTGATCACCCGGTGCTCGCGCTTCATGTCGTGGGCGGTCGCCAGCACATGACCCAGCGGAGGGCGGCGTACGACCCAGCGGGCGGCGCCGTCGGTGACGCGGTAGGTCAGATTGGAGCGCCCGCCCTGGATCAGCCGGGCGCTGAGCGGTCCGCTCACCAGACCCGGGCGCTCACGGTCGAGATGGCCGCGGAGCCGTTCGGGGTCGATACCTGGCGGGGGGACGGGGCTCATGGGCACCTCCGGACGGGTACGAGCGGGCTCGCCCATGATGACCGACTGGTCGGTATGTAGTCCAGTGTGCAGGTCGCGTTGGTACGGATGCGGCCGGTGGGGTGCCAGGGAGTGTCTTCGGGCTTTGACGACGCGGGCTGGAACTAGTGGTCGTCCCAGTGGCCGTTGTGCGCGGCGTGGCGGTGCCCGTCGTGGGCGTAGTCGAGATGGTCGCCGTGCTCCACCGCCGGATGGCCGCAGCCGGGTCCGTGCTCATGGGCGTGACCGCTGTGCGCGGTGTGCTCGCCCGGTTCGCACTCGTCCCAGTGGCCCGAGTGCTCGCGGTGGAGATGGCCGTGGTGCGCGTAGTCGATGTGGTCGCCGTGCGGGACGCCGGTGTGTCCGCAGGACGGGCCGTGGGTGTGGTGGTGCGGGGAGTGCTCGTGGTGGAGAGCCGTCATGACGATCGCCCTTCGCGGGATCGGTGACCTTGCGCCCCTCTTCCAGGCTATTCCCCGGAGCCGCCGGAGCCGCCTCGGGCCGGGTCGGGCCGGGTCGGGCGTACGGGCCCCGGTGCGCGAGGCTAAAGGACCATCGCCACCGCGAAGGCCGCCAGCGCCGCCGTGCACACCACGGCCGCCAGCGCGCCCCGCTCGGAGAGCACCCCGGGCCGCGGCCCGGCACCCAGAGCGCGTATCCGGTGATGAGCCACCAGCAGAAACCCCAGCCACACCAGCGCGGTCAGCGCCGCCGCGACGAGTCCCGCGGCGCCCGCCCCGTCGCCCATCGCCTGACGGCCCGCGAGCACGGCCGCCACCGTGAAGGCCAGGGTGGTCCTGCGCCATGCCAGCCGGGTCCGTTCCGGCTGAAGCCCCGGATCGCGCACCGGAACCGGCCCCGTACCGCCGACCGGTCCCGAGGCCGGCCCCGTACCGCCTGTACCGCCCGGCGGTCTCACCGTCCGCCCTCCCAGCCGAAGAGCACCACGACCACCATCACCACGGCCACCGCGGCGATCACCAGACTCAGCAGCGCCGGAAAACGCGACACCGGCAGATCCTCACCGCGCCGCATCGCCCGCTCGCACCGCACCCAGTGATCGACCGCGCGGAGCGCGCAGAGCACCCCCGCGCCCAGCAGCCCCAGAGCCATCCCGGCCCGTACCCCCCAGCGCAGACCGGGCAGGAACTGGTCCACCGCGAATCCGCCGCCGATCAGCGCGAGCGCGGTACGGAGCCAGGCCAGAAAGGTCCGCTCATTGGCGAGCGAGAACCGGTAGTCGGGTGTGTCACCCTCCTCGCGCACCCGTTGGGGTGCGAACCACAGCCGCAGACCGCGTACGAAGTCGCTCACCGTCCGCACCCTACCCGCGGAATGATCGGATGATCAGATACGGCCGGCCCGCAGCCGCTCATAGGCGGCGAGGCCGTCCGGCGTCCACTCCCAGCTCCCGAGCCGCCCGGCGAGCTCCGCCTCCGGCAGAAAGCCGTGCCAGGCGACCTCCTCGGCCTGCGGGTTCACCGGTAGCTCGCAGCGGACCTCGTAGACCGCCGACCACCAGCCGCGCTCCCCGTCCTCGTACAGAAAACGGAACAGCGGTACGGGCCGGGGCAGCCCCGAGACGCCGAGCTCCTCCTCCGCCTCCCGCAGGGCCGCGTCGTCATAGCTCTCGCCCGCGCCGACCACCCCGCCCACGAACATGTCGTACAACGAGGGAAAGACCAGCTTCGACGCTGTTCTGCGGTGCACGAAGATCTCGTCCACCGCATTCCTGACCAGGACGAACACACAGCGGTGACGCAATCCCCCGGCATAGACCTCGCCCCGGCGGGCCTGGCCGACGACCTGGTCGCGCTCGTCGACCACATCCAGGATCTCGTCAGCGGGGGAGGCGCTCATGGGGTCATTGAATCAGCACCGCGTCCGTCGAAACCGTTGACGGGTTACCGGGCCCTACGGAAGATCGGAACGTCTCTCCCGCCGACAGGACGGATGCCATGGCGTACGACGCTGACGTGATCGTGATCGGGGCGGGGCTCGCCGGGCTGGTGGCCACGGCGGAGCTCATCGACGCCGGGCGGACCGTGATCCTGCTCGACCAGGAGCCGCGCCGGTCCATCGGCGGCCAGGCCCACTGGTCCTTCGGCGGGCTCTTTCTGGTCGACTCGCCGGAACAGCGCCGGATGCGGATCAAGGACAGCCGGGAGCTGGCCCTCCAGGACTGGCTGGGCACGGCCGGCTTCGACCGCCCGGAGGACCGCTGGCCGCGCGCCTGGGCGGAGGCGTACGTCGACTTCGCGGCCGGTGAGAAGCGGTCCTGGCTCCGTGCGCGGGGCATCCGGTTCTTCCCGGTCGTCGGCTGGGCCGAGCGCGGCGGCTACGACGCGCGCGGCCATGGCAACTCCGTACCCCGCTTCCACATCACCTGGGGCACCGGCCCCGGCGTCGTCGAGCCCTTCGTCCGCAGGGTCGAGGAGGGCGCCGCGCGCGGGCTGGTCCGGCTGATGTTCCGGCACCGGGTCACCGCGCTGGGCGGCAGCGGGGGAACGGTCGACACCGTCAGCGGCGAGGTGCTCGAACCGTCCGCCGCCCCGCGCGGCGCCGCCAGCGGCCGGGAGGTCGCCGGGGCCTTCGAACTGCGCGCCCAAGCCGTGATCATCACGTCCGGAGGCATCGGCGGCAACCACGATCTCGTCCGCGCCCAGTGGCCCGAGCGCCTGGGCACACCGCCGGAGAAGCTGCTCAGCGGGGTGCCCGCCCATGTGGACGGGCTGATGCTCGGCATCGCGGAGCGCGCGGGCGCGAGCCATGTCAACAGCGACCGGATGTGGCACTACACCGAGGGCATCGAGAACTGGAACCCGGTCTGGGCCCGGCACGGCATCCGTATCCTGCCCGGCCCCTCCTCGCTCTGGCTCGACGCGCGCGGCAGAAGGCTGCCCGTGCCGCTCTTCCCCGGCTTCGACACCCTCGGCACCCTCGAACACATCATGCGCTCGGGCCATGACCACACCTGGTTCGTCCTCGACCAGCGGATCATCGGCAAGGAGTTCGCCCTCTCGGGCTCCGAGCAGAACCCGGATCTCACCGGGAAGTCGGTCCGCGCGGTGCTGGGGCGGGCACGGGCGGATGTGCCGGGCCCGGTGCGGGCGTTCATGGACCACGGGGCGGACTTCGTGGTGGAGCACGACCTCGCCTCGCTGGTGCGCGGGATGAACGAACTGACCGGGCAGCCGCTGATCGACGAGGACGAGCTGCGGCGCGAGATCGTCGCGAGGGACCGTGAGATCAGAAACCCCTTCACCAAGGATCTCCAGGTCACCGCCATCCGGGGGGCCCGCAACTATCTCGGCGACCGGCTCATCCGCACCGCGAGTCCGCATCGGATCCTGGACCCGGACGCGGGCCCGCTGATCGCCGTACGGCTGAACATCCTGACCCGGAAATCGCTCGGCGGACTGGAGACGGACCTCTCGTCCCGGGTGCTGGGCCTGGACGGCGACCCGCTTCCGGGCCTGTACGCGGCGGGGGAGGCGGCGGGCTTCGGGGGCGGCGGGATGCACGGCTACCGCTCCCTGGAGGGCACCTTCCTCGGCGGCTGCGTCTTCTCCGGGCGCGCGGCGGGACGGGCGGCGGCCCGCGCCGTCTGAGGCCGTCCGGCTGAGCCGGCCCGGCGTGCCCGCCGTCCGACTCAGCAGCCCAGCCCCCGCCCCCGGCCCAGCGGGGATACGACGGCGCCGGACAGGCTCCCCGAGCCCGTCCGGCGCCGTCGTGTGCCGAGCCGTTGTCCGCCGGAGCTGAGCCCCGGCTACAGCACCGGCTACAGCACCAGCGACAGCAGCAGCACGAAGACGATGCCGACGACCGAGATGATCGTCTCCATCACCGACCAGGTCTTGATCGTCTGGCCGACGCTCATCCCGAAGTACTCCTTCACCAGCCAGAAACCGGCGTCGTTGACATGGCTGAAGAAGAGCGAGCCACAGCCGATCGCCAGCACCAGCAGCGCCGACTCGGTCGAGGTCATACCGGTCGCCAGCGGCGCGACCAGACCGGCGGCGGAGATCGTCGCCACCGTCGCCGAGCCGGTCGCCAGCCGGATGGCCACCGCGATCAGCCAGGCCAGCAGCAGCGTCGGGATCGACCAGTTCTCGGAGAAGTCCAGGATCATCTGGCCCACGCCCACGTCGATCAGCGTCTGCTTGAAGCCGCCGCCCGCGCCGACGATCATCAGCACGCCCGCGATCGGGGCGAGCGACTTCTCCACCGTGGACGAGAGCCGGTCCTTGGTGAAACCAGCGGCGCGGCCCAGCGTGAACAGACCCACCAGCACCGCCGCGAGCAGCGCGATCAGCGGGGAGCCGATGACGTCGGTGACCTTCTGCACCGGGTTCTCGGGGTCGTCGACGACGATCTCGACCAGCGCGTTCGACAGCATCAGAACGACGGGCAGCATCACCGTGAAGACGGTGGCCCCGAAGCCGGGACGGCGGTCCAGCTCCTCGGACGGGCGTGCCGGGATCATCTTCTCCGGGGCCGGGATGTCCACCCAGCGGGCCGCGTACTTCGCGAAGATGGGACCGGCGATGATCACGGTGGGGATGGAGACCAGCACACCGAGCGCGAGCGTCACACCGAGGTTGGCGTTCAGCGCGTCGATCGCCACCAGCGGGCCGGGGTGCGGCGGGATCAGACCGTGCATCACCGAGAGACCGGCCAGCGCGGGTATGCCGATCCGCATCAGGGAGTAGTTGCCGCGCTTGGCGACCATCAGCACCACCGGGATCAGCAGCACGATGCCGACCTCGAAGAACAGCGGCAGACCGATCACCGAGGCGATCAGCACCATCGCCCAGGGCATGGTGCGCCCGTTCGCCTTGGCCAGGATCGTGTCCACGATCTGGTCGCCGCCGCCGGAGTCGGCGAGCAGCTTGCCCAGGATCGCGCCCAGCGCGATCAGCACGCCGACGCCGGCGACCGTGGAGCCGAGGCCCTTGGAGAACGACTCGATGGCCTTGCCGAGCGGGGCTCCCGCGAACGCGCCGAGGGCCAGCGACCCGATGGTCAGCGCCAGAAAGGCATGCAGCTTGAACTTGGTGATGAGCAGGACGATGACGGCGATGCCCGCGAGGACGGCGATGCCGAGCTGGGCGTTGCCGGCCGAGGTGATCGGCGCTGTGGCGTCCGCTGCCAGCATCTCGACGCTGAGACTGGTCACGGTGGTTCCTTAGTGAACAGAGTGAACTGGGGGAAAGGGGGGATTTTGCGGTACGGGGGAGGGCTCCGGTGCTACCCGTCGCTCCGGGGGACGGCCCCGGCGCTGCCGTCGAGCGCGCGCAGCGCGGCGGCGGCCCGTGCGGTGATGTCCTCGGGAGCGCCCGAGACATCGACGGCGACGCCCGCCTCGTCCTGCTCAAGCGGCTGGAGCGCGGCGAACTGGGAGTCCAGCAGCGCGGTGGGCATGAAGTGGCCCTTGCGCTCGGACATCCGCCGCTCGATCAGCTCACGCGCGCCGGTCAGATGGAGGAAGACCGCGTCCGGGGCGGCGGCTCGCAGCCGGTCCCGGTAGGACCGCTTGAGCGCGGAGCTGGACACCACGCCGCCGAGGCCCGCCCGGCCATGCGCCCACCGGCCGATCTCGTCGAGCCAGGGCCACCGGTCGCCGTCGTCCAGCGGGGTGCCGGCCGACATCTTGGCGATGTTCGCCGGGGGATGGAAGTCGTCGCCCTCGGCGTAGGGAACGCCCAGGGCGTCGGCGAGCAGGGGACCGATCGTGGTCTTGCCGGTCCCTGCCACGCCCATCACCACAACGACGTGAGGGGTGCTCATACATGCCTCGCTGTTTCCGTCACACCGGTGCCGACCACGGTGTCGACATCGGTCCGTCGCGATACTGAAACCTATTAGGTACGACTTATTCAAGAGGTTGAGACCTAAACGTCATACTTTTTATTGCGGAACCCCGCCCCGTACCCTTGATCCATGACGACAGCGGGCCAGGGCCTCCCCTCGCAGGGCCTCCACTCACAGGTGCTCGACACCCTCGGCCTCGCGATCACCGCGGGGGACTACCCCCGGGGGAGCGTGCTGCGCACCGACGAGATCGCCCAGCGCTTCGACGTCTCGCGCACGGTCGTACGCGAGGTGGTCCGCGTCCTGGAGTCGATGCACCTGGTCGAGTCCCGCCGCCGGGTCGGGGTGACCGTCCGCGCCATCGAGGAGTGGAACGTCTACGACCCGCGGGTCATCCGCTGGCGGCTGGCCGGCTCCGACCGCCCCCGCCAGCTGCGCTCGCTGACCGTGCTGCGCTCGGCGGTCGAGCCGGTCGCGGCGGGCCTGGCCGCCCGTAACGCCACCCCGGAGCAGTGCGCCGAGCTCACCGAGTGCGCCCTCGGGATGGTCGCCACCTCGCGCGGACAGCGGCTGGGAGAGTATCTCCAGCACGACATCGCCTTCCACCGGGTGATCCTCAACGCGTCGGGCAATGAGATGTTCGCCCGGCTCGGCGATGTGGTCGCCGAGATCCTGACCGGCCGCACCCGCCACCAGGTGATGTTCGACGACCCCGACCCGGCGGCGGTGACGCTGCACGTCCAGGTCGCCGAGGCGGTGCGCGAGGGTGATGCGGTCAGGGCCGAGGAGGTCACGCGCGAGATCGCCGTCGGCGCGCTCGCCGAACTGGATGTGCTCGCGCCGGACCCGGCCCGCTGAGAGCGCCCGCCCCGGCTCGCTGGGCCCCTCTGCCCCAGCCGGGCCCAGCGCTCCCTGCCCCGCCCCGCGGAGCCTCCTGCCCCTCGCAGGGCCTCGGGCCCACCCCGCCCGCGCCCTCGCGCGCCCGCACCCCCGCCCTCGCGAGCCCCCTGCGCACCGACCTGCGCACCGACGCGAATGCAAAGATTCCCGGTCCGTCATGATTTACTGCGGCATTGGTTTAACGGCTCGCAACCTCAGAAGCACCTCAGATCTCTTTCTTCGTGACGTGGGCCACTGCCACAATCCCAGGGCTTGTCTGAAGATGTGCTGTTGCACAGCCCCTCCACGCTCCCCTCACGAAGGCGAACACCCTCCATGAGTGACCGCACGACCGCGCCCGAGGCGCCGACCGCCGGGCCGGCGGTGACGAACTCCCCCCACGTGGACGCCGGTGACGCCGGGTACAGCAAAGACCTCAAGTCGCGCCATATCAACATGATCGCGATCGGCGGGGCGATCGGCACCGGGCTCTTCCTCGGCGCCGGCGGCCGGCTGGCGGACGCGGGCCCCTCCCTGGCCATCGCCTACGCCGTCTGCGGCGTCTTCGCCTTCTTCGTCGTCCGCGCCCTCGGCGAGCTGGTCCTCTACCGCCCCTCCTCCGGCGCGTTCGTCTCGTACGCCCGTGAGTTCATGGGCGAGAAGGGCGCGTACACGGCCGGCTGGCTCTACTTCCTGAACTGGTCCACCACCTGTGTCGCCGACATCACCGCCGCCGCGACCTACGCGCACTTCTGGTCGATGTTCAGCGACATCCCGCAGTGGATCCTCGCGCTGATAGCCCTCGCCGTCGTGCTCACGGCCAACCTCATCTCGGTGAAGTACTTCGGCGAGATGGAGTTCTGGTTCGCGATCATCAAGGTCGCCGCGCTGGTCAGCTTTATGCTCATCGGCATCTTCCTGCTGGTCACCCAGCAGGAGGTCGGCGGGCACACCCCCGGCTTCGCCACCATCTCCGCCAATGACGGCATCTTCCCGCTGGGCATGCTGCCGATGCTGCTGGTGATCCAGGGCGTCGTCTTCGCCTACGCCTCCGTCGAGCTCTGCGGCGTCGCCGCGGGCGAGACCGAGAACCCCGCGAAGGTCATGCCCGGGGCGATCAACTCGATCATGTGGCGGGTCGGCATCTTCTACGTCGGCTCGGTCGTGCTGCTCGCGCTGCTCCTGCCGTACACCGCGTACTCCGGGGACGAGAGCCCCTTCGTCACCGTCATGGACAAGCTGGGCATCCCGGCGGCGGCCGGTGTGATGAACCTGGTCGTGCTGACCGCCGCGCTCTCCAGCCTCAACGCCGGTCTCTACTCCACCGCCCGCATCCTGCGCTCGATGGCGCTGGCGGGCTCCGCGCCCAAGTTCACCGGCCGGATGAACAAGGGACAGGTGCCGTACGGCGGCGTCCTGCTCACCGCGGCCTTCGGTGTGGCGGGCGTCGCGCTGAACTACGTCATGCCCGGCCAGGCATTCGAGATCGTGCTCAACTTCGCCTCGATCGGAATCCTCGGCACCTGGGGCATGATCATGCTCTGCTCGCTGCTGTTCTGGCGCCGCTCCCAGGAGGGCCGGCTCACCCGGCCGTCCTACCGGCTGCCCTGGGCTCCGTACACCCAGATCGTCACCCTGGTCTTCCTGGTCAGCGTGGTCGGCCTGATGTGGGCGGGCGGCGGTGTGGGGCGTACGACGGTGATGTTCCTGCCGCTGATCGCCGCAGCCCTGGTCGGCGGCTGGTTCGTCGTACGGGGCCGGGTCAACGCCATCGCCGCCGAGCGCGCGGACGGCTGACCCGCTGCCCCCATGGCATCCGGTACGGACGGGCCCCGGCGGAGCGAATCCGCCGGGGCCCGTCCGCGTACCCGGGGCCCGTCCGCGCACCCGGGGTCCGGCCGGCGCACCCGGCCGGCTCACCGGGCTGTCAGCTCGGCTGCCCGCCGTGTCCTCCATGGCCGCCGCCATGCCCGCCGCCATGCCCGCCGCCATGCCCGCCGTGCCCGCCGCCGTGGTCGAACTTCAACGCCTCCGGGGGCATCACCACGAACGGCCGCATCATCCCCATGTCCTCGTGCTCCAGCAGATGGCAGTGGTACATGAACCGTCCGTACGCCCCGTCGAAGTGCCCCATCACCTTCACCAGCTCCGCCGCGGTGACCCGGAACACGTCCTTCCAGCCCTGCTCGTTCGGCGGCACCGGAATCTTCCGGTCCGGGTCGAAGGCCACCGGGCTGCGGGTCCCGCCGAGCGCCGGATCGAAGCCCGTGACGGTGTACGCCTCCCGTGCCAGCACCTGGAAGTCGGCCAGATGGATATGCATCGGATGCACCGGGAAGCCCAGATTGAGGAAGGACCACTGCTCGTAGGACCCCTCGCCGATGGTGATGCCGAGCCCGTCGTTGAAGGTGCGCGAGATCCGCCGGTAGGTGCGCAGCTTTCCGTCCGGCCCCTGGACCTGGATCACCCCCTCCGCCGGAACCTGGACCTCGACGTCCTTCAGCTCGGCCATCTCCCAGATCTCGGGGTGACCGCCGCCGCCCACCGTCGCCGGAGGCGTGAGCACGATCAGCCGGTGGCCGTGGGGGACGAGATCGTGGTCGAAGCGCCGGAAGGAGCCGGAGAGCACCTCGGGCAGCGTGAAGCCGTCCGGCTCCCGGTTCCGGCCCACCCGGAACTCCATCACCTGCGGACAGGGGACGCTGTCCGCGGGATCGGGCACCCCCGCCCGCTGATTGCGGCCCTTGTTGACCAGCCGCACCTTCCGCCCGGCCAGCCTGCGGAAGTCGATCAGCAGATCGAAGCGCTCGGCGGGCGCGACGATCAGCGGCACGCCGCCCGGGAAGTCCACCGGCACGGGGCGCGGCAGCAGCCCTCCATCGCTGCCGATCTGGTGCATCGCCCCGGGGACCGGGTTGTTCTCCTCGTCGACCAGCACCAGGTTGTAGATCCGCGCGTTGGAAGCGTTCACCAGCCGGAAGCGGTACCACGCCGGATCGGTGTCCAGATACGGCCAGATCACGCCGTTCACCGTGGAGTACGGGCCGACGAACGGCAGCGTCACCGATTTCCCGGTCTCCGGGTGGCTGGGCACCAGCACCGATGTCTTGTGCAGCAGCCGCCCGTTGAGCCGTCCGTCGTCGTCGGTGTCCAGATTGCGGTCGGCGAGAATCAGCGGCAGCTCCCGATCCCCGCTGGGCAGCCCGAGCGCGTCCTCCTCGTCGTCCCTGATCAGATAGGTGCCGACCAGCCCCGCGTAGACATTCCAGCGGGTGATGTTCATGGCGTGGTCGTGGTACCACCACTGGGTGGCCTGATGGTCGTTCTGGTACTCGGCGAGCTGGGCGTCGCCGAAGCCGACCGCGTTGTCCGCCCAGCCGTCGTTGCCGCCGCCGGTCTGCGCGCCGTGCAGATGCGTCACCGACCAGGCGGGCAGCGCCGCCACATCCTTGTTCGGCTTCACCCCCTCACGCCCCGGCCGGTTGTGCGGCAGCGTCCGCCCGGGCGGGGTGGGCCCCACCTCCACGGCGGTCACCGGGTACTCGCTGCCCCGGGGGATCCGGTTGGTCCAGGCGATCCGGACGCGCTGCCCGCGCCGGACCTCGATGGTCGGCCCGGGGACCGTTCCGTTGTAGCCCCACATCAGGGTCGGCGGCAGCTGGGAGTGCATCCGCACCCAGGCGGGCCGCAGGGCGATCTCGATCTCCTTGCGGACATCGGGCTCGTCCGGCCTGAGCACCTCGGGCACCGGCAGCGGATCGGCGAACGGGGTCAGCTCGCCCCCGCCGCCCGCAGCCGCCACTTCGCTGAGCTCCCCGGCGATGTCCTCGATGAGCCCGGCATTCTCGATGATCTCGGTCATACGATCCCCCGTACTTCCGTGTTCCGTCGTGTTCCGTGGTCCGTGCTGGATGTTCCGTGTTCGGAGGCGCTCCACCGACCAGATGGTGGCGAACCTCCTGAACACGCCTTTACCGTCTCGCACCCGCTAAGACCGATCCATGATGGGAAAGCGTTGCTCGTATCAGTCAGACTGGCCGGAAGTACCCCCGTATGGCTCAGTGTGTAACGTGCGTACCGGTCAGTTCGGCGCGCGAAGAAGGGAAGGTACATATGTCGCAGCAGGTGCAAGGCGTGATCGCACCGGGGAAGAACGAGCCGGTACGGGTGGAGACGATCGTCATCCCCGACCCCGGCCCCGGAGAGGCCGTGGTGAAGGTGCAGGCCTGCGGGGTCTGCCATACCGATCTGCACTACAAGCAGGGCGGGATCAACGACGACTTCCCCTTCCTCCTCGGCCATGAGGCGGCGGGCGTCGTCGAGTCGGTCGGCCCCGACGTCACCGATGTGGCCCCCGGCGACTTCGTCATCCTCAACTGGCGTGCCGTCTGCGGACGCTGCCGCTCCTGTCTGCGCGGCCGCCCCTGGTACTGCTTCGACACCCACAACGCGCGCCAGAAGATGACCCTGACCGACGGCACCGAGCTCTCCCCGGCCCTCGGCATCGGCGCCTTCGCCGAGAAGACGCTGGTCGCGGCCGGTCAGTGCACCAAGGTCGACCCGGCGGTCGCCCCCTCCGTCGCGGGCCTCCTCGGCTGCGGGGTCATGGCGGGCATCGGCGCCGCCATCAACACCGGCGAAGTCGGCCGGGGCGACACCGTCGCCGTCATCGGCTGCGGCGGAGTCGGCGACGCCGCCATCGTCGGCGCGAGGCTCGCGGGCGCGGCCCGGATCATCGCCGTCGACATCGACGACCGCAAGCTTCAGACGGCGAAGACGATGGGCGCGACCCACACCGTCAACTCCCGCGCCACCGACCCCGTCGAGGCGATCCGCGAACTCACCGGAGGCTTCGGCGCGGACGTCGTCATCGAGGCGGTCGGCCGCCCCGAGACCTATCAGCAGGCGTTCTACGCCCGCGACCTCGCGGGCACCGTCGTGCTCGTCGGCGTACCGACGCCGGAGATGAAGCTGGAACTCCCGCTGCTCGACGTGTTCGGCCGCGGCGGCTCGCTGAAGTCCTCCTGGTACGGCGACTGCCTGCCGTCCCGGGACTTCCCCATGCTGATCGACCTCCACCAGCAGGGCCGTATCGACCTCGGCGCGTTCGTCACCGAGACCATCGGACTCGGCGACGTCGAGAAGGCGTTCGCCCGGATGCACGAGGGCGACGTCCTCCGCTCGGTGGTGCAGCTCTGATGACCGCCCGTATCGACCGGCTCGTCACGGCCGGAGTCTTCTCCCTCGACGGCGGCAGCTGGGACGTCGAGAACAATGTGTGGATCGTCGGCGACGACACCGAGGCCATCGTCATCGACGCGGCGCACGACGCCTCCGCGATCGAGACCGCGCTCGGCGGACGAACCCTCCGCGCGATCGTCTGCACCCACGCCCACAACGACCACATCGACGCGGCCCCGGCCCTCGCCGACGCCACCAGCGCGCCGATCCTGCTCCACCCCGACGATCTGCCGCTGTGGAAGCAGACCCACCCCGACCGGGCCCCGGACGGCGAACTCTCCGACGGCCGGACCCTCACCGTCGGCGGAGTCGAACTGACCGTGCTGCACACCCCGGGCCACGCCCCGGGCGCGGTCTGTCTGTACGCCCCCGAGCTCGCCACGGTCTTCACCGGGGACACCCTCTTCCAGGGCGGCCCCGGGGCCACCGGCCGGTCCTTCTCGCACTTCCCCACGATCATCGACTCGATCCGCGACCGGCTGCTGTCCCTGCCGCCGGAGACGGTGGTACGCACCGGACACGGCGACGGGACCACGATCGGCGAGGAGGCCCCCCGGCTGGCGGAGTGGATTCAGCGGGGCCACTGAGCCAGCCGCAGCCCGCTCTCGAAGCGCCGCAGCTCGCCGGTCAGCGGATCGGTGAACTCCAGCGCCTTCGCCAGCAGCTGCAACGGACGGGAGTAGTCATCGGGCTGCTCCTCCCGGACGACCGGATACAGCGGATCGTCCAGGATCGGCAGCCCGAGCCCGTTCATATGGACCCGCAGCTGATGCGTACGCCCGGTGGCGGGCAGCAGCCGGTACCGGCCCAGCCCGCCCCGGTGCTCGATCAGCTCGATCCGGCTCTCGCTGTTCGGCTCGCCCGCCTCCTCATAGGCCGCGAGCACCCCGCGCTCCTTGACGATCCTGCTGCGCACCGTGCGGGGGAGCGCCACCGCGGGGTCGTACGGGGCGACCGCCTCGTACTCCTTGCGCACCAGCCGGTCGCGGAACAGGGTCTGATACGCCCCCCGGTCCCCGGGCCGCACCACGAACAGCACCAGCCCCGCGGTGAGCCGGTCCAGCCGGTGCGCGGGCTGGAGCCCCGGCATCCCCAGCTCACGGCGGAGCCGGGCCGCCGCCGTCTCGGTGATATGCCGCCCGCGCGGCATGGTGGCCAGGAAATGCGGCTTGTCCACGACCAGCAGCCGCTCATCCCGGTACACGACCCCGATCCCGAACGGAACCGGCTCCTCGGCGGCGAAGTCCCGGTGGAACCAGAGATACCGCCCCGCCTCATACGGCTCCCCGGCGTCCACCGCCCCCCGCACCGAGACGATCCGCCCCTCCCGGAACAGCGCCCCGACCCGCTCGGCCCCGATCGCCGCCCCGTACCGCGCGACCAGATGGTCGTACACCGTCGCCCACACCCCCTCCGGATCCTCGGGAAGCCGCACCCGCACGGGGTCGACGCCATCGCGCTGGGGGAGGGGGGAAGGGGGTGTCCTGTGCCGTCGTCTCACTGACACGACCCTATGCCGCATCCGGCCGCCCCACGGCCGGCTCAGGGCGCGCGCCGGAGAAGCCGGGGTCCAGCACCCCGGGGCCTAGTCCGCGCACATTTGCCTCTCGCTCAGGCCAGGCAAGGCGATTGGGAACTAGCCGGCGTGACAGGCCGACAGGCGTATGTGACGCTCCCTTCGGCGTCGGGGTCAGGGCGCACGATCCGCACTTTGGCTGCCACACGCAAGGTGCTCGTAGCCTCAGGTTCGAACGGTTCCGAAATTGTCGAATGGATTGAGGAGTCTGCCGAATGGATCTGAAGCGCTACACGCACGCAGACGCACGGGACGTGCGCTCTCTCCTTCTGGACATCCATGACGAGGCATATGCCGACACCCCGGACGAATTCCACTCGCGTGAGCGCTTCTCCTACTTCGTCGACCGCTGGTCTTCACGAGAAGACTGGCTATGTATTTCAGGCTGGGAGCAGGGCGGCCCGGTTGGCTGTGCGTACGGCTCCATGTTCAAGCCGGGTGGCTGGTGGAAGGGGCACCCACGCCCCCGGGAACTTAGGGGTTCCGTCTTTGCGCTGTCGGAACTCATGGTCGTTTCAAAATGGCGCGGCACTAAACGTGCACAGAAAATTCACGACGCGCTGCTCAAAGAAGTCACGGCCGACATGGTTTCGCTCACGGTAGAAACAGAACGCCCTAGAGTCCAGGCTATGTATGAGCGTTGGAATTATGCCAAGGTGGGTGAGGCGATGCCTTCTGACGACTCCCCGTTGTACGCAGTCATGGTCCGGAAGCTGTAAACAGGTACCGGCACGGGTTCCGGTGCCTGTGCGTGATCGGAAGTGTCACTGCGGAGCGGGACGGATTCAAGCTCCACCGGGGCGAAGCGGGCGGACCCCAGGACCCGGAGAGAGTCTCGGCCCGATGGCGCACCCTCCGAACCCGGCTGCACCTGCCGGACGACCTCCGGATTCACGACTGGCGGCGCAGCAAGGCCACGAACGATCTGGAGGCCGGGGAGAACCCCGTGGAGGTCTCCGCCGACGTCCGGCACCACTCACCCGGCTACACCATGGCCCGGTACGGCCACTCACGTAAGGACGGAGCGCGCCGACCGGCCGCCTCCGGCGCGGGCCGACTCGGCCTGTCGTCCCTGGTCCGACCAGGAAACTCTCTGGGCTGTTGGTCACGTGGCTGGTCACGCCGCACCCCAGAAAAGCAGAAAACCCCAGGTCAACTGGGGTCTTAGCTGGTGTCCGAGGGGGGACTTGAACCCCCACGCCCGATAAAGGGCACTAGCACCTCAAGCTAGCGCGTCTGCCATTCCGCCACCCGGACAAGGTGTCTGCCGCTCGGCCTGGGCCCTTGCGACGTGGAAAACAATAGCAAACATTCGAGGGTGCGGATCACGCCCCCCGGTCGGGCGGCGGGATCGGGGCCCGACCAAGGGGGGCGCGGGGTCGTCGGCCTTGGGGTCCGGGGGGTCTCGCGGGAGGATGGGGCGGGACCACCAGCAGCGACAGTGGGAGGAATCAGCGTGAGCGAGTCGAATACGGCCCGTACCGTCTCGGGCGAGGACGAGGTCGTCGACCTCTGCCGTGAGCTGATCCGGATCGACACCAGCAACTACGGGGACCACTCCGGCCCGGGGGAGCGCGCCGCCGCCGAGTATGTGGCGGAGAAGCTCGCGGAGGTGGGACTCGAACCGAAGATCTTCGAGTCCCACAAGGGCCGCGCCTCCACCGTCGCCCGGATCGAGGGGGAGGACCCCAGCAGGCCCGCGCTGCTCATCCACGGCCACACCGACGTCGTACCGGCCAACGCCCACGACTGGACCCACCACCCCTTCTCCGGCGAGATCGCCGACGGATGCGTCTGGGGCCGTGGCGCGGTCGACATGAAGGACATGGACGCGATGACGCTCGCCGTCGTACGGGACAGGCTGCGCACCGGCCGCAAGCCCCCGCGCGACATCGTGCTCGCCTTCCTCGCCGACGAGGAGGCCGGCGGCGCCTATGGGGCCCGGTATCTCGTCGACAAGCACCCCGACCTCTTCGAGGGGGTCACGGAGGCCATCGGCGAGGTGGGCGGCTTCTCCTTCACGGTCAACGAGAATCTGCGGCTCTATCTGGTCGAGACGGCGCAGAAGGGCATGCACTGGATGCGGCTGACCGTGGACGGCACCGCCGGGCACGGATCGATGACCAACGACGACAACGCCATCACCGAGCTCTGCGAGGCGGTCGGCCGGCTCGGCCGGCATAAGTGGCCGGTGCGGGTGACCAAGACCGTACGGTCCTTCCTGGACGAGCTCTCCGACGCCCTCGGCACCCCGCTCGACCCCGAGGACATGGACGCGACCCTCGCCAAGCTCGGCGGGATCGCCAAGATGATCGGCGCGACCCTGCGCAATTCGGCCGCCCCCACCATGCTCGGCGCGGGATACAAGGTCAATGTCATCCCCGGCCAGGCCACCGCCCATGTCGACGGGCGCTTTCTGCCGGGGTACGAGGACGAGTTCCTCGCCGATCTCGACCGGCTGCTCGGCCCCCGGGTCCGCCGCGAGGACGTGCACGGCGACAAGGCGCTGGAGACCAGCTTCGACGGCGATCTGGTGGACGCGATGCAGACCGCCCTGCGGGCCGAGGACCCCATCGCCCGGGCGGTACCGTACATGCTCTCCGGCGGCACCGACGCCAAGTCCTTCGACGACCTCGGCATCCGCTGCTTCGGCTTCGCGCCGCTGAAGCTGCCGCCGGAGCTGGATTTCGCGGGCATGTTCCACGGGGTGGACGAGCGGGTCCCGGTGGACGGTCTGAAGTTCGGGGCACGTGTGCTTGACCGGTTCATCGACGCCTGCTGAACCGGATCGGGTGAGGCCCGGCGGCCGTCCTCCGAAAGGACACTCCAATAATCGTCAGCATGTACGTGCTTGACTGAAAAGAGTGAAAGGAACACCGGGCTCGTAGCCCTCGCGCTTCCCTCCTCGTTACAGGTGTTGCGGTCCGCGGCTGGGGCCGCTTTGCCAACAAGGAGGAATAATGATCAAGAAGGTCGTCGCCGCCGCGGCTGCCACCGGTGGTCTGGTGCTCGCTGGTGCGGGCGTGGCCATGGCCGACGCCGGCGCCCAGGGCGCCGCCGTGGGCTCTCCCGGTGTGCTCTCCGGCAACGTCATCCAGGTGCCCGTCCACGTGCCGGTCAACGTGTGCGGCAACACCATCGACGTGATCGCGCTGCTGAACCCCGCCTTCGGCAACACCTGCGTCAACTCTTGATGTGGTGAATCCACCCATCGGGGTTTGGATTTGAACTCAGGCGGTCCCGCGAGTGCGTGCCACGCGCTCCGGGACCGCCCGGTTTTCCGCTCCCGGGCACGACGCCCGGAGGCATTCCTGAAGAAGGCAGGGAAGTTACCTATGCGACAGGTCACTCGCAAGGGCCTGATCACGATGGCGGCTGCGGGCGGAGCGCTCGCTCTCGGCGGCGGCTACGCCCACGCCGGCGCGGAGGCCCTCGGAGGCGCTTCGAACTCGCCGGGCGTCGCGTCCGGCAACTCCGTCCAGGTGCCCGTCAGCGTGCCCGTCAACGCCTGCGGCAACAGCGTCAACCTCGTCGGACTGCTCAACCCGGCGTTCGGCAACAACTGCGCCAACGTCTCCGGCAGCGCCACACCGGTGAATCCGGGCGGCTCCCAGCCGGGCGGACCCTCCGGCGGCGACCAGGTCGGCGTCGCGCAGACCGGCGGCGGCGCCCAGGCGGTCAGTACGGCCGGCAACTCACCCGGCGTCGCGTCCGGGAACAACGCCCAGGTGCCCGTCGACGTGCCCGTCAACGCCTGCGGCAACAGCGTCGACGTCGTCGCACTGCTCAACCCGGTGTTCGGCAACGACTGCGTCAACGCCTCGGGCCCCGGCAACCCGGTCGAGCCGGTCAACCCCGGCAACCCGGTCGAGCCCAGCAACCCCGGCAACCCCGGTGAGCCGAGCACCCCCGGAAAGCCCGGCGACCCCGGGCCCGGTACCCCCGTCGAGAAGCCGAAGCCGCCGGTCTCCACCACCCCGGCCAAGCCGAACACCCCCGTGGCGCACACCGCCGAACAGCCCAAGCCGGGGGTGCAGCTCGCCCAGACGGGCGCCGAGTCACTCGGCCTGATCATTCCGGTGGGCGCCGGCATGGTCCTGGCGGGAGCGGTGCTCTACCGCCGCGCTCGCGTCCGCGCCTGACCGGGGAGAACCCCCGGCACGCATCGGAGCGGGTCTCGCTCGGGAGCGTCGTCAAAGCAGCGTCGTCCGCCCGCAGAGCCTCATGGGGCACTCCCCCTGGGCTTCACCCGGGGGGACCCCCACCCGTGCCCGCAAGGCTACGGGGGAGAGAGTGCAGTGCCAGGGCACGGCAGACGGACGGGACTTTGACGACACGACCTACGACGGGGCCCGCTCCTGGTCACCAGGTGGCGCGCACCTGGCGAATGATCCGCCGGCGCAGCCGCACTCTTCGGCTGCCGTCCCGGTGCAGGCTCAGTCGGTCCAACTCCCAGTATCCGTACTCGGCGTGGTCGGTCAGCAAGCGGGTCGCGTCCTTGCGGGAGACCCCGCGCGGTACGTACACATCGACAAATTCGTATTCCGGCATCGCATCTATTGTGCGGGCACCGGCCTGGTACGGATAGCGTCTGCACTATGTCTGATGCTGCGCCGCCCACCGCTGTCGAGGTACGTGCCGCCGCCGAGGCGGTCAAAGCCGCACTGGACCGCCACCTCGCGGCGGTCGAGAACCGCACGGGAGAGGACGACCCGGCTGTCTACGACGCGTTCAACGCCCTGGCCGTCGCGGCGGAGGCGTACGACGAACGCCTCTACGACCGCTACGACGAGGTCACTCCCTTCGAGATCCCCGGCGCGGACGAATCCCTTCCGCCGTACAACGGCCCCGAGGAACCGGGCGCCCTCAGCGTGCTGATCCGCCGCGATTACGCGGTGGTGGAGCCGGGACGGCTGCTCGCGCAGGCGCGGCGCGTCGCCGACCTCGACCCCGACGACGAGAACCCGGAGCGGTCCCGGGCCGCGGGCACCAGTGTGCACGCGGCGCTCGGTCTGGTCTTCGGCGAGTACGAAGCCGATGAGATCGCCTCACGCCACAAGGAATTCGGCTTGGAGGAGGGCGACTCCACGCTCTGGGTCTCGGCCCTCGACGAGCTGGCCGAACCGGGCGAGTGGCTCAACGCGCCCTTCGACCAGGCGGACCCGGAGCACATCGTGATCCGTTTCGATGTGAGCTCCGTCTTCGATGAGGACGAGGACGAGCTCGACGAAACGGACGCGGAGCTGGACGGCCCTGGTGGAGCGGGCGGGGAGCCGGACGACCTCGATGAGCCGGACGAGGAACCCGACGAGCTCGACGAACCCGACGATGAATCGGACGATGAACCCGACGAATCCGACGACCCCGATGAAACGGAACGCTGACGGGCGACGGCCCGCCGCCCGTACGCACCATGACCGAGGCCCTGCCCCCGGACCGGCTACCCGGCCCGGAGGACAGGGCCTCGCTCTGTCCCTCCGGGCCGGGTAGCCCAGGGCGGTCGGTCACCCCACGGGGGCGAGCAGCCCTTCGAGAAGCGACCGCAGCCGCGTCGTACGCTCCTGCGCCGGGATCTCCGCCACGGCCCGCGGCAGCGCCTGATCCACTCCGTGCACCACGGACAGATGGCGCTCACCCCGGCCGAACGCGGTGTACACCCAGGGCCGGCTCAGCCCCGGCGCGGCATCCCCCGGCAGCACCACGACCGCGGCGGGCCAGCGCATCCCCGACGCCTGGTGCGCCGTCAGCGCCCAGCCGTGCCGCAGCGCCGAGCCGACCCGCTCCTTCGGCACGGTCACCCGCGTCCCCTCGCAGTCGAGGTGCAGCCCTTCGGCGTCCGCCGAGACCACCGTGCCCGGCAGCGTACGGCCGGGGGCCGTCGTACAGGCGATCCGGTCGCCCGGGTCGAAGCCGCCGAACCGGCCGGGGCCCGGGTTCAGCCGCTGCTTCAGCGCCGCGTTCAGCGCGCGGGTGCCCGCCGCGCCGCCATGGCCCACCGTGATCACCTGGGTCTGCTCGGTGGGCACCCCGATCGCCCGGGGCACCGAATCGGCGACGAGCTGCACCGTACGGTGAACGGCCTCGGCCGCGTCCCGCACAGGGACGATCACGACCTCCTTGCCGGGGGCCGCCACCCGGCCGAGCTCCCCGACCCCGACGCCCGACACCAGCTCCCCGATCGGACCGGGGTCCGGTGTGCGCGAGACGATCTGCGGACAGACCCGCGCCGCCAGCAGATCCCCGAACACCCGGCCCGCGCCCGCGGGCCCCAGCTGCCCGGGATCACCGCTCAGCACCAGCCGGCCACCGTCCGGCAACGACTCCACCAGCGCCGTCGCACTCTCCACATCGAGCAGCTGGGCGTCCAGCACCACCAGCAGATCCAGCGCCAGCGCGCCGTCCGCGTCCCGGCCGGGACCCTGGCCGCCGCTCAGCAGCCCGGCCACGGTGACCGCCGCCGGGCCGAGCGCCCCACGGGCCCGCTCACTGTGGACCGCGACCACCGCGCGCAGACCGAGCGACCCGGCCGCCCCGGCCAGGGCGACCGGCTCGGCACGCGCCGCCTCCCCGCCCGTATGCGTCGCCAGAGCGCTCTCCGCGACCGCGCGCACCAGCTCGGCCGGCCCGGCCGCCCCCTCCCAGCGGGCGTCCGCCCCGGATCTCGCGAGCCGGGCCAGCCCGTCCGCGAGGCTCTCCTCGGCGAGGGCGTACCGGTCGAGCCCCAGCAGCAGCGGAGCCTGCGGCTGCTCCTCCTCGGCCTCCCCGGTCGCCCCGGCCTGTCCGGTCTCCCCGGAGACCTCTGGAGCGGGCTCCAGGGACTCTCCGGCCCCGTCCTCGAACGCCAGGACGACTCCGTCGTCGATCGCCCGCTGGAGCGCGTCATCGGGGTCGGGAACCGACCGCCCGGCCAGCGCCTCCCGCACGGCGGAGGCCGCCAGCGCGGTATGGCCCCGCGAGGCCGCCCGCTCCAGCTCCCAGACGACCAGGGCCGCCGTCCGCCGCTCGTCGCCCGGCCCGCACCCGCCGCCGAGCAGCGCACGGGCGAATCCGTCGGCCTGCTCCGGCCCGACCCCGGGGACGGACAGCAGCTGCCAGGGGTCCTCGCGCAGGATTCCGGCGGCCCCCTCCCCGAGCACTTCGGCGACCCGTGGCGCGAGGGACTCGGGAGCGCCCCCCGCGCCGAGCGTCTCCCGCACCGCCGCGAGGGTCTCCGGAGCGCTCGCCGGGGCCGGGACGGCGGGATGCTCCAGCGCCGTCCGCGGCCCGGTCTCCCCGGGCCGCGCCGTCCCGGCGGGCACGGCCGGGTGCGGGGCGGGCTCCGGCCGCGGGCGGGAAGCCCGCTGGGCCGGTGCGGGGGAGTCGAAGAAGGCCGTACCCGGCCGCTCACCGCTCTCCACCGCCCGCACCGCCGCGAGCAGATCGGCCGCCCGGCCGTCCAGCTTGGCCCCGCTGGCGATGGGTCCGTCCCGCTCGGCCTTCCGCTGCTCGATCCGCTGCCGCAGCTCCCGCTGCGCGGCGAGCTCGGCCGCCGCCTCGGACGGCCCGCTCGCGTCATTCCCGGCGTCGGTGGCGCCACCGGCGTCCGTGTCCGTGTCCGTGGCAGCGTCGGTGTCCGCAGAGCCGTCGGTTTCCGTGTCGGGGTCGGCGTCGGTGTCCGCAGAGCCGTCGGTTTCCGTGTCGGGGTCGGCGTCGGTGTCCGCTGCGCCCGAGTCCACCACGGCGGATGCCTCCGCTCCACCGCTGCTCTCCGGGCTCGGCTCCCCCGAGCCCTCGCCACCGGACGACTCCGACGCGGCCACGGGCACGGCGTCATCGCCCGGAACACCCGGAACACCCGGAACACCCGGGACCGTGCCGCCGGACGCCTCCGCATCGGCGGGGTCCTGGACTCCCAGGGACGCCTCGGCCTCCCCGGGCCCGGCCTCCGCCGCCGGGCCCCCGTCAGGGGGCGGCGGCGCGTCGGGAGCCCCGGTGGCCTCGGTGGCCTCGGGGTCACGGTCGGCGGTGGCCGGGGGTTCGGGGTTCGGCCCCCGGGAAGGCGCGGTCACAGCGTGCTCCAGTCCTGGTCGGGATAGCGGTGCACGGGCGCCGACACATCGTCCAACGCCTGGCAGATCTCGTCAGGAAGCGTAAGCGCCTCCACTGACAGCGCCGCCGCCAGCTGCCGCGCGTTGCGCGCGCCGACGATCGGGGCGACCACTCCGGGCCGGTCCCGCACCCATGCCAGCGCCACCTGGAGCGCGGTCGTCGCCAGCCCGTCCGCCGCCGTGAGCACCGCTTCCACCACGCTGTCCGCCGTCTCGTCGAGATACGGCTCGACAAACGGTCCGAGCAGCTCGGAGGCCCCCCGGGAATCGGACGGGGTGCCATGCCGGTACTTGCCCGTCAGCACCCCCCGCCCCAGCGGGGACGACGGCAGCAGCCCCACGCCCAGATCCAGCGCCGCGGGCAGCACCTCCCGCTCGACACCCCGCTGAAGCAGGGAGTACTCCATCTGTGTGCTCGCCAGCCGGGCGCGCGCCCCCGGCGCCGCCAGCTGCCAGGTCGCCGCCTTGGCCAGCTGCCAGCCGCAGAAATTCGACACTCCCGCGTACCGCGCCCGGCCGCTGCTCACCGCGATGTCGAGCGCCTGGAGCGTCTCGTCCAGCGGGGTGCGCGGGTCGAAGGCATGGATCTGCCACAGGTCCACATAGTCCGTCCCCAGCCGCGCCAGCGAGTCGTCCAGCGCCGCCAGCAGATGCCCGCGCGAGCCGTCGAACCGCCGGTCCGGGTCCGGCACACTGCCCGCCTTGGTCGCTATGACCAGCTCGCGCCGGGGCACCAGCCGCTCCACCAGCTGCCCGAGCAGAAACTCCGCGTCCCCGCCCCCGTACACATCGGCGGTGTCGACCAGGGTCCCGCCCGCCTCCCAGAACGCTTTGAGCTGATCCGCCGCGTCATGCTCGTCGGTGTCCCGGCCCCAGGTCAGGGTGCCGAGCCCGATACGGGACACGCGCAGGCCGGTGCGGCCGAGATGCCTCTGCTCCATGCGCCCTGACATTACTGGCCGAGGCCCCGGCCGAAGAGAGCCTGTGGACAACCCCGGCTGCCGCCAGGACCCCTGACGGATCGCGGCACCACGCGCTAGAGTCCCCGGAACACAGACGTTACTGATCAGTAAGAGGGAGCGGTTATGCGGCTCGGCATCAACCTCGGCTACTGGGGCGCGGGTATGGACGGCGACAATCTCGCGGTCGCCCAGGAGGCCGACCGGCTCGGCTATGACGTCTGCTGGGCGGCGGAGGCGTACGGCTCCGACGCCCCCACCGTCCTCACCTGGGTCGCCGCCCAGACCGAACGGATCGACGTCGGCTCCGCGATCATGCAGATCCCGGCCCGTCAGCCCGCCATGACCGCGATGACCGCCGCCACCCTCGACTCCCTCTCCGGCGGCCGCTTCCGGCTCGGCCTCGGCGTCTCGGGGCCCCAGGTCTCCGAAGGCTGGTACGGGGTGCGGTTCGACAAGCCGCTCGCCCGCACCCGGGAGTACGTCGAGATCATCCGCAAGGCGATGACCCGCGAGCGTCTCACCCACGAGGGCGAGCACTGGACCCTTCCGCTCCCCGAGGGGCCGGGCAAGCCCATCAAGCTCACCGTCCACCCCCAGCGCGAGCACATCCCGCTCTACATCGCCGCCATCGGCCCCCGGAACCTGGAGCAGACCGGTGAGATCGCCGACGGCGCGCTGCTGATCTTCCCCTCGGCCGAGCATCTGGAGGAGACCGCGATCAGGCATCTGCGCGCGGGCCGGGAGCGGGCCGGAAAGACCATGGACGGCTTCGACGTCTGTCCCACCGTGCCCCTGGCGGTCGGCGACGACGTCACCGCCCTGGCCGATATGTTCCGCCCGTACACCGCCCTCTACGTCGGCGGCATGGGCAGCCGGAAGCAGAACTTCTACAACCAGCTCGCCCAGCGCATGGGCTATGAGAAGGAAGCCGCCGAGATCCAGGAGAAGTACCTCTCCGGCGACAAGGACGGCGCCGCCGCGGCCGTACCGCACCGGCTGATCGACTCCACCGCCCTCCTCGGCCCGGTGGAGCGCATCGCGGACGGGATGCGGGCCTACGCCGAGGCCGGTGTCACCACCCTCACCCTCGCCCCCGCCGGATTCACCCTCGACGAGCGGATCGCGGC
The DNA here is from genome assembly GCF_009600885.1 of Streptomyces jumonjinensis. Classification (GTDB taxonomy): domain Bacteria; phylum Actinomycetota; class Actinomycetes; order Streptomycetales; family Streptomycetaceae; genus Streptomyces; species Streptomyces jumonjinensis. The sequence continues at coordinate 54,361 of NZ_VCLA01000039.1, forward strand.
CCTGCGGACGGGCACCGAGGCCCTGGAGCGCGCCGGACTGGCGTAACCCCCCTGGAGTCCGGCACCCCCGGAATCCCCCCGGCCCCCGGAATCCCCCCGGCCCCCGGAATCCGCCGAATGGCGGAGCCCGGGGGCCCAGCTGTTGCCGCGCCGCCCCGCCGAGCCGACGCTTTTGTGGGGTGCCTTCAGGAGGTGGCAGTGATGCTCTCGGGCCGAGGTCTTTTCCAGGAAATCATCGACGACGACGACGCTTTCCGGCTCTTCTGCTCCATAGCCGCCAGCGGCGAGGCCCAAGGCGGCTGGGAGAACGGCCGGATCGCCGCGCTGGTGCCCGAGAGCATGCGCGCGCTCGCGCCGAGGATCGCACGGCACGGCGCCGACGAGGACAAACACGGCAGGATCTTCAACGCCCTGCTCAGAAAGCGCGGTCTCGAACCCGTCCCCGTACCGCCCGAGTCCGACTACACCATGCTGCTGGAGGCCCGGGGCATCGGTCTCGCCCACGAGAAGCTCCGCCGCGACGAGCCCCTCACCGAGGAGGACATCGTCGTCTACCTCTCCCACAGCAGGGTCACCGAACAGCGGGCCGCCGACCAGATGGACATGCTGGTCAAATACTTCGGCGACCATCCCGAACTCGGCAAGGCCATCAGGATGATCTGCAACGACGAGTCGAACCATCTCGCGTACTGCCATGAGGAGCTGCTGGGCCTCGTCGCCGACGGGCACGGGCGCACCATCCACCGCGTACTGCGCGAGAGCGCCCTCACCGAGATCAGGGTCCACCGCGACGTCAGTCTCTCGGTGATGTCGCGCATGGGACGGCTGCTGCGCTGGCCCCGGGCCAAGTCCGCCGCTCTCGCCTCGGGCATCCACGGAATGTACGCGTACGAGCGGTTCGGCGGCTGGCACCGGATGATCGGCCTGACCATGCCCGAGCGGCGCGGGGCCCTCGACGGCCCGCCCGTGCCCGCCCCCGCGCTCTGACGGCCCCGCCCCGCCCCGCCGCCACGGCACGGCCGCCCCCGTGCTCCTACGGCCCCGCCCAGCTGCTGCTCCAGCCCCCCCGCCGCTACAGCCACCCCCGGCGCTTGAACAGCCGGAACAGGCCCCACACCGCGCCCGCCATCAGCATCAGCACCGCGGGATATCCGCCCACCCACCGCAGCTCCGGCATATGCTCGAAGTTCATGCCGTAGATCCCCGCCACCATCGTCGGCACCGCCGCCATCGCCGCCCAGGCCGAGATCTTCCGCATATCGTCGTTCTGCCGTACGCCCTGCTGGGCCAGATGAGCGGCGAGGATGTCCGACAGCAGCCGGTCGAGCGCCTCCACCTGCTCGTTCGCCCGTGTCAGATGGTCGCTCACATCGCGGAAGAACAGCTGGGAACGCTTGTGGACGAAGGGCACCCCGGCGCTCGCCAGCCGGGTCATGGGCGCCGTCAGCGGCCCGCTGGCCCGCCGGAACTCCAGCACCTGCCGCTTGAAGACATAGATCCGCTCGGCGGTCGGAGGCCGCGCCCCGGACCCGGACCCGGCGCCTGATCCGGACCCGGACCCGGTGCCTGATCCGGACCCCGACCCCGACCCCGACCCCGACCCGGTCCCGGACCCCGCCCCCGACCCGCCGGGGGCGAACACATCCGCCTCCATCTCCTCCAGGTCCACCTGGAGCTCCTCCGCCACCTCGATGTAGTGGTCCACCACCGCGTCGCTGACCGCGTACAGCACCGCGGTGGGCCCATGCCTCAGCACATCGGGCTCCGACTCCAGCCGTCTGCGCACCTCGGTCAGCGGCGAGCACTCGCCGTGCCGGACCGTCACCACGAAGGAGTCGCCGATGAAGAGCATCAGCTCCCCGGTGGTGACCGTGTCGCTCTCCTGCTCGTACGCCACCGGTTTGAGCACCAAGAAGAGCGAGTCGTCGTACACCTCCAGCTTGGGCCGCTGATGGGCCCGCAGCGCGTCCTCCACCGCCAGCGGGTGCAGCCCGAACTCCGTGGTGACGAGCTCGAACTCGTCCGCTGTCGGCTCGTACATGCCGATCCACAGAAAGGCGTCGCCGCGCGCCCGGGCCAGATCCAGCGCGTCCGAGAAGTCGGCGGGCCCCTCGACACGGCGCCCCGAGCGGTAGATGGCGCAGTCCACGATCACAGCGCGAATTCTTCCGCGCGTGCCACCCCGGCGCACCCCACGACGCGCGGCGGCCTAGGCTGGCGGACATGGCCACGCTGATCCTCGTACGCCACGGACGCTCCACCGCCAACACCGCGGGGGTGCTCGCCGGCCGGACGCCGGGCGTCCACCTCGACGAGCGCGGCGCCGCACAGGCCGCCGGGCTGCCGGCCCGCCTCGCCGGCGTACCGCTCGCCGCTGTCGTCAGCAGCCCCCTGGAGCGCTGTGCGCAGACGCTCCAGCCGCTGCTCGACGCCCGGCCGGAGCTCGTGCTGCGGACGGACGAGCGCATCGGGGAGTGCGACTACGGCGACTGGTCGGGGCGCAAGCTGGGGGAGCTCGCCGGCGAACCGCTGATGGAGGTCGTCCAGCAGCACCCCTCGGCGGCGGTCTTCCCCGGCGGCGAGTCCATGCGGGCCATGCAGGCGCGGGCGGTGGACGCCGTACGCGACTGGAACGCGCGGGTCGACGCCGCCCACGGCGAGGACGCGCTCTATGTGATGTGCTCGCACGGCGACGTCATCAAGGCGCTCGTCGCGGACGCGCTCGGGATGCATCTCGATCTGTTCCAGCGGATCCATGTGGAACCGTGTTCCGCGACAGCGATCCGCTACACCCGCACCCGCCCGTTTCTGCTGCGTCTCGGCGACACGGGCGAGCTCGGATCCCTGGCCCCGCGCGGCGGCGGGGAGCGGGACGGCTCGGCGGACGCCGTCGTGGGCGGCGGCGCGGGCGCTCCGTGATCGCCGGGCGCAGTAGGGTGGACGCGCCGAAAGCCCGTATGCCCGTACAGGCTGTTCTGAGATGTACATGCCCATAGATCCCGATTTTTGAGGGAGAGAACGTGTCCCGTCAGGTGTTCCTCTACGACCCGCCGGACCGGTTCGTGGCCGGTACGGTCGGGCTGCCTGGACGCCGTACGTTCTTTCTCCAGGCGTCGGCCGGAGGGCGCGTCACCAGCGTGGCGCTGGAGAAGACCCAGGTCTCCGCGCTGGCCGAGCGGATCGACGAGCTGCTCGACGAGGTCGTGCGCCGGACCGGGGGCAATGCCCCGGTTCCCGCCGTCGCGCCCGCCGACGTCGCCGACACCGCGCCGCTTGACTCCCCGGTCGAGGAGGAGTTCCGGGTCGGCACGATGGCGCTGGCGTGGGACGGCGACGAACAGCGCATGATCGTCGAGGCGCAGGCGCTGGTCGAGCTGGACGCGGACTCCGAGGAGGATCTCGCGGAGGCCGAGGAGCGGCTGCTCCAGGACGAGGAGAACGGTCCGCCGATGCTGCGGGTGCGGCTGACCGGGGCGCAGGCGCGAGCCTTCGCCAAGCGCGCGCTGGACGTGGTCAACGCCGGCCGTCCCCCCTGCCCGCTGTGCAGCCTGCCGCTCGACCCGGAAGGACATGTATGCCCGCGCCAGAACGGATACCGGCGGGGAGCGTGAGCTCCTCCCCGGAACAGCCCGAACAGCCCGAACAGCCCGGACTGCTCGAACCGCTCGAACCGCTCGAACTGCTCGCCAAGGGCGAGCTGACCGTGCGCGGCCAGGTGCGCGAGGCGTCCAACGCGGTGCTGTTCTGCTCCGTCTCCTACGCCGGCGAGGAGGCGTCCTGCGTCTACAAGCCGGTCGCGGGCGAGCGTCCGCTCTGGGACTTCCCGGACGGGACGCTGGCGCAGCGCGAGGTGGCGGCGTACGAGATCAGCGAGGTGCTCGGCTGGCATCTGGTGCCGCCCACCGTGCTCCGGGACGGCCCGTACGGCGAGGGAATGGTCCAGCTGTGGATCGAGGCCGATCCCGCCGCCGAGCTGCTGGCGCTGGTGGAGGAGGAGCAGCCGGGCCAGGGGTGGAAGGCGGTCGGCTTCGCGGAGGTGGGCGAGGGGCGCACGGCGCTGCTGGTCCACGCCGACGACGCGCGCCTGCGGCGGCTGGCGGTCCTGGACGCGGTGATCAACAACGGCGACCGCAAGGGCGGGCATCTGCTGCCCGCGCCGGACGGAGTGCTGTACGCGATCGATCACGGGGTCACGTTCAATGTGGACGACAAGCTGCGGACCCTGCTGTGGGGCTGGGCGGGGGAGCCGCTGCCGCCGGAGGCGCTGGCGGCCCTCGGGGCCCTCTCCTCGGCCCTGGCGGACGGCGGGCCGCTGGTCACCCGTCTGGCGCAGCTGCTGACACCGGCGGAGGTGGCGGCGGTACGGGCGAGGGTGGCCGCGCTGGTGGCCTCGGGGAAGCATCCGGCACCGTCGGGCGAGTGGCCGGCGATCCCCTGGCCGCCGCTCTGACCCCTGGGCTGGTCTTCCCGCCCGCCGGGCCGTATGACCGGGATACTGGGATACCGCGCGGGCTCTGATCCATACGGGCCCTGGCCCAGGGCCCGGCCCCGGCCGCCTGCCTCCCCCCCCCCGCCGAGCAGCCCCAACACACCAGGGCATCACTTCGCAAGAGTGCCTATACGGTCAACTGGCGTGATCCGGTTCGTAAACGGATCAGCCGTCCGGTTAGTCTCGATGCATGCATGCCTGGCCCGCTTCTGAGGTCCCCGCCCTGCCTGGCAAGGGCCGCGACCTCCGGATCCACGACACCGCGACCGGTGAGTCGATCACTCTCGACCCCGGTCCCGTCGCCCGTATCTATGTCTGCGGCATCACGCCGTACGACGCGACCCATATAGGTCACGCGGCGACCTACAACGCGTTCGACCTCGTTCAGCGCGTGTGGCTCGACACCAAGCGGCAGGTTCACTACGTCCAGAACGTCACCGACGTCGATGACCCGCTCCTCGAACGCGCCATCCGCGACGGACACGACTGGACCCGGCTCGCCGAACGTGAGACGGCCCTCTTCCGCGAGGACATGACCGCGCTGCGGATGCTTCCGCCGCGCCACTACATCGGCGCCGTCGAGGCGATACCCGCCATCGTCCCGCTCGTCGAGCGGCTCCGCGACGCCGGAGCCGCCTATGAACTGGAAGGCGACGTCTACTTCTCCGTCGAGGCCGATCCGCACTTCGGCGAGGTCTCCCATCTCGACGCCGAGGCCATGCGGCTGCTCTCCGCCGAACGCGGCGGCGACCCGGACCGCCCCGGGAAGAAGAACCCGCTCGACCCGATGCTGTGGCTGGCCGCCCGCGAGGGCGAGCCCAGCTGGGACGGCGGCAGCCTCGGCCGTGGCCGGCCCGGCTGGCACATCGAGTGCGTCGCCATCGCGCTCGACCACCTCGGCATGGGCTTCGACATCCAGGGCGGCGGCTCCGACCTGGTCTTCCCGCACCATGAGATGGGCGCGTCCCACGCCCAGGCCCTCACCGGCGAGCACCCCTTCGCCAAGGCGTACGTCCACGCGGGCATGGTCGCGCTCGACGGCGAGAAGATGTCGAAGTCCCGGGGCAACCTGGTCTTCGTCTCCGCGCTGCGCCGTGCGGGCGTCGACCCCGCCGCCATCCGGCTCGCCCTGCTCTCGCACCACTACCGGGCGGACTGGGAGTGGACCGACGCGATCCTGGAGGAGGCGCAGGAGCGGCTCGCGCGCTGGCGCGCGGCGGTCTCGCGGCCCGATGGGCCGTCCGCCGACGCCCTGGTCGAGGAGATCCGCGAGGCCCTCGCGGACGATCTCGACGCCCCCGCCGCGCTCCGCGCCGTCGATCACTGGGCCCGGCGCCAGGACGCGGACGGCGGTACGGACGAGGGCTCGCCCGGCCTGGTCTCCCGGGCCGTGGACGCACTGCTCGGCGTGGCTCTGTAGCGCCCGCTCCATAAGCGAAGGCGCCGGACGGTCGTGGACCGTCCGGCGCCTTTCGCTTATGGCGGGCCGAGCCGTCCCGCTCAGTCCTCCGGCGCGTCCTTGCCGCCATCGGCTCCCGGGCCCGGCTCCGGGGCCTCGGGGTCGGCGGCCCTGGCTTCCGGGGCCTCCGCTTCCGGAGCCTCTGCTTCCCGGGTCTCCTTCTTCGGCGGTCTCCGCTTCCGCTTCGGCGGCTCCTTCGCCCGCTCCGGGACCGGGGGCTTCGGCTCGTCGGCCTCCCGCTCGGTGGCCTCCTGCTCGGTGGACTGCCGTTCCTGCTGTTCCAGAGGCGGCTCCGGCGACGGCTCCGAACGCTGCGGCTTCGACGGCCGGTTCAGCCCGCCGCCGGGTTCCCGCAGAAAGCCGCCGCCCTCGCCGCCGTCCGTCGCGACCCCGGGCGGACCGCCCGGCCCGCCGTCCCGCCGCCGCAGATACCGCTCGAACTCCCGGGCGATCGCCTCGCCCGACGCCTCGGGCAGCTCCGCCGTGTCCCGGGCCTCCTCCAGCGTCTGGACGTACTCCGCCACCTCGCTGTCCTCCGCGGCCAGTTGATCCACGCCGAGCTGCCACGCCCGCGCGTCCTCGGGCAGTTCGCCCAGCGGGATCCGCAGACCGATCAGATCCTCCAGCCGGTTGAGCAGCGCCAGCGTCGCCTTGGGGTTGGGCGGCTGCGACACATAGTGCGGCACCGCCGCCCACAGGCTCACGGCGGGAACGCCCGCATGGGTGCACGCCTCCTGGAGAATGCCGACGATCCCGGTCGGTCCCTCGTACCGGGTCTCCTCCAGCTCCATCGTCCTGGCCCGATCCGGATCCGAGGTGATCCCGCTGACCGGCACCGGCCGGGTGTGCGGGGTGTCCCCGAGCAGCGCTCCGAGGATCACCACCATCTCGACGCCCAGTTCATGGGCGAAGCCGAGGATCTCATTGCAGAACGAGCGCCAGCGCATGGACGGCTCTATGCCGCGTACCAGTACCAGATCACGTGGATTGTCGCCGCCGACCCGGATGACGGAGAGCCGGGTCGTGGGCCAGGTGATCTTCCGTACTCCGCCGTCCAGCCACACCGTGGGCCGGTTGACCTGGAAGTCGTAGTAGTCCTCGGCGTCCAGCGCCGCGAAGACCTCGCCCTTCCACTCCCGGTCCAGATGCGCGACCGCAGTGGAGGCGGCGTCTCCCGCGTCGTTCCAGCCCTCGAACGCGGCCACCATGACCGGGTCGATCAGCTCGGGTACCCCCGCGAGCTCGATCACCCAGTGCCTCCTTCCCAAGTTCCCTCGTGTACGCCCCAACCTTACGGCTTACCTGGTCTTCCGCCGCAGCCCCCGGGCTCGGGCGGGTGAACTTCGACCGGACACGCATCACCTGGGCCAATACCCAACCCGTCCCCGCATTCATCCGAGCTGTGGGGCATGACTTTCCGCACGACCCTGGACTATGGCGCGCGGACGGCGCTATACATCGGATGACCGAGAGGTCCGATGTTCTTCTCGCGGGAGTGAGCCGATGACAACGACCGTCACGGAATTCGAGGTCCACGACATCCGCTTTCCCACTTCGGAACAGTTCGACGGCTCCGACGCCATGAACCCGGACCCCGACTACTCGGCCGCCTATGTGGTGATCCGCACCGGCGACGGGGCCGAAGGGCACGGATTCTGCTTCACGATCGGCCGCGGCAACGACATCGCCGCCGCCGCCATCGAGGCACTCCGCCCCCATGTCGTCGGACGCCCCGCGCCCACCACCCCCACCGCGCTCGCGGCCCTGCACACCGAGCTGACCCACGACTCGCAACTGCGCTGGCTCGGACCCGAGAAGGGGGTGATCCACATGGCCGCCGGAGCGGTCGTCAACGCCGCCTGGGATCTCGCCGCCCGCGGCGCCGGACTGCCGGTCTGGGAGTACCTCGCCGCGATGACCCCCGAAGAGCTCGTCTCCCTCGTCGACTTCCGCTATCTCACCGACGCCCTCACCCGCGAGGAGGCGCTCGCCCTGCTGCGCGCCGCCGAACCCGGCCGCGCCGAGCGGGCCGAACGGCTCCGCGCACAGGGCTACCCCGCGTACACCACCTCCCCTGGCTGGCTCGGCTACAGCGACGAGAAACTCGTACGGCTCGCCAAGGAAGCCGTCGCCGACGGCTTCGGACAGATCAAACTGAAGGTCGGCGGCGACATCGACGACGACATCAGACGGATGCGGCTCGCCCGCGCCGCCGTCGGACCCTCCGTACGCATCGCCGTCGACGCCAACCAGCGCTGGGAGGTCGACGACGCCGTCCGCTGGATGACCGCGCTCGCGCCGTACCAGCCGTACTGGATCGAGGAGCCGACCAGCCCCGATGACATCCTCGGCCATGCCGCCGTCCGCGCGGGCCAGCCGGTCAAGGTCGCCACCGGCGAGCACGCCGCCAACCGGGTCGTGTTCAAACAGCTGCTCCAGGCGGAGGCCGTCGACTTCGTCCAGATCGACGCCGCCCGGGTCTCCGGCGTGAACGAGAACCTCGCGATTCTGCTGCTCGCCGCGAAATACGGAGTGCCGGTCTGCCCGCACGCGGGCGGGGTCGGACTGTGCGAACTCGTCCAGCATCTGGCGATGTTCGACTACGTCGCCGTCTCCGGCAGCTGGGACGGCCGGGTCATCGAATACGTCGACCACCTCCACGAGCACTTCACCGATCCCGCCGTGATTGTCTCCGGGCGCTACGCCGCTCCCCGGGCCCCCGGCTTCTCCGCCCGGATGCTCCCCGAGTCGATCGCCGCCCACCGCTATCCGGAGGGCCCCGTGTGGCGGGCCCGCCGCACCGCCCAGGAGGTCACCCCATGACGGCCGCGCCGAAACCGGCCACCGCCGCCCCTGCCGCCCCTGCCGCCCCTGCCGCCGCCACCGGCGGCCCCCGGGACTTCGCGGGGATGACCGCGCTCGTCACCGGCGGCGCGTCCGGGATCGGGGCCGCCGTGACCCGGCTGCTGCTGAGCCGGGGCGCCCATGTCGCCGTCCTCGACCGCGAGAGCGCGGGGACCCCGCCGGGAGCACTCCCGCTCACCGCCGACGTCGCCGACGACACCGCCGTACGCGCGGCGGTGTCGCGGACCGTCGCCGAGTACGGCGCGCTGCACACCCTCGTCTCCAACGCCGGCATCGGCGCCGTCGGCACCGTCGCCGACAACCCCGACGACGAGTGGCGGCACGTCCTCGACGTCAACGTCCTCGGCATGGTCCGCGTCGCCCGGCACGCCATGCCGTATCTGCGGGCCGCCGCGCGGGACCGCCCCGGCGCGGTCTCCATCACCCACACCTGCTCCATCGCCGCCACCGCGGGGCTGCCGCGGCGTGCCCTCTACAGCGCCAGCAAGGGCGCGGTGCTCTCCCTCACCCTCGCCATGGCCGCCGACCACGTCAGCGAAGGCGTACGGGTGAACTGCGTCAACCCCGGCACCGCCGACACGCCCTGGGTCGCCCGGCTGCTCGATGGGGCCGACGACCCGGCGGCGGAGCGCGCGGCCCTGGCGGCCCGCCAGCCCACCGGACGGCTCGTCACCGCCGACGAGGTCGCCGCCGCCATCGGCTATCTCGCCTCCCCGGCCGCCGCCGCCGTCACCGGCGCCGCGCTCGCCGTCGACGGGGGCATGCAGGGACTGCGGACCCGCCCGGCCGGCTGACCCCGTACACGCCCGTACACCTCCGTACACGCCCGGACGCGCCGCTCCGCCGGGGCGGCCCCACCGAAAGGACGGGACATATGAGAGCGCGCACGGCAACCGCCCTGGCCTCCTGCACCCTGCTGCTCGGGGCTCTGGCGCTGACGGGCTGCAACCGGGAATCCGGCTCGGGAGCGGACGGCGGTCGCACCGTCGGCATCGATCTGCCGCGCAGCGACAGCGACTTCTGGAACTCCTACCAGCAGTACATCGAGAAGGGCGTCGAGGACGACGGCATCGACGCCCTCCCGCCGACCAACTCCCAGAACGACATCGGAAAGCTCGTCGCCAACGTCCGGACCCTCACCGACCAGGGCGCCCGGGCCGTCGTCATGGCCCCCCAGGACACCGGCGCGATCGCCGAGTCCCTCAAGACCCTCGAAGAGAAGGACATCCCCGTCGTCAGCGTCGACACCCGGCCCGACAAGGGCTCCGTCTACATGGTCGTACGCGCCGACAACCGGGCGTACGGGGAGAAAGCCTGCCGATACCTCGGCGAACGGCTCGGCGGCAAGGGCAAGGTGGTCGAATTCCAGGGCGACCTGGCCTCCGTCAACGGCCGTGACCGCTCCGAGGCGTTCGCGTCCTGCATGGCCGACGAATTCCCCGGCATCAGGGTCTTCGAGCTGGCCACCGACTGGAAGGGCGACGTCGCCTCGGCGAAACTCCAGTCGACCCTGGCCGCCCACCCCGACGTCGACGGCCTCTACATGCAGGCGGGCGGGGTCTTCCTCCAGCCCACCCTCGCCCTGCTGGAGCGGCGGGGACTGCTGAAGCCCGCGGGCGACCCCGGGCACATCACCATCGTCTCCAACGACGGCATCCCCGAGGAGCTGGACGCCATCAGAGCCGGGAAGATCGACGCCACCGTCTCCCAGCCCGCCGATCTGTACGCAAAGCACGCCCTGCGCTACGCCAGAGCCGCCCTGGACGGGAAGAAGTTCACCGCGGGCCCCACCGACCACGGCTCCACCATCGTCGAGATCCCCGGCGGACTGGAGGACCAGCTGCCCGCGCCTCTGGTCACCAAGGAGAACGTGGACGATCCCGCGCTCTGGGCCAACCGACTGGAGAAGACGGGCTGACCATGTCCCATCCGACGCCGGCGCCGGCACCGGCGCTCCACGCCGAGGGCATCGTCAAACGCTTCGGCCGGACCCTGGCGCTCGACGGGGTCGGGCTCACCGTCGCGCCCGGCGAATCCCATGCGCTCGTCGGCCGCAACGGCGCGGGCAAATCCACCCTCGTCTCCATCGTCACCGGACTGAGCCGGCCCGACGCGGGCTCCGTCGCCTTCGCGGGCCGGCCCGCGCCCGCCCCCGGGGACCGGGCCGGCTGGCAGTCCACGGTCGCCTGCGTCCACCAGAAATCGATGACCGTCCCCGAACTCACCGTCGCCGAGAACCTCTTCCTCAACCGCTTCGGCCCCGGCCGCCTCATCGGCTGGCGACGGCTGCGACAGCGCGCCGGAGAGCTCCTGGCCGGGTACGGAGTCGACGTCGACCCCCGCACCCGCGCCCAGGACCTCACCGTCGAGCAGCGCCAGTTCGTGGAGATCGCCCGCGCGCTCTCCTTCGGGGCCCGGCTGATCGTCCTGGACGAGCCGACCGCCCGGCTCGACGCCCGCGGCATCCAGCGGCTCTTCACCAGACTCCGCGAACTCCAGCGCCAGGGCGTCGCGTTCGTCTACATCTCCCACCACCTCCAGGAGGTGTACGAGCTCTGCACCGCCGTCACCGTCTACCGCGACGCCCGCCAGGTGCTCACCGCGACCGTCGCCGCACTGCCCGAGAACGAACTGGTCGCCGCGATGACAGGCGACACCGGGGGAGCGGCCCGCCGCCGGCCCGCCACGTCCGGCCCGGCCTCCGCCTCCGCCTCCGCCGAACCCGTGCTGCGCACGGAACGGCTCGCCCTGCGCGGCGCGTTCGCACCGCTCGACCTCGCGGTACGCCCCGGTGAGGTGCTCGGCCTCGCCGGAGCCGCCGCCAGCGGGAGCACCGCCATCGGCGAGACCCTCGCCGGAATGCGCCGGGCGAGCACCGGCAGGATCACGGTGGGCGGCACGGAGGTGAGACCCGGCAGCGTCCCGGACGCGCTCAAAGCGGGCATCGGCTACATCCCCGAGGACCGCCACCGCCAGGGCCTGATCCCCGGGCGCAGCGTCGCCGAGAACGCCACCCTCACCGTCGCCGACCGGCTCGGCCCCCTCGGGACCGTACGGCCCGCCCGTACCCGGGAGTTCGCCCGCGCCCTGATCTCCTCGCTGGACATCCGCACCAGCGGACCCGGGCAGCCGGTCTCCGACCTCTCCGGCGGCAATCAGCAGAAAGTCGTCGTCGCCCGGGCGCTCGCCCGCGGCCCGCGTGCGCTGATAGCGATACGGCCCACCGCGGGCGTCGACGTCAGATCCAAGGACGCGCTGCTCGCCGTCGTACGGCGGGTCGCCGACGAAGGGGGAGCGGTCGTGATCGTCTCCGATGAGCTGGACGATCTGCGGGTGTGCGACCGGGTGCTCGCCCTCTTCCACGGGCGGGTGGTCGCCGACTTCGCCCATGGCTGGAGCGACCGGGACCTGGTGGCCGCGATGGAAGGCGTGGGTGAGCGCCCATGACCGGGAACGGGACGGAGCCAGGGGCCGGGACCGGGACGGGGAACCGGCCGACGTGGAAGCGGCGGGGGAGCCGGGGGATACGACGGCTCACGGCCGCCCGCCCGGCGCGGGGCCGTCAGGACGGCCCTCCGGCCCCCATCCGGTGGAGCGATTTCTCCCTGGTGCCCGTGATCCTGGTGCTCATGGCGATCGGCTACGCCGTCTCCCCGGTCTTCCTCACCTCCGGCAACCTCATCAGCGTCGTCCAGCAGTCCTCCGAACTGAGCCTGCTCGTCCTCGGACAGGCGCTGATCCTCATCTGCGGCCGGATGGACCTCTCGCCGGAGTCCACCATCGGCATCGCCCCCGTCATCGCCATGTGGCTGGTCCTCCCCGCCGACGGCGGACGCTTCGCCGGGCTGGAACTGCTGCCCGCCGGGGCCGCGATCCCCCTCTGTCTGCTGACCGGCGCGGTGATCGGCGTCATCAACGGCTTTCTCATCCTGAGGCTGCGGGTCAACGGATTCATCGCCACACTCGGCATGCTCACCATGCTCCGCGGCCTCCACGTCGGCATCACCGAGGGCAGATCTCTCACCGATGTGCCCGAGTCCTTCCGCTACCTCGGGAAGACCGACTGGCTCGGCGTGCCCGCCGCCGTCTGGATCTGTCTGACGCTCTTCGCCGCGGGCGGCGCGGCACTCGCCTATCTCCGGCCGGGCCGCGCCCTCTACGCGATCGGCGGCAACCCGGAGGCCGCCCGGGCGGCGGGTATCCGCACCGACAGGATCACCTGGACCGTCCTCGCGCTCGGAGGGCTGCTCGCCGCGTTCGCCGGAATCCTCTACACCGGCCACTACGGCTCGGTCGCCGCCACCCAGGGCAACGGCTGGATCTTCCAGGTGTTCGCGGCGGCAGTGATCGGCGGGATCAGCCTCAAGGGCGGCCGGGGCACTCTCTTCGGCGCGCTCACCGGTGTGCTCACCCTGCAACTCGTCGTCAATGTGATGACCCTGGGCGGGGTGCCCGCGCTGTGGAACCAGTTCCTCAACGGCGCGATCATCATCGTGGCACTGGTGATCTCCCGCTTCGCGGGCGGCGAGAGACAGGAGTGAAGCCCCCGCGGCCCGCCCGGCCCCCCGGCCCGCCCCTGTGCCGTCGCGGTCGGAGTCGGATTCAGAGTCAGAGCGTCGACCGCAGCCACTGCTCCACGCTCGCCACATGCACCGTCGCCCAGGAGCGCGCCGCCTCCGCGTCCCGGTCCCGCAGCGCCGCCAGAATCGCCCGGTGCTCGTGCAGGGTGCGGGCGACCGCGTCCTTCTGGGTCAGCCCCCGCCACACCCGCGCCCTCGTCGTCGGCCCCGACAGCCCGTCCAGCAGCGAACACAGCACCGAATTACCCGACCACTGCACGATCCTGCGGTGGAACTCCAGGTCCGCCGCCACCAGCGCCTCCACCGAAGGCTCCGCCCCCAACGCGTCGAGCTGCGCGTTCAGCTCGTCCAGCTCGCTCTCGCCGATCCGCGCCGCCGCCATCGCGGTGGCCGCCGGCTCCAGGATCCGGCGTACGGAGAGAAACTCCAGCACCGTGTCGTCGCGGTGGAAGTCCACCACGAAGCTCAGCGCCTCCAGCAGCAGTTGGGGGTCGAGACTGGTCACATAGGTGCCGTCGCCCTGCCGCACATCCAGGATCCGGATCAGCGACAGCGCACGCACCGCCTCCCGCAGCGAATTACGGGACAGCCCCAGCTCCGCCGCGAGCTCGCTCTCCTTGGGCAGCCGGTCCCCGGGCCGCAGCGCACCCGAGACGATCATCCCCTTGATCTTCTCGATCGCCTCGTCGGTGACTGCCATCCAGGCCCCCCCTTGCTCCTGTTGAATCATCCGATGTCTGAGAGTACAGCGTGGGGCGGCCCCGAAGGACCGCCCCACAACTCACCTCACGCGCCGGACGCGCGGGAACCTGCTCCCGGTCCGCTCAGCGGACCGGTACCTACCTACTTCCGGTCGGACAGCAGATCCGTCACCCGGCCCCGGATCTCGTCCGTCGCCAGACCCCGGATCGTCAGCGTGGTACGGCGGCGCAGCACATCGTCGGCCGTCTCGGCCCACTCGTGGTCACGCGCGTACACCACCTGCGCCCAGATCTCCGGAGCGTCCGGGTGGATCCGCTCGGCCAGCGCCGGGTCGTCGTTGGCGAGCCGCGCGATGTCGAAGGAGAGCGAGCCGTAGTGGGTGGCCAGATGACGGGCGGTGTCCGCGGCCATCCGCGGCCCCGGCGTGCCGCCGTCGACCATCAGCCGGTGCGCCACCGCGTTGGGGTTGGCTATGCCCGGCAGCGGGACCTTCTTCGGCAGCCGCGAGATCGGCTCCATGTCCTCGGCCAGCGGCTGCCCCGGCAGGGCGGCCAGCTTGTTCATCACCGTACGGCCGATATGACGGAACGTCGTCCACTTGCCGCCCGCGACCGACAGCATGCCGCCGCGGCCCTCGCTCACCACGGTCTCCCGCTTCGCCTTCGAGGTGTCGCCGGGACCGCCCGGCAGCACCCGCAGACCCGCGAACGAGTAGGTGATCAGGTCCCGGGACAGCTGCTGGTCGCGGACCGAGAAAGCGGCCTCGTCCAGGATCTGGGCGGTGTCCTTCTCGGTGACCGCGACCTCGCCCGGGTCGCCCTCGAACTCCTCGTCCGTCGTACCGAGCAGCAGCATGTCCTCCCAGGGGAGGGCGAAGGTGATGCGGTACTTGTCGATCGGGGTCGCCAGCGCGGCCTTCCACGGCGAGGTGCGCTTCAGCACCAGGTGCGCGCCCTTGGACAGCCGGATCGACGGCGCCGCCGCCGGGTCCTCCATCCGGCGCAGATGATCCACCCACGGGCCGGTCGCGTTGAGCACCAGCCGGGCCTCGACGCCGAACTCCGAACCGTCCGTACGGTCCTTGAGCTCCGCGCCCGTCACCCGTCCCTTGGTGAACCGCAGCCCGGTGACCTCGGCGTGGTTGAGGACGGTCGCGCCCGCCTCGACGGCCGCGCGGACCGTCATCAGCGCCATCCGCGCGTCGTTCATCTGGTCGTCGCCGTAGACGGCGACGGCCTTCAGATTCTCCGTACGCAGCTCGGGCACATCGCGCTGCGCCTTCGCCGGGCTGATGACATGGCCCACGCCGTCGCCGAAGGCGGAGAGCGCCGAGTACGCGAACACGCCCGCGCCGAGCTTGGCCGCGCCGTGCGGGCCGCCCTTGTACACCGGCAGATAGAAGGTGAGCGGGTTGGCGAGGTGGGGGGCCACCTCACGGGAGACCGCGCGGCGCTCGAAGTGGTTCTCCGCGACCAGCTTCACCGCACCGGTCTGGAGGTAGCGCAGACCGCCGTGGAGCAGCTTGGAGGAGGCGGAGGAGGTGGCGCCGGCGAAGTCGCCGGCGTCCACCAGGGCCACCCGCAGCCCGGACTGCGCCGCATGCCAGGCGGTGGAGATGCCCAGGATGCCGCCGCCGATGACCAGGAGGTCGTACGTCGCCTTGGAGAGCTGGTCCCGGGTCTCGGCGCGGCTCGGGAGGGAGCCGGATGCCGGGTGCGTCCCGAGGGCCGGAACGCTCTGCAGGGTGGTCATGTCGATTACTCCTCGTCCTCGATCCAGCCCATGGTCCGCTCAACGGCCTTGAGCCAGTTCTTGTACTCGCGCTCACGCTGCTCGGCGTCCATGCGCGGGGTCCATTCGGCTGCCCGGCGCCAGTTGGCGCGCAGCGCGTCGGTGTCCGGCCAGAAGCCGACGGCGAGACCGGCGGCGTAGGCGGCGCCGAGGCAGGTCGTCTCGGCGACCATCGGACGCACCACCGGCGCGTCCAGGAAGTCCGAGAGGGTCTGCATCAGCAGGTTGTTGGAGGTCATGCCGCCGTCGACCTTGAGCGCGGCCAGCTCGACGCCGGAGTCCTTCGTCATGGCGTCGGTGATCTCGCGGGTCTGCCAGGCGGTGGCCTCAAGCACGGCGCGGGCGATGTGCGCCTTGGTGACATAGCGGGTGAGACCGGCGATCACACCGCGGGCGTCGGAGCGCCAGTACGGGGCGAACAGTCCGGAGAAGGCGGGGACGACGTACGCGCCGCCGTTGTCCTCGACCGACAGGGCCAGGGTCTCGATCTCGGCCGCGGACTTGATCAGGCCCATCTGGTCGCGCATCCACTGCACCAGCGAACCGGTGACCGCGATCGAGCCCTCCAGGGCGTAGACCGCCTTCTGGTCGCCGATGCGGTAGCCGACGGTCGTCAGCAGTCCGTTGTAGGAGTTGACGGGCGTCTCACCGGTGTTCATCAGCATGAAGGTGCCGGTGCCGTACGTCGACTTGGCCTCGCCCTCGGCGAAGCAGGTCTGGCCGAAGAGGGCGGCCTGCTGGTCGCCGAGCGCGGAGGCGACGGGGATGCCGTCGAGGATGCCGCCCTTGGCGATGCCGTACACCTCGGAGGAGGAGCGGATCTCGGGCAGGAGCGCCGCCGGGACCTCCATGGAGGTGAGGATCTTGTCGTCCCACTCCATGGTGTGCAGGTTCATCAGCATGGTGCGGGAGGCGTTGGTGACGTCGGTGACGTGCACGCCGCCGTCGGCTCCACCGGTCAGGTTCCAGATGACCCAGGAGTCCATGGTGCCGAAGAGGATCTCGCCGCGCTCGGCGCGCTCGCGCAGGCCCTCGACGTTGTCGAGCAGCCAGCGGACCTTCGGTCCGGCGAAGTAGCTCGCCAGCGGCAGCCCGGTCTCGCGGCGGAAGCGGTCCTGGCCGACGTTGCGGCCGAGCTCCTTGCAGAGCGCGTCGGTGCGGGTGTCCTGCCACACGATGGCGTTGTGGACGGGCTCACCGGTGGCCTTGTCCCAGAGCAGGGTGGTCTCGCGCTGGTTGGTGATGCCGATCGCCTTGACGTCGGCGGCGGTGATGCCCGCCTTGTCGAGCGCGCCCGCCACGACCTCCTGGACGTTGGCCCAGATCTCGATGGCGTTGTGCTCGACCCAGCCGGGCTTCGGGAAGATCTGCTCGTGCTCCTTCTGGTCGACCGAGACGATCCGGCCGTCCTTGTCGAAGACGATGCAGCGGCTGGAGGTGGTGCCCTGGTCGATGGCCGCGATGAAGGGGCCGTGCCCGTGGCTCTTGGTGGTCTGGGAGGTGTCGCTCACAGTCTGCTCCTGCTGTGGTCAGTGGGGATACGGCTGTGCCGGTTCGGCGTACGGTCTCGGTTCACGGCTCAGGCGAACGCGAGGTTGTAGAGGCCCGCGGCGAGCGCTCCGCCGGCCAGCGGGCCGACGATCGGGATCCAGGCGTAGCCCCAGTCGGAGCCGCCCTTGTTGGGCAGCGGCAGCAGGGCATGGACGATACGGGGGCCGAGGTCACGGGCCGGGTTGATGGCGTAGCCGGTGGGGCCGCCCAGCGAGAGGCCGATGCCGACGACGACGAAGGCGGTGATCAGTCCGCCGAGGATGCTCAGGCCCTTGCCCTCGTCGTTGAGGCCCTGGGTGAGCACGGCGAGGACCAGCACGGCGGTGCCGATGATCTCGGTGGCGAGGTTCTGCCAGACGACGCGGATCTCCGGGCCGGTGGAGAAGATGCCGAGCACCGGGCCGGCGTTGCCGTTGTGCGGGCCCTCGATCGGCTTGTCGGCCGTGTCGCCGATGATCTCGCGATCGGTGAGGTGGGCGTGGAACTGTCCGTAGTACGCGAGCACGAACAGGGCCGCGCCGATCATCGCGCCCAGCATCTGGCCGGCGATGTAGACGGCGAAGTTGTCCCACACCCCGTCCTTGATCGCGATGCCGAGGGTGACCGCGGGGTTCAGATGGGCGCCGGAGAGCGGTCCACTGATGTAGACGGCCGTCATCACGGCGAAGCCCCACGCGATGGTGATGGCCAGAAAGCCCGCGCCACGGGCCTTGGAATTCTTGAGAGTGACGGCGGCGACGACGCCACCGCCCAGGAGGATCAGAACGGCGGTTCCGATCGTCTCGCCGATAAAGATGTCGGAGCTGGACACCACGACTCCTTTGTCCTTCGTCCAGGGGAAGGCGAACCCCGGGTCCCCCCGGAGGTCCGCGCCCTCAGGTGAGGGCGTTGTCGGCTCTTGGCGCTTGTCACACTCTAACGGGTATCGCCGGTAGATGTTCGACAATGCCGACCGATGAACGGCAGTTTTGTCCCTGGTTAACACGGCGTCAAGGGCCGTGTGACCCGAAAGCCCGATCGTTATCGATGATGCGCCAGCGAGCCCGGAACCGCCCGGCACACGGTTCGTCCGGGGAGGCCGGCGGGGGTGCGGAGCGATCCGGCGGGGTCGGCCGGGACCGCTCGGGGCCGTTCGGGGCCGTTCGGGGCCGCCCCCGGACCCGGCGGCGGCCGTGCGGGACGCGCCCAGGGGGCTCGGCGCCGGGGTGCGTGACGTGCCGGCGGGGCTCGGCGCCGGGCAGGCGCCGAGCCCCGCAGGGCCTGGCATCAGCGGGTGAGCGTCACGCGTCCGCAGGGCTTCGGCACCTGCCTGGTGACGTCACGCGTCCGCAAGGCTAGGAAGCGGGGCGGCCGGGTACGCGGCCTTCGCCGCCCGCAGAGCTCGGAGCCGGGACGCCGGGGCCGCCGGGGACGTGCCCGAGCAAGGACGGCCGGGGCCACGCCCGAGCCGGGGCCGCCGGGGCTGCGCCCGAGCAAGGACGGCCGGGGCCGCGCCCGAGCCGGGGCCGCCGGGGCCACGCCCGAGCCGGGGCCGCCGGGGCTGCGCCCGAGCAGGGACGGCCGGGGCTGCGCCCCTCCCCGCCCGCAGGGCTCAGAAGCGGCCCGCGCCCAGATCCCGGGAGACCGCGCGCGCACAGTCCCGTACCGCCGCGATCAGCTCCGACCGCAGCTCCCGCCCGTCGCAGACCCGCTCCACCGCGCCCGTGATGGCGACCGCGCCCACCGGCATCCGCCGCCGGTCGTGGATGGGCGCCGCCACCGCGGCCACCCCGTCCCAGGTCTCCTCCACATCGGCCGCCCAGCCGCGCGCCCGCGCGAGGTCGAGCACCGACTCGAACTCCGCCGCCGAGGTCACCGTGCGCGGGGTGAACGCCTCCCGCTCCATCTCCACGGCCTCCTGGTGCGCCACCGGGTCGTACGCCGCCAGGACCTTGCCGAGCGCCGTGGAGTGCAGCGGCTGCATGGCCCCCACCTCCAGCACCTGCCGGCTGTCGTCGGGCCGGAAGACATGGTGGACGATGAGCACGCCGTGCTGGTGCGAGACCCCCAGATGGACGCTCTCCCCGCTGGAGCGGGCCAGATCGTCGGTCCAGACCAGGGCGCGGGCGCGCAGCTCGTGCACATCCAGATACCCCGTGCCCAGCCGCAGCAGCTCCGCCCCCAGCTGATAGCGCCCCGACGCCGGATCCTGCTCGACGAAGCCCTCCGCCTGAAGCGTGCGCAGAATCCCGTGGGCGGTCCCCTTGGCGAGATCCAGCGAGGAGGCGATGTCCGAGAGTCCCAGCCGGCGCTCTCCGCCGGCGAGCAGTCGCAGCATCGCCGCCGCACGCTCCAGCGACTGGATGTTCTTCGCCATCGGATCGGCCCTCTCCCCGCTGCTATTCGACAATGCTGAACACTATCGGTCGATGCCGACCTTGGTCAGTGCTGAGTGAGTATCTCGTGAGGGGCCGATCCACAGCACCCCCCGGGTCGTGGCTTGAACATCGCTTGAACACCCGAGCCGCTCTCCGCCCCACCCGGCTACTCTGGCTCCGTGCGTCCTCCCGCCGGAAGACGCAAAGCCGACAGCCGTCGCACTCCAGGGAGCACTTCCATGGCCTCGCTGCCGACCTCTTCCGCCCCGTCCGCCGACAGCCGGAGCCGTATCGCCGCGCTCCGGGAAGCGCTCGCCACCAGAGTCGTCGTGGCCGACGGCGCGATGGGCACCATGCTCCAGGCCCAGGACCCCACCCTTGAGGACTTCCAGGACCTCGAAGGCTGCAACGAGATCCTCAACGTCACCCGCCCGGACATCGTCCGATCGGTTCACGCGGCCTACTTCGAGGTCGGCGTCGACTGCGTGGAGACCAACACCTTCGGCACCAATTACGCGGCCCTGGCGGAGTACGACATCCCCGAGCGCGTCCACGAGCTGGCCGAGGCGGGCGCACGGATCGCCCGGGAGGTCGCCGACGAGTTCACCGCCGCCACCGGACAGCAGCGCTGGGTGCTGGGCTCCATGGGCCCCGGCACCAAACTCCCCACCCTGGGCCACGCCCCGTACATCACCCTCCGCGACGCCTACCAGCAGAACGCCGAGGGCATGATCGCGGGCGGCGCGGACGCCCTCCTCGTGGAGACCACCCAGGACCTGCTCCAGACCAAGGCCGCCGTCATCGGCGCCCGCCGCGCCCTGGA
Source organism: Streptomyces jumonjinensis (assembly GCF_009600885.1). GTDB lineage: Bacteria > Actinomycetota > Actinomycetes > Streptomycetales > Streptomycetaceae > Streptomyces > Streptomyces jumonjinensis. The sequence goes on from NZ_VCLA01000039.1 coordinate 74,978, forward strand.
GATCTCCGGACTGAATCTGCCCCTGATCTGCTCGGTGACCGTCGAGACCACCGGCACCATGCTGCTGGGCTCCGAGATCGGCGCGGCCCTGACCGCCCTGGAGCCGCTCGGCATCGACATGATCGGCCTGAACTGCGCCACCGGCCCCGCCGAGATGAGCGAGCACCTGCGCTATCTGGCCCGCCACTCCCGTATCCCGCTGTCCTGTATGCCCAACGCCGGTCTGCCCGTCCTCGGCAAGAACGGCGCGCACTATCCGCTCAGCGCGCCCGAACTGGCAGACGCCCAGGAAACCTTTGTACGGGAGTACGGGCTCTCCCTGGTCGGCGGCTGCTGCGGCACCACCCCGGAGCATCTGCGCCAGGTGGTGGAGCGGGTCCGCGGCCTCGCCCCGGCCGTGCGCGAACCGCGGCCCGAGCCCGGCGCCGCCTCCCTCTACCAGACGGTCCCCTTCCGCCAGGACACCGCGTACATGGCGATCGGCGAGCGGACCAACGCCAACGGCTCGAAGAAGTTCCGCGAGGCGATGCTGGAGGCCCGCTGGGACGACTGTGTGGAGATGGCCCGCGACCAGATCCGCGAGGGCGCGCACATGCTCGACCTCTGTGTGGACTACGTCGGCCGGAACGGCGTCGCCGACATGGCGGAGCTGGCGGGCCGCTTCGCCACCGCCTCCACCCTCCCGATCGTGCTCGACTCCACCGAGGTCGACGTCATCCGGGCGGGCCTGGAGAAGCTGGGCGGCCGAGCGGTCATCAACTCCGTCAACTACGAGGACGGCGACGGCCCCGACTCCCGCTTCGCGCAGGTCACCCGGCTCGCCCAGGAGCACGGCTCCGCCCTGATCGCCCTCACCATCGACGAGGAGGGCCAGGCCCGCACCGTCGAGCACAAGATCGCCATCGCCGAGCGGCTCATCGACGACCTCACCGGGAACTGGGGCATCCATGAGTCGGACATCCTCATCGACACCCTCACCTTCACCATCTGCACCGGCCAGGAGGAGTCCCGCAAGGACGGCATCGCCACCATCGGGGCGATCCGCGAGCTGAAGCGCCGCCACCCCGATGTGCAGACCACGCTCGGCCTCTCCAACATCTCCTTCGGCCTCAACCCGGCCGCCCGCATCCTCCTCAACTCCGTCTTCCTCGACGAGTGCGTCAAGGCCGGCCTGGACTCCGCCATCGTCCACGCCTCCAAGATCCTGCCCATCGCGCGATTCGACGATGAGCAGGTCAACACCGCCCTCGACCTCATCTACGACCGCCGCGCCGAGGGCTATGACCCGCTCCAGCGGCTGATGGAGCTCTTCGAGGGCGTCAACACCAAGTCCCTCAAGGCGGGCAAGACCGAGGAGCTGCTGGCACTGCCGCTGGACGAGCGGCTCCAGCGGCGCATCATCGACGGCGAGAAGAACGGCCTGGAGACCGACCTCGACGAAGCGCTCCAGGAGCGCCCGGCCCTCGCCATCGTCAACGACACCCTGCTGGAGGGCATGAAGGTCGTCGGCGAGCTCTTCGGCTCCGGCCAGATGCAGCTGCCGTTCGTGCTCCAGTCGGCCGAGGTGATGAAGATCGCGGTCGCCTACCTCGAACCGCACATGGAGAAGTCGGACGCGGAGGGCAAGGGCACCATCGTGCTCGCCACCGTCCGCGGCGACGTCCACGACATCGGCAAGAACCTCGTCGACATCATCCTCTCCAACAACGGCTACAACGTCGTCAACCTCGGCATCAAACAGCCGGTGTCGGCGATCCTGGAGGCCGCCGAGGAGCACCGGGCCGATGTGATCGGCATGTCCGGTCTGCTGGTCAAATCCACGGTGATCATGAAGGAGAACCTGGAGGAGCTCAACCAGCGCAAACTGGCCGCCGACTACCCCGTCATCCTCGGCGGCGCCGCCCTGACCCGCGCCTATGTCGAACAGGATCTGCACGAGATCTACGAGGGCGAGGTCCGCTACGCCCGCGACGCCTTCGAGGGGCTGCGGCTGATGGACGCCCTCATCGCCGTCAAGCGGGGGGTGCCCGGGGCCGTACTCCCCGAGCTCAAGCAGCGCCGGGTCCGGCCCGCCGCGAGCATCGCCGTGGAGGAGCGGCCGGATGAAGGCTCCGTACGCTCCGACGTCTCCACCGACAACCCGGTGCCGTCCCCGCCGTTCTGGGGCACCCGGGTGATCAAGGGCATCCAGCTGAAGGAGTACGCCTCCTGGCTCGACGAAGGCGCGCTCTTCAAAGGCCAGTGGGGCCTCAAGCAGACCAGGGCCGGCGACGGACCCTCCTACGAGGAGCTGGTGGAGAGCGAGGGGCGGCCCAGGCTCCGCGGCTGGCTGGAGCGGCTCCACACCGGCAATCTGCTGGAGGCGGCCGTCGTCTACGGCTACTTCCCCTGCGTCTCCAAGGGCGACGATCTGATCCTGCTCAACGAGGACGGCTCGGAGCGCACCCGCTTCTCCTTCCCGCGCCAGCGCCGGGGCCGCAGGCTCTGCCTGGCCGACTTCTTCCGGCCCGAGGAGTCCGGCGAGACCGATGTCGTCGGCCTCCAGGTCGTCACCGTCGGCTCCAGGATCGGCGAGGCCACCGCCGAGCTGTTCGCCTCCGACTCCTACCGCGACTACCTCGAACTGCACGGCCTCTCCGTCCAGCTGGCGGAGGCGCTCGCCGAGTACTGGCACGCCCGGGTCCGCGCCGAACTCGGCTTCGCGGGCGAGGACCCGGCCGACGTCGAGGACATGTTCGCCCTCAAGTACCGGGGCGCGCGATTCTCCCTCGGCTACGGCGCCTGCCCCGATCTGGAGGACCGGGCGAAGATCGCCGCACTGCTCGAACCGGAGCGGATCGGCGTCCAGCTCTCCGAGGAGTTCCAGCTCCACCCCGAGCAGTCCACCGACGCCATCGTCATCCATCACCCCGAGGCGAAGTACTTCAACGCACGGTAGCCGCACGCCCCGGCCCCGCCCCCGCCCCCGGTCCCGCCCCCGGCACCGGCCCCGGCCCCGGGCGCGGACAGGCGGGTGCGCCCCGGTCCGTAGGCACGGCGTCCGCGGGGGCCGGTCCGGGCACGGGGAAGGCGTACGCCCCGGTCCGGGCGCACCGCAGACGGCGGCCCCGGACCCGGGGCCGCACACCCTGCCCGGACCGGCCCCCGCCGTTATCCCCAGGCACGCCGGCCGCCCGAGTCGTACACTTGTCGGTCCCATGCAGGCCGGTCGCCTGTCCCCCCGGGAAAGCCGCGGGGAAAAGGCGGCCGGCCTTCTCGTCCCTCCCGGAGGTGTGCCGATGACCAGCACGGTCCCCGCGTCCCTGACCCGTACGGCCGAAACACGCCCCGGCCTGCTCCACACCGCACCCGGCCTGGCGGCCGTGCTGCTCGACATGGACGGCACCCTCGTCGACACCGAGGGCTTCTGGTGGGAGGCGGAGGCCGAGGTCTTCGCCGAGCTCGGCCACACCCTGGACGAGGCATGGCGCGATGTCGTCGTCGGCGGCCCGATGAGCCGCAGCGCCGGCTACCTCATCGAGGTGACGGGCGCCGACATCACCCTCCCCGAGCTGACCGTGCTGCTCAACGACCGGTTCGAGGACAGAATCACCCGCGGAGTGCCGCTGATGCCCGGCGCGGACCGCCTGCTGGCCGAACTCGCCGACCACCGCATCCCCACCGCGCTGGTCTCCGCCTCCCACCGGCGCATCATCGACCGCGTCCTCGCCTCGCTCGGCCCCGGCCGCTTCGACCTCTCCATCGCGGGAGACGAGGTCCCCCGCACCAAACCGCACCCGGCCCCCTATCTGCTCGCCGCCCGGAAACTCGGCGCCGACCCGGCCCGCTGCGCCGTCGTCGAGGACACCGCGACCGGTGTCGCCTCCGCCGAGGCGGCCGGCTGCCGGGTGGTCGCCGTACCGTCCGTCGCCCCCATCGCCCCCGCCGAGGGCCGCGTCGTCGTCCGCTCCCTCGAAGAAGTCGATCTCGCGTTTCTCCGGAGCCTCATCACCTCCATGAACTGACATGTGCACAGTCCGTGTTTCCTTGAATACCGGAGAAAGTCACGACAACCCCGCCGGATAATTCCCGAGTGGCCCGATACGCGTTTATGCAGGGCCCCTCCGATAAGTGTTCCGACGTGACATTGATCACCGCACGCGCGCTGGACTGGGTCGGCCCCGGCATTCACGGGCCGGTCCACCCTCCGTTCCGTCGATCCTTGTGTCCCTATTCGTGCCAGTGACGCATGAAAAATTCCGTGGTCAGGTCATCCACTCACAGACACAAGTGATCACTGAACGAATACGGCCCCGATCCCGCCCGGTGAACCCTCACGGCACCCGCCGACTAATCTCTTCGCGAGTCTTCGCCGCAACATCGATGCGCCCCCGGCGGTCGCACAACCGCCGTGAACACAGGACCGATCGTCCTGATTTCCGGACCGGTCGAACCGCCCCACAGGGCGGTCGCGGCGAAGCCTCCCGTACAGGCTGTATCCCAGTGCCGGATGAGGAGAACGTCCAGGATGAACCGTAAGACTCTGGTGCTGCCGGCCGTGGTCGGTCTGCTCGCGCCCGTACTCGTCGCCTGCGGCGGGACGGAGAGCGGAGCGGGTGGCGGTGATGCCATTGTCGTGGGCACTACGGATCAGCTGATCGCCGACAAGGACTCCCCAGCACCCCTCGACCCGGCCTTCGCCTACGACACCGGCTCCTGGAACGTGCTCCGCCAGACCCTTCAGACGCTGATGCACGCCCCGCGCGGCGGCGGTGAGCCCGTGCCCGACGCCGCGAGCTCCTGCGGCTTCACCGACAACGCCTCCCAGAGCTACCGCTGCGAACTCCGCCCCGGTCTGAAGTTCTCCGACGGCACCCCGGTCACCGCCGAGGACGTCAAGTTCTCCATCGAGCGGCTGCTCGGCATCAACGACTCCAACGGCGCCGCCGCCCTGCTGTCGAACATCGACACCATCGAGATCAAGGGCGAGCGCGAGATCGTCTTCCATCTCAGCACGCCGGACGCCACCTTCCCGCACAAGCTCTCCACCCCCGCCGCCGCCATCGTCAGCAAGAAGAAGTACGACGGCAAAAAGCTCCGCACCGGCTTCCAGGTCGACGGCTCCGGCCCGTACACCATGAAGGCCACCACCGAGAAGAACGCGGTCACCAAGGTCGTCTTCAGCAAGAACGGGTCCTACGAAGGCGACGTCGAGACCCGCAACAACAAGGTCGAACTGCGGATCTTCGCCAGCTCGGACGCCATGACCAAGGCGCTGGAGAAGGGCGACATCGACATCGCGACCCGCGAGATGTCCTCCGTCCAGATCAAGAAGATGCTCGACAACCCCGTCAAGGACATCGAGCTCACCGAACTGCCCGGTCTCTCCATCCAGTACCTCGCCTTCAACACCGAGCACCCCGCGGTGAAGGACAAGGCCGTACGCCAGGCCATGGCCGCCCTCATCGACCGGGGCAAGCTCTCCACCGAGGTGTACTCCTCCACCGCCGAGCCCCTGTACTCCCTGATCCCCTCCAGCGTCACCGGACATCAGAACGCCTTCTACAACAAGTACGGCGACCCGAGCCCCGAGAAGGCCAGGGACATCCTCCGCGAGGCCAACATCACCACCCCGGTCAAGCTGGACCTCCACTACGCGGGCGACCGCTACTCCTCCGGCGAGTTCGACGAGATCCGCGACCAGCTGAACTCCTCCAACCTCTTCTCGGTCACCGTCAAGGACGCCGAGTGGTCTAAGTTCCGCGCCGCCGGACAGCGCGGCGAGTACGCCGTCTACGGCCTCGGCTGGGTCCCCGACTTCCCCGACCCCGACAACTACATCGCCCCGTTCCTCGAAGAGGACAACTTCCTCAACTCGCCCTATGTGAGCACCGAGGCGCGCAAGCTCATCCCGCAGTCACGCCGCCAGGCCGACCGCACCGCCGCCGCCGACACCTTCGCCAGGCTCCAGGAGATCATCGCCGAGGACGTACCGGTCCTGCCGCTCTGGCAGGGCAAGCAGTACGTCGCCGCCCAGAAGGGCATCACCGGCGTGGAGCGACTGCTCAACGGCAGCTCCGACCTCCAGCTCTGGGAACTCGGCACCAGCGGCGACTGACCGCCCCCGGGGTGATCGCCGACCGGTGATCACCCCACGACCCCACGGCGACCCCCGGACACAGCGGAGCGGCGGCGGGCCCAGGCCCACCGCCGCTCCATCGCACTCCAGCCCCCGGGAGAACCCGGCCACCACCGGGCCCCGAAAGACCCCAGCTCCACCGCCGGGCCCCGAGAGGACCCAGCTCTACTGCGGCGTCGCCCCCGGGCGCACCAGACCGCTCTCATACGCGTACACAGCCGCCTGCACCCGGTCCCGCAGCCCCAGCTTCGTCAGCACATGACCCACATGCGTCTTCACCGTCGTCTCGCTGACGAACAGATCCGCCGCGATCTCCGCGTTCGACAACCCGCGCGCCACCAGCTTCAACACCTCGACCTCACGATCGGTCAACGTGTGCAAAGTGTCCGGAAGCGGCTCCTCGCCGGACGGCAGATGACCCGCGTACTTGTCCAGCAGCCTGCGCGTGATACTCGGCGCGAGCATCGCCTCACCCGCCGCCACCACCCGGATCGCCTGCACCAGCTCATCAGCGGGCGCGTCCTTCAACAGAAACCCGCTGGCCCCCGCCCGCAGCGCCTCCACCACATACTCATCCAGATCGAACGTCGTCAGCACCAGCACCTTCGCCGGACCATCCCGCCCGGGCCCGGTGATCTGCCGCGTCGCCTCCACCCCGTCCATCCGGGGCATCCGGATGTCCATCAGCACCACATCGGGCTGCAACGCCCGCACCTGATCCAACGCCTGAAGCCCGTCCCCGGCCTCACCGACGACCGCGATGTCCTGCTCCGCCTCCAAAATCATCCGGAAACCGGTACGCAGCAACGGCTGATCATCGACCAGCAGAACGCGGATGGCCACGGGCAAACTCCTCACACTCGGTCCGGACCCATTCTGCCCTGACCGCCATCCGACCCGTCGGCGGGGGAAACACTCAACGGATACACCGGAGGCACACCACCGAACTCGGGACACACCGCCTGATGATCACACCAGCCGCACAGCTTCGTCCGCCGGGGACGCCAGTCACCCGTCTCCGTCGCCAGCCGGATCGCCTCCCACAACGCCAGCAGCTTCCGCTCCACCCGCTCCAGATCCGCCTGCACCGGATCGAACGTCAGCACATCACCGCTCCCCAGATACACCAGCTGAAGCCGCCGCGGCACCACCTTCCGCAACCGCCAGATCACCAGCGCGTAAAAATTCATCTGGAACAGCGCACTCTCGCTGTACTCCGGGCGCGGAGCCTTACCCGTCTTGTAGTCCACGATGCGGACCTCACCCGACGGCGCCACATCCACCCGATCGATCACCCCCCGCAGCCGCAGCCCCGACTCCAGCTCCGCCTCCACGAACATCTCCCGCTCAGCCGGCTCCAGCCGCGCCGGATCCTCCAACGAGAACCACCGCTCGACCAGCGCCTCCGCCTCACCCAGCCAACGCGCCAGCCGCTCACCCTCCGCATCCCCCGCGAACAGCTCACCCAGCTCCGGCCGGTCCGCCAGCAACCGCTCCCACTGCCGCGGAACCAGCGCCCTCGCCCGCGGCGCCGTGCGCTCCACCGCAGGCACATCGAAGAGCCGCTCCAGCACCGCATGCACCAAAGTGCCCCGCGTCGCCGCCTCACTCGGCTTCTCCGGCAACCTGTCGATCACCCGAAACCGGTACAGCAACGGACACTGCATGAAATCGCCCGCCCGCGACGGCGACAACGACATGGGCGGCCGACCCGCCGACGTCCCCTGACTCGTACTCATGACTACGACCCTACGGCCCCCCACTGACAGCCAGCGCAATACCATCGACCTCAGAGGCTGGCACACCGGCCCGCCCAGCCCACCACCGAGACGAAGGGAACCCGTGAACGAGGACGACACCCGAGGCGAGCGCGAGCGCGCCCGGGCCGACGCCCAGCAGGAAAAACCCCAGGGCAACGGCCGAGGCGGCAAACCGCAGCGCTCCAAGGGCCCCGGCGGCGGCATCCTCATGGGCCGCCCCTTCGGCGTGCCCGTCTACGTCGCCCCCAGCTGGTTCCTCGTCGCCGCCCTCATCACCTGGGTCTTCGGCGGCCAGCTCGACCGCGTCCTGCCCGACCTCGGCAACGCCCGCTACCTCGTCTCCCTCTTCTTCGCCGTCGCCTTCTACGCCTCCGTACTCGTCCACGAACTCGCGCACACCGTCGCCGCGCTCCGCTTCAAACTCCCCGTCCGCCGCATCCAGCTCCAGTTCTTCGGCGGCGTCTCCGAAATCGAGAAAGAAACCGAGACCCCCGGCCGCGAATTCATCCTCGCCTTCGTCGGCCCCCTGCTCTCCCTCGTCCTCGCCGGCGTCTTCTACCTCGGCATGCAGGCCGTCGACCCCGGCACCGTCCCCGGCGTCCTCCTCGCCGGACTCATGATCTCCAACCTCATCGTCGCCGCCTTCAACCTCCTCCCCGGACTCCCCCTCGACGGCGGACGCATGCTCCGCGCCATCGTCTGGAAGATCACCGGCAAACCGATGACCGGCACCATCGCCGCCGCCTGGGTCGGCCGCGCCCTCGCCATCGCCGTCCTCATCGGACTCCCCCTCCTCACCCACACCGGCGCCCTCGGCAACCCCGCCCAGGACATCGGCGGCACCGAAACCGTCACCGACGCCCTCCTCGCCGCCATCCTCGCCGCCATCATCTGGACCGGCGCCGGAAACAGCCTCCGCGTCGCCCGCCTCCGCGAACACCTCCCCGAACTCGAAGCCCGCACCCTCACCAGACGCGCCGTCCCCGTCGAAACCGACACCCCCCTCTCCGAAGCCCTCCGCCGCGCCAACGAAGCCGGAGCCCGCGCCCTCGTCGTCGTCGACGGCCACGGAGAACCCACCGGACTCGTCCGCGAAGCCGCCATCGTCGGCGTACCCGAACACCGCCGCCCCTGGGTCGCCGTCAGCGGACTCGCCCAAGACCTCAACGACGGCATGCGCATCCCCGCAGACCTCGCCGGCGAAGCCCTCCTCGACCGACTCCGCGCCACCCCCGCCACCGAATACCTCGTCATCGAAGAAACCGGCGAGATCTACGGCGTACTCTCCACCGCCGACGTCGAACGCGCCTTCGTCGCCGCCATGGCCCGCCCCCACTGACCCCACCACAGCCCACCAGGCCCGCCCAGGTGCTCACACCCTCCCCGGGCCCGGTAGGCTGGTCACATGTCCGAACCGACCGGTGCCGCCCGCCGACGCGGGCCCTTCAAGGTCGGGGACCAGGTCCAGCTCACCGACCCCAAAGGCCGCCACTACACCTTCACGCTCGAAGCCGGGAAGAATTTCCACACCCACAAGGGTTCCTTCCCCCACGACGAGCTGATCGGCGCCCCCGAGGGCAGTGTTGTCCGAACCACGGGAAACGTCGCCTACCTCGCGCTGCGCCCCCTGCTCCCCGACTATGTCCTCTCCATGCCCCGCGGCGCCGCCGTGGTCTACCCCAAGGACGCGGGGCAGATCCTGGCCTTCGCCGACATCTTCGCCGGCGCACGCGTCGTCGAAGCGGGAGTGGGCTCAGGCTCCCTCAGCGCCTTCCTGCTGCGCGCCATCGGCGACCAGGGCATGCTCCACTCCTACGAGCGCCGCGCCGACTTCGCCGAGATCGCCCAGCAGAACGTGGAACGCTACTTCGGCGGTCCCCACCCGGCCTGGCAGCTCACCGTCGGCGACCTCCAGGACAACCTCGCAGACGCCGACGTCGACCGGGTCATCCTGGACATGCTCGCCCCCTGGGAATGCCTGGAGGCCGTCTCCAAGGCGCTCGTCCCCGGCGGCATCCTCTGCTGCTACGTCGCCACCACCACCCAGCTCGCCCGCACCGTCGAATCCATCCGCGAGATCGGCTCCTTCGCCGAACCGCAGCCCTGGGAATCGATGATCCGCAACTGGCACGTCGAGGGCCTCGCGGTCCGCCCCGACCACCGGATGATCGGCCACACCGGCTTCCTCGTCACCGCCCGGCGCCTCGCCGACGGAGTCGAGCCCCCGATGCGCCGCCGCCGGCCCGCCAAGGGCTCCTACGGCGACGACTACGAAGGCCCCAACAAGGGCTGACCCTCCCCGAGGGCCCCACCGCGGAGCCCGATCAGGACAACGCGACCACGCCGCCGCCGAGTTCCCCCTCCACCGCACTTCGCGACAGGGAACTCCGCGGCGGCGCCGTCGTATTGACCTACCGCCTGACCACCGCGCCGAAACGGAACCCGGCCAAGCCGCCCCCGAACCCGGGCCAAGCCGCCCCGAACCCCGGCGACCGGGGCCCCACCCCGGCGTTCCCCACCCCTGTGACC
>NZ_VCLA01000039.1:85754-93928 GCF_009600885.1 Streptomyces jumonjinensis
CGTGCAGCCCTCCGAACTCCCGGACCTCGCGCACACCCGCACCCGCCCCGCGCACTGGCTCGCCACCGCCGCCGCCCTGGCCGCCGCGATCGCACTCGCCGGAGGACTCCAGTCCGCCACCGCCTCCCAGCCCGGTAAGACCGCCGCCCGCCCCGGCGACCACACCGCCCCCGCCGACCCCCGGCCGAAGACCGCCCCCGACCCCGCCCGCGTCGCCCTCCCCCTGGAATGCGGCGCCATCGGCAGCGTCATCAGCCAGAAGACCACCGGCGACCTCGACGGCGACCGCACCCCCGAGACCGTCGTCGCGGCACACTGCGACGCCGGCTCCGGCACCCCGCCCAGCGGAATCTACGTACTCGCCCACGACCGGAAGGGCACCCCCCGCGTCGTCGCCACCCTCATCGACACCAGCCGGCAGCAGACCGCCGACAAGCTCGCCATCCACGACGGAACCGTCACCGCCACCCTGCTCGGCTACTCCTCGGCCCAGACCCCCAGGTGCTGCCCCGACCTGAAGGAGACCGCCGAATGGCAGTGGAAGGACGGCAAGTTCCTCCGTACCGCGGGAAGCGAACCACGCGCCCTCTGACAGGCCCGGCCCGGCGCTCGGCCGCCCCTCAGCCGGAGCTCCCCACCCGGACGGAACACACCGCGACCGCCCCGCGACACCAGGTCACCGACGGTCGACGGTACGTATGCAAACAGCTACTCCACGTCCGGGCCATACACCTCGACGCTGTCCGAAACCCGACGTACGTGAATACAGTCGCCCGGACACTCCTTCACCGAGTCCACCACATCCCGCAACAACGGCAACGGCACCGGAGCCGTCGCCCCCGGATCCTGCAACAGCTCGTCGTCCGGGCTCTTCACATACGCCAGCCCATCGATGTCCAGCTCGAAGACATCCGGCGCGTACTGAACGCAGATCCCGTCCCCCGTACAGAGGTCCTGGTCGATCCAGACCTCCAGAGCCTCTGCGGCGCCATCGGACGGGGCCTCGTGCTGCGCGGTCATATCTCCTGCCGTTTCCTGCGTCGGGTCAAGCGTTCACAGAAGCGACTCAAGCAAGTCGCGCCAGCCCTGACGGGTGTTGAACACTTCGACCTTACAACCGGCCGCTTTCCGATGTTGATGGGTGGGTATTCCCCTGGCGTGAGGGAGAGCGCAAGGGTGAAGATCGGACACACCCCTACCGTCTTTGTGATCTAGGGGTTTCAATCACCACCCACCCAGGTAGGGTCAGGAAGCGTCCAGCTCCCCTTGGAGGAGGTGAGGACCGTGGCAGCCCACGACGACGACATCAACCGCGGCATCCGGCCGGGGCGGGGGTCTGAAGACCCAGCCGGCCAGGTCGCCTACCTAGAGCAGGAAATCGCCGTCCTGCGCCGCAAGCTCGCCGACTCTCCGCGGCACACGAGGATTCTCGAAGAGCGGATCGTCGAGTTGCAGACGAACCTGGCCGGCGTGTCCGCACAGAACGAGCGACTCGCCAACACGCTCCGTGAGGCCCGCGACCAGATCGTGGCCCTCAAGGAGGAAGTCGACCGGCTCGCACAGCCGCCGGCCGGCTTCGGGGTCTTCCTGCAGGCGAACGATGACGGCACATGCGACATCTTCACCGGAGGCCGCAAACTCCGCGTGAACGTCAGTCCCGGCGTCGAGCTCGAAGAGCTACGGCGCGGCCAGGAAGTCATGCTCAACGAAGCGCTCAACGTGGTCGAAGCCATGGCATACGAGCGCGCCGGGGACATCGTCACCCTCAAAGAGATCCTTGAGGACGGCGAGCGCGCCCTGGTCGTCGGCCACACCGACGAGGAACGAGTCGTACGGCTCGCCGAGCCCCTGCTGGACATCACCATCCGGCCCGGCGACGCCCTCCTGCTCGAACCCCGCTCCGGCTACGTCTACGAAGTGGTCCCCAAGAGCGAGGTCGAAGAACTCGTCCTCGAAGAGGTGCCCGACGTCGACTACACCAAGATCGGCGGACTGGGCAACCAGATCGAACTGATCCGCGACGCCGTCGAGCTCCCCTACCTCTACCCCGACCTCTTCAAAGAACACGAACTGCGCCCACCCAAGGGCATCCTGCTCTACGGCCCACCAGGCTGCGGCAAGACACTCATCGCCAAAGCCGTCGCCAACTCCCTCGCCAAAAAAGTCGCCGAAGTCACCGGCCAGCCCGCCGGCAAAAGCTACTTCCTCAACATCAAGGGCCCCGAGCTCCTCAACAAATACGTCGGCGAAACCGAACGGCATATCCGCCTCGTCTTCCAGCGAGCCCGGGAAAAGGCCAGCGAAGGCACCCCCGTCATCGTCTTCTTCGACGAGATGGAATCCCTCTTCCGCACCCGCGGATCCGGCGTCAGCTCGGACGTGGAGAACACCATCGTCCCCCAGCTGCTCGCCGAGATCGACGGTGTCGAGGGCCTGGAGAACGTCATCGTCATCGGCGCCTCCAACCGCGAGGACATGATCGACCCGGCGATCCTCCGCCCCGGCCGCCTCGACGTGAAGATCAAGATCGAGCGCCCGGACGCCGAGGCCGCCAAGGACATCTTCGCCAAGTACCTCACGGCGTCGCTGCCGCTGCACGCCGACGATCTCTCCGAGCACAACGGATCCAAGGAAGCCGCCGCACACGCGATGATCCAGTCGGTCGTCGAGCAGATGTACGCGGAATCCGAGGAGAACCGCTTCCTGGAGGTCACCTACGCCAACGGTGACAAGGAAGTCCTCTACTTCAAGGACTTCAACTCCGGAGCGATGATCCAGAACATCGTCGACCGGGCCAAGAAGATGGCGATCAAGGCCTTCCTCGACCACAACCAGAAGGGTCTGCGCGTCTCCCACCTCCTCCAGGCCTGCGTGGACGAGTTCAAGGAGAACGAAGACCTCCCCAACACCACCAACCCCGACGACTGGGCCCGCATCTCCGGAAAGAAGGGCGAACGGATCGTCTTCATCCGCACCCTCGTCACCGGAAAACAGGGCGCGGACACCGGACGCTCCATCGACACCGTGGCGAACACCGGACAGTACCTGTAAGAGCGCACCGGCTGCGGATGCCCCCGGCCGGGCATCCGCAGCCGGTCTCTTTCCCCCGGACCGGACTCCCGGCTTCCCCCGGACCCGACTCCCGGCACCAGCCACACCCGCAGCAATGACTCAATCGATCTCCCCCGCAGCCCGGCGGCGCTCTAGGCTCTTCGGTACCGCCGGATCGCACAGCGCGGGGACGGGCACCGCATGCGCACCGGAGCACCAGCGGTACTGAGCGCCGCCCCCGGACGGGAGCGACGCAGGGCAAGGAGGGCCGCATGACCGTACGGCGAGTAATGGGAATCGAGACGGAGTACGGCATCTCCGTCCCCGGCCACCCCAACGCCAATGCCATGCTCACCTCATCCCAGATCGTCAACGCCTACGCGGCGGCGATGCACCGGGCGCGCCGCGCCCGCTGGGACTTCGAGGAGGAGAACCCGCTGCGGGACGCCCGCGGCTTCGACCTCGCCCGGGAGACCGCCGACTCCAGCCAGCTCACGGACGAGGACATCGGCCTGGCCAATGTGATCCTCACCAACGGCGCCCGGCTCTACGTCGACCACGCCCACCCCGAGTACAGCTCCCCCGAGGTCACCAACCCCCGGGACGCCGTCCTCTGGGACAAGGCCGGCGAACGGATCATGGCCGAAGCCGCCGAGCGCGCCGCCCAGCTCCCCGGCGCCCAGCCGATCCATCTCTACAAGAACAACACCGACAACAAAGGCGCCTCCTACGGCACCCACGAGAACTACCTGATGAAGCGGGAGACCCCCTTCTCGGACATCGTCCGCCATCTGACGCCGTTCTTCGTCTCCCGACAGGTGATCACCGGCGCGGGCCGGGTCGGCATCGGCCAGGACGGCCACGAACACGGCTTCCAGATCAGTCAGCGGGCCGACTACTTCGAGGTCGAGGTCGGCCTGGAGACCACGCTCAAGCGCCCCATCATCAACACCCGCGACGAACCCCACTCCGACGCCGAGAAGTACCGCCGCCTCCACGTGATCATCGGCGACGCCAACCTCTCGGAGATCTCCACCTATCTGAAACTGGGCACCACCGCCCTGGTCCTCTCCATGATCGAAGACGGCTTCATCGCCGTCGACCTCGCTGTCGACCAGCCCGTACGCACCCTCCACCGGGTCTCCCACGACCCCGACCTCGGCTATCTGGTCACGCTGCGCAGCGGCCGGACACTCACCGCAGTCCAGCTCCAGATGGAGTACTACGAGCTCGCCAGGAAGTACGTCGAGGAGCGCTTCGGGGCCGACGCCGACGAGCAGACCACGGATGTGCTGAGCCGCTGGGAGGACACCCTCAACCGGCTGGAGAACGATCCGATGAGCCTCTCGGGGGAGCTGGACTGGATCGCCAAGAAAGAGCTGATGGAGGGCTACCGCCGCCGCGACGGCCTGGACTGGGACGCCGCCCGGCTGCATCTGGTGGACCTCCAGTACGCGGACGTACGGCCCGACAAGGGCCTCTACAACCGTCTGGCGGCCCGCGGCAAGATGAAACGGCTCCTGGACGAGCCGGACGTCTCCCGCGCCCGCACCAAGCCCCCCGAGGACACCCGCGCCTACTTCCGCGGACGCTGCCTGGAGCAGTACGCGGACGACGTGGCCGCGGCCTCCTGGGACTCGGTGATCTTCGATCTTCCGGGCCGTGACTCGCTCCAGCGGGTCCCGACCCTGGAGCCGCTGCGCGGCACGCGCAGCCACGTCAAGGAACTGCTCGACCGCTGCCGGACCGCGGAAGACCTGGTCCGGGTGCTGTCGGGAGGCTAAAAGGCCGCGGTTCGGGAATCATCTCCGGGAATGATCGGGATGGTCCCCGGACGTTGTGGAAAGTGCGGGGCCGATGTCGGACCGGGCTTGTAGGGTCTGATCTTGACAGGAACGAACTCACGTCAGGGCAAACCGAGCGGGGTGAGGGACATGGCGACCAAGGACACCGGCGGCGGACAGCAGAAGGCCACGCGTTCCACGGAGGAGGTCGAGGAGCAGGCGCAGGACGCGCAGGTCTCGGAAGATCTCAAGGAACGCCAGGAGAAACTGTCCGATGATGTGGACTCCGTCCTGGACGAAATCGACGACGTACTCGAGGAGAACGCCGAGGATTTCGTTCGGTCATTTGTGCAAAAAGGCGGACAGTAACGGACATGTCGGACCCTGTCGAATCGAAGCGCTGCACCGGCTGTGAGCAGATACTTCCACTCGCTTCCTTTGCCGCCGACGGGAATCGAAGAGACGGACTCCAGGTGCGGTGCCGGCAGTGCGTGGCTGAGTACTCCGCCGTGTACTACCGGCGCCGCCGGGAGGCGATCGGCAAAACCGTTCGCGAAAAGGTCGACGTACCGCCGGGGCGCAAGCTGTGCCGCGCCTGCGGGGAGATCAAGCCCCACAGCGATTGGCATCGGAATGCCAGGGCCTCCGATGGCCTGTCCACGCGCTGCAAGGCGTGCCGGGCCGTCCGGGGCCGGGCGGATCATCTCAAACGGCAGTACGGCATCACCGTCGCCGAGCGGGACGGGATGGTCGCCGACCAGATGGGCATCTGCTGTATCTGTCTCGCGGCTCCCGCCGCCCATGTGGATCACTGCCACAAGACGGGTAAGGTCCGTGGCGTACTGTGCTTCAACTGCAATTCGGCCATCGGCAAGTTGGGTGACAACCCCGACACCGTCCGCCGGGCTGCCGCCTACTTGGAAGGAAACTCGTGGAAGCCAACACTCGTGGCACCGGGCGTCTACCAGCTGCCTTCCTGACGCCGGGCTCCTCCTCCTTCATGGACTTCCTGGGGGAGCACTCCCCGGAGCTGCTTCCCGGAAGGCGCACGCTCCCGCCCGTGCAGGGCGCCGTCCAGGCGCCGCACGGCACGACCATCGTCGCCACCACGTTCTCCGGGGGTGTGGTGCTCGCCGGTGACCGGCGGGCGACGATGGGCAATATGATCGCGCAGCGCGATATCGAGAAGGTCTTCCCGGCCGACGAGTACTCGGCGGTGGGCATCGCGGGCACCGCCGGTCTGGCGGTGGAGATGGTCAAGCTCTTCCAGCTGGAGCTGGAGCATTTCGAGAAGGTGGAGGGCGCGCAGCTCTCGCTGGAGGGCAAGGCCAATCGGCTCTCCACCATGATCCGGGGCAATCTCGGCATGGCGATGCAGGGGCTGGCGGTCGTTCCGCTCTTCGCGGGGTATGACGTGGACCGTGGGAAGGGCCGGATCTTCTCGTACGACGTCACGGGCGGCCGTTCCGAGGAGCAGGGTTTTGCGGCTACCGGTTCCGGTTCGATCTTTGCGCGTGGGGCGATGAAGAAGCTCTACCGTGATGATCTGGATGAGCAGCAGGCCACTACTTTGGTGGTGCAGGCGCTGTATGACGCGGCGGACGACGATTCGGCGACCGGCGGTCCGGATGTGGCCCGGCGGATTTATCCGATCGTGGCGGTGATCACTGAGGACGGTGTGCGCAAGCTCGGCGAGCAGGAGTCCGCCGACATCGCCCGCTCGATTCTGGAGCGCCGTCTCGAACAGCCCGATGGACCGCGCGCCGCGTTGCTCTGATGTTCTCCCGGCCACCGCTGGGCGGGGCCGCCACGCCACTGACAGAAAGGGACGGATAGCCGGTGACGACGCCGTTCTATGTCTCGCCCGCACAGGCCATGCAGGACCGGGCGGAGTATGCCCGGAAGGGCATCGCCCGTGGTCGCAGCCTGGTTGTGCTGCAATACGCCGACGGCATTGTCTTCGTCGGTGAGAACCCGTCCCGTGCGCTGCACAAGTTCAGCGAGATCTATGACCGGATCGGTTTCGCCGCGGCCGGTAAGTACAACGAGTATGAGAATCTCCGTATCGGTGGTGTGCGCTACGCGGATCTGCGTGGTTACACCTATGACCGTGATGATGTGACGGCGCGCGGTCTGGCGAATGTGTACGCCCAGACGCTGGGCACGATCTTCTCCAGTGCGGCGGAGAAGCCGTATGAGGTGGAGCTGGTCGTCGCGGAGGTCGGTGCGACTCCGGAGGGTGATCAGATCTATCGGCTGCCGCATGACGGTTCGATCGTGGATGAGCACGGTTCGGTCGCGGTCGGCGGCAATGCGGAGCAGATCAGCGCTTTCCTTGATCAGCGGCACCGGGATGGGATGTCGTTGGCGGAGGCGCTGAAGCTGGCGGTGCAGGCGCTGTCGAATCAGGCCAATGGCGCGGATCGTGAGATCCCGGCGGATCGGCTGGAGGTGGCGGTGCTGGACCGTACTCGGCCGCAGAAGCGGAAGTTCAAGCGCATTGTGGGGCGGCAGCTCGCCCGGCTGCTGGAGGCGGACGGTGCGGCCTCGGCTCCGACGGATGCGGCCTCGGATGTGGAGGAGGGCGAGGAGGGCGGGGAGTAGTCCCTGTCGGCTCGCCGCTGATGTGACGGTGGTGCCCCGGATCGTGGCCGTTGAGGTCGTGGTCCGGGGCGCCGCTGTTTCTGTGCCGGTTCAGGGCAGGGACCAGTGGTGGAGGGCGTCGGGGCTCCGGGTGAGCCAGGTGCCGTCGCCGAGGGGGGTCACCCAGCCGGCTGGGTGGGGGTAGCGGATGCGGCCCAGTGGCTGGAGTGTGCGGGCGTCGCAGAGCCAGTGGCGGGTGACGGCGGGGCGGCCCGGGGGGTAGATCCGGCCGGTGACGAGGAGGTGGCGGTCGTCGAGCAGGAACGCGCCGTCGAATTCGTCGGCGGCGGGGTCGTCGGTGAGTTCGGTGAGATCGCGGAGTGCGGTGGGCTCGTCGGCGGTCACCTCGTGGGAGGCGAGTTCGTTGCGGTCGTCGTTGGCGGCGATGTGTTCGGCGCGGCGGAAGGTGAGGACGCGTGGTGTGCCGGGGGTGGTGCCGGTGGGCAGGAAGTCGATGACCTCGCGCATGGTGGTGCCGCCGCGGATGTGGAGTCCGTCGTGGCGCGGTTCGATCCAGTAGCTGGACCAGCTGTACCAGGCGGTCCAGCGGGAGAGGGCGAGGAGTGAGCCGTCGGGGTGCCAGCGCTGGGTGGCGACGGAGGCGATGCCGCTGATGGGGCGCTGTGCCTCGATGCGGCCGGTGGCGGCGTCGAGCAGGAGGAGGGTGTCGCAGGTGTAGTCGAGGCGGGGCGGGCC
>NZ_VCLA01000040.1 GCF_009600885.1 Streptomyces jumonjinensis
AGGTGACGGGCGGTCGGGAGAGTGACAGGCCGAACAGAGGTTGGCATGACCTGCGGACGTGAGTCATGGGGTGTGCTTCAAAGATAGCAGCTAGCTTAAGACTGGAGTAGCGCACTGCCACCCCTCCCGATCGAATGAGCCTGGAGGAATTCCGGATAAATAGGGCCGAGAACGAGAAAGGGGGAGGGCAGAGAATCGGAGGATAGAAAGTGGCGGGAAAGGACGGTAAACGAGATGAGCAGAGAGAGAGGCGGGGGCGTTCGAGTGAGGAAGGGAATGTGGGGTGCGCTGAGCAAGGACCCCGAAGGTGAGGCCGTCGGCCGAGGAGGGAAGCGTGGTGGTGCAGCTCGCGCGCGCACGCGTGTCTTAGGGATAAAAGGGGCCCGCGCTGAAACGTGCTCTGACCTGCGATTTTGCGAGGGGCTATGTGTTGGCTCTGACACATCGACCTGGGGTTTTGTGCCTCGTCCGACACCAAGGGGTCCGATTTGGCCTCGGAAAGAGGGACAAATTGAGTTCGTGCTGGTCAGGTGCTCAGTGGTTCACGAGGGGGCGATCGGGAGTGTGTCGGCTCCGACACCAGAGGGCCACGCCGAGAGGGACAAAGGTCCCCGTGAGCGGGGACAATCTCAGCTAGGGTGCCGGGGACCATGCAAGATCGAGGAGCGGGAGCCAGGGTGGCCGGGGAAGCGAGGGGCTCCACCAGCAGGGGCCGGCGGTCGGCGAGTGGCGGTGAGCCGGTGACGTCGCCGCTGGCGGACAGCTTCGCCAAGGCGCTGGACCGGACGCCGCCGAGCCCGGGGCGGCCGGTGAAGTCGGCGAGCGTCGAGTACAAGTACCGCGAGCCCCACGATGCCTGGGGCCGCAGCGGGTACAGCATGGTGAGCAACGACTTCCTCGCGGACGTCCTGGCGGTGCTGATCGCCCGGTACGGCATGTCGCCCGTCCAGTCGGCCGTGCTGCTGTTCTGCATGGGCCGCCAGGTCGAGGGCCGTCTGAAGATCACCCACATCAAGGTCGCCCGCCACCTCGGTGTGGAGCGGGCGAACGTCACCCGGGCGCTGGGCAGCCTGGAGAACTGGCACATGATCCAGCGCCGGGCCAACTCGTGGATCGTGGTGAACCCGCTGATCTGCTTCAAGGGCAACGGCGACCTCCAGCGCGAGGCGCTGGAGCAGCTGCGGCAGGACGTGCGGGCCGCACTGAGGAAGCACGTCCCGGAGATGCGGGAAGATGTGGTCGCGCTGGAGCAGGCGGCGAGCGAGAGCTTCCCGGAGTTCGCCCGGCCGGCCGTGCCGGAGCCGCGCACGCGGCAGCTGGCGTTCGGCGACAACGACGACGTGGAGGAGCAAGCATGCTGATCCAAGCCACCCTCGGGTTCGCGCAGCTGCACCGTCTGGAGCTCCCCAAGGCCGCGTACGACCTTCTGAGCGCGATGATGGAGGTCCAGCGCCCCCGCGGCGAGGTGAACGCCTCACAGGCCGAACTACGGGCGCGGGTGGGACTCAGCAAGAACCGCACGTCGATCGCCATGAACCAGCTCGTCGAGCGGCACGTCGTCCTGCGGCCCGAAGGCCGCTACCGCAGCTACTTCATCCACCCGTACTTCGCCGGATACGCCGGCGTCGAGGAGATGGAGGAGGCGCTGCGCGACGCGACCGCGGCCATCCAGGCCGGCGACCTGGCGGCCCCCGCGGTCCCCGTCCCGCAGCGGCACCTGTCCGCCGTCCCCACCCGCCGCAGTGCCTGACCGGGCGCCCGGCCCGGGCGAGTTACACGACCTGGCCGCCGAGGCGGTCGCCGCCGTCTCCGAGGCCGCCCGCCGCGGCACCC
Source organism: Streptomyces jumonjinensis (assembly GCF_009600885.1). Taxonomy (GTDB): domain Bacteria; phylum Actinomycetota; class Actinomycetes; order Streptomycetales; family Streptomycetaceae; genus Streptomyces; species Streptomyces jumonjinensis. The sequence continues at coordinate 1,834 of NZ_VCLA01000040.1, forward strand.
AGCTCGGTGCCGCGGAGTTCACCGCGCTGCTGGTCCGGGCCGGGAGGCTGGAGGGGCCGGTGCTGCTGTCCACCGCCTGGTCCACCGGGACCATCACCGACGCCACCCTGGCCGTCCACGTCGGCCGGGTGTGGAGCATGGCCGAGTACCCGGACGCCGCCCTCGACCGCCCGGCCTGGAACGAGCTGTTCACCGCGGCCGGCTTCACCGCCGATGGCCGCACCGTTCCCCGCCCGGCCCAGCCGGTCACCCTCTGGCGCGGCAGCGTCCCCGAACGCCGCGCCGACTGGTCCTGGACCATCCGCCGCTCCGTCGCCAAGGGGTACGCCACCGGCACCGGCGCCCGCCGGCCTCGCACGGGCCGTCTCTACCGGACGGTCGCCCCGCCCACCGCGCTGCTCGCCTACAACAGCAACCGGGGCGAGGACGAGTACGTACTCGACACCACCGGACTGACCATCACCGAGATGCCCCTCACCGGCGCGTAGCGCTGCACCGGTCCGGCCGGGCAGCACCAGGCCGGGGCCCAGTGTCAACGCTCTCCGGCAGCAGCACACCGAGCAGCGCTACCCGAAGAGCAGCAGCACACCACGGTCCTGTAGTGGCTGACCTTGCATCCAGATCGGATCTGCGCAGATCCGTTGGATCTTGGATGTGGCTGTCATGTGCAGCGTTATGTCAGTGGGAATGCAGAGTCCGTCTCAATGGCAATGGCCGACCGGGGCGGGGTGGAGGACCTCTGCCGCCGTGTGGCAGTGCCGCACGGCGAGGAGCGGCGGACGTTCAGCGGGAGAACCAGCCGCGCCCGGCAGCGGCCGGGCGGGCGAAGACGTCGCCGAACTCTCCGTGTACGAAGGCCCGGATGGCCTCAGCGACCTGGTGGGCGCCAGCGGGGGACGCAGGAGCCATGACCGGCATGCGGCGGACGTGCATGCCGCTGAAGGCGAAGAACCAGCCTCCGTCGTTCGAGATGGCGACGAGGATGTCGGAGTCGCCGCTCCGTCCACCTCGTGGGGTGGCGGGGCCGCGGTCTACGACGACATAGTCGCGGCGTGCGCCGAGCTGGGCCCTGAGGCCGATCTCCTCGGAGACCAGAGCCTCGAACAGGAAGCCCGTCAGGGAAGTGATCTCCGCGTCGGTGCGCTCGATCTCCAGGTCGCGCTCGTACGGGCAGGCGGCAAGGTCGAGCACGCCTTCAGCCATGTTCTCTGTCCAGCTCCACTGGGCGGGCGGCACGGAGTGCTCACCGCCGATGGCCCACAGGCTGGTGAGCAGCTCGGCGGCGTGCTCCAGGACGCTCGGCACGTACAGGGCGGGGAGCCTATCGGCCGCAGCCTCGACGGCGGCGTACGCCTCGACGGAAATGATCGGGCGGTCGTCGGCGATGGAGCTGTAGGTGATGCTCATGCTTCCCTCTCATGTTGGCCCGGAGCCGGTGTCGACGGCCCCGGCTCCATGCTGTCGCCCCGTGGCGCCCGAGCGGGCCGAAATGGGGGACAAAGGTTCGTCTGGGCATAGCCGCCAAAGATGCAAGGTTGGCCTGACCAACCGGAGCTACGGGCGCCCAAGCTGAACTTCCACCCCGCTGTTCATGGTGGTTGTTCGGTGCAGCCTTCAGCCGCACCGGACAACCACCGAGCAACAACCCGGGAGCAGCGCTGCCCCGCTGCACACGCAGCACCAGGAGCAGCACCGCAGCAGCAACCGTGCTGCGCAGCGTGCTGCGCAGCGTGCTGCGAACGCAGCAGCACCCCGGGTACCGGGGTGGTCCGGGGCGCTGCTCGGGGTCTCGGGGAGGTTCTACGCCTCAACGTAGGCGACGACGGTGATGGTTCTGAGGGCGGTGACGTAGTAGATCACCCGGACGCCCTCGATCTCGTCGGTGTAGTCGCGCAGCAGGGTGTCCGGGACCGGGGTGCCGATCTCGGGGTTGGCGCTGATGGCGACGACCGCGCGGTCCAGGCGGTGGGTCTCCGCGGCGGTGAGCTTGTCGAGCTGGCTGAGCGCGGGCTCGACGATGACGACGCGGGCGCGGCGGGGGCCGTGGTCAGGCGACACGGGGCTCCTGGACGGCCAGGCGCTCCAGGTGGGTGTCGCGGGCGGTCTCCCACAGCACGCCGGTCTCCGGGGCCGGGTAGCCGTTCTCGGCGATGTCCTCCAGCACGGCCACCAGGACGTCGACGCGGGCGCGCTCTCCTGCGGCGTAGCGGCGGAGTGAGGCGGCGGCGTTCTCGTCGAGACGCTGACGGTCGGGCACGGGCGCGGGCGGGGTGGCCGGCTGCTCGCTCATCCGGGACCTCCAGGCGGTACGGGGCGTCGTGTCAGTTCACCGTAGCGCCGGGCGGGCACCGCGCGGGACCGTACCGGCGAACCCCCGGGTGCCCGGGGCCCCGCCGAGGGGATACGGGCGCGGGGGCGCGGGTGCTTACGCAGCGAGACGGGAAAGAGCGCGGCCAGGCGCTGTCCGGGAAGGGGTGTCATGCTGCGGCGGGGCTCTCTGGGGCGGGTCCGGGGCCGTGTTTCCAGGGCGGAACCGGCGGCGTGACACCCGGTGTGACAGCGGTTCCGGGCCTCCGTGACACGGGGTCCGTGGACAGCGTGACAGTAACCCTCGGTGAAAGCGGAGGAGTGAGGCTCCCATGTACCTCCCAGGCTCCCAGCTCGCCTCCGAGATCGTGGTTCCCTGGGGAAACGCGGGTCAACCTCCCAGACATGCAACCCAAATTGGACATTCGGGCTCTCAGGCTCCCAGCTCACCGACGCAGAGCTGGGAGCCTGAGAGGTCACGGGCGGTCATCTCCCAGCGGGCGCGGACGTACGCAGGGGCACTGGGCGCACGCGGCGCAGCCGGCGCACTCCAGGCAGAACGCGGCCGGCCACGTCCCGGGGCACGCGCAGATCGGGTTGTGGTCCGGGTCGTCGTCGCCGGGGTGGACCGTCTCGCCGAACGGGGGCTCCGTCCAGGCGATGAGCGTGCCGTCGGCAAGCAGTTCTTCGTGCCGGTGCCCGGTCTCGGAGTGCTCCGTCCATACCGTCGCCACCCTCTCGGCGCTCATGCCGGACCGCCGTCGACGTCGGCAGGCCCGGGGGCATGGGTCTGGGTGAGCCAGCGGGCGAGGCCAGCGGCGGCGTCCGGGTCCGCGCTGGCGATGCGTCCGACGAACGGCAGCTTGCTGTCGCGGCCGACGGCGCCGGTCGCGGCGAGTGCGGCCAGGAGCTCGGCGCGCGCCGTGACGGTCTCCGGCAGGCGGGTGCCTGCGGCCTCGCGGGCGGTCGGGTCGGCGTAGTGGCCGGAGCGGTCGGCGAGCGCTTGGGCGAGCCAGCCGTCGACCGCCGTGGCGTGGTAGTCGCCGCGCTGGACCAGGACGTCGCGGGCGGCCTCGTCTCCCGGCCGGCTCTGCACGGTCCGGTCGAGTCGGCCGGCTGCGGCGAGCTGTTCGAGTTTGTCGGCGCGGGCGGCGGCCTGCCGCTGCTCCTGGAGCTGCTGCTGCTCGGCCGCTTCGGTTCGCCGGTCGGCGGCGAGCTCGTCCTGGACGACGGCGTCGGCCGCCGGGTCGTAGATGCCGTCCGCGGATCCGAGGAGCTGGGCGATGCGCCGCCACTCGGCGACTTCGGCCGGGCCGCGTTCGTCGTCGGCCAGGTCCTCGCGGTCGCGGTTGAGGTGCTGCTCCAGCTCGGCGTTCTCCAGCGCGGCTGCGGCTTCGGCGGCCGTCATGCCGGTGGCACGGCGCCGGACTGCGGTGCGGCCGACCTTCGCCCAGTCCATCGGTCGGCGGGGCGGGGTCGTGCCGGGCGCCGGGATGTGCGGGCGTCGGCGGGACCAGGGAAGAGGGGTGCTCACACGGGCCTCCCAATCGTCACGGAGATACAGGCGGGAATTCCGGCTGCCGCGTCGCGTGCGGAAGCCTCGGAAAGATTTATAGCAGTCCGTCTTTTCGGGCGGGTCAGAACTTTATGTTCAGCCATTCCACATCGGAGAATCGCACCTCCAGGCGTGCACGGCCGCCGCCTGCCTGACGGAAATAGACGTCCGCGACGGCCTCCGCGACCGCGTCATGCAGATCGCTCTCCGTCGCACCCTCCTCTTGTGCGGCGAGGATGGCAGCCGCGTGGCGGGCAGGGACATCGACCATGATGTCCCTCACCCGGCCCGCGTCCGAGGTGCCCTCCGGGCCGAATCCGAAGTACGCCCGGCAGGAGATGACCAGTCCGCCCGAGGACGCCGCGCGCTGCCTGGCCTGTGCTCTGACCTGCGGCTGCCATTCCGCTTCGGTCTCCTGCGCCAACGCCTGGCGGAGGCGCTTGTTCGGCTTGGCCGAGGCACCCGAGAGGTAGCGCTGCACGGTCTTGCGGGAGACGCCCAGGCGCTCCGCCAGGCTCTTGGTGGAGCCCTTCTCCCGCGTGCGAAGAAATTTCATCTGGGCTCGCGCGGATTTCGGGACGGGCCGTGTGAACAGGGCCCGCTCCCCCCGGGCAAGACCGTCCAGGATCTTGGCGCGGGTCCGGGCCGCGCGGTTCACGTCTTCAGCAGTCATGTGATCATGAGGCCCGATCCGGCCTGTGGACAGAGGCCGACGACGGGGCGCCGTACGTGCCGGTCTGACCTGACCAAACTCCGGGACGGACAGACCGCCCCGGCCGTACGGTCACACCAAGACCAGTACCACCTGCCCAGGAGGCGTAGTGATCCCAGCACAACACCCCTATGAAGCGCGTTACAAGCAGGAAGAGAACGGCCGGACGGTCTACAGGAGCAAGCCCGTCATTGCCTGGGACGACGAGGGCCAAGCGCTCGTCGTTGATGAGCGCAGCGGTCGACTTGTCCCGGCGAACAACGGCCGCGCCTTCACCGGGCTCTCGGAAGGCGGGCACCCTGTTGTCGCCGCCATCCCCGGTGGTGGGTGGAGCGCTCGGTACAAGAACTCGGACGGCACGTTCACCGTGGACCCGCTGGTGGCCTGGACCGTCCGAAGCGACGGCATTCTCACCCCCGTCGACACCGACACCACCGGTCTGTGCGATGCCGTCACCGCCACGGGCAACTTCGATGGCCTCGTTGCCCCCGGAGCTGAGACGCCGACGGCACAACAGGACAGCTCGGCATGACCGGGCCCGGGCGGGGTGGACCCGGATCCCCAGTAGCCGGGCCGTCCGATTGCCCGGTGAGGGGTGCCGCGGGCATGCTGCGCGTTCCGCGAGGGGAAGGGGAGAGCGTGTCCGAACACGACGATGCGAGCGCGGCGGAAGCGGCGCTCAGGAAGGCCGTGGAGCGGTTGTGCGGCGATGGGCCCGGAGACGGCAGCGAAGCCGCCCAGGAGGCCGTCCAGGCCCTCGCCGACGGTTCCGGGAAGGCATGGACACCCGAGCAGGAGACGCAGATCCGGGCCATGGTGGACCAGATCCGTAAGCTGCGGGACCTGAACCGGCCGGGCGGGGGCTGGTGGCGCCGGCGCCGGGAGTGGCGGGCACGGGAGCGGCTCGTCGACATGATGGAGGCCGGTGGCCCGGAGCTCCTGAACGAGGCGGAACTGCGGCACTGGAAGAGCCTGGCCATGGTGGAGCTGTTGCTGGAGTTCGCGGGCAGTGCGATGAAGCAGGACGACGTGATGAAGGTGCTCGCCCAGAGGGAGGCGGTGAACGCCGTGACGTACGAGGACTACCGGCAAGCCAAGAAGGCGCTCGCCGAAAAGAAGGCCGCCGCTGGCTGAACCCTGGCCGGCGCCTCCCGCCAGCTGCCGAAGTCAGCCGTCAGCGGTCCCCGCTGGACACCCGGCGAACCGTCCTGACGTTCCCGGCGGCCTGCCGCGGCCGGGAACGTCAGCCTCAGCCGCCGGTGCCGCGCCAGGCTTCGGACTCCTCGTCCTCACTCAACTCGTAGCCTTCGGGGTAAGCGGCGTCTGCGCGCTCCCGGGCGGCCTGAGCGGTGGCGCGGACCTCGCGCTTCAGTCGGGTGAGCAGGGCGAGCGCGGGTTCATGGGTGATCGGGTCGACGATGTCGCGGGTTCGGGCCGTGTCCCAGTCGGCGACTCGCAGCGCGGTCTCCACCAGCAGCTGCGCCTCCTCGACGGCGACGCCGACGGTGTCGTCACCGTCGGCGGCCGTCGTGATCAGGCGGTTGCGGATCACCCGGGCGTTCTCCCAGCCGCGCCAGACGCCGTCCTGCTGGTCTGCGGTGCTGCCGCGGCCAACCCCCTGGGACAGCGGCGGGAAGGCGAGTACCAGCTCGGCAGCGGCGCGCCAGTCCGAGGCCCGCGCCTGCACCCGGGCCTCGGCGACGATGCGGGACCGCAGGCTCTCCACCCGCCATTGCCGCGAGCGTGCGTCGCGCTCCCGGCTCATGCAGTCCGGGCACAGCGGCGGCCCGTACCGGGCCGGCGGCTTCCAGGAGCGGCTGGTGCGCAGCAGTTCCGTGCCGCAGTCGGCGCAGAGGATCCCCGACGGCGCCGGGCCGATCGCGGCGAGCATGTCGTTGAGGTGGAGGCCGGCGGCCTCTGCGAGGGGGCGTCCGTGGATGCCGGGCTGCTGCCAGTACAGGTGCCTGAGCACGCCGATCAGGTCGGGGGCGTGGGCGGCATCCGCCTTGGCGTGCAGTCGCTCGACCTGCTCCAGTACGGCCCGCCTCGTGAGGTCACGCCGTTGCTCGGCTTCCGCGAGAACGGCTTCGGCTCCGGTGAAGTCACGGACGGACTGCTCAATGTCGCCCAGAATGTCGTGCAGGCTCTCCTCGCTCATGGCCGAGAGCATATGTACCAGGGCAGCCGCCTCTTCCGGGGCCTGTGACGGTGTCTGGGCCGTCGGCGTTGGACTCGTCGACGCGTGAACTCCGTCCCCCACGGATACGCGGGTGAGGCCCGGCACCGGGGCAGCAGCGCAGGGCCGGGCCTCTCGGCATCCAGGCACGCCCGGCCGCTGATCGGCAACAGGAGGGTGCGGGTTGTGCGTCAGGTACGCAACGAGCCGGACATCAGGCCCGGTGCACGATCAGCCTGCGGATATGGACAAGTTGATCGAGTTGGCTGGCACGCTCGCCACTGGGGCACTCGTTGCCGTCCTCGCGGCGTGGCTGACGACCCGCTCCCGCAACCGCCAGGAGCAGCAGGCTGAGATCGGCGCGCTTCGGGTGCAGGCGGATGCGATGACGGTGGCGGTGATGGAACTGCAGGGCGCGGCCACCACCAACCGGCTTCTGTGGGAGGGGCCGGCCGAGCGCGGCCGGACGTTCCTGCTGGCCGTGCTCGCCTTCGCCGGTGGTGCTGCCCGCGCCCGGATCGCCGGCGGCACCGATGCGCAGAGCGGGCTCGTGGGCTTCGGGCGCGCGGCCGAGCTGCTGAGCCGGGAGCGGGTGGCGAGCAAGCAGACCGTGGCCGCCGTGCGCGAGCCGCTCGCTCGGGCCGCCACCGCCGCCGCCCCACTCATGCGCTCCTCCGACCCGGCCGTCGTCACCGCCACCGAGCAGCTGCTGAACGCACTGTCGGACGTGGAGAACACCGCGCGCCTGGAGGCCGCCCTGGAGTCGTTCGGCCGGGCCGTCAACGCTGCCACCGCGCCGCGGCTGTCCTGGTGGACACGCCGCCGTGCAGCACGGACGAGCTGACCTCGACGGGCCTTTTCGTAGAATGCGAGACGCCGCGTCCCCGGCAGCTCGAATGCCGGGGACGCGGCGCTTGTGCAGATGCTGCGCTACAGGTCGATCCGGATGTGCTCCACGTCGGTGAACTCGACCCCGAGGCCCTGGGCCCGGGAGTTGTTGTCGCGGAAGTACATCTGGGCGAGGCCGTCGGCGGCGATCTGCTGGAGCTGCTTCTCGTTCGCGCCCTGCTCGCGGGCGGTGAACAGCCGGTCGGCGAATTCGGGCGGCAGGGCCTGGGTGATGTCGCGGATCCGGGCGTCGTCGGTGGTCCCCTCGGCGGAGGTGAACCCGAACCGGGCCCGGGTGGAGACGACCAGGCCGTCGGTGGAGGCCGCCTTCTTCCGCGCCTTCGCCTTGATCTGCGGCTGCCACCGCTTCCTGACCTCGCCCTCCATCCGGCCGCGCAGCTCCTGGCGGGGCCGCTTCAGCTGGCCCTTGACGTAGCGTTCCACGGTCCGCTGGGAGATCCCGAGCGCCTGAGCGGCGGCTTTGGTGCCCTTGAGCTGCTTGACCAGGTACTTCATCTGCGCCTGGGTGCTCTTGGGCGCGGGGCGGGTGAACACCTTCTCCAGTGCGCGGTCCAGGCTGTTCCCGATCGAGTCGGCCATGCCCTACTCCCCTTCTCCAGCGGTCGGGTCGTTCTTGATCAGGTTCGCGAGGTTGAACACGCCGCCGCGTTCCTCGAACTGGGCTTCCGCCCACAGGACGGTCTGGGTGCCCTGGTGCTTCACCATCCCGGGCGAGACCCCGAGCCGGAACGTGCCCGGCACCGGCTTGCCCTCGTCGGTGAGCGGCAGGATGTCCAGCGGCGACGGTCCGGGCGAGGGATAGACGATCGCGTCGGTACCGATGGCGACCGGGTAGAGGCCGGCCGCGGCGGCGGTCTTCATGAGCTTGCGGTGGATGCCGACGCGCTGGTTGGCGAGCACGGCGGCCCGGATGTCGGGGCGCCAGGTCTCCCGGGCGAGGGCCGGGTAGGGCTCGTAGTACGGCACCTGTCCGCGGTTGCGCTGCCGCAGCTTTCCGATCGCGCCCTTCGCCGTGGCCTTGATGGCGGTCTCCAGAAGCGCCATGGTCGGGTCGACCTGCTTGCGCCGGGCCATCGCGTCCAGGAACTCCTGGCCGCCGAGGCTGGTGGTGACGCCGAGGTCGGCCATCGTCTCGACGTACGCGTCACGGAGCCGCTTGTACCAGGGGTCCAGGTAGCGGCCGGTCTGGGTGCGGACGTACGCCTCGATGGGCGCGACGTCGAAACCGAGCTCGATCGCGTACTGGACGGTGGGGGTGGCGTACCAGGCCGGGCCGGTGGGGCGGTCGCCCTTCGGCGTGAACGGTGACGGGAGCCGGTCGCCGTCGACGGCCTGGCCGCCGATGTCGACGCGGGACAGGTCGACGTGGGAGAGGTCGACCAGCCAGGAGCCGGGCAGCGAGGCGTCGAAGCGCGGGTTGCCGGTGAGGTGGGTCGGGCCGTTCAGCCCGACCACGAGCCCGTTCGCGGCGGCGGCGAAGGACATGTTGATGTCGACGACGACCAGGTACGGGTTGGCGCACTCCTCGTCGGTCAGCGGCCGGCACCAGTCGTAGGGCTCCTCCATCAGCATCTCGGCAGGGGTGCGCAGGTGGTGCCGGGCGTACTTGCCCTTGAGGACCGGGTGCTCGTCGGGGACCTCGCACTCCACCACGGGGTGGAGCTGGGTGAGCGCGTCGTCGTTGAATGCCCGCTCGAACTCACCCGTCGCGGGGTTCTTCTCCGCGCGGGTCGGCGGCCGGAGCGCGGTCATCAGCTCCAGGCCGGTCGTCGCGGTGGTGCCGCGCGGGGTCGTCACCCGGGCCGCGTACAGGCCGAGATACCGGGCGAGATCCGCCGGGTGCATCGTCGGCAGCACCGGGTCGTCCTTCTTGTCCCACTCGCGGACGTCCAGAGCGTTCCAGGGCAGGACGCACAACTGGACACAGCGCCGCCGGGAGCCCTCCGGGTCGCGGTAGACGCGGGCCCACGGGCCGAATCCGCGCTGGGTGAGCTGAAGGCCGGCCTTGGCGATCTGCTTGACCACCTTGTGGCCCTCCGGGAGCCGCCCGGCCTGCCGCTCCTGGTCCGACAGGGCGGCGGGCAGGCCGTAGCGCTCCAGCGCGGCCGGGGTCAGGATCAGGATCGGGTCGGCGTCGCGGCCGTTGCGGTGCAGGCGGGCCTGCCCGAGCCGGGCTTCGGCCAGCGTCCAGTCGACCAGCGCCGGGATCGACTTGGCAGGCACGTCCAGGACCAGGCCGCCGACGCAGTACGCGGATATCTTCCCGTCCGCGTCGGCGTCGATCACCGCGAGCGGGCCGTTCTCGAAGCGCGGGTCGACGGCGGTCGGCGTGGTGGCCTTCTTTGCCACCGCCTTCTTCGCACCCGGGCGCCGCGACGACGCGGGCACCGGCTTGATGCTGCTGTTTGCCGCCGGGCGGGACGCCGGTACGGCGGCCAGCGCGGGGGCAAGCTCCGGGGCCGGACCGGTGAACGCCTCCGGGACCACCGGGGCCGGGACAGCGGCGGGCGCGTCGGCTGCCGGGGCGGGGAACCGCTGCGCGAGGCCCTCCAGGAGCCGGGCGTACGCGGCGCGCTTGGGCGGCCGTGGCTCGGTCCGCCCGGCCTCCCAGTTCCCCACGGCCTCCCGGCGGGCGTCCAGCGCCTTAGCGATCTGCGCCTGACTCAGGCCCGCCGCCTCCCGCAGACGCTTGCACTCCGCAGGGTCCGGCAGATCGTCCTGCGCGACTTGCTCCAGCAGCGCATCGACGGCGCTGAACAGCTCGTTCTCAGTGGACACAGAGGTCACCTCCAATAGACAGCATACCCGATCGCGCGTTGAGTCGCGCGCTCAATCGCTCATGAATCGAACGCGAATCGCGCATCGGGTTGGAGTGCAACACGCAGGCGGGTAAGCGGCGCAACGGCTGTTCATGCAGGTCAGGGCTGCAACACGGGGTGCGTTGCAGCACTGCGTCGCACCGCGCGTTGCAGACCCGGCGACCCGAAGCGCCGGGCGCGGCATGGCAACGGCACAGAACCGAGGCCGGCTGCCAGGCTGAGCAGGTCCGGCCCACGAGATGATCGGGAGCTCCACCATGCCCGTCGCGTTCCGCATCCGCTGCTGCCTGTGCGACAAGAACATCCCGCTCGCCGGGGACGCCGTCGTCCTCGACGCCGAATGGCAGCGCCGCTTCCCGGACATGAACGGCACGATCGCCTGCGAGACCTGCACGATCCGCAAAGGGTGGAACTGCTGCATCGGCCGCCAGGGCGCGTTCGTCGACGGGCACATCGCCGCGCCCGAGGGCATCGTCGACGTCGACTGCTGGAGCCACATCCTCGACCGCGGCACCCACCGGGCGGCCGTCCTGTGCCACCCGCGCTCCGGACTCATCCAGGGAGCCGAGCCGTACCTGCGCAGCGTCGCCGCAGGCCGGGGCACCCACCCCGACGTCGCCGCCGAGCTGCACGCAGTCCTTCAGGAGTGGGATGCCCAGGTGCCGGTTCCGGGCCCCGACCGGCTCCGCGCTTCGCGCAGCCACTCGTTGAACGCCCGCCGGTAGCTGGGGCCGGCCGGATCAGGGGCGCTCACGCCCCCGTTCGGCACGGGCTCCGGCCCGTCCCCGGGTCGCCACAGCGGCCCGGCGGCCGGGTAGGCCAGGGCGGTGTCCACTGCGGTGTCGTCCCAGTCCGCGACCGTGAACCCGGCCCGGGCGAGGCCCGAATCGTGGGTGGCATCCACGAGGTCCAGCGCCCGCCGATCAGGACCTCGGCCGCAGAGTGGACATCCTCACGGGAGACGAGCAGCCGTACCTCTGGTGGGTGGGGCGGGAGGCGGTAGAGCCACCACACCCGCCGTGCCGGACAGCCCAGTGCCCGGAATCCGTCGACCAGGTACGCGGACTTCGCCAGGCAGTCGCCCCGGCCGAACGCGACCAGCTCGGCGGCGGTGTGCGCGCCGTCCGTCGCGTACGGGACCGCCTGTACCCGCTCGAACAGCCGCAGCCGGATACGCCTGGCTTCCCCGTCGCCCACGTTCAGGGCCAGCCGAGGAGCCAGACGACGCGGACCCCGCCGCCCGGTTGGCGGCGGCAATGATCCGGGCCGTCTCCAAGCGGGCCTTCGCCGCCCAGGCCGCGGAGTCCGGACGCAGCGTCAGCTCGCCGGTGTCCGTCTCGTACCCGACCGCCGCGGTGTGCCCGGCGAGGCCGGGGCGATGGCCGCCCACCGTTCGCGCAGCGCGCCGCCGGCGGCCGGGAACTCCCAGGCCCGCTCGGCGATCAGCGCGCCGATCGCCGCACCGAGGCCCATCGGCTCGCGCCCGTCACGCCGCACCGCCGTACCGGTCCGCGGCTTCTTCTTCACCTTCGGGGCGCTGCCGTTCTTCCGGGCCGCCTCCATCGCGGCCCGCAGCGCGACCCGGGCCAGGTCGACCCCGAACACCTCGCCGCCGCTCACGCCTGCCCCCAAGTGGTGTGGAGGGCCAGGTGGCGGGTGTCCGCCAGGCGCTGCGCCTCGTCGACCAGCCGGTTGCTGAACAGCCTCCTCGCCGACGGTTCGCCGTACTGGTCGATGTGATCGAAAACCACGCCGTGGTCCTTCATCCCCCGCACCCGCCAGTCGCGGACCTGCTCGCGGGTCAGGTCCTCCAGGACGAGCACCTGCTCCTGGTCGACGCCGTCGACGACCGGGCCGGGCGCGGCGACCGGACGGGGCGCGGGCACCACCATCGGGGGCACCGGCGGGGCCGGGACATCGGCGGCTGGCTGCGCGGCCGCGGCTTCGGCACGGGCCTGAGCCGCGGCGGCCTGCCGGGCGCGGACCTGCTCCCACTCGGCCTCGCGGATCCACGCCTGGGCTGTCACGTCCTGGTGCAGCCGCCGCGCGGTCGCCGCACGGCGCTCGTCCTCGGAGGCGTTCGGCTCCGGTCGGCGCACCGCACGTCACCACACCGCTGCCGCTGGGGCCAGGACGGCCAGCCCACCGGGTCCTTGATCGGCCCGGCCAGCCGCATCTGCTCCTCCAAGCGCCGGGCGACCCGGTCGGCGAGGACCTGCGGCGCATACGCGCGGCCGACGAACCCAACCACCCGGGCCAGCTCGCTGCGGGCGGCGGCCTCGGCCCAGGAACGCCGGTGCCGGGACATTCCGAGGCGCTGGGCATCACGGCATTGGCCGCTGGCTGCACGGCGCTGTCCCTGACGGTCTTCCTGCCGTTCCGAGGGCTGGAGGCAGTGCTGGCCGGGGTCGAGCAGTACCAGGTGGTCACACCTCACTTTGCTGTGCTGCTGGTGCTGTTGCAGGGCCGATCCGGTGTTCCCTGAGTTCAGGTTGCTGGGGGTTCGTCGGCGATGAGGTCCAGAAGCTGGTCGGGGGTCAGAGTGGCCAGGTCCACGGAGCGGTCTTCGCGTACGAGGCGTGCCGTCGCTTGCTGAGCGTCGAGTTGTCGGGCGTGTTCGATGAGCTCGTCGGCGCGGCGTCGTTTGTGGATTCGGTCCGCGATGTCGGAGACCGCGAGCATGGCCGATGGTATGGACAGGACCAGTGCTGTCACCGCGATGGGGTCAAGGTCCTTGGTGTCCCGGCCGGTCGCCGTTTCCGCTGTCGGAGCTGGTTGGGGTGGGTAGCCCCAGCTCGTGGTCAGCGCGGCGACGCTCTTTGCGGCGGCTTCCGTGTCCGCTCCGACAATTTCGATGATCATGGTTTCTCGTTTCCGTCACCGGTGGATTTCAGCAGCTCTTCAAGCTCGTCAACAATGTCCGTGAGACCGATCTTGGCGGCAGCGGCTCGGCTTGCCTGAAGTACCTGTCGGGCCTGCCCGTGTTCACCCAATTCCAGCAGAAGCCGGCCCAACACAGTCCCGACAACCGCGATGCCATCTGGCCGTTGAAGCTGCAAAGAAAGCTCGAACGAGGTGACCAGCCTTGGCAGCGCCGCGTCGGTGTCCCGGCGGCGCAGATCGATTTGCGCAAGGTCCCAGTTGGCTGCCGCGATGCCATCCGTGTCGCCCAGCTGTTCGTTGATCTCCAAACGCCTGAGCTGCAATTCGAGGGCCCCGTCCACCTCACCCCGCTGCTGCAGAATGTCCGCGATCTTGCCCCAGG
>NZ_VCLA01000041.1 GCF_009600885.1 Streptomyces jumonjinensis
TGCGGCCAACTCGTCCGGGGTGGGTTCGCCCCGCACCACCCGCAGCCGTGGGGCGGTCGGGGTGACGGATGCCGTGTTCATGACGGGCTCCTCGTTCCTGGGGCCTTCGGGTGCCGGCCTTGGGGTGCCGGCCTTGGGGTTCTGCCGGGTTCTGCCGGGTTCCGCGGGGTTCTCCGCGGTTCCGGCGGGGCGATCACATGGGCGGGTTGCCGTGCTTGCGGGGCACGAGCTGTTCCTGCTTCGTCCGCAGTACGCGCAGGGCCTCGGCGAGGACCGGCCGGGTGGCGCGCGGATCGATCACATCGTCGACCAGGCCGCGCTCCGCCGCGTAGTACGGGTGCATCAGCGCGTCCCGGTACTCCTCGGTCAGCACGCGCCGGGTGGCCTCCGGGTCCTCGGCGGCGGCCATGGCACGCCGGTGGATGACGTTGACCGCCCCTTCGGCTCCCATCACCGCGATCTCGTTCGTGGGCCAGGCGAAGGACAGGTCGCAGCCGATGGAGCGGGAGTCCATGACGATGTACGCGCCTCCGTACGCCTTCCGCAGAATGACCTGGATACGCGGGACGGTCGCGTTGCAGTACGCGTAGAGCAGCTTGGCTCCGTGGCGGATGATCCCGCTGTGCTCCTGCTGGGTACCGGGCAGGAAGCCGGGCACGTCCACCAGGGTCACCAGGGGAATGTTGAAGGCGTCGCAGATCTGGATGAAGGAGGCGCCCTTGTGCGAAGCCTCGATGTCCAGGACCCCGGCCAGGTGCTGCGGCTGGTTGGCCACCAGCCCGACCGTCCGCCCGTCGATGCGCGCCAGCGCGCACAGCAGATTCGGCGCCCACCGCTCGTGGACCTCCAGGAACTCCGAGTCGTCGACCAGCCGCGCGATCACCTCGCGCATGTCGTACGGCTGGTGGGGATCGGCCGGGACCACGTCCAGCAGCGACTCGTCGAGCCCGTCGAGCCCGTCCTCCGGCGCCACAGCCGGCGGCAGCTCACGGTTGTTGGCGGGCAGCAGGGACAGCAGATGGCGTACGTCCTCCAGGCATGACTCCTCGTCGTCGTACGCGAAGGAGGCCGCACCCGAGACGGCGGCGTGCAGATCCGCCCCGCCGAGCTGCTCCTGGCTCACCTTCTCGCCGGTGACGGCCTCCACCACATCGGGTCCGGTGATGAACATCTGTGAGATGCCGCGCACCATGAAGACGAAGTCCGTCAGCGCCGGGGAGTAGGTCGCGCCGCCGGCGCAGGGCCCGAGCATCACGCTGATCTGCGGAATCACCCCGGAGGCGCGCACATTGCGGCGGAAGATGCCGCCGTATCCGGCGAGTGCCGAGACGCCTTCCTGGATCCGCGCGCCCGCCCCGTCGTTGAGGCTCACCAGGGGCGCCCCCGCCGCTTCGGCCATGTCCATGATCTTGTGGATCTTCTCCGCGTGGGACTCGCCCAGTGATCCGCCGAAGATACGGAAGTCATGGGCATAGGCGAAGACCGTGCGCCCGTGCACCCGGCCCCAGCCGGTGACCACCCCGTCGGTATGCGGACGCCGGTCCTCCAGACCGAATCCGCTGGCCCGGTGGCGTCGAAAGCCCTCGATCTCGACGAACGTGTCGTCGTCGAAGAGCAGGTCGAGCCGCTCATGGACCGTCAGCTTGCCGCGTGTGCGCTGCGCCTCGGTCGCACCGGCGCCGGGACCGCCGCGCACCGCCTGTCGCAGACGCAGCAGCTCGGCGGTGCGGGCGTGCAGGTCCGGGCGGGACGGCGGCGCGGGTTCCTCGGCGGTGCGGGGGCGGTCGTCCAGAGCGGTCATCGAAACGCACCTCCATACAGGGAAAGGCGGAGCGCGGAGAAATAGGGCTCCCGGTTATTTCCCAACAGAATGTGAGGTCGCCATGAAAGTTGACTAAAAGGCGGCCGGGGGCCTGTTGCGGATAGCTCTCGCGGACCCGTTCCATACGGATTTCACAAGACTTCTATGGGGGCTTGGAATCATCGGTGAAGCCCCCGCCGGGGCCGTAGCGACCATTCCAGAGGAACCCCGCCGCAGGCGGCACCGGACAAGGAGTTCTCCGCGTATGGCAACACCGACCGATACGGCATCGCTCGAAGGGGCCCCCGTACTGTCCTTCGTGCGCACCATCGACCGCTCCCTGGTGCACCGGGCGGCGGTTTCGGAAGTGCTGGTCACGGACCTCGTACGGACGGGGGCGGAGGACTTCGTCGCGGGCGCCCAGCTGCCCCACGGGCACGCGTACTTCAGCGACCATGCGCGAACCCCGGTGACGTACGACTTCCTGCTGCTGCTGGAGGCGGCACGGCAAGCGGGCACCGCCGCCTCACACCGGCAGCTGGGGATTCCCGGGGACACCACCTTTCTCGTCAACAGCTGGTCCATCCGGATCGAGGACGTACAGGGCCTGACGCCCGGGGACCGGCCGGCGGAGCTGGAACTGGCCGGGGCGGTCACCCCCGTGACCGCCCGCAACGGCCGTCTGAGGGGCGTGAGCTCCTCGGTCACGCTGCGCATCGCGGACCGTGTGGTGGCGCGTACGCGGATCGACGTCGGGATGGCGAAGGGTTCCGACTACGGCAGACTGCGCTTCCTCCAGCGCAAGTCCACTCCACCGCTCACTTCCGAGCTGCACGGCGTTCTGCGCAGCCGCCCGGTGGACGCGGACCGTGTGGGCCGTCGCAATCCGGCCAACGTGGTGCTGGGCGAGCCGACACACCACGGCGACACCGTGTCCGCGCAGGTGGAGCCCCAGTTCGACAACAGGAGCCTGTTCGATCACACCTACGACCACATTCCCGCGGTGGTGCTGACCGAGGCCGCGCGCCAACTCGCCCATCTCGCGGGTGTTCCGACCAGCGCGACCGTGACCGGCTGCGCCGCCGACTTCACCCGGTTCGCGGAGCTCGACATCCCCCTGGTGGCCACCGCGCGCCTGGCCCCCGCTTCACACACCGGCGTCTCCCCGGTCCGATGCGTCGTCGACTTCCAGCAGGACGGCTCCGAGGCGGGCCGGATCACGCTGGACTTCACGCCGGCGCCCAGCACCGCCGGCCCGGTGCCCACCTCGGGGCGGGCGCACCAGGCGGGAGCGGAGTGACCGCGGGCGAGCAGGCCGTGCGCGCGGTCTGGACGGACTTCGGAGGGGTGCTGACCCCGCCGATCCAACAGGACCTGGAGACCTTCTGCCGCCGGACCGGGATTCCGGCGGACGCCTTCCGCACGGCCATGGCCGCGGTGGCCGAGCCGTTCGGCGGCGACCTGATGGCGCCGCTCGACACCCCGCTGCTCAGCGAGGACGAGTGGGCGGCCCGGATGAACACCCGACTCGCCGCCCTCGGGGTGGACACCGATCTGACGGGCTTCGGCGAGCGATGGTTCGAGGGCCGCGAGACCAACGAGGAATGGCTGGGGCACCTCCGTGCTCTCCGCGACGACGGGATCTTCGTCGGCATGCTCTCGAACATGCCACCGGCCTGGGACCGCCACTGGCGGCGGATGACACCGCCCGAGGGGCTCTTCGACGGACTCGCCCTGTCTTTCCAGACCGGTGTCCGCAAGCCGCAGCGCGGGATGTTCGAGGTGGCCGCGGGGATGGCCGGGGTCAGGCCCGAAGAGTGCCTCCTCGTCGACGACATCGAGGCCAACTGCGCCGGAGCCGAAGCCGCCGGCTGGCAGGCGATCCACTTCACCGACGCCAGCGCGGCGGCTGCCGAACTGGCCCGCCGCCTGCCCCGCCGGACCGGCACCGGTCCGGCGGCAGTCTGAACAGGAGAGCACATGTCACGCACCGTTCTGGTCACCGGGGGCAACCGGGGGATCGGACTGACCATCGCGCGCGCGTTCGCGGAGAACGGCGACAAGGTCGCCGTCACCCACCGCGGCGGCGATGCGCCCGAGGGCTTGTTCGGGGTCCGCTGCGACGTCACGGACCCGGAGGCGGCACGTCGTGCCGTGGCCGAAGTCGAAGCCCAGTACGGCCCGGTGGGCGTCCTGGTCTCCAACGCGGGCATCACCCGCGACGGGCTGGCGCCCGTCATGCGCGATGAGGACTTCGAGGACGTCATCCAGACCAACCTCGTCGGCTCCTTCAGGATGGCCCGGCTGGTGTCCCGCTCCATGATCAGCGCCAAGTGGGGGCGCATCGTGTTCATCTCGTCCATCATGGGCTTCCTCGGGTCACCCGGGCAGTCCAACTACGCGGCCTCCAAGGCGGGAATGCTCGGCCTCACCCGCTCGCTCGCCTGGGAGCTCGGCTCGCGGAACATCACCGTCAACATGGTCACCCCCGGACTCATCGAGACCGACATGATCCAGGCGGTCACCGACAAGCGGCGCGCTCAGCTGCTCGGTCAGACCCCGCTGCGCCGCACCGGCACCCCGCAGGAGGTCGCCGATGTGGTCACCTTCCTCGCCGGCGACGGCGCCGCCTACGTCACCGGGGCGGCGATCCCGGTCGGCGGCGGCATCGGCATGGGGCAGTGACCCGCTGACCCCGAGCGGGCCCCGCACCCGCACCCCCCACCGGTCTCCCCACCGTCCCCCTTTGTTCCCCCCACCGTTCCCCCCACCGTTCCCCCCACGGGTCGGCCCTTCCGGTCGCACTGCCATGAAAAAGCACGACCTACACGAGAGGAGTCCGTCATGACGGACGAGGAAGTACTCCAGATCGCCCTGGACACGGGCAGGATCTTCAACGACGGCGACGAGCAGGCCGCCTACGAGCTGATCGCCGATGACTTCATCGACTACGAGGCCCCTGAGGGCGCGCCGCGCGGACCGGAGGCCTATGCCGCCACCGCCCGGTGGATGCGCACGGTGTGGGAGAACGCCAACTGGGAGGTCGTCGACGCCTTCGCCAAGGGCGACAAGGCCGTGCTGCGCCTGATCTTCACGGGGCGTCAGGTCGCCGATTTCATGGGAGTTCCCGCGACAGGCATTGAGGTGCGGGTGCAGCACCTCCATGTGTTCCGGGTGGTCGACGGAAAGGTCTCCGAGCACTGGGCCGTCCGTGACGACCTGGAGCTCTTCCGGCAGCTGGGAGCCTGGACCAAGCCGCTGCAAGGGGCTCCGAAGCCGGTGCCCGCCGCCTGATCCGATCCGCACGCCAGGGCCCTGATCCGTACGCCAGGGCAAGAACACGCCAGAGGGCGGCATCCGCACTGCGGATGCCGCCCTCTGGCGGTGCGCCCCGAACCCGCCGATACGACGACCGGCCGACCAGTCCATGTTCGCTGAGGCCATGACGCACCAGCCGCGACCCGAAGCCGCCCGGGTCAGGCGCGGGCCGGCCCCAGTCCGTTGAGCAGTGCGTCGACCACGGAAGCCGCCAGGGCGTCCGGGTCGGCCGGCGTCTCGGCCTGGACCTGAATGGCCTGCTCGATCAGGGCGTGGTACACCCGCCGGGCCCATTCGAGATCGGCGTCGGGGCGCAGCAGGCCGGCCTGCTGCGCCCGGCCGAGAAGCAGCTGCCCCTTGGCGAAGATGCGCTCGTGCGCGGCGACGGCTTCCGGGGCACGCAGCTGCGGCTGCCCCACGGTGTAGCGCCAGCCGCTTTTGACCTGGATCACGTTGGCGGTGATCTGGTGCAGCGCCACCAGAGGCGGCGCGGTCTCCGGACGCCCGATGTCGATGGCTTCCTCGACCTGCCGGAAGGCATGGACGGCCATCGCGTCGATGAGCACCTCTCGTGAGGCGAACCGGCGGTGAACCGTGGTGCGGGCGACACCGGCCGCGGCGGCGATCTGGCCCAGGCTCGCGGTCGGATCCTCGCCGAGCACCCGTTCGGCCACTTCCAGGATCGTCCGCATCGTCCGCTCGGCATCGGCGCGCAGCGGACGCCCTCTCGTTGTCTCCGACACGTCGTGCCCGCCTCTCGCTTGCCTTATGGGTTCGCTTCTCCAGCTTAGGTGACACCAAAGTTGCAAGACAACTCGTACTTGCGTCTTCAGTGTTGCAGTTATCGCCTTCTCTGATACGTTGATGTAGCAGTTAGCGAGGGAAGTGCAACCGTCTAGGAGTGGATCGCTATGGCGCAGGATCAGCAGGACTGGATCGAGACCTACGAGTACGTGCAGGGCGTCCAGGCCGCCGGCCCGGCCGGGCTGCAGCAGGTCGGTGTCCTCAAGATCGGCCGTCGGGACGCCCGCCGCGTCCTGGTCCTGCTCGGTGGCCGGGAGGGCGGCGCGGGGGTGTTCCGGCACACGGCGCGCACCCTCGCGGCCGACGCGGACGACCTCCAGGTGTGGGCCGTCGACCGCCGTGAGCAGAACCTCGCGGACCTCTCCGCCTTCGCGGACGGCCCGGAGCAGGCCACCGAGTACTACCTGGGCGGTCACTACCAGGTGCAGGATCCGGCCCAGTCGCTGTTCGCGGCCCAGTGGGGACTGGAGGTCCTCCTGGAGGACGTACGCCGGGTGGTTCAGGAGGCCGCGGACGGCGGGCGCCGTGACGTCGTTCTCGGTGGCGTGTCGGTCGGCGGCAGCGAGGCGCTGCTGTACGCCGCCTGGGACTTCGACGGCACCCCCGGCTACCGCGATCTGGCCGGACTGGCCGTCGTCGACGGCGGTGTGCACAACGCCTACTCCGGCGCCGGCATGGAGTTCGACCTTCCCCTCGAAGCCGCCAAGGGCTGGCTCGCGGCGATCGAAGCCGGCGCCGTGTTCGAGGACTTCACCAGCACCACCACCGGCCTGGGCGCCCAGCCCGAGTCGGCGGCCGTCTGGTTCCAGCTCGCCGCCCAGCACGCCCTGGCCGACCCCGACGGCCCCGCCGCGCTGGCCGACCGCCTGCCCGAGGGGTTCCGCACCGAAGGCAAGCTGACCAACGCGGGCCTGTTCGGGCGGCTCGTCGACGCCGCGCACGCCCACCCGTCGTACTCGGTGCACGCGGGCCACCTGGACGACAGCGGCGCCTGGACCGACGGAGGCCACACCCGGCTCCGCACCGTGGCCGAGGCCTTCGCCGGGCCCCGCCCCGGCGCCTGGACGTGGTACACGCTCAGCCGCGTGATGCTCGACCTCGTCGCGGCCATCGACTTCGAGGAGAACGAGCTGACCCGCCTGCTCGGCCTGCGCCTGGCCCACGGCGGCGCCATCGACGTTCCGCTGTACACCTTCCAGTCGGGGCTGACCAACGGCACCACCGGCCAGGCCGCGGCGACCGTCACAGCCGCCAGCCGCATCCCCGAGCTGTCACTCCACTCCGACGCCGCGCTCACCCACCAGGACATCGTGTACGCCCAGCGGGAGGACAACCGCTTCCTCCAGACCCTCTCGCAGTTCCTCCGCGGCCTGCCGCGACGCGACCGCTGACCTAGGTCGTGTCGTCGAAGTCCCGTCTGTCTGGCGGGGTCTGGCACGCACGCTCTCCCCCGTAGCCCTGCGGGCACGGGAGGTGCCCCCAGCGTTGTCGTCAGTCGCCAATGGCCCCCTGTGCCTAGCGGCACGGGAGGGACCCCCACCGCAGTGGGCTCCCTCCTCCGGCCTTGCGATCGCACGCACCAGACCCCGCCAGGCCCTCCCCCTGGGCTTCGCCCGGAGGGACCCCCAGCCGGGCGGACGACGCTACTTCGACGACACTCCCCCGGGGCCGCCGACCCGGTTCCGCCCTCGGGCACGACCGCTGCCCGGGGCCACCGGACCCGCCCCCTCTGAGCCGGGCGGCAGGGGAGAATCCCCCGTCCCCCTGCCGCCCTTTCCCCGACCACCCTGATCAAGGAGGAGAGCTTCGATGGCTGCCGTCGCCGCTCCCGAGGCGCCGCCTCGCGCGGGCCTCACCATCTTCGCGCTGTGTCTGGCCGTCTTCATCGTCCCCTACGGCCTGAGCAGCGCACCGGTCGCGCTGCCGGCCATCGGCGAAGACCTGGACGCCGGTGTCGTTCCGCTGCAGTGGGTCGTCAACGCGTACAACGTCACCGCGGCCAGCTTCATGATGGCCGCCGGGTCCATCGCGGACCGCATCGGCCGCAAGCGGGTGTTCTCCTTCGGAGTCGGCCTCTACGCCGTCTCCGCGCTGATCGGCGCTCTCGCGACGGACGTCATCCTGCTGGACGTCGCGCGGGGCGTCGCCGGTGTCGCCGCCGCGGCGATGATGACCGCGGGCGTCTCCCTCATGGCCAACATGTTCCACGGGGCCGCGCGCACCAAGGCGTTCGCCTTCGTCGGCGTCACCATCGGGGCCGGCCTCGCCATCGGCCCGACCAGTTCCGGTCTCCTCGTCGACGGACTCGGCTGGCGTTCCATCTTCTGGGTGCAGTTCGTCATCGCCGTCGCGTCCGTGCTCGGCCTCAAACTCCTCCAGGAGTCCAAGAACCCGGACGCCACCTCGGTCGACTGGGCCGGCACCGTGACCTTCACGCTCGCCCTGTTCTGCTTCACCCTCGGCGTCATCGAGGGCCCGGTCTGGGGCTGGGGCAGCGCCGGGGCCCTGGGCCTGTTCGCCGCATCGGCCCTGCTGCTGGCCGCCTTCGTCTTCGTCGAGCGCCGCCAGCAGCACCCGATGTTCGACCTGTCGCTCTTCGCCGAACCCCGGTTCATGGCGGTCAACCTGCTCGCCACCGCCGTCTCCTTCGGTTTCGTCGGCCTGATGGTGCTGCTGCCCTCGTACCTGGTCGGCGCCAACGGGCTCACCGACGGCGGAGCGGGCCTGACCATGCTGCTGCTGACCGCTCCGGTCCTGGCCTTCCCGATGGTCGCCGGGCGCCTGGTGCAGGCGGGCGTCTCGATGCGCCCCATCCTCAGCGGCGGCCTGGTCCTCGTCGCCGCCGGACTGGCCTGGCTCACCACCGTCCACGCGGACATCAGCGCGCTGGGGCTCGCCGGGCCGCTGCTGCTGGTCGGCATCGGCATCGGCCTCATCTACGGCCTGATGGACGGCGCCGCGGTCAGCACCGTCCCGCCCACCAAGGTCGGCATGGCCAGCGGCATGTTCAACACCATCCGCCTGGCCACGGAGGCCGTCGCGGTCGCCGGCATGATCGCTGCCCTCGTCTCCTTCGTCCAGCAGCGCATCGGCCCGGACCTGAGCCGCTACACCGAGGGCACGGACCTCGACGCCCGCAGCGTCACCGACAGCGTCACCAGCGGCAACCTCGACGCCGCGGTCGACAAGGCGCCGTCAGCCGCCCGCGACGCCTTCACCGACTTCCTCGGCGCGGGCTACACATACGGCTTCCAGGTCGTCCTGTGGGCCACCGCCGCGGTCTGCCTCGTCAGCGCGGTCGTCCTCCACCTCATCCTCACCGACCGCCCGGCGGACGACGACGGCGACACCGCCGAGCGGCAGCCGGAACCGGAAGAGGCCGCCGCGCCGCGGGCCTCCGCCGGCACGGCGGTCTGAGAACGCGGACGCGGCCCCGACACGGCTGCACCACCCGGCTCGGCGGGCGCCCGGTACTCGTGACCAGGCGCCCGCCGGGCGAGGGCAGGGGATGACGCGTCCTCCGGGAAGCCACGCCTTCGACGGGAAGCCACGCCTTCGAGAGGAGCAGACATGACACGCGCTGTGCGGCGTCCCGCACCCCCCGTGCCCCGTATCGCGGACACGCTCCGGATCGGACCGCTCCCGGCCACCGTTGTCGCCTTATCCCGACTCGGCCCGGGCGCCGGGGCGCCCCTGCACCGGGAGGAGGAGCCGCTCCTGCGTGCCCTTTCGCCCGGCCGGCGGCCTCACTTCGTCGTGGGCCGGATGGCCGCGGCCCGTGCGCTGCGGGCTCTGGGAGCCGATGGACCGGTGCTGCGCGATGGGCGGCGGCCCGTCTTTCCGGCCGGCGTCCGCGGCTCCATCAGCCATTGCGTCGGGCCCATCGGGGCGTGTTTCGCCAGCGCGAACCCCCGGGTGGTCGCCGTCGGAACGGACCTGGAGCGTACCGACCGCCTCAGCTGGGACGCCGCCCATCTCATGTGTACGCCACGCGAGTACGACTGGGCGAGAAGAGCGCGCCGGCCGGAGAGCCGGCTGGCCGTGGTGTTCTCCGCCAAGGAGGCCGTCTACAAAGCGCTGTCCGCGCTGGAGACGCCCGAACCCGTCTTTCACGATGTCGAGTTGCGGGTGGCACGCGGCCGACTGCACGCGCATGTCGCACCCGGGTTGTTGCCCGAGCACCGGAAAATCCTCGGCTGGGTAAGGCTGCTGCCCGGGGGGCATGTCATCACGTCGGTCGCGGTGATCTCAGTCCATGAGACCGGGAAGGAAATTCCGTTGTCAGTTCAATCGTCCGAGGTGATCTGACTCAACCTTAGGATCAATTACTTGCCGTTTCCGGTTCCCGCATGGGAGCGTTATTTCCGTTGGTGCCCGTTATTGATGCGAGTCCACGGGGGAAAAGGTGTTTCAGTTCAGGGTCCTAGGGCCTCTGGAAATAAAATGCAACGACTACAAGATTTCGGTGCCACGCGGCCCGAAGGTACGACAGCTGCTGTCTCTCATGATCCTCCAGCCGGGATCTTTCGTGTCCCATGAGAATCTGGTTGATGAACTCTGGGGGAAGAACCCCCCGAAGACCGCGCTTTCGACGGTGCGTACCCACGTCTACCACCTGAGGAAGATCCTCAGCCAGGAGACCGGCGGGCCCCTTGCGTCCGACCTGATCGACACCTGGTCCGCGGGGTATGTGCTGCGAGCGGTGCCGGAACAGGTCGATGCCGAGAGGTTTCTCCGGCTTGCGCGACAGGGGGAGGCCCTTCTGCATGTCGGGGACGTGGCAGAGGCGTCTCGGGTGCTCTCCCGGGCGCTGGAGTTCTGGAATGGAGGCGCCCTGACCGATGTCACGTGCGGCTCCGTTCTGATGCAGCATGTGCAGCACCTCCAAGAGGTGTACATGAGGGCTCTGCAGCAGCGTATCGACGCCGACATGCGACTCGGCCGGCACGGCAGGCTCGCCGCGGAACTCAAGAGCCTTGTCGCCCGCTATCCGCTCAATGAATGGCTGCACGGGCAACTCATCACCGCGCTCTACCGGAGCGGTCGCCGAGGGGAGGCATTGTGCGCCTATCAGGAACTCCGCGGAATCCTTCAGGAAGAACTCGGCCTGGACCCCTCCCGTGCAATTCAGCAGATGCAGCAGGTCATTCTTTCCGGCAGTGACGAGAGCGAACTCCTCCATCCGTCGAACCGGTCGTGGACCGGACCGCACTCCGGCCCGCACTCCGGCCCGTACTCCGGCGCGGACATGGGGCGGCTGCACGACGTCTCCTGGCGAGCGGTTCACTGCCCATGACCCCCTGGATTTCCGTAGAAGATTCTGGAGTGCGGGCCGTACAGCCTCGCCTGGACAAGGAGCCCACGTGCGCAAGGTGCTGATCGCCAACCGTGGCGAAATCGCGGTCCGCGTGGCCCGCGCGTGCCGGGACGCCGGCATCGCGAGCGTGGCCGTCTACGCCGACCCCGACCGGGACGCCCTGCATGTGCGTGCCGCGGACGAGGCGTTCGCCCTGGGCGGTGACACTCCGGCGACCAGCTATCTCGACGTCGGCAAGGTGCTGAACGCCGCCCGTGAGTCCGGAGCCGACGCCGTCCATCCGGGCTACGGCTTCCTCTCCGAGAACGCCGACTTCGCGCAGGCGGTCCTGGACGCGGGCCTGGTCTGGATCGGCCCGCCGCCGCAGGCGATCCGGGACCTCGGGGACAAGGTCGCCGCCCGGCACATCGCCCAGCGCGCCGGGGCCCCGCTGGTCGCCGGTACGCCCGACCCGGTGTCCGGTGCGGAGGAGGTCGTGGCCTTCGCGGAGGAGCACGGGCTGCCGATCGCGATCAAGGCCGCGTTCGGCGGGGGCGGCCGTGGGCTGAAGGTCGCGCGGACGCTGGAGGAAGTGCCGGAGCTGTACGAGTCGGCGGTACGGGAGGCGGTGGCCGCGTTCGGGCGGGGCGAGTGCTTCGTCGAGCGGTACCTGGACAAGCCCCGCCATGTGGAGACGCAGTGCCTGGCCGACTCGCACGGCAATGTCGTCGTCGTGTCGACGCGTGACTGCTCGCTCCAGCGCCGGCACCAGAAGCTGGTCGAGGAGGCCCCGGCGCCGTTTCTGTCGGAGGCCCAGATCGCCGAGCTGTACTCGTCGTCCAAGGCGATCCTGCGCGAGGCCGGATATGTCGGTGCGGGGACCGTGGAGTTCCTGGTCGGGCTGGACGGGACGATCTCCTTCCTGGAGGTCAACACGCGGCTCCAGGTGGAGCATCCGGTGACCGAGGAGGTCGCCGGCGTCGATCTCGTACGCGAGATGTTCCGGATCGCGGACGGCGAGGAGCTGGGGTACGGCGACCCGGAACTGCGGGGGCATTCCTTCGAGTTCCGGATCAACGGCGAGGACCCGGGGCGGGGCTTCCTGCCGGCGCCGGGCACGGTGACGGCGTTCGCCCCGCCGTCCGGTCCGGGTGTGCGGCTGGACGCGGGCGTCGAGTCCGGTTCGGTCATCGGTCCGGCGTGGGACTCGCTGCTGGCGAAGCTGATCGTCACCGGGGCCACCCGTGAGCAGGCGCTTCAGCGGGCCTCGCGGGCGCTGGAGGAGTTCCGGGTCGAGGGGATGGCGACGGCGATCCCGTTCCACCGCGCGGTGGTGACGGACCCGGCGTTCGCTCCCGAAGTCCACGGGGAGAAGGGCCCGTTCACGGTCCACACCCGGTGGATCGAGACCGGGTTCGTCAATGAGATCCCCGCCTTCTCCGCAGCGGCGGACACCGGGGCCGAGGACGACTCCGACCGGGACCGGGACCGGGAGACGATCGTCGTCGAGGTCGGCGGCAAGCGGCTTGAGGTCTCTCTCCCCGCCTCCCTCGGCATGTCCCTGGCCCGTACGGGGCTCGCGGCGGGCGCCAGGCCGAAGCGCCGCGCGGCGAGGAAGCCGGGGCCGGTGGCATCCGGCGACACCCTCGCCTCCCCGATGCAGGGAACCATCGTCAAGGTCGCCGTGGAGGAGGGGCAGAAGGTCGAGGAGGGAGACCTCGTCGTCGTCCTGGAGGCCATGAAGATGGAACAGCCGTTGAACGCCCACCGCTCCGGCACCGTCAAAGGACTCACCGCCGAAGTCGGCGCCTCCCTCACCGCCGGCGCTCCGATCTGCGAGATCACAGCCTGAGCGCCAGCCGGCCACGGCTTTCGCGACAAGCCCTCTCACCCTCCCCTGCTCCCTCAGCCCCTCATCTTCCCTTTCCCGTCCTCTTGCCCTGAGGAGTCACCATGTTGTTCGCACGCCCGCGCCGTCGGCGCATGTCCTTCGCCGGCTCGGGTGCCCTGGCGCTCGCCGCGGCCCTGACGCTCTCCGCTTCCCCGGCAGCCCATGCCGACCGGCATGACTCCACCCAGCGTTCCGTGCGGCGTCCAGCCTGCCGGGCGTGATCCAAGGCGTGGGTCACGCCATCCACCCCGAGGGCTTCACCTGGGACCCGACCCGGAACGCCTTCCTGATCGGATCACTGCGCCACGGCACCATCTCCGTCGTGGGCGCCGACGGCGTTCCGCGCACCCTCGTCGACGATCCCAGCATGATCGCCACGGGAGGCATCCGGGTCGATCCCGTCCGCAACCGGCTCCTGGCGACCTACGGTGATGTCTACGCGGGGCCGGACTCCCTGCTCAGCACCGGCTCCCGCCCGGAGACCCGCGGCCGGTACGTCGGTCTGGCGATCTTCAATCTGACCACCGGAGCCCTGGAGAAGCGGGTCGACCTCGGCCAGTCACCGGGACTGCACCTGGCCAATGATCTCGCCCTCGATCCCCGGGGCAACGCCTATGTCACCGACTCCTTCACCGGAAAGATCTTCAAGATCACCCCGTCCGGTACCGCGTCGACGTTCCTCTACGACGAGAAACTGGACGCCGGCTACGACGCCAACGGTATGCCCAACGTCGGAGTCAACGGCATCGTCCACGCCCGTGGCGGCTTCCTCATCACGGTCCGTTACGACACCGGGCAGCTCTTCCGCATCCCGTTGCACCGGCCCGAGGCAGTCCGGGAGATCACGCTGAGCGAACCCCTGCTCGGCGCCGACGGCATGGCCCTCGCGGCGGACGGCACTCTGTACGCGGCGACCAACACGATCCGTTCCAACGGCGTCGAGGCGTTGTTCAAGCTCCGCTCGCACGACGGGTGGAGGAGCGCCCGGGTCGTGAGCAAGGAGGCGTCCCCGGAAGCGGCTCCCACCACGGTGGCACTCACACCGTCCGGCGATTACGTCCTCAGCAGCAACGTCGACGTTCTCTTTGGCAGCGGCGGCCGGGAGACCCGTGACGGCTTCGTCATACGCCGCTACTGACACACGTCTCCCACACACCGCGACGTTGCCCAGCCCCCACTCGACATCCGACGCGCCAGGACGGCGCGCGACGACACAGGAGAGCGATGCTTCAGCGCCGGTTGTCCACCCTCACCGTCTCGGCCCTCGGCCTCGGCTGCATGGGGATGAGCGACCTCTACGGTCCGGGTGACGACACCGAGTCGATCGCCACCGTCAGGCACGCCCTCGACCACGGGGTCACCCTGCTCGACACCGCCGACATGTACGGCCCGTTCACCAATGAGAGGCTTGTGGGCCGGGCGATCTCAGGGCGCCGGGACGAGACCGTCCTGGCCACCAAGTTCGGTATCGAGCGCCTGCCGGACGGCACGGTCAAAGGCGTCAACGGCCGCCCCGACTATGTTCATGCGGCGTGCGACGCCTCTCTCCAACGCCTCGGTGTCGACCATATCGACCTCTACTACCAGCACCGCATCGATCCGACCGTACCCATCGAGGAGACCTGGGGCGCCCTCGCCGAGCTGGTGGCCGAGGGGAAAGTACGCCACCTCGGCATCTCCGAGGCCGCACCGGCGACCATCCGCCGGGCCCATGCGGTCCACCCCATCACCGCGGGTCAGTACGAGTACTCCCTCTTCAGCCGAGGCATCGAGGCCGAGCACCTGCCCACACTGAGAGAACTCGGCATCGGACTCGTCGCCTATGCCCCGATGGGGCGCGGCCTGCTCACCGGCACCGTGAGGAATCCCGGCCAGTTCGCCCCTGACGACATCCGCCGTCAGGCCCCGCGCTTCCAGGAGACCAGTCTCGTCACCAACCGAGTCCTCGTCGAACGGCTGCGCGACCTTGCCGCCACGGTGGAAGCGACCCCGGCCCAACTCGCTCTCGCCTGGCTGATGAGCCAGGGGCCCGACGTCGTCCCCATTCCCGGCACCAAGCGCCGTGGGTACCTCGATGAGAACGTGCGGTCCTGTGCCGTGCGGATCACCGAAGAGCTCGCTCGGGCCCTTGAGGACGGGATACCCGCCGGCGCCGTCGTCGGCGAGCGCTACGACGCGGCGCGTATGGCCACGCTCGATCTGTGAGAGGACGGGGATCCGTCCCCGCCCCGCTCACTCCCCACCTCTTCTGTCCACGAAAGAAGATCGCATGACCATTACAGTCCTCGGCGCCACCGGAGCTACCGGTCGGCATGTCGTCGAGCAGCTTCTCGCCCTCGGCCACCCCGTGCGCGGCGCCGTACGGAAGCCGGACAAGGCCGCCAAGCCGGCCGCCGCCGGGGTCGAGTTCGCCGCCCTCGACCTGGCGTCCCCCAGCAGAGACAGGCTCATGGAGGTCTTCGACTCGACCGATGTCGTCATCAACGCCGCCGCCACCCGGAGCATGACCAAGAAGCAGGCCGAACTCGTCGACCGGCAGGGCATCGTCGCGGCGATCGACGCGGCGGTCGCCGCCGGAGTGAAGCGATGGATCCAAGTGTCCATGATGGGCAGCGGCGATGTCTCCCGGCTGCCGCGCTATCTGCGGGCCACCGGGCACGCCAAGCACGCGGCGGACCTCCATCTCGCGGCATCAGGGATGACCTGGACGGTCATCCGCCCCCCATGGCTCACCGATGGCCCCGCCGAGGGGCGGATCACCGTAGGCGATCAGGTTCCCGAGGGATCGCTGAGCAGAGCCGACCTCGCGGCCGTCGTCGTCGCGGCACTGGACACCGCCGCGACCTACGACCGGATCTTCGAGGTCACGGGCGGAGGACGCCCGATCGGCGATTCCCTGGCAACCCTGGCCTGAACCGCCGCCGGGGTACGGGGGGCCTTGCCCCACCCGTACCCCCGTGCCCCGTACCCCCGGGGAAGAGGCGCGGCGCCGGACCGGTCCGGCGCCGCGCGCGGAGCGGATCCCTCACCCCAGCCCCAGGGCGAAGGCCGCGAACCCGGCCGCCAGCAGGCCCGCCGCCGTCCGGCGGGCCCTGGCCGCTCCGGTGCCGCTCCGCCAGGGGGACTCGAAGCGGTGCGCGTACCGCCCGATGAGCACCAGCAGCACCGCGAACACCGGCAGCCACGCGGTTCGCCCCAGCAGCCAGCCCAGGGTGTCGGGGGCCGTGGTCAGCCCCGTGACCGCCCCCGCCCGGGCCCCCGGCACGGCCGCCGCCAGCATCGCCGTCTGATGCCAGCACAGGATCGTCATCGCGGAGAGGTTGACGACCACGACCGGCGCCCACAGCGCGGGCCGGGCCAGCAGCTTCGCGATCCGGTCGCGGAGCAGGATCGCCGCCCCGCTCTGCGCGGCGGCCAGCGCGAGGACCAGCAGCGACGGCGGATGGGAGTTGGCGCGGTCCGCCCCCGGCACCCCCACCATCGACGCGGGGTAGTGGAAGACGAGCAGCAGCACCGCGAAGAGCGCCGCCCCGCCGGCGAGCAGCACCCGGGCCTGCCGCCGGGCGATCCCGCCCTCGCCCCAGGCCACCCCGATCTGATAGGCGAAGAGCCACCCCGGCAGGATGTTGAGCACGCCCAGCCAGGACGGCACGGCATCCGCGTACGGGCCGTAGCGCAGCAGATCCACCACGGCGACGGAGCCGAGCAGCGGCGCCGCCGCCCAGACGCCGAGCCGCCGGGCGGCGCGTACGCAGTACGGGGTGAGCGCGGTGACGACGGCGTAGACGCCGACGAACCAGAGCGGCTGGATCACCAGGGTCGAGGCGGTGCGGAGCGTGGTGACGGGCACGCCGAGCGCGGCCAGCACCGGAAGCAGCACGGCCCAGACGGCGGTGACCCCGAGGACGGGCCTGCCGAGCCGGGCGGCCCGCTGCCGCAGCCACCGGCCGGTGGACCCCTTCCGGCGGTGGTACGAGAGGACCGAGGCATAGCCGCCGACCAGGAAGAAGACGCCGAGCATCTGAAGCACCCAGCTGACGGGCGCGAAGAAGCCGAAGGCGGTCAGCGGGCTGGCGTTGCGCAGCGCCCCGTCGTCGCCGAGGGTGAATCCGCCGAGGAGCCAGTGCCCGATGGGCACGGCGAGCAGCGCGAGGGCGCGCAGCCCGTCCACGGCGCGGTCCCGGTGGGCGGGGGTGCGCGCCTCGATCGTCGCCAGGAACCGCTTCATCGGACGTCCCCCCGGGCGATCGCGGCGAAGGCCCGGAGCGAGTCGGTGCCGGGGGCGAAGTAGCCGGTGTGGCCGTGGGCCCGTTCGGCGGGGATCCGGCGCGCGCCGAAGGCGGGGTCGGCCGGATCGGCGCCGTGCCCGAGCCCGAGGAACTCGACATGGGGCACCTTGGAGATCCAGTCGGACGGGGACTTGGCGGCCCAGACGCGGGCGCCGGCGTTCAGCTCGGCCGCGGAGCCGGCGCGCATCCCCGGGGAGCCGAGGACGACGATGTCCGACGCGTTGACCCCGGCCGCGGCGAGCCCGCAGACGACGGAGCCGTAGCTGTGGCAGAACAGGCTGGGCCCGGGGGCCCCGACGGCCCGGAGCCCCTGGGTGAACCGGGCCAGCCGGTCCGCCCCCGCCTCGGCGAGAGCGCCGGTGGCGGCGTCGGCGCCGAGGCCCACGGGGGTGGTGTACCCGGCCCAGGCGATGACGGCGGTACGGTCGTCGCCGACGGCGGTACGCAGCGACGCGGCCATCCCGGCGGGGGTGCCGTAGGGGTCGTCCGCCCGGTCGAAGGTCGTGGCGTCGATGTCGGAGCCGGGCACGACGACCGCGACCCGGCGGGCCCGCTCCAGATCCCCGTACACCTCGGCGACCTGCCCGCGGCCACGGGGATCGAAGGCGAGGATCCGCCGCCCCGGCGCGGCGAGCCGCTCGAAGGCGGTGCCGCGCACGGCGAGCGCGTTGGCCCGGTAGCGCAGGGCCACGGGGACGCCGTCGAGATTGCCGGTGACCAGCGGATGCCGCCGGACCAGATACCGCCGCTGCTCCTCGCTCAGGCTCCGGAAGAACGCGGATACGTCCTCGGGGCCGGCACGCTCCGGATCGGGCAGCGCCCGCCCCAGCGTCCGGTCTCCGAGCCACTGACCGGTTCCCGGCGGCGGTCCGGTGACGGGCCGCTGCGCGGATCCGGACGCCCAGCCCGCGGTCCCGGTCACCACGGTGGCGGCGAGCGCGAAGGCCGCCAGGGTTCTCTTGTACCGGCGCATGTTTCCCGCCCCTTTTCTCCGCTGTCCTTGTGGTGCGGGGAGATTAGGAAGACGGAGGGGGCGGGGGAGTCCCGCTGGGGAGCCAACTCGCGGGTACTACCGGGGTAGTGGGAGTACCGGGGGTTTTCCCCCGGTACGGGGGGTGGGGTTGCCCCCGGTTGGGGGTGGCGTGGGGTTGTCCCGGCTCGGGGTCGGCGTGGGGTTGTTCCGGCTCCGGAGGCGTGGGTGTGTCGCCCCGCTTCCGGGGGCGTGAGGTCGCCCCCCCCGGCCCGGGGGGCGTGGGGTTGCTCCGGCTCGGGGTCGGCGTGGGGTTGTTCCGGCTCCGGAGGCGTGGGTGTTACCCCGCTCGGCGGGCCGAGGGGTCGCCCCCACGGCTCGGAGCGCGTGGGTGTTGCCCCCGCTCGGGGGCGTGGGGTGCCCCGGCTCCGGCGGCGTGGGGTCGCCCCCGTACTGCGGGCATGGGGTCGCCCCCGTTCCGGCTCAGGGCGGGCGGGGGCCTGGGGCGGGGCCCGCGCCGGGCCGGAGGCCAGGGTCCTCAGGGCTCTCACCCCGCGCCGGGCCGGAGGCCAGAGCCCCCGGGGCTCTCACCCCGCGCCGGGCCGCACCAGCCCCGACTCATACGCGAAGATCACCGCTTGGGCCCGGTCCCGCAGCCCCAGCTTCGCCAGCACCCGGCCGATATGCGTCTTCACGGTCTGCTCGGCCAGCACCAGCTCCGCCGCGATCTCCTGGTTCGACAACCCCCGCGCGACCAGCGCCAGCACCTCGGTCTCCCGCGGCGTCAGCCCCTTCAACCGCAGCGAGGGGTCCTTACGGGACGGTGCCGGCCGCTGCGCCGCGAAGTCGGCGATCAGTCTGCGGGTCACCGACGGCGCGAGCAGCGCCTCGCCCGCCGCCACCACCCGTACCGCGGCGATCAGATCCGCCGGCGGGGCGTCCTTGAGCAGAAAACCCGACGCGCCCGCGCGCAGCGCCTCGTACACATAGTCGTCCACATCGAAGGTCGTCAGCATCAGCACCTTCGGCACCCGGGTCACCCCCGGCGGCGGCTGGAGAATCGCCCTGGCCGCCGCCAGACCGTCCATCTCCGGCATCCGGACGTCCATCAGCACCACATCGGGGTGCGCCGACCGGGCGACCTCCACCCCCGCCCGGCCGTCCGCCGCCTCGCCCACCACATCGATGTCCGACTGCGCCGACAGCAGCGCCGCGAACCCAGCGCGCACCATGGCCTGGTCGTCGACGATGATCACGCGGATGGTCACCCGTCATCCTCCGAGGTCACGGGCGTCACCAGCGGCAGACGCGCGGCCACCCGGAAACCGCCGTCCGGCAGCGGACCGGTGTCCAGCGTGCCTCCCGTCAACCGTACGCGCTCCCGCATCCCCACCAGCCCGTGTCCCGTCCCCGTGCTCTCCAGCGGGGAATCCGGCGAATCCGCCGCGCCGTTGACCACCAGGACCACCAGATCCGGGCCGTCCACCGTGACCGACACCCCGGTCACCGCCCCCGGCGCGTGCCGCACCACATTCGCCAGCGCCTCCTGCACGATCCGGTAGGCCGACAGATCCACCGCCTGCGGCACCGCCCCCGGGTCCACCCCGAGCGACAACTCCGCCGGAACCCCCGCCCGTACGGTCGCCTCCACCAGCTGCTGCACCCGCGACAGCCCCGGCTGCGGGGTCAGTTCGCCCTCCGCGCCCTCGCTCCGCAGCACCGTCAGCAGCCGCCGCATCTCCGTCAGCGACTCCCGCGCCGACGCCGCGATCGCCCCGAACTCCTCACGGGCCGTCTCCGGCAGCCCCTCGATCCGGTACGGGGCCGAATCCGCCTGCACCGTGATCACCGACATATGGTGCGCCACCACATCGTGCAGCTCCCGCGCGATCCGGGCCCGCTCCTCCAGCAGGGTCCGCTGCGCCCGCTCGGCCGCGCTGATCGTCGTCTGCGCCGCCAGCCGCCGCTGTGCGTCCCCCCGCTCCCGCAGCGCGCCCGTGATGACCAGCACCACTCCACTCAGCACGAACAGCAGCACATGGGAGCCGTCGCTGCGGCTCTGCGAGACCAGCTCGAAGACCAGCCCGGCCGCGCCCGTCACCAGCCAGACGGCCAGCAGGGTGCGGCGCGGCTCCCGCAGCCCCAGACAGAGCAGCAGCAGCAGATAGCCCACGATCACCGGCGGGGTCCACGGCCAGCTCTGGCCCGGCACCTCCGCCGAGCCGATCAGCGCGACGGCCCCGACCACATCGGCGCCGAACACGATCCACCACGCCTGGAGCGGGCGGGTCACGGCCAGCAGCAGCGGAGCGGCCTGAGCGACGGCGAGCGCCCCGGAGAGCGCGCCGTTCAGCCCGTACACCCCGGTCAGCACGGTGATGGTGACCGGCACCAGTACGGAGGTGGCCAGGAACGCCAGCGCATACGGCAGCCTCCGGATCCACCGCCGCCGGGAGGAGCTGAAGAGGGGGTCCATGGACGGTGACGGGGTACGGAGATCCTCCGCGAGCAGCTGGAGATTCTCCCTCGCGGCACGGAGCAGCGACGGCGAGCTGGACAGCGGGCGGCGGGCGGGCGCGGGCGGTACGGGACCGGTGGGTGACTGAGGCATGGCCCGGTCAGGTTAAGCGGGCCGGCCGCCCGTCGGCGTCATACCCGGGTGCGGGGGCCGTCTCATACCCGGGTATGAGACGGCCCCCGGCCGGAGGAACCGGCCGAGGTCACCGGCCGGAGGAACCGGCCGGAGGAACCGGCCGGGGGAAAACGGATCGACAGCCGCGGGCCCCGGTGCTGTGATGGTCGGCGGTCGCCCGTGATCGGCGCGGGCCCGGGAAGGATTCCCCACGTGTCCACCACGGTGCCCGGCATCGACGCCGAGCTCGCGGGACGGCTGGTCGCCGCGCAGTTCCCCCAGTGGGCGCGGCTGCCGCTGACCCTCCTCGACCCCGCCGGCTCCGACCATGTGGTCTTCCGGCTCGGCGAGACCATGACGGTACGGCTGCCCCGGGGCGACTGGGCGGCGGGGCAGGCCGTGAAGGAGCACGCCTGGCTCCCGCTGATCGGCCCGCTGCTGCCGGTGGCCGTCCCCGTGCCGCTGGGGCTGGGCGTTCCGGACCTCGGCTATCCCTGGCACTGGTCCGTCACCCGCTGGCTCGACGGCGTCACGGCGACACCGGACGGCTTCGCCGACGACGAGGCGACGGCCCGCCGGCTGGCCGGTTTCCTGGCCCGCCTCCAGCGGATCGCCCCGGCGGACACCTTGATCCCCGGCCCGCACCCCGAGCTGGCCGATGCCCCGCTGGCCGGGCGCGACGAGGCGACCCGGGCGGCCATCGCCGCCGTCGGCGGGGACTTCGACGCCGTGGCGCTGACGGAGGTGTGGGACCGCGCCCTGAAGGCCCCGGCCTGGGACCGCGAACCGGTCTGGTTCCACGGCGATCTCCACACCGGCAACCTGCTGGCCGCCGACGGCCGGCTCAGCGCCGTCATCGACTTCGGCGGGCTGGGCATGGGCGATCCCGCCTGCGATCTGCTGATCGCCTGGACCCTGATGACGGCCGGGCCCCGGTCCGTCTTCCGCGCGGAGCTCGACATCGACGACGGCGCCTGGGAGCGCGGCCGGGGCTGGGCCCTGGCCACCGGGCTGAACGCGTATACGGCGTACGCCGCCACCCATCCGCGCGTCGCGGCGCAGACCCGCCGCCAGATCGAAGCGGTCCTCGCGGACCACACCGGGCGCTGAGAAGTCCCGGCCGGGAGAACCCCGGCCGGGGGCCGCTCACCCGCTCACAACTCGGCCAGCAGCTCGGCCTTCTTCACACTGAACTCGTCGTCCGTCACCAGCCCCGCCTGATGCAGCTCCCCGAGGTGCCGGATCCGCTCCGCGATGTCCGCCGGATCCCGTCCGACCGCCCGCAGCGCCATCGCCGGAGCCCGCCGCGACCTCTGCACGGACTCCAGCACCGCGGCGGCGAACGGCAGCGACTCGTGCACCGGCCCGTTGCGCAGCCCGAACAGCACCGCGGCCGGATCCTTCTCCACCTGTGCGGGACGGGCGGGCTCGGCGCGGGGCAGCAGCCGCAGATAGCCGTCGAAGGCGTCGGGCGAGCGCCACTCGACCCCGCTCAGCTCGCTCACCGCGAAACTCTGGTCCCCCGCCTTCCACTTCGCCGACGACGCCCCCGTCCGCGACCAGCGGAAGTCGACGTTCTTCCCGTCGAAGGAGGCTCTGCCGTCGTACGCCTTGAAGGTCAGCGGCGGGTCGGGCACGGCCACCGCGTACCGCTCGGCGGGTTGGTCGGCGTCCTCTCCCAGCACCGCCCGCAGCTCATCCGCGTAGAACTCCGAGAGCAGCCGCTGCTCCGGGGAGAGCACCAGCCGATAGGGGTCGCACTCGTCCTTCAGCTGTCCTGCCGCTGCCTCCATCAGCGGATCCGCGCCCGGTCTGGGCACCGCACGCAGCACCGTCGTCCCCCGCCTGCCCGGGGAGAGAGTCACCGACGCCAACGCTTCGTGGGGGATGCGGCGTTCGCGGAGCGCCTGAAGCAGCTTCGGCGTGCGGTGTCCCCGTTCGAAGCGGATGAGCACGGAGTCGGCATCGAACTCCCACGTGGCTTGAATTCCCGCCAGTACATCACCCATACGCATCATCGTAGGCGTCACGTGCCCGCGCGTCGCCCCTCAGTTTCAACTGCTGTTCACGAACTTCTACGCGCGTCAGGCCGCTGCTTCACCGTAAATATCGCGGCGGCACGAGTCACCGTCGGTCGCACAGCTCACCCCGTCGTACGCGCCGACGCCTATTTCGGCGAAGTTGACCACACTCTCGGTTCCCGGCTCGAAATAGCCGCTATGGCCGATAGCCCCGGCGGCCGACATCACCCGGGCCCCGAACTCGGGGGCCACCGGGTCCTCGCCGTGCCCCAGCCCGCCGACCTCCAGATGCGGTACGACCTCGATCCAGTCGTCCCCGTCGCGCATCGCCCACACCCGGGCCCTGGCCCCGAGCTCGGTCACGCTCGCGGCGCGCATCCCGGGGCTGCCCGCCACGGCGATGTCGGTCACCCGGGCGGGCAGCCGCCGCGCGGCCACCCCGCACACCACCGAGCCGTAGCTGTGGCAGAAGAGGGCGACCTCCGCCGTGCCCGGCAGCGCTTCGGCGAGCGCGGCCAGCCGTACCGCACCGCCCTCGGCGAGCCGTCCCGTCGCCGAGTCCATACCGACCCCGGCGGGTGCGGTGTAGTCGGCCCAGGCGATGACCGCCGTACGGGTACGGGGAGCGGCGGCACGCTCGGCGGCGTACAGCGACTCGGCCATTCCGGCGGGGGCGCTGTACTTACGGGAGGTCCGCTGGAAGGTGAGGAGATGGGTGTCGACACCCGGGACGATCACCGAGATCCGCTGGGCGCGGTCGAGATCGCCGAGCACCTCGGCCACCCTGCCGTGCCCGGCCGGGTCGAAGGCGAGGATCTGGCGCTCGGGACGCATCAGCGCCGCGAGCCGGTGCATCCGGCGTATGGCCTGATGCCGGCCGTCCGCGTTGAGTCTCGCGGTCGCCGTGCGGTCGCGCTCCAGCCGCAGCGCCCGGGCGAGGGCGATGCGGTTGGCGCGGTAGCGCAGGCCGGCCGGAGCGCCGTTGAGATTGCCGACGACCAGCGGGAAGCGGTCGGCCAGCCGATGGCGCTGGGCGACGCCGAG
Organism: Streptomyces jumonjinensis; assembly: GCF_009600885.1. Classification (GTDB taxonomy): domain Bacteria; phylum Actinomycetota; class Actinomycetes; order Streptomycetales; family Streptomycetaceae; genus Streptomyces; species Streptomyces jumonjinensis. The sequence goes on from NZ_VCLA01000041.1 coordinate 24,067, forward strand.
CGAGGCGAAGAATCCGGCGAGCCGGGCCGGGGGCTCGGTCGCGCCGGGGAGCGGGAGGCCGCCGATCCGCGCCTTGCGCCAGCCCGCCAGCTCGGCCGCGAAGAGATCGCGCGGACCGCCGTGATGCCGTACCGCGGTCCAGCCGGTGGTCGCCAGCATGATGAACACCACGGCGAGCGCGAGCAGCGCACGCCACACGGCGAGCGT
>NZ_VCLA01000042.1 GCF_009600885.1 Streptomyces jumonjinensis
GCCGCGCCCGGCCCGTCCGGGGAGACGAGCGCCGACCCCGCGCCGAGCTCCTCCCGGCCGGCGCAGAGCCCGTCGTCGGACGGGACCGCGCCCACCCCGCCGACCGGGGAGCCCCCGACCGGGGAGCCGTCCTCCAGCAGGCCGCCCAGCGGCCGGCCCTCCAGCGGCGAGCCGACCACGGAGGAGCCGTCGACCGGCCCGTCGTCCCCGAGCACCCCGACGGAGGCGCCCTCGTCCCCGGGCGACTCCACCCAGACCAGCGCGAGCGCGCCGATCACCCCCACCAGCGCCACCCCGGCCCCCACCCCGGACGGCAGGGCCGTCGTCTAGCAGTCGTACGGCCCCGGAGGCGATGCCTCCGGGGCCGTATGCATGCTCGGGAACAGGCTGTCTCTAGAACAGCCTCAGCTTGTCGTCCTCGATGCCCCGCAGCGCGTCATAGTCCAGCACCACACAGCCGATGCCCCGGTCCGTCGCCAGCACCCGCGCCTGCGGCTTGATCTCCTGGGCCGCGAACACGCCCTTGACCGGCGCGAGATGGGGGTCCCGGTTGAGCAGCTCCAGATAGCGCGTCAGCTGCTCCACGCCGTCGATCTCGCCACGGCGCTTGATCTCCACCGCGACCGTCGCGCCGTCCGCGTCCCGGCAGAGGATGTCCACCGGGCCGATCGCCGTCGGGTACTCGCGGCGGATCAGGCTGTACCCCTGGCCCAGTGTCTCGATCCGGTCGGCGAGCAGCTCCTGGAGGTGCGCCTCCACACCGTCCTTGATCAGGCCGGGGTCCACCCCGAGCTCATGGGACGAGTCATGGAGGACCTCCTCCATGGTGATGATCAGTTTCTCGCCCGCCTTGTTGACGACCGTCCAGACGCTGCCGTCGCCCTCCTTCAGCGTGCAGGGAGGGGACATCCAGTTCAGTGGTTTGTACGCGCGGTCATCCGCGTGGATGGAGACGCTGCCGTCTGCCTTGACCAGGATCAGACGGGGGGCGGAGGGCAGATGGGCGGTGAGCCGGCCCGCGTAATCCACGGAGCAGCGGGCGATGACAAGGCGCATGGTCGGCAACGCTACTCGACGTACGCCCCCGTGCGCGATTCGCTCTACGCACTCCCGGTACGGGGGACCACCGCGCCTGGCTGAGACCCTTCGGGCTGTCCCACTTGTCCCCCTTCGTTTCTGGCCGGTTGTCCTACCTATCTCCTGGTGCGTCACGGACCGCGCACTTACCGTGGATGCGGGAGGTCGCCGACCGCGCACGCTGTGTCGTGATGTCGTCATGCGCATGACTGCACTCGGCGCGACTTCCTTCCCTGCCCGTAAGGCCCCGTGACCCGGGGTCACGAGAGGAGAACCCATGTCGCTCGACGTCTCACCGGCTCTGTTGGAACAGGCCGAGCGAGGCGAGGTCGACGAAGCTGCCTTCGTCGACTGCGTCCGGACCTCCCTGCCCTACGCATGGGAGATGATCAGTTCGCTGGTGGCACAGCTGAAGGTCGACGGCGGCGCTTTCGCCGACAACCAGACGCCTCCGCCGGACGAGCAGGCCCGTGGTCAGCTGCTGCGAGCGCTCGCGAGTGACGCGATTCGCGGTGCGCTCCAGAGGCACTTCGGGGTACGGCTGGCGTTCCAGAACTGTCACCGTGTGGCGGTGTTCCCGCTGGACTCCTCGGTGGACGAGCGGCTGGCCCGCTTCACCTCCGTACGCGCCCAGCTGCTCAACCAGTCGCCTGAGTTCCGAGACTGCTGAGGCCGGGCTGCCGCTCCGCATCGCGGGAGGTGTCATGGATGCCGGAGCGGCAGCAGGGTCCGTCACAGGGCCTGTCACCGGGGGCGGCCCAGCTCGACAGGGCCTGCCCCTGTCACTGAGGCGCGGCTCAGCGGCGCAGCACGGGCTCAGCTCAGCAGGGGCAGCACATCCGCGCCCAGCCGTCGCACATTCTCCTCCGTCGCCGCCAGATCGCCCGAGCCCTCCACCAGCAGCGCGAAGCGGGTGATGCCGGTGCGCTCGGCGGTGGCCGCGAGCCGGTCGGCGGCGAGCTCCGGCGGGCCCACCGGATGGAGACCGCAGAGCATCTCCGTATAGGCCACGGGGTCCCGCATCACCCGCACCCTGTCGTCGACGGTGATATGCGCGTCCAGCCCCTGCCGGAGCCAGCCCGGCATCGCCTTCCCCAGGGTCTCGGCCGCGTCGGCGGCGCTCTCGGCGATCTGCGCCACCCCCGCCGACACATGGGCCGCGCCGGTCACCTCCTCCGGCGCATGGCCCGCCTCCAGGGCGCACCGCCGCCAGAGCGCGACCATCTCGGCCTTCTGCTCGTCGCCGCAGTGCATTCCCAGCAGCATCGGCAGCCCGCGCTCGGCGGCCAGCCGCACACTCCCGGGGGAGGTGCACGCCACGACCACCTCGGGCCCCTGCTCCGGCCCGCCGATCAGCTCACCGGGCCGGGGCACCACCGGCACCTCGCGGAAGGCGAAGCGCTCGGACCCGGCCCCGACCGAGGGCTCCCGCAGCCAGCGCAGCAGCAGGTCGAGCGACTCGGGGAACCCTGACTCATAGGCCGCGAGACCCGCTCCGAAGACCTCCAGATCGACCCAGGGGCCGCCTCTGCCCACCCCCAGGGAGAACCGGCCCCCGCTGGTGAGATGGAGCAGCGCGGCCTGCTCGCCGAGCGCCACGGGGTGCACGGTCGGCAGCACGCTCACCGCCGTGCCGACCCGGATCCGCCGGGTGCGGCCGAGCAGCAGCGCGGCCAGCGTCACCGCGGACGGGCAGACGCCGTACGGCACGAAGTGGTGCTCCGCCAGCCATACGGAATCGAGCCCGGCCTCCTCGGCGATCTCGGCGGACCGCACCGCGCGGTGCAGCGCCTCCCCCTGCCCCTGGCCCGGGAACTGGGCGGCCAGTACGAATGTCCCTACGCGCATCGCCTTCTGCCTCCTTGCGGCCGACGCGTCACTCCCCCATCTGCACTAACGTCCGACGCGTGCCGAGGGCACGGCCCGTCGAGACGCTCTTGCGATTTTCCGGTAACCGCGCCGGGCCGTTGCCACCGTCTCACCCCGCGCGGTACGTGTACCCCCGACGGCGGCCCGTAGGCTTGGACTCGTAAGGAATCGTCCCCACTTGCCCCGTGAGGTGTCCACGTGTCCCCGCGCCGCAACCGCCCCAAGGGCGGCGACAGTCCCTCCGCACCGTCCGGCGAACCGGGCGACCGGTACGGCGGCTTCGGCCGTACCGAGTCCTGGCAGGACGAGGAGTGGTCGGTGCGCCATGTCGCGGGCGCGAGCGCCCTGGGCAAGCGCTATCGCTGTCCCGGCTGCGACCAGGAGATCCCCTCCGGGGTTCCGCATGTGGTGGCCTGGCCCGAGCACGGCGGAGTGGACGACCGGCGGCACTGGCACAAAGCGTGCTGGAACGCGAAGGACCGCCGCACCACGCGGGTGCAGCGGTCCCGTAACGCGCCGAAGTACTGACGGCCGCCGGCCGTTCGCTTCGGGTGCGCCCTGATGCGCCTATGCGCCTATACGTCGCGTGAGTTGAGCGCGGCGTAGGCGCCGCCCAGCGCGACGGCGGTGACGCCCAGCATGATCCACACCGGCTCCCAGCCCTGGGGGCCGGACTCCGCCACGCTGTTGTCGTAGAGAACGCCGAGCTGGCTGGGGATCGAGTACTCCAGCAGCGACTCCTGCACGGTGCGGAGCGACTCCGCGTACATGAACATCGCCATCACCAGCGGCAGCAGCACCAGGCCGATCATGACGGTGATCGCGCCCGCCGAGTGGCGGATCAGCGAGCCGAGGGCGAGGGAGAGCAGCCCGAGGAGGGCCACATAGAGGCTGACGGCGAAGGTCGCGCGGACCCAGTCCTCCGTGGTGGGGGCGGCGCCCGTGTCGAGGATCGCCACCTGGAGCGCGGCCACCACCAGGGTCAGCACGAAGGTCACGGTGAAGACGAGCAGGAAGTAGACGATCGCCTTGGCGGTCAGCACCCGGCTCCGGGACGGGCAGGCCGTCAGCGTCGTCCGGATCATTCCGGTGCCGTACTCCGACGCGATCGTCAGCACGCCCAGCGTCATGACGCAGAGACTGCCGAGCAGCACACCGAAGAAGCCGAGGAACAGCACTGGCTCCCCTTCGAGGTCGGCGTCGGCGGCGGAGACGGTCACCGCCGCCAGGATGCCGATGCCGAGCATGAGCACGGCCATGACCCCGAGCGTCCACATCGTGGACCGGACGGATCGGATCTTGGTCCACTCGGAGGCGAGCGCGTCGCCGAGATGGGCCTTGCGGACCGGGATCGGCGAGGAGTACGTGGCGGCGGGCGTGCCCTGCTGCTGGTAGGGGGTGGTCATCGGGCGTCCTCGGGCTTGGTCAGGTCTGCGGGAGCGGCGGGCGGCGCGGCGGGCGGTGCTGCGGCGGCCGGGGGAGCGGCGGGCGGTGCGGCCGGTCCCTGGCCGCCGAGATACGGATTGGCGCCCGGCTGCGGCGCGGGCGGGGCGTACCAGCCCTGCTGCGGCACCTCGGGGATCTGCGGCGGCGGCCCGAACCCGGGCTGCGGCTGCTGCATCAGCCCGGCCTTCTGGTCGGCGGTGGAGCGGTAGTCCACCGCGCCCTGCGTCATCCGCATATAGGCCTCTTCCAGCGAGGCCTGGTGCGGCGACAGCTCCCACAGCCGTACGTCCGCGCCGTGCGCCAGCTCGCTGATCTGCGGCAGGGGCAGTCCCATGACCCGCAGCGCGCCGTCCGGCTCGGGCACGACCTGGCCGCCGGCCCCGCTCAGCGCGCTGCTCAGCTTCTCGCGCAGCGCCGGCTCGGTGTCCGGGGTGCGCACCCGGGCGAAGTCCGCGGAGTTGGCCGAGATGAATTCCTTGACGCTCATATCGGAGAGCAGCTGCCCCCGCCCGATCACGATCAGATGATCGGCGGTGAGCGCCATCTCGCTCATCAGATGCGAGGAGACGAAGACCGTGCGGCCCTCGGCGGCGAGCTGCTTCATCAGATTGCGCACCCAGAGGATGCCCTCGGGGTCGAGGCCGTTGACCGGCTCGTCGAAGAGCAGCACCTGGGGATCGCCGAGCAGCGCCGCCGCTATGCCGAGCCGCTGGCCCATGCCGAGCGAGAACCCCTTGGAGCGCTTCCTGGCCACGTCCTGGAGGCCGACGACGCCGAGCACCTCGTCCACCCGGCGGGCCGGGATGCCGGAGAGCTGGGCCAGCGAGAGCAGATGGTTACGGGCGCTGCGGCCTCCGTGCACGGCCTTGGCGTCGAGCAGCGCGCCGACCTGGCGGGGCGCGTTCGGGGTCTGCCGGTAGGGGCGACCGCCGATGGTCACCGTGCCCGCGGTCGGGGTGTCCAGCCCGAGGATCATGCGCATCGTGGTGGACTTGCCCGCGCCGTTGGGGCCGAGGAATCCGGTGACGGCACCGGGCCGCACCTGGAAGGAAAGGTTGTACACGGCCGCCTTGGCGCCATAGCGCTTCGTCAGGCCGACTGCCTCGATCATTCTCCAGCCCCATCGACTTTCGGTCGTCGGGGCACAGGCCAGCAGGCCGCACGCCCCCCGTAAGAGTTAGGAGGATAACGACCCGTAAGTAGTTCCAGCCAAGCGATAACGCTTTGATCACGATGCGGACCTTCGGGGGAGAAAACCCACCAAGGGGCGTGACCTGGACTTACAGGATTCTCTAGGCGTCTCGCCTCTTCAGCACCAGAGCGCCGCCGGCGATCGCCGCCACCACCCACAGCAGCATGATCCCGATCCCGGTCCACGGCCCGTACGGAGCCCGGCTGCCGCCCAGCGCGTCCGGCACCACCTGCATGATCCGGGAGCCCGCCTGGTCGGGGAAGTACCGCGCGACCGTCTTCGCCTTCGGCACCGACGCCAGGATCTGCGACACCAGGAAGAAGAACGGCATCAGAATGCCGAGCGACAGCATCGAACTCCGCAGCATCGTCGCCACCGCCATCGAGAACAGCGCGATCAGCCCCATATAGAGCCCGCCGCCGATCACCGCGCGCAGCACGTTCTCCGCGCCGATCGTCGTCCGGTGCTCGCCCAGCAGCGCCTGCCCCAGAAAGAACGACGCGAAGCTGGTCGCCATCCCCACGATCAGCGCCAGCGCCGTGGCCACCGCCAGCTTGCCGAAGAGGAAGACCCCGCGCTGCGGCACCGCGGCGAGCGAGGCGCGGATCATGCCCGAGCTGTACTCCGTGCCCACCACCAGCACCCCGAAGACCACCATCGCCAGCTGTCCCAGAACCATCCCGGAGAAGCTCGCCAGCGTCGGATCGAAGGTGAGCCGCTCCACCGGGGAGAGATGGTCGAAGGTCGAACGGAACAGCGCGCAGAGCGCGGCGCTCACCGCCACGGTCACCAGGAACGCGCTCGCCAGCGTCCAGGTCGTGGAGGAGACCGTACGGATCTTGGTCCACTCCGAGCGGAGGACCGCGGGCACCGAGGCCACCGTCACTCACCTTCCGCGCGGGAGGTGAAGCCCGCGCCCCACCGGGGCCCCGGACCCGGCGGCGGACCGGGGTGCGGCGGCGGACCAGGGCGCGGCGGGCCGGGGTGCGGCCCCTCGACCGCCCCATGGGCGTGGTACTCCACCGCCCCCGCCGTCATCCGCATGAACGCCTCCTCCAGCGAGGCGCGCTCCACGCTGAGCTCATGCAGCACGATCCGGTGCCCGGCGGCCAGCTCACCGAGCCGCTCCGGCGCCGCGCCGTTCACCTCCAGCGCGCCGCCGTCCGTCTCGATCACCGTGAACCCCTCCGAGCGCAGCACATCCCGCAGCCGCTCCCGCTGCGGTGAACGCAGCCGTACATAACTCCGCGCGTTCTCCTGAATGAACGCCGCCATCGAAGTGTCCGCCAGCAGCCGCCCCTGCCCGATCACGATCAGATGATCCGCGGTCAGCGCCATTTCACTCATCAGATGCGAGGAGACAAAGATCGTCCGCCCCTCCGACGCGAGCTGCTTCATCAGATTGCGGATCCAGTGAATTCCCTCCGGATCCAGACCGTTCACCGGCTCGTCGAACAGAAGGATCTCGGGATCGCCGAGCAACGCGGCGGCGATTCCCAGTCGCTGGCCCATACCCAGCGAGAATCCCTTCACCTTCTTCCGCGCCACCGCCGTCAGCCCCACGATGTCCAGCACTTCGCCGACCCGCGACGCCGGGATGCGGTTCGCCTGCGCGAGACAGAGCAGATTGTTGTAAGCGCTCCGCCCGCCGTGCATGGCCTGGGCCTCCAACAGCGCCCCGATGTACTTCAGCGGCTCCGCCAGCTCGCGATAGTGCCGGCCGTCGATCCGCACCGAACCGCTCGTCGGAAGGTCGAGATCGAGCATCATCCGCATGGCGGTCGACTTCCCCGCGCCGTTCGGGCCCAGGAAACCGGTCACCACACCGGGTCTGACCCGGAACGACAGACCGTCGACGGCGACCGTGGCGCCGAAGTGCTTGGTGAGGTCCGCCAGCTCGATCATGCGGCCACGCTAAAGGCGCGCAAAGCCCCCCGCCACTTGAGCGACAGGGGGCTTGACGTACTTCTCTCCGCTTATCCGCGCCCGATGCTCCGCGCCCGTCCCGGGAACCCGCCCCCGGTCCGGAGAACACCGTGCCCGCGGGGACCCGCACAGCGGGACCGGTCTCGGGCGACCGTCTCAGCGGGACTGCTGGGCCGGGACGCCACGGGAGATCTCGTCGTCGGCCGGCGAACCGGCCGCGGCCACCGCCGCACCCGTCAGCGTCGCCAGCATCTCGCGGACATTGGTCAGCTGCGCGTTGATCGAGTCACGGCGGTTGGTGAGCGCCGCCAGCTCGCGCTCCGATTCGCTGCGGATACGGTCGGCCTTGGCATTGGCGTCCGCCACGATGTCCTCGGCCTGACGCTGCGCCGTCTCCACCGTCTGACGGGCCCGCCGCTCCGCGTCCGTACGCAGCTTCTCCGCCTCCAGGCGCAGCTGCTCGGCCCGGTGCTCGATCTCCGCCAGCCGCTTCTCCGCCTTCGCCTGACGCGAGGCCAGATCACGCTCGGACTGCTCACGCCGCTTGGCGAGATTGGTCTCGAAGTCGGCGGCGGCCTGAGCGGCCTTGGCACGGGTCTCCTCGAAGAGCGCGTCGGCCTCCTCGCGCTTGGACTGCGCGTCCTTCTGCGCCTCGGTCCGCAGCTGCTGGGCCTCGCTCTTCGCCTTCTCGACGATCTGGACGCCCTCGTCCTCCGCCTTCGCCTTACGGTCGGAGGCGAACGACTCGGCGTCATTGCGCACCTGCTGGGCGGCGGACTCCGCGAGCTCACGGTGCTGCTCGGCGGCGCGGCGGGCCTCCTCGCGCAGATCCTTCGCCTCCTCCTCGGCCAGCCGGAGGATCTTCTCGACGCGCGCGCCGAGACCGGCGTACGACGGCTCCGCGTCGGACACCAGGGCCTGAGCGTTCTGCGTCTCGAGGTGGAGTTCCTCGATGCGCTTTTCCAGAGAGGTGATTCGGGTCAGAGCGCTATCACGGTCGGCGACGAGCTTGGTAATTCGGTCGTCCACCTGGCCGCGGTCGTAACCACGCCGCACGAGCTCGAAGCCGAAGGGGGAGGAAGTGTCGCTCATGGGGTTCCTGTCGAATGAGACCGGTGAGGTGATAGAGGGAATCCTAGGGGCCCGACCGGCGTGTCATCGAGCGGATGCCGGTTTGATCTGGAGAATGTCCAGCCTTTTGAGTGGCTAGCCGTCGGACGACTTGCCCGTCGAACGGGTAATCCCCGCCGTGGCACCCGCTCTGACGCCGCCTCCGGAACCGCCCGGGGACGCGCCGCCGGCCGCCGGCGCCTCGAATCCCAGCGCCTCCAGCACATCCTGCACCCGGGAGATCTCCGCCTGGATGTCCTCCCGCCTGCGGACCAGCACGTCCAACTCCCGCTTGCCGTCCTCGACCAGACGCTCCGCCTCCGCCTCGGCCGCCGCCTTGATGCTCTCCCCCTCGCGCGTGAGACCGGCCTTCTTCAGCTCGGCCTCCTTCAGCAGGCCCTCCGCCCTCTTCACCGCCGCGATCCGCACCCGGCTCGCCTCCGAATTCGCGTCCGACAGCAGAGTCTTGGCCTTCGTCTCGGCCTCCTCGCGCTGTTCGGTCGCCGCCTTCATCAGCTGGTCCACCCGCTCACCGGTGGTCCGCATCTGCTCCGAGGTCTCCCGGCGGGCCCGCTCGTGCAGCTCCTCCACTTCGCTCTCCACCCGGGTACGCAGCTCCTCGCCGCGCTCCCTGATCGCCGTGGCGTCCCGACGGGCCCCGACCAGCAGCTCATCGGCGTCGGTACGGGCCTTCTCCACCAGGGAGTTGCCCTCCACGGTCGCCTCGGCGACCAGCCGCTCCGCCTCCGAACGGGCCGCGCCCACCATGGTGTCGGCCTGCTCCTCGGCCTCCAGAGCCGCGCGCAGCGCCTCCTCCTGAGCCTTCTCGACGAGCTGATCCGCCTGCTCCGCCGCGTCGGCCCGCCGCCGGGACGAAGCCTCCCGCGCCTCGTCCAGCGTGCGGTCGGCCGCGGCCCGCGCCTCCGCGCCCACCCGGTCGGCGTCCGCGTCGGCCTCCGCCTTGTTCTTCGCGGCCTCGGCACGGATCCGCTCGGCGGCCCGCTGCGCCGAACCCACCGCCTCGGTGGCCTCCGCGCGCAGCCGCTCCGCGTCCGTCGCGGCCTCGCTCCTGACCCGCTCCGCCCCGGCGGCGGCATCCGCGCGCAGCCGCTCGGTCTCGGTCGCGACCTCGGCCCTGACGCGCTCGGCCTCGGCGGCGGCCTCGCCCACGATCCGCTCGTTCTCGCTCGTCGCCTCGGCGATGAGCTGGTCCGCCTGCTCGGCGGCGTCGGCGCGCTGCTTGCCCGCCATCTGCCGCGCCTCGTCGAGCATCCGCGCGCTGTCGGTCCTGATGCGCTCGGCGTCGGCGGTGACATCGGTGCGCAGCCGCTCGGCCTCGGCGGTGGCCTCGCCCACGGTCCGCTCCGCCTCACCGCTCGCCTCGGCGATGAGCTGGTCCGCCTGCTCGGCGGCGTCGGAACGGCGCTTGTCGGCGGCCTGCCGCGCCTCGTCCAGAACCTGCTGGGCCTCTCCCCGGATCCGCTCGTTCTCGCTCGTCGCCTCGGCGATGAGCCGGTCCGCCTGCGCCGCCGCCTCCGAACGGATGCGGTTGGCGTCGTCGCGGGCGTCCGCACGGGTACGGGACGCGTCCTGCTCCGCCGACGCGACCGCGTCGGACGCCTCCGTACGCATCCGCTGGACGTATTCGGCGGTGTCCGCCCGCAGCCGCTCGGCCTCGGCGGTGGTCTCCGCCCGCAGCCGCTCGGCTTCGGCGGTCGTCTCCGCCCGCAGCCGGTCGGCTTCGGCGGTCGTCTCCGCCCGCAGCCGGTCGGACTCCGTGATCGCCTCGCCCACGGTCCGCTCGGCCAGCGCGTTCGCCGCGTCGGCCTCCTCCTGCGCCCTGGACCGCACACTCGCCGCGTCCTCGGCGGCCCGCTCCCGCTCCGCGTGCGCGTCCGCGCGGACCCGGTCGGCCTCGTCCTGCGCCTCGCCACGGGTGCGCCCGGCCGCGTGCTCGGCGGCGGACCGCAGCCCGGCGATCTCGTCCTCCGCCTGCTCATGCAGCCCGGCGACCGACTCCCGCACCTGCCGGGCGCTCTGCTCGGCGGCGGTCACCATCTCGGCGGCGCGGCCCTCGGCCTCCTCGGTCAGCCGGTGCGCCTCCGCCCCGGCCTCCTCGACCCGCCGGCGCGCGGACGCCAGCAGCTCCTCGCTCTGCTCCCGGGCCCGGTCCCGCTCCCGGTCCGCCTCCGAGCGCGCCGAATCGAGGGTCTCCTCGGCCTCCCGGCGACGGCGTACCGCCTCCTCCTGCGCGGCCGACAGCGCCTCGGCGGCCTCCGCGCCCACCCGGTCCGCGGCGGCGGCGGCCTCCGCCCGCAGCCGGTCCGCGGTGTCCTGGGCCTCGCTCTTGAGCCGCTCGGCCTCCGCCGCTGCCTCCGAGCGCAGCCGTACCGCGACGTTCTCCGCCTCGGCGCGGGCCGCGGCGGCGTCGGCCGCCGCCTCGGTGCGCAGCCGGTCGGCCTCGTCGTCGGCCTGCGCCTGGAGCGTACGGATCCGCTCAGCCGTCTCGGTGCGCAGCCGCTCCGTCTCCTCCGCGGCCTCCCGGCGCATCTGCTCGCCCTCGGCGCGGGCGTCGCCCAGACTCCGCTCGGCGGCCTGGAGCCGGGACTCGGCCTCGCTCTGCAACCGGGCCAGCTCGCGGTCGGCCTCCTCCTGACGGGCCGCCACCGCCCGCTCGGCCTCCTCGCGCAGCCCCGCCGCGGCCTCATCGGCGGCCGTGCGGACCGCGTCGGCCTGCTCCTCGGCCTCCTCGGTCAGCCGCTCGGCCTCCTCGCGCCCGCGCTCCAGGGCTTCCTCGGCCTGCCGGCGCAGCGTGCCCGCCCGCTCGCCCGCCTCGGTACGCACCCGGTCGCTGTCGGCCTCCGCCGACGAACGCAGCTCGTCGGCGTCGGTACGGGCCTTGGTGAGCAGCTCCTCGGCGGTGCTCGCCGCCTCCTCGATCTGCTGGACGGCCTCCCGGCGTGCCTCGCCGCGGATCCGCTCGCTCTCGGCGACCGCCTCCGAGCGCAGCTGCTCCGCCTCGCCGCGCAGCCGCCGGGCCTCCTCCTGGAGCTCGACGGTCCTGGCGCGGTACTCCTTGGTGTCGTCCTTGGCCGCGCCCTTGAGCTGATCGGCCTGTTCGGCGGCCTCGCCGCGCAGCCGGTCCGCCTCGGACTCGGCCTCGCCGCGGATCCGCTCGGCCTCCTCGCCCGCCTTGCGGGTGGTCTCCTGGGCGTCGTCGGACGCCTTGGTGAGGATCTCCTCGGCGGCCCTGGCCGCCTTGGCGAGCTGGGCGGCCGAATCCTCGGCGGCGACCGTGCGGGCCTTCTCGGCGGCGGCGGCGAGCTGCTTCTCGGCCTCCGCGCGGGCGTCCGCGAGGGTCTGCTCGGCCTCGGCCCGCAGCGCCTCGGACTCGGTGGTGGCCTCGGCGACCAGCCGGGCGATCTCCGCCTTCGCGGTCCGGGTGCGCTGCTCGTTGTCCGACTCGGCGGAGGTGAGCTGCCGTGCGGCGGAGTCCCTGGCGTCGCCGAGGACCTTCTCCGCCTCCGCGCGGGCCTCGCGCAGCCGCTCCTCCGCCTCCTGCATGGCCTGCTCGGCCGCCCGGCTGAGCTCGGTGGCCTGCTGGCGTGACTGGTCGGCCTCGGCGGCGGTGGTGGAGCGCAGCTGCTCGGCGTGGCCGGCGGCCTCCTGCGCCTGGCTGGACGCGGCGTTGAGCATCCGCTCGGCGTCCTTGCGGGCGCGCAGCAGGATCGCTTCGGCCTCCGCACGGGCGGCCTCGGCCTCGGCGCCGACGCGCCGGCGTGCCTCGTCGGCGACCCGCTTCGCCTCCGCGCGGGCCTGGGAGATCGACTGCTCGGCCTCGGCGCGGGACTCGTCGAGGAGCCGGCGTGCCTGGGACTCGGTGCGGGCGCGCAGCTGCTCCGCCCAGGCGACGTTCTCGTTGACATGCGTCTCGACCGTGTGGCGGCGCTCGGCCAGCTCCTGGTCGAGCCGCTGACGGCGCTGGTTGGCCTCGGTGTGCAGCTCGGCCTGGAGCCGGGCCTGGTGCTCCGCGTGCTCCTGGAGGATCCGCTGGGTCTGGGCACGGGCCTCGCGCAGCTCGCGCTCGGCGTCCATGCGCATCTGGTCGGCCTGGACTTGGGCGTTACGGAGCAGCTGCTCGGCCTGATAGCCGAGGTCGGCGCTGTCGTACGCGGGCCGCGATGCGAGATTGCGGCGTGCCTCATGGAGTTTCGCGCGCAATACCTCGACCTGGTAGCCGAGGTCCTCGGCGTGCTGGACGGCCTTCTCCCGCTCGGTCTTCAGCCGGTCCATCTCGGCTTCGAACCGCGAGAGGTGGTCGTCGTCAGCTCGGTGGCTCTCCTGGCGTTCGTAGCCCCGCACTGCGCGGTCCCATCCGTCCCCTGGTCGCAACTGACTCCACACAAGCGCCGTTCGCCCGCGAACGGCCCCCCGGGGAATGGTGACAGATCAATAGGAGAGGACGCGGCGCGGCCCCGACCCGGCCCCGGCCCGGAATCGCCCACTCTACCGGGCCGGGAATCCTCAGGTCAGTGCTCCGTTGCGGAGGTGACGAGTTCGGTCAGCACGCCGTGGCAGTCCTTGGGATGGAGGAAGGTGATGCGCGAGCCCATGGAACCGGCCCTGGGCGTGTCGTAGAGGACCCGTACGCCCTTGTCCCGGACGGCGTCCGCGTCGCCGTCCACATCCGCCGTGCCGAAGGCGATGTGATGGACGCCCTCACCGTTCTTGGCCAGCCACTTCCCCACGGGGGAGTCTTCGCGGACCGGCTCCAGGAGCTGGATCCAGGAGGCGTGGCCGTCGTCCGTGCCGTTGATTCTCAGCATGGCCTCGCGGACTCCCTGCTCTTCGTTGACCTCCGTGTGGAAGACCTCGAAGCCGTAGGTGGTCCGGTAGAACTCGACAGTTGTGTCGAGGTCGTGACAGGCGATCCCGATGTGGTCGATTCGCGTCAGCATCTCCCCAGTGCAGCGCCGCCGGGGCGGTTACGCAACGTGCGCGCGATCACACCGACTGCCCGGTGACCCATGGGCGAACCGCTCAGTACATTTGAGGTAAACCCTCGTTCACTCCTCAGGCTCGCGGGCTTGAAAGGGGATCGTGTCTCATGTCAGGAACGACCGGTACCACCTCGGTGATCGTCGCGGGCGCCAGGACGCCCATGGGGCGTCTCCTCGGCTCGCTCAAGTCCTTCTCCGGCGCGGACCTGGGCGGATTCGCCATCAAGGCCGCGCTCGACCGGGCCGGGATCGGCCCCGACCAGGTGCAGTACGTGATCATGGGCCAGGTGCTCCAGGCCGGGGCCGGGCAGATCCCGGCCCGTCAGGCCGCGGTCAAGGCCGGCATCCCGATGAACGTCCCCGCGCTCACCGTCAACAAGGTGTGCCTCTCCGGGCTCGACGCCATCGCGCTGGCCGACCAGCTGATCCGCGCGGGCGAGTTCGACGTGGTCGTCGCCGGCGGCCAGGAGTCGATGACCAACGCGCCGCATCTGCTGCCCAAGTCCCGCGAGGGCTACAAGTACGGCGCCGTCGAGCTGCTCGACTCGATGGCGCAGGACGGCCTCACCGACTCCTTCGAGAACATCGCGATGGGCGAGTCCACCGAGAAGCACAACACCCGGCTCGGGATCGCCCGCCCGGAGCAGGACGAGATCGCCGCGCTCTCCCACCAGCGGGCCGCCGCCGCCCAGAAGAACGGGATCTTCGAGGCGGAGATCACCCCGGTGGAGATCCCGCAGCGCCGCGGCGAGCCGGTCCTCTTCGCCCAGGACGAGGGCATCCGGGCGGAGACCACGGTGGAGACGCTGAGCCGGCTGCGGCCCGCCTTCGCCAAGGACGGCACGATCACCGCGGGCACCTCCTCGCAGATCTCCGACGGCGCGGCGGCGGTCGTGGTGATGAGCCGGGCCAAGGCCGAGGAGCTGGGCCTGGAGTGGATCGCGGAGATCGGCGCGCACGGCAATGTGGCGGGGCCGGACAACTCCCTCCAGTCCCAGCCGTCCAACGCGATCCTGCACGCCCTGGGCAAGGACGGCCTCAGCGTCGCGGACCTCGATCTCATCGAGATCAACGAGGCGTTCGCCGCCGTCGCGGTGCAGTCAATGAAGGATCTTGGAGTATCCACCGAAAGAGTGAACGTCAACGGCGGCGCCATCGCGCTCGGCCACCCGATCGGCATGTCCGGCGCCCGGCTCGTGCTCCACTTGGCGCTGGAGCTGAAGCGCCGGGGCGGCGGCGTGGGCGCGGCGGCGCTCTGCGGCGGCGGCGGACAGGGCGATGCGCTGATCCTCCGTGTCCCGGGGAACGGGCGCACCCGGACCCATGGCTGAGCCCGCTGGACAACCCCGTACGGCGAACGGTCGAGGAGCAGCGTGATGGCGGACGTCCCCCAGCTGGTCGCCCAGGCGAGGGAGGGCCGGCCGAGGGCCGTGGCCCGGCTGATCTCCCTGGTGGAGGGGGCGTCCCCCCAGCTGCGCGAGGTGATGGCGGCGCTGGCCCCGCTGACCGGAGGGGCCTATGTGGTGGGTCTCACCGGCTCCCCGGGCGTCGGCAAGTCCACCTCCACCTCGGCGCTGGTGACCGCGTACCGCAAGGCCGGCAAGCGGGTCGGGGTGCTGGCCGTCGACCCGTCGTCGCCCTTCTCCGGCGGGGCGCTGCTCGGCGACCGGGTCCGGATGTCGGAGCACGCGTCCGACCCGGGCGTCTACATCCGCTCCATGGCCACCCGGGGGCATCTGGGCGGTCTGGCCTGGTCCGCGCCGCAGGCGATCCGGGTCCTCGACGCGGCGGGGTGCGAGGTGATCCTGGTGGAGACGGTCGGGGTCGGCCAGTCCGAGGTGGAGATCGCCGCTCAGGCCGACACCTCGGTGGTGCTGCTCGCGCCCGGGATGGGGGACGGGATCCAGGCCGCGAAGGCGGGCATCCTGGAGATCGGCGACGTCTATGTGGTCAACAAGGCGGACCGGGAGGGCGCGGACGCGACGGCCCGCGAGCTCAACCACATGCTGGGGCTGGGTGAGGCCCGCGCACCGGGCGACTGGCGGCCCCCGATCGTGAAGACGGTGGCGTTCCGCGGGGAGGGCACCGACGAGCTGGTCGAGGCGCTGGAGAAACACCGCGCCTGGATGGAGGAGCACGGTGTGCTGGCCGCCCGCCGGGCCCGCCGGGCGGCGGGCGAGGTCGAGACGATCGCGGTGACCATGCTCCGGGAGCGCATCGGGGACCTGCACGGCGACCGGAGGCTGGGCGCGCTGGCGGATCGGATCGTGGCGGGGGAGCTCGATCCCTACCGGGCGGCGGACGAGCTGGTGGCCGGGGTGACGCGGGGGTAGGGCCCCGATGAACGCCGACGGCCCGGCTCCCCCTGTGTCACAGAGGAGGGCCGGGCCGTCATGGGGACGGGGCGGGGATCAGTCGTCGGACTTGTCGTCGTCGCGGTCGTCCTGGTCGTTGGTGCCGTCGTCGTTCCGGTCGTCGTCGCGGTCGTCGCGGTCGTCGCGGTCGTTGTCGTTGGCGTCGTTGTCGTCGTTCTGGTCGTCGTCCTGGGAGAGCGTCGCCTTGCCCGTCTCCGAGTCCACCCGCACGTCGTGCTCGCGCCCGTCCGCCGAGCGGACCTCCACATCCCAGTGGCCGTCGTCGAACTCGACCTCCGTCGCCGTGCCCGGACGCAGCTCCAGCGCCGCCGCCGAAGCCTTCTCGGCGTTCACCTTCGCCTCGGTGACGGCCTTCTCCGCGCGGTCGTCGCGGTCGTCGCGGTCGTCATCCCGGTCGTCCCGGTCGTCGCGGTCATCGGCGTCGTCGTCCTGGGAGAGCGTCGCCTTCCCCGACTGCGCGTCCACCCGCACCTCGTGGTCACGGCCCTGCGCGTCCACTATCTCGACCTCCCACGCGCCGTCGTCGTCGCGGTCCACCGACTCCACCGAACCCGGCTTCTGCTCAAGCGCCGCGCTCGCCGCGTCCTTCGCGGAGATCTTCGCGGTCGGCGCGGAGTCGTCTCCCGACGCGGCCACGGCGGTGGCAGCGCCTCCGCCCACCAGGGCTGCGACGGCGACGGCGATGGCGATCTTGCGCTTCATGAGGGGGTCCTCCCGATCGGTTTGCTTCGACGGGGACCAATCTCGCCCGGCGATGCTGAACGCAACCTGAAGCCACCTGAAGGGATCTTCAGCTTCGGTTTGGGACCCTGAGGACATGCGCTTGTTGATCGTGGAGGATGAGAAGCGGCTCGCACTCTCCCTCGCCAGGGGACTGACGGCCGAGGGCTATGCCGTGGACGTGGTCCACGACGGCCTGGAGGGCCTCCATATGGCCTCCGAGGGCTCCTACGACCTGGTCGTCCTCGACATCATGCTCCCCGGCATGAACGGCTACCGGGTCTGCGCCGCCCTGCGCGCCGCGGGCGACGACGTGCCCATCCTCATGCTCACCGCCAAGGACGGCGAGTACGACGAGGCCGAGGGGCTCGACACCGGCGCCGACGACTATCTGACCAAGCCCTTCTCCTATGTCGTCCTGGTCGCCAGGATCAAGGCCCTGCTCCGCCGCCGCGCCCGGTCCGGCGGATCCCCGGTGCTCGCCGTCGGGGATCTGCGCGTCGACACCGCCGCCCGCCGGGTCTTCCGCGCCGAGGACGAGATCTCCCTCACCGCCAAGGAGTTCGCGGTGCTCGAACAGCTCGCCGTCCGCGCCGGGGAGGTCGTCAGCAAGGCGCAGATCCTCGAACACGTCTGGGACTTCGCCTACGACGGCGACCCCAACATCATCGAGGTCTACATCAGCGCCCTGCGCCGCAAGCTGGGCGCACCGCGCATCCAGACCGTGCGCGGCGCGGGCTACCGGCTGGTGGCCGGGCGATGAGATCCGTACGGGCCAAGGCCGCCGTCGGCGCCACCCTGGTGGTGGCCGTCGCGCTGATCGGCGCGGGCCTCGCCGTGCTGCTGGTGCTGCGGGACAACCTGGTCAACGCCGCCGATCTCCAGGCCGAGGTCACCGCCCGCGAGACCGCCTCCCGGTTCGCCCTCGGCCGCGCCCCCGACCTCTCCGACGCCGAGGACCGGCCGATCCAGATCGTGGCCGAGAACGGCTGTGTGCTCGCGGTGAGCAAGGGCGTCACGGCCCTCTCCGGCACCGGAAGCCCTCAGACGACCGCCCAGTCCTGCGGCCCGGGGCAGGAGCGGGGCGACGAGGGCGACGACGACGATGACGACGAGCCCGAGCCCGGGAAGATCGCCACGGGCAGGCCCGACTTCAGCGACGGCAGCGTCACCGTGGACGGCGACAGCGCCCCGTACCGCTTCGCCGCCGTCGAGGTCACCCGGGGCGGCGACGGCGTCACCGCCACCGTCTACGCGGGCGCTCCTCTCACCACCGAGGAAGCCGCCGTGGAGACCGTCCGGGAGGCCATGCTCGTCGGTCTGCCCGTGCTGCTGCTCGTCGTCGGCTCGGTGACCTGGCTGGTGACCCGGCGGGCGCTCCAGCCCGTCGAGGGCATCCGCGCCGAGATGGCCGCCATCACCGCCTCCGAGGACCTCTCCCGGCGGGTGCCCGAGCCCGCCTCCCGCGACGAGGTGGCCCGGCTGGCCCGTACGACCAATGAGACGCTCGCCGCCCTGGAGGCGTCCGTGGAGCGGCAGCGGCGCTTCGTCGCGGACGCCTCGCACGAGCTGCGCAGCCCCATCGCCTCGCTGCGCACCCAGCTCGAAGTGGGCGCGGCCCACCCGGAGTTGCTGGATGTGCCCGGCGCGGTCGCCGACACCGTACGGCTTCAGCAGCTCGCGGCCGATCTGCTGCTGCTGGCACGGCTGGACGCGGGGGAGAAGCCGGGGCAGGCCCGGATCGACCTCGGGGCGCTGGTGCGCGAGGAGGCGTCGCAGCGGGCCGGCGACCGGATCGCGGTGACCGTGACGGCCGCCGACGGGCTTGAGGTGAGCGGTTCGCGCTCCCAGGTGGCCCGGGTGCTCGGCAATCTGCTGGACAACGCCCAGCGCCATGCCCGTACCGCCGTCACCGCCTCCGTACGCCGTGAGGGCCGGGACGTGGTGCTCGCGGTCGCCGACGACGGCGAGGGGGTGCCGGACGCGGAACGGGAGCGGATCTTCGAGCGGTTCGTACGGCTCGACGACGCCCGCAGCCGGGACGAGGGCGGCGCCGGGCTCGGTCTGGCCATCGCCCGCGATGTCGCCGAACGGCACGGCGGAAGCCTCACCGTGGGCCGCGCCCCGGCGGGCGGCGCGCTCTTCGAACTGCGCCTGCCCGCCGCCGCCCCCGGGGAATGAGTCCCCCGGGGGAGGGGGGTCAGACCTGGCCGCGCTTGCCGCGCAGATGGTCGGCGACCGGGGCGAGCGACTCCCGCAGCTCCGCCAGCGCCTCCGGCGTCATCAGGTCGATGAAGTGCTTCCGTACGGACGCCACATGGTGCGGCGCCACCTTGCGCATGGTCTCCATGCCGTGCTCGGTGAGCACCGCGTACAGCCCGCGGCGGTCCGACTCGCAGTTCTCGCGGCGGACCAGTCCCGCGCTCTCCATACGGGTGATCTGGTGGGAGAGCCGGCTCTTGGACTGGAGCGTGGCCGCGGCGAGATCGCTCATCCGCAGCCGCCGCTCCGCCGACTCGGAGAGGTTCACCAGGATCTCGTAGTCGTTGTTGGTCAGGCCGAACGGCTGGAGGTCCTTTTCGAGCTGGTGCATCAACAAACGGCTGACATCCAGATGGGTGCGCCAGGTGCACTGCTCGTCATCGGTCAGCCAGCGCGTGGCCGTCTCGGTCTCCATGTATGGATTCTACCTAAGAAGTTGAAATGCGGACGAAGTCTGGGAGTGTGACGCAGGGCACCCGTGGTGCGGGACCGCCCGGCGGCCTGTACGACGATTCAGCGCGGTGCCCGCAGCGTACTGGGGGCGCAGACGTTCGACGTCACACTCCGCAGACTACCCCTCACAGGCCGAAGCGACGTTGGAGATCGCCCAGCTGACCGGGGAGGCGGGGGGTGGACCCGTGTTGACCCTGTCCGCCGCCGTGCCCGCCGCCGTGCC
This sequence comes from Streptomyces jumonjinensis, assembly GCF_009600885.1. GTDB lineage: Bacteria > Actinomycetota > Actinomycetes > Streptomycetales > Streptomycetaceae > Streptomyces > Streptomyces jumonjinensis. The sequence continues at coordinate 19,654 of NZ_VCLA01000042.1, forward strand.
CGCTGCTGTGGCCACTGCCGTGGCCGCCCGGAACCCCCGGCTGCTGCGGCGGGGCGCCCGTCGCCGCCTCCGGCAGCAAGGACTCCGTCGACTGGAGCAGCACGGTCCCGGCCCCGACGAACTCGAACTGATGCTCCTCGCCGGAGACCCCGCCGAGCCCCGTCAGCGTCCGCACCCCGCCCATCACCCCGGTCATATAGCCGTGGTCGTAGTGGTGACACGGGGAAGGACAGTCCGCCCACCCCACCAGCGCCTGCGGATCGACCCGGATCGGCGGCTCCATGAACACCACCGGACCGTTCGACGCGGCGACGAACTTCCCGGTCCCGATCAGCGTGACGAACCCCGGGACGATCGACTGCTTCAGCGCCAGAGACGGCTGGTAGGCCAGGAGATTCCCGGACCGGATCGTCAGATTCCCCTCGTCCAGGTCGAAGGAGTTCACATCGAACGCGCGGTCCGCGAGCAGCATCTTCCCGCTGCCCTCGGCCACCACCCAGTCACTCGCGTGCAGCGGGGAGTGGAACGAGGTCCGCAGCAGCCGGTCCAGCCGGCCGTGGCCGATGCCGTTGAAGTCGATCCGCCCGTAATAGGCGATCATCTTCCCCTTCTGGAGGAACCACTGGCCGCCCTTCAACTCCACACAGAAGGTGTACGGGTTGACGTTGTCGTCGCTCGGCAGGGTCGTCGGGTCGTGCACCACGGGCGTGCTCACAGCTTCTCCTCCGATGCCTGGACGTACACCGCGCCACTGCCGCTCAGCTCCAGCTGGAACGCCTCGCCCGAGCCGCGCCCCACCATGTCGCGCCAGCCGAGCGCGGTGGAGAGCTTGTTGCTCACCTCGCCGTGGTGGGCCACATACGCCTGTGGATCCACATGGACCGGCCGCCCGGGGGTGATCGGCAGCTCGATCACCCCGCCGTGCGCCATCACCGCGACCGCGCCATGGCCGCGCAGGGTGGTGGTGAACAGCCCCTGGCCGGTCACCTGGCCGCGCACCATGCCCATGACCCCGCCCTGCGAGCCCATGAACATCGTGCCCTGCTCCAGGGAGCCGTCGAAGGCCAGCAGCCGGTCCGCCTCGACGTAGAGCGTGTCCCCGGTCAGATTCACGACCTGGATGTGATGGCCGCCATGGCCGAACAGCACGGTGCCCTGCCCGCTGACCGTCATCAGCGGGGCGGCCTCGCCCGCGACCCGGCGGCCGATCATCGCCCCCAGCCCGCCCTGACCGCCCTGGGTGTTCGGGGTGAAGGAGACCTCCCCCCGGTACGCGAGCATCGCGCCGCGCTGGCTGAACATCCGCCGGCCGGGGGCGATCGTCGCCTCGACCATGCGGGAGTTGATCTCACGGAACGGCATCTCAGACCTCCCCGCCGACGGTGTTGCGCTCGCTCGGCTGTACGTAGACGAGCCCGTCGCCCTCGAAACGGATCTGGAACGCCTCGCCCCCGCCCTCGCCCATGAGGGTGCGGAAGGTGACGCCCGACTGGAAGTTCTGCTGGAGGTTCCCCTGGTGGGCGACGTACGCGCCGGGGTCGACGCAGAGCGGATACCCCGGGGCCACCCGGAGCACCGTCGCCGGGCCGTCCGACATGATCGCCGCCTGGCCGCTGCCCTCGACGGTGGTGGTGAACAGCCCATGGCCGCTCGCCCCGCCGCGCAGCCCGGTGAAGCTGGTGCCGGTCCGGAGCGAGCCGTCGGCGCAGAGCAGATTGCTCGACTCGACGTACAGCTTGTCGCCGCCCAGACTCACCAGATTGATCTCGGAGGCGCGGTCGGCGAAGTAACAGGTGCCCTGCCCCCTCACCTCCATCAGCGTCATCTGCTCGCCGGTGATACGGCGGGTGACCATCCCGCGGATGCCCTCACCGCCGCCGGACATCTTCTTGAAGGCCATCTGGCCGTCGTAGGCGACCATCGACCCGTTCTTCGCTCTGACGGCGTCGCCGGCCATGTCGACCGCGAGCACCTTGCTCCCCTGGAGCCGGAACATTGCCACGGAGCGACGGTAGCCGCCCGTACGCCGCCGGGGACAGGGACGATCGGCCCGGACACGCACCCCGGACCAAGTCCCGGCAAAGACTCCTGCCACAATGGGCAGGCGCTTGTGAGCACATTCACAAGATCGTCTCCCGTCGTCCCACCGAAGGTGCCCCCGTGGACATCAAGACCGCCTCGTCGCTTCACCGCCTCCGCCTGATCTCCGCGCCGGAGGCCGTCTCCTTCATCCTGCTGCTCATCGCCTCGGTGCTGAAGCGCACGACGGAGTTCAACGCGGTGCCGGCCCTGGGCATGATCCACGGCGTGCTCTTCATCCTCTATGTGCTCTTCTGGGCCGACGCCTGGAACCGCACCAAGTGGGACCTGAAGACGGCGGCGGTGTACTTCGTCCTCTCGGTGCTGCCGCTCGGCGGCTTCGTCGCCGAGCGCAGGCTGAAGCGGGCCGCGGACGACGCGGTGATCGCCTCCCGCGCCCGCCGTGAGGGCGTCGCCAAGGCGTGACCCCCCTTGTCGTGTACGGGCCCGAGGCATCGCCCCGGGCCCGTTCGCGTACCCCGGGACCCGTTCGCGTACCCGGTCGGATCCAGCGGACCGAAAGGCGAGACAGCACTGAACGGCACATGACCAGTCGATAGGGTCATGCCGTGTCCAAGCCGCTCAGCCTTCCCTTCGATCCCATCGCCCGCGCCGACGAGCTGTGGCAGCAGCGCTGGGGGCCCGTTCCCTCGATGGCCGCCATCACCTCGATCATGCGCGCCCATCAGATCCTGCTCGCCGGGGTCGACGCCGTCGTCAAGCCGTACGGGCTGACCTTCGCACGGTACGAGGCGCTGGTGCTGCTCACCTTCTCCAAGGCCGGCGAGCTGCCGATGTCCAAGATCGGCGAGCGGCTGATGGTCCACCCCACCTCGGTCACCAACACCGTGGACCGGCTGGTCAGATCCGGACTGGTCGACAAACGGCCCAATCCCAACGACGGGCGCGGCACCCTCGCCTCGATCACCGGCAAGGGGCGGGAGGTCGTCGAGGCGGCCACCCGCGATCTGATGGAGATGGACTTCGGGCTCGGCGCGTACGACGCCGAGGAGTGCGCGGAGATCTTCGCGATGCTGCGTCCGCTGCGGATCTCCGCACAGGATTTCGACGAGACCTGATTTCGACGGGGACCTGACGGAGTCGGCGTCGATTGTCGGCACCGGTTCGGGGCCGCCCCCGGGGGCCGGACGCCTCTCACTCCCGGTTACGCTCGTGGCCATGAAACAAACCGTGCTGACCCGCTACCGGGTGATGGCGTACATCACCGCCGTCTGGCTGCTCGTCTTCACCGGCGCCATCATCATGAAGTACGGCTTCGAGACCGGCGACACCATGATGATCTCCCAGATCCACGGTGTGCTCTTCATCGTCTACGTCATCTTCGCCTTCGACCTGGGCTCCAAAGCGAAGTGGCCCTTCGGGAAGCTGCTCTGGGTGCTGGCCGCCGGATGCATCCCCGTGGCCTCCTTCTTCGTCGAGCCGAAGATCTCCCGGGAGGCCCGCGCCCTGATCACGGACGGTGACGCCGTCAAGGCCGGAGCCTGACCTCATGTCCCGCCGCCGCGTGCGCACGGCACGCGGCGCCAGGGTCCCATTCCGCCGCCTGGCCTCTCTTCATGGACGTTTACTAGGACGTCCTAGTAAATTTGAGAACATGAACGCTGACGCGATCGAAGAAGGCCGCCGTCGCTGGCAGGCCCGCTATGACAAGGCCCGCAAGCGGGACGCGGACTTCTCCACGCTCTCCGGGGACCCCGTGGCGCCGGTCTACGGGCCCCGGCCGGGCGACGCGTACGAAGGGTTCGAGCGCATCGGCTGGCCGGGGGAGTACCCCTTCACCCGCGGACTGCACCCGACCGGCTACCGGGGCCGCACCTGGACCATCCGCCAGTTCGCCGGCTTCGGAAACGCCGAGCAGACCAACGAGCGGTACAAGATGATCCTGGCCGCGGGCGGCGGCGGCCTCTCCGTCGCCTTCGACATGCCCACCCTCATGGGCCGCGACTCCGACGACGGCCGCTCGCTCGGCGAGGTCGGCCACTGCGGGGTCGCCGTCGACTCCGCCGCCGACATGGACGTGCTCTTCCAGGGCATCCCCCTCGGCGACGTCACCACCTCCATGACGATCAGCGGCCCGGCCGTGCCCGTCTTCTGCATGTATCTGGTCGCCGCCGAGCGGCAGGGCGTCGATCCCGCCGTGCTCAACGGCACCCTTCAGACCGACATCTTCAAGGAGTACATCGCCCAGAAGGAGTGGCTCTTCCAGCCGGAGCCCCATCTCCGTCTCATCGGCGATCTGATGGAGCACTGCGCGCGGTCCATCCCCGCGTACAAGCCGCTCTCGGTCTCCGGCTACCACATCCGCGAGGCCGGGTCGACGGCCGCGCAGGAGCTGGCGTACACCCTCGCCGACGGCTTCGGCTATGTGGAGCTCGGGATGAGCCGGGGCCTGGACGTGGACGCCTTCGCGCCCGGCCTCTCCTTCTTCTTCGACGCCCATCTCGATTTCTTCGAGGAGATCGCGAAATTCCGGGCGGCCCGGCGGATCTGGGCCCGGTGGATGCGGGAGGTGTACGGCGCGAAGACGGAGAAGGCGCAGTGGCTGCGCTTCCACACCCAGACCGCGGGCGTCTCGCTGACCGCGCAGCAGCCCTACAACAACGTGGTGCGCACCGCGGTGCAGGCCCTCTCCGCGGTCATGGGCGGCACCAACTCCCTGCACACCAACGCCCTGGACGAGACCCTCGCCCTCCCCAGCGAGCAGGCGGCGGAGATCGCGCTCCGCACCCAGCAGGTGCTGATGGAGGAGACCGGCGTGGCCAATGTCGCCGATCCGCTGGGCGGCTCCTGGTACGTCGAGCAGCTCACCGACCGGATCGAGGCGGACGCCGAGCGGATCTTCGAACGGATCAGGGAGCGCGGTCTGCGGGCGCACCCGGACGGACAGCACCCCATCGGCCCCATGACCTCGGGCATCCTCCGCGGGATCGAGGACGGCTGGTTCACCGGTGAGATCGCCGAGTCGGCCTTCCGCTATCAGCAGGCGCTGGAGAAGGGCGAGAAGCGGGTCGTCGGCGTCAACGTCCACCATGGATCGGTCACCGGGGATCTGGAGATCCTGCGGGTCAGCCATGAGGTGGAGCGCGAGCAGGTGCGGGCGCTGGCGGGCCGCAGGGCCCGCCGGGACGACGCGCGGGTGCGGTCCTCGCTGGACGCGATGCTGACGGCGGCCAGGGACGGATCGAACATGATCGGGCCGATGCTGGAGGCGGTCAGGGCGGAGGCGACCCTCGGCGAGATCTGCGACGCGCTGCGGGACGAGTGGGGGACGTACACGGAGCCGCCCGGCTTCTGAGGCGGCCGGCGGTGCTCCGGTCCCGGACCGGTGCCGGACCGGTGCCGGTGCCGGTGGCCCTGGCTCCGCTCAGGCCGGGTCCGGGTCCGGCTTCCGGTCTCTCCCTGGTGGTCCCGGTTCCGCCCCGGTGGCCCCGGCCCCGGCGGTGCTCCGGGCCGGGTCAGCGCTGGAGCGACGCCAGCCCCGACAGCAGCAGCACCGTGAAACCGCGCGCCCATCCCGCGTCCACCGGCTCCGCGCTCACCAGCGTCCGGTGGACGACAGCGCCCGCGATCACGTCGAAGATCAGATCGGCGTTCCGCGCCGCCGCCGCCGGATCGTCCTCGTACGGCAGCTCCCCGCGCGCCTGGGCGCGCGCCCGCCCCTCCAGCACCAGACATTTCTGCCGGTCCACGATCGCCGTGCGGATCCGCCGCCGCAGCGCCTCGTCCCGGGTCGCCTCCGCGACCACCGCCATCAGCGCGGTCCGCGTCTCCGGCCGGTCCAGCAGCGCCGCGAACCGGAGCACCACGCTCTCGACGTCGGCCGCCAGACTTCCCAGATCGGGCAGTTCGAGCTCGTCGAAGAGCACGGCCACCGCGTCCACCACGAGCTCGTTCTTGCCCGCCCAGCGGCGGTAGAGGGTCGTCTTGGCGACCCCGGCACGGGTGGCCACATCGCCCACGGTCACTTTGGACCAGCCCAGTTCGACCAGCGCCTCCCGGGTCGCCCGGAGGATCGCACCGTCCGCCTCGACACTGCGGGGGCGTCCTGAACGTCCGTTCTGTGGTATTGCAGAGGGGTGTTCGCTGTGCATGACGGCGACCATACCGGCGGGTAGGCGCTGTGCTGTGAGCCAGTTCACCGGGGGAATCTCACATATCCCGAAGCCGGCGGAGTTACGCTACGGCCCGTAGCGAAAGCCGGTGACCGGCTCCGCGACGACCACTGGGCGCGAGGTGGGGACCCCGCGCCGCAATGCCGAGACGGTGGCCTTCCCGGCCGCACTTTTCACATGCGCGCGCCGAGGGGGGAGGATGTACTCATGCAGCCTAGGAACATGTCCATGAGCGGCGTCGTCGACCTCGCCGCGGTGAAAGCGGCCGGAGAGGCCAAGGCGAAGGCCGAGCAGGCCCGTGCCGAGGCCGCCCGCCAGGGCGGCGGCGGTGCCGTGCCCCCCTCCAGCCTGGTGATCGACGTCGATGAGGCGGGCTTCGAGCGCGATGTGCTCCAGCGGTCCGCCGAGGTCCCGGTCGTCCTCGACTTCTGGGCCGAGTGGTGCCAGCCCTGTAAGCAGCTCGGCCCCCTGCTGGAGCGGCTGGCGCAGGAGTACAGCGGTCGCTTCGTGCTCGCCAAGATCGACGTCGACGCCAACCAGATGCTGATGCAGCAGTTCGGGATCCAGGGGATTCCGGCGGTCTTCGCGGTGGTGGCCGGGCAGGCGCTGCCGCTCTTCCAGGGCGCGGCCCCCGAGCAGCAGATCCGCCAGACGCTGGATCAGCTGATCCAGGTCGCCGAGGAGCGCTTCGGGCTGACCGGTATCGCGGTCGACCAGGATGCGGCCACCGCCGACGCCGACGCCGACATGGAGGCGACGGTTCCGGCCGGTCCCCATGACGCCCTGCTGGAAGCCGCCGTACAGGCGCTGGACGCGGGCGACTTCGGTGGCGCGGTCCAGGCGTACCGGAATGTGCTCTCGGACGACCCGGGCAACACGGAGGCCAAGCTCGGCCTGGCCCAGGCCCAGCTCCTGGGCCGGGTGCAGCAGATGGATCCGGCCAAGGTGCGCCAGGAGGCCGCCGAGAATCCGGCCGATGTGACGGCGCAGATCGCCGCCGCCGACCTGGATCTGGTCGGCGGCCATGTCGATGACGCGTTCGGCCGGCTCGTCGAGGCCGTGCGCCGCACCGCGGGCGAGGACCGCGACGCGGCCCGGGTGCGGCTGCTGGAGCTGTTCGAGGTGGTCGGACCCGAGGACCCCCGGGTGACGGCGGCGCGTTCCGCACTCGCGAGGGTGTTGTTCTGAGCCAGATTCCAGAATCCGGCGTCGGGCGTACCGTTCGGCCGGTTCTGGGGTGATCTGCGGCGGTGGCACAGACCTTGTGCCACCGCCGTTTGGCGATGGGTGACAACAAACCGCCCCTCTTTGCCAAAGCTTGGTGATTCGAGGGCCTGTTACTCGCAGTAAAACACGTCCCGCCTTCCGTCCGTTTATCGATGACATTCTCCCCTTCTGGTGCCACACTCGGCTGCACCCTGTGTCGCTGCTCGTCATGAACCGGCCGAAGTGCGGTTCTCGGCCTGTTACTGGTGAGTAACGGAACCTCTTGTGCCGGAGCCGGGAATGGACCACGATCGGCCACGCTCGGTCCAGCACCGCACCATCCCGGCTCCCGGCCGTGCTTGGGTGTCTGGGTCCCCACCGGGTCGGCCGGCGGCTGTGCCGCCGACCGTGGACAGGGGGGTTCCTGCCCAACCGGCAGGACCTGTCCGGTTGTTGGGTTGTGCGTGATGCGTCAGGCGCGACCAGTGGTTGTCGCTCGGGGGTGATCGCCGGTGTTTCGGACGCGCGCATGGACGAGGTACGTGCCCGAGAGCGCGGGCGCTCTCCTTCCCGAGGACGTAGCACTTCTCCCATCCCTGGACGGACGTTCGAAGTCCGAACCGGAGATGTACGTCCGAGAAGGAGGAAAGTCATGGAGTCGATGGCTCGTGGCGGAACCAGATGGAAGCGGTTCGCCCTGGTCATGGTGCCGAGTGTGGCCGCGACGGCCGCGATCGGCATCGGTCTGGCACAGGGGGCGCTGGCGGCGTCCTTCGCGGTGTCGGGCCAGCAGTTCAAGGTCACGGCGGACTATCTCGACGGCGCGGGCTTCGCCCAGTACGGCGGCGTCGACGTCGGATACAAGGAGATGGACGGCAAAGAGAAAGTCATGCATCCGGTGGCGATCTCGACGTTCCGCACCGCCAGGATCGAGAACATGTGTCAGTCGGTCGTCACCGATGTGCCGCTGCTCGGCAAGATCACCCTGAGGCTGAAGGCCGGTGAGGACCGGGACAGGCCCGTTCGCGCGGAGAACCTCTATCTGGACATCTCCCAGCTCGACGCGGACGCCAAGTTCAAGAACATCGACATCGGCGTCGCGGTCAAGGACACCGACAACGCCGAGGGCGGAGACGGTCCGGCCGGCAAGGGCCCCGCGGTCAAGCCCGGGGACCGCGTCCAGGAGAACGGCTTCGCGCAGCAGGCCGAGCGCGCCCAGCTGTGGGACGTCAAGCAGACGGCGTGGGCGACCACGGCCGGAAGCTTCACGCTGAACGGTCTGAGCATGCGGCTCCACCGCGGCACCGACAAAGAGTGCTTCTGACGGTGGCTCCGTCCGGGCGGGCGGGGAGCCCGAGGGGCCCCGCCCGCCCGTTCAACTCTTCACCCAGCAACACCAGTTCCAGGGAGCTGTTTTCCATGAGCGCCGAGTCCATGGCCACGGGGCAGAACGAGCACGTCCTCCGCGTCTTCCGGCGGCGGTTCCGCGAATGGAGAGGTCAACGCCCCTTCTGGGCCGGGCTGTTCACCCTGTTCGGCGGAATCCCGATCGCCTATTTCCCTTATGCGAGCCTGAAGCTGGGCAACTTGACGCTCTCGATGGAGACGACGGCGGGTGCGGGCTCGCTGATCATCGGCGTACTGCTGGTGACGCTGGGGCTGACGATGTGGTTCCACCACATCGTACGGGTGTTCGCGGGGGTCGCTTCGATTCTGCTCGCGCTGATCTCGATCCCCATCGCCAATCTCGGCGGCTTCGTCATCGGCTTTCTCTTCGCGCTGGTGGGGGGCGCGCTCTCGATTTCCTGGGTCCCCGGGAAGCCGCTGCCGGTCCCGCCCGCCGAGGCTGTTCACGACAGCGCTGCCGATGCCGACGGCGGGAGGCCCAGTGCAGGGTGAGGCCACTCCGCCCGAAGAGCCGGGGAGCGACGCGGCGGCGCGGGTCCGGAAGGGTCCCCGCCACGCCGCTCCCCGAAGATCCCTGCTGGCCAGGATTCAGCTGCCCGCGGGCAAGGCGATGGCGCTGGCCGCGATGCCCACCGCCGTCTTCGTGGGGCTGAGCCTCACCCCACGGCTCGCGCTCGCGGAGGACAAGGAGATCCCCTACGCCGCGGGGCCGTGTGCGGAGAGCTCGGAGGAGCCGTCCGCGCCGGCGTCGTCCTCGCCGTCTCAGTCGCCGGGGCCGTCCGGCGGCGCGTCGCCGTCGTCTGCCGCGACCCCCGGTCCGACGGCCACGCCGGGGCGGACTGATGGGAGCGACGAGAGCGCGGAGAGCACCGGGAGCGCGGAGCCGCTGTCCGGACAGAGCCCGTCCGCCGGGCGGACGGAGGGCGCGACCACGGCGGAGAGCCCGGACCCGGCCGCGACCTCCGGCGGGAGCGGGCATCCGCTGGACCCGCTGGGGCTGGGGGACGCGATCGAGGATCTGCTGGGGCACCCGGGCCGGACCCCGGAGCCCACCCCCACACCGACCGCGTCCCGCGACGGCGCCGCGTCCGGCCCGCCCGATCCCGCGGACCCGTCAGAGCCGTCCGATCCGGCCGGGACGGCGCCAAGCGCGAGCCCCTCCGCTGACGCCGCCGACGCCGACGACGAGGCGGAGCGCACCAGGAAAGCCATCGCCGACGCGGCCGAACAGGCGGGGGCATCGGTCGAGGAACTGGACGAGGACGCCAAGGGACTCGACCCCAGGAAGGACGCGGACATACCCGACGCCGCGAAACCCCACTTCCCCTGCCCCACCGAGGACCCCGCCGCCTTCGCCGCCGCGGAGCTCGAACCGGGACTTCCGCTGCTCGCCGACGACCCCTGGATCCTGGAGAGTTCGCTGCTCACGCTGAACGGTCTGAAGTACCACGGCATCGTGGAGGTGCGGACCGGCAGCGGCAAGGTCAAGAAGGCGCTGAAGTTCACCGCGAGGAGCATCGACATCGGCGATCTCCACCAGCTGTCGAAGGGCCCCGAGGGCACGACCCTCCATGTCGAGGCCCGTAAGGGCTCCACCTCGACCATCCGCGAGGGCACGGTGACGATGTACACCGAGGAGCTGAAGGGCGATCTCTTCGGGCTGATCCCGGTCACCTTCAGCCCGCGGACCCCGCCGCCGGTGAACGTTCCGTTCGCCTTCTTCACCGAGGTCACCGTGGTGCAGGCGGGGCAGTTCGGGGGCACTCTCACGGTGCCGGGGCTGCACAACCGCATCAGCGGCGGGATCAGCGGGAACTGACCACGACCGGACGGCCGATGGGCCGCACCCCCTGGCGGACAGGGGGATACGGCCCACGGTTCGGTGAAGGCGGCTGCTCAGCCGGCAGGAGGGGGCGAGGTTACGCCGACCTGCCCAGGTGGTGCACCCGCACCATGTTGGTCGTGCCGGGCACACCCGGAGGGGAGCCCGCCGTGATGATCATCGTGTCGCCCTCGTTGTACCGCTGGAGCTTCAGCAGCTCCGCGTCCACCAGGTCCACCATCGCGTCGGTGTTGTTCACATGCGGCACCACGAAAGACTCCACGCCCCAGCTCAGCGTCAGCTGATTGCGCGTCGACTCCTCGGTGGTGAACGCCAGGATCGGCTGCACCGTGCGGTAGCGCGAGAGGCGGCGGGCCGTGTCGCCGGACTTGCTGAAGGCGACCAGTGCCTTGCCGTCCAGGAAGTCCGCGATCTCACAGGCGGCGCGGGCCACCGAACCGCCCTGGGTGCGCGGCTTCTTGCCGGGGACCAGGGGCTGAAGGCCCTTGGAGATCAGCTCGTTCTCGGCCGCCGTCACGATCTTCGACATGGTCTTGACCGTCTCGATCGGATACGCGCCCACCGAGGACTCCGCCGAGAGCATCACCGCGTCCGCGCCGTCCAGGATCGCGTTCGCCACATCCGAGGCCTCGGCCCGGGTCGGACGCGAGTTGGTGATCATCGACTCCATCATCTGGGTCGCCACGATCACCGGCTTGGCGTTACGGCGGCAGAGCTCGACCAGCCGCTTCTGCACCATCGGGACCTTCTCCAGCGGATACTCCACCGCGAGGTCGCCGCGCGCCACCATCACACCGTCGAACGCCGCGATGACGGCTTCCATGTTGGCGACGGCCTGCGGCTTCTCCACCTTGGCGATGACGGGGACGCGGATGCCCACCTCGTCCATCACCTTGTGGACGTCCTTGACGTCGTCGGCGTCGCGGACGAAGGAGAGCGCCACCAGGTCGCAGCCCATCCGCAGCGCGAAGCGCAGATCGTCGATGTCCTTCTCGGACAGCGCCGGGACATTGACCGCCGCACCCGGCAGATTGATGCCCTTGTGGTCGGAGATCACACCGCCCTCGACCACGATCGTCTTCACCCGCGGGCCCTCGACCCCGACGACGCGCAGCTCTACGTTGCCGTCGTTGATCAGGATCTGGTCGCCCTGGGAGACATCGCCCGGCAGCCCCTTGTACGTGGTGCCGCAGATGGACTTGTCGCCCGCCACGTCCTCGGTGGTGATGGTGAACTCATCACCGCGGATCAGCTCCACCGGCCCCTCGGCGAAGGTCTCCAGACGGATCTTCGGGCCCTGGAGGTCGGCGAGCACGCCCACCGCCCGGCCGGAGTCCGCGGTGGCCTTGCGGAGGCGGTGGTAACGGTCCTCGTGCTCGGCATGGGAACCGTGGCTCATATTGAAGCGGGCCACGTTCATACCGGCCTCGATGAGCGCTTTCAGCTGCTCGTACGAGTCGACGGCGGGGCCCAGTGTGCAGACGATTTTGGAACGGCGCATAAGGCGGATCCTATCGGTTTGTTTCGACTCGGAATATTCCGGCTGGCGGAAAGTACAAATGGGCGGCCTCTCGCTCAGTCGAGTGAGTTTTCGGACACCAGCGTGAACGCCTGACGTGCGATTTCCAGCTCCTCATCGGTCGGGACCACCGCCACCGCGACCCGCGCGTACGGCGCCGAAATGAGGCGCGCGTCGTCCGAACGCTCGTCGTTCAGCGCCGAGTCCAGGGCCAGGCCCAGTTCTTCCAGACCGGCCACGGCGGCTTCCCGCACCGGCGCCGCGTTCTCGCCGACTCCGGCCGTGAACGCGATCGCGTCCACCCGGCCGAGGACCGCGTAATAAGCGCCGATGTACTTCTTCAGCCGGTGGATATAGACGTCGAAGGCGAGCTGCGCCCGCTCGTCGCCCTCGTCGATCCGGCGGCGGATCTCCCGCATGTCGTTGTCGCCGCAGAGACCCACCAGACCGCTCTTCTTGTTGAGCAGTACGTCGATCTCGTCCGTGGACATCCCCGCCACCCGCTGGAGGTGGAAGGTCACCGCCGGGTCGATGTCACCGGAGCGGGTGCCCATCACCAGCCCCTCCAGGGGGGTCAGCCCCATCGAGGTGTCCACGCACCGGCCGCCCCGGACCGCCGACGCGGACGCGCCGTTGCCCAGATGCAGCACGATCACATTGACGTCCTCCGGGGCCTTGCCCAGCAGCCGGGCCGTCTCCCGTGAGACATACGCGTGCGAGGTGCCGTGGAAGCCGTAGCGGCGGATCCGGTGGGCGTCGGCCGTCTCCACGTCGATGGCGTACCGCGCCGCCGACTCCGGCATGGTCGTATGGAACGCGGTGTCGAACACCGCCACCTGCGGCAGATCCGGGCGGAGCGCCCGCGCGGTGCGGATGCCGGTGATGTTCGCCGGGTTGTGCAGCGGCGCGACCGGCACCAGCCGCTCCACCTCCGCGAGGACCTCGTCGTCCACCACCGTCGGCTCGGTGAACCGCAGCCCGCCGTGCACCACCCGGTGCCCGATCGCCGCGAGCTCGGGCGAGTCCAGGCCCAGACCGTCCGCCGACAGCTCCTCCGCCACCGCCTTCAGCGCCGCCTCGTGGTCGGCGATCGGGCCCGTGCGCTCCCGCTTCCCGGCGCCGCCGCCCGTGAGCGCGGTGTGCGTGAGCCGGGAGGTCTCCTCGCCGATCCGCTCCACCAGGCCGACCGCCAGCCGGGAGCCGTCGTGCATGTCGAGCAGCTGGTACTTCACCGACGAGGAGCCGGAGTTGAGGACGAGGACTCGGGTGGCTGTCGCTGTCATGGGCCTTCTGTGTTCTGTGAGTGCGTGAGTGCTGTGGGTGCGGTGAGCTCTGAGGGGCGTTGAGCGGACGGGGCCGGCGGCGTCACACGGACCGGGGCCGCGCCGCCGGGACGGCGGGGTCCGCCGCCGGAGCGGGCTGCTCCGGGTCCGGCTTCGGCTGGGCCTGGATCGCGGTGATCGCCACCGTGTTCACGATGTCGCTCACCAGCGCGCCGCGCGAGAGATCGTTCACCGGCTTGCGCAGCCCCTGGAGCACCGGCCCCACCGCCACCGCGCCCGCCGAGCGCTGCACGGCCTTGTAGGTGTTGTTGCCGGTGTTCAGATCGGGGAAGATCAGCACCGTCGCCCGGCCCGCCACCTCCGATTCGGGCAGCTTGGTCGCGGCCACGGACGGCTCGACGGCCGCGTCGTACTGGATCGGGCCCTCGATCCGCAGATCCGGCCGCGAGCGGCGCACCAGCTCGGTCGCCTCCCGCACCTTGTCGACGTCCGCGCCCGAGCCCGAGGTGCCGGTGGAGTACGAGAGCATCGCGATCCTCGGCTCCACGCCGAAGCGGGCGGCCGTCGCCGCCGACTGGACGGCGATGTCCGCGAGCTGCTCGGCGTTCGGGTCCGGGTTCACCGCGCAGTCGCCGTACACCAGCACCTTGTCGGCCAGGCACATGAAGAAGACGGACGAGACGATCGCCGCGTCCTTCCGGGTCTTGATGATCTCGAAGGCCGGGCGGATCGTGGCCGCCGTGGAGTGCACGGAGCCCGAGACCATGCCGTCCGCGAGGCCCTCCTCGACCATCAGCGTGCCGAAGTAGTTCACATCGGCCACCACGTCATGGGCCAGCTCCACCGTCACCCCCTTGTGGGCGCGCAGCTGGGCGTACCGCTCGGCGAAGCCCTGGCGCAGCTCGGAGGTGCTGGGGTCGATCAGCTGGGCGTTCTTGAGGTCGATGCCGAGGTCGGCGGCCTTCTTGCGGATCGCCTCGACATCGCCGAGCAGGGTCAGATCGCAGACGTCGCGGCGGAGCAGCACATCGGCCGCCCAGAGCACCCGCTCCTCGCCGCCCTCGGGCAGCACCACCCGGCGGCGGTCGGCGCGGGCCTGCTCCAGCAGCTCGTGCTCGAACATCATCGGGGTGACATGGCCGCTGCGGGCCACCGCGAGCCTGGCCAGCAGTTCGGCGGTGTCCACATGGCGTTCGAAGAGTCCGAGCGCGGTCTCCGCCTTCCGCGGCGTCGATGCGTTGAGCTTGCCTTCGAGACCGAAGAGCTCCGCCGCCGTGGGCCAGCTGTTGGTGGGCACCGAGATCACCGGGGTGCCGGGCGCGAGCCGGGAGGCGAGGGTGAGGATCTCGTCGCTCGGCCGCTCGTTCAGGGTGAGCAGCAGTCCGGCGATCGGCGGGGTGCCCGCCGAGTGGGCCGCCAGCGCGCCGACCACCAGATCGGCGCGGTCCCCGGGGGTGACCACCATGCAGCCCGGGGTCAGGGCGCTCAGGAAGTTCGGCAGCATCGCGCCGCCGAAGACGAAGTCGAGGGCGTCGCGGGCGAGCCCCGAGTCATCGCCCAGCAGCACCGTCCCGCCGAGCGCCTGGGTGATCTGGGAGACCGTGGGGGCGGCGAGCGCGGGCTCGTCCGGCAGGACGTAGCAGGGGACGGGCAGCCGGGCGGAGAGCCGCTCGGCTATCACCGCGCGCTCCTCGGGGGCCACCCGGTTGACGACCATCGCGAGCACATCGGCGCCCAGCGCCTCGTACGCGCGGTGGGCGTTGCGGGCCTCGGCCCGCACCGACTCGGCGGTCTGGCCCCGGCCGCCGACGACCGGGATCACGGAGGCGCCGAACTCATTGGCGAGCCGGGCGTTGACCGCCAGCTCGTCGGGGAGCTGGGTGGCGGCGAAGTCGGTGCCGAGGACGAGTACCACCTCGTACTCGCGGGCCACCTGGTGGAAGCGGTCGACCAGCCGGGACACCAGTTCGTCGGTGCCCTTCTCGGCCTGGAGGGCGGAGGCTTCGTGGTAGTCCATGCCGTAGACCGACGCCGGGTCCTGGGTGAGGCGGTACCGCGCCCGGAGCAGTTCGAACAGCCGGTCGGGACCGTCGTGCACCAGCGGGCGGAAGACGCCCACCCGGTCCACCTGGCGGGTGAGGAGCTCCATGACTCCCAGCTCGACGACCTGGCGGCCGTCTCCGCGGTCGATCCCGGTCACGTACACGCTGCGCGTCACGCGTGCTCTCCCGTCCGTGTTCGCTCGGCCCTGGGGCCGTCGGCCTTGCGACCCTTTCGCACAAAAGGTCGTACAAAAAAACCGCTGGTGGGCGGCCTTTACCTCTTGACAATACCTCTGAGGATGGATAGAGCGCCTTCCGGGCCGGGTGTCAGCCGAGTGCCGTCCGGCAGGATGGGGGCATGCCGGGCGGGAGGGCAGTGCCAGAGGCCCCATGGAACAATTGACCTCAGGCTCATTTGTGCCATCGACGAGCAGGAGACAGAGCACGATGCGTATCGGCGTACTCACCGCAGGCGGCGACTGCCCGGGACTGAACGCTGTGATCCGATCCGTCGTGCACCGGGCCCTCACCGGTCACGGGGACGAGGTCATCGGATTCGAGGACGGCTTCAAGGGTCTCCTCGACGGCCACTACCGGCCACTCGACCTCAATGCCGTGAGCGGCATCCTCGCCCGGGGCGGCACCATCCTCGGCTCCGCCCGGCTGGAGCGGAACAGGCTCCGCGAGGCCGCGGAGAACTGCGGTGAGATCCAGCGGCGGTACGGCATCGACGTCCTGATCCCGATCGGCGGCGAGGGCACCCTCACCGCCTCCCGGATGCTCTCCGACGCGGGGATGCCCGTCGTCGGCGTGCCCAAGACCATCGACAACGACATCTCCGAGACCGACCGCACCTTCGGCTTCGACACCGCCGTCACCGTCGCGACCGAGGCCATCGACCGGCTCAAGACCACCGCCGAGTCGCATCAGCGGGTGATGGTGGTCGAGGTGATGGGCCGGCACGCCGGCTGGATCGCGCTGGAGTCCGGGATGGCGGGCGGCGCGCACGGCATCTGTCTGCCCGAGCGGCCCTTCCAGGTCGAGGACCTGGTCAAGATGGTCGAGGAGCGCTTCGCCCGGGGCAAGAAGTTCGCCGTGATCTGCGTCGCCGAGGGCGCGCACCCGGCGGAGGGCTCGATGGAGTACCGCAAGGGCGAGATCGACCAGTTCGGCCATGAGCGCTTCCAGGGCATCGGCAACCAGCTCGCCGCCGAGCTGGAGCGGCGGCTCGGCAAGGAGGCCAAGCCGGTCATCCTCGGCCATGTGCAGCGCGGCGGGGTGCCCACGGCCTACGACCGGGTCCTCGCCACCCGCTTCGGCTGGCACGCGGTGGAGGCCGCGCACCGGGGCGACTTCGGGAAGATGACCTCGCTGCGGGGCACGGATGTGGCGATGGTCCCGCTGGCGGACGCGGTGACCCGGCTGAAGACGGTGCCGACGGACCGGATGTACGAGGCCGAGTCGGTCTTCTGACGGTACGGGCCGGGGGCGGCTCGGCCCCTGGCTTTCGGGCGGGGGTACGGGGGAGGGGCCGCGCTCGGCCCTTGCGTACGAGGGGCGGGCCGCTCAGCCCTTGACCGAGCCGCCGAGGGCGAAGCCGCCGCCCAGCCGGCGTGCGATCAGCAGATAGAGGGCCAGCACCGGCGCCGAGTACAGCATCGAGAACGCCGCCAGCTGCCCGTACACCACCGATCCGTAGTTCCCGAAGAAGGTGAAGATCGAGACGGAGGCGGGCAGCAGCTCCGGCGAGAGAATCAGCATGAAGGGGACGAAGAAGTTCCCCCAGAGCTGGATGAAGGTGTAGATCGTCACCACGGTCAGCCCGGGGCCCATCAGCGGCAGCACCACCCGGAGCAGGGTCTGCGCACCGGAGGCGCCGTCCGTCCAGGCGGCCTCCTCCAGGGTCATGGGCACCGAGTCCATGAAGTTCTTCATCAGCCAGATGGAGAACGGCAGCTGGGAGGCGGCGAGAAAGAGCCCCGTGCCGTAGAGCGTGTCGATCAGCTCGACCTGGACGAACAGCCCGTAGACCGGGACCATCATCGCCGTGATCGGCAGACATGTCGTGAACAGGATCGTCAGCAGATACGGACGGCCCCAGCCCGCCGGATGGCGCGAGAGCGGATAGGCGGCGAGCGCCGCGCACACCACCGTCACCGCGGTCGCCCCGCCGC
>NZ_VCLA01000043.1 GCF_009600885.1 Streptomyces jumonjinensis
TCCACCGTCGAACCAGCGGTGTAGGAGGCGTTCTCGGCCTCATGGCGGACGGTGTTCCCGGCGGCCGGAGCAGCGCGGATCAGCCGGGTCTCGCCCGGTCGCAGGGTGACGCTGTAGGAGTCGGCGACCGCTCCGCCGTCCCGGCCGGACCAGAGATCGGTGACCTGGGCGGTGCCGGTGAAGCCGGCCTGGGCCCAGGTGACGCTGACGGTCTGGTTGCCGGAGGCGCCGGTGTTGAAGAGGGCGATGACATGGTCGCCGTCGGCCTCGCGTTTGCTCCAGACCTGTTTCGCGCCGGAGTTCACGATCCGCTTCGCCGCGACGCCGTCCTGATTGACGGCGATGAGCCGCTCATTGGTGAGCATCGCCGTGTCGGTGGTGTTGAGCGCGGTGAGATCGGTGCCGAGGAGCAGCGGTGAGGCGGCCATCGCCCAGAGGGTCAGATGGGAGCGGCGCTGGTCGGCGGTGAGTCCGACCTGATCGCCGTTGCCGATCTGGAGGGAGTCCAGGTCGTTCCAGCCGCCGGGGCCCGCGTACTGCTGCCAGTTGGCGGCGCTGGTGAAGCGGGAGGTGATGTGGCCCCAGTCGGTGAGGGGGTAGCCGCTGCCGTTGGGTCCCGGTCCGCAGTAGCACTCGACGTCGCCCTGGGTGCGCCAGCTGTTGGCGAGCTGCCGCCAGGTGGGCGCGTCGGCGATGGCGAGATTGTTGGAGAGGGCGTAGTTGATGGGCCGGCCGGTGGCGCGCAGGGCCTTGTCCCAGGCGCGGACGTCGGGGATGTCGTGGCTGCCGACGCCGTCGATCTTGAGGTAGTCGACGCCCCAGCTCGCGAACTGGCGGGCCCAGGAGTTCACGAACTCCTGGGAGCCGGGCTTGCTGTAGTCGATGTAGTACATGTTCTTGCAGTTGTAGTTCTTCTCCTGCTTGCTGGTGTCGGCGATGTCCTTGGCCCGGTACGGGGTTCCTTCGATGGGGGTGTTCCGGGTGACGGCGTTCTTGGCGATGCCGGGGGTGACGTAGAAGCCGAACTTCAGTCCTTTGTCGTGGATGTAGTCGGCGAGCGCTTTGATCCCGGAGGGGAATTTCTTCTCGTCCACGGCCCAGCGGCCGTAGTCGTCGACGATGAAGCCGTTGGCGTCGCACTTCTGGTAGAAGTCGTCCAGGTTGATATGGATGTAGCCCTTGTCTTTGAGGCCGCTGCTGAGCATCGCGTCCGCTTGGGCCTTGATCTTGGCCTCGGTGGGCCAGCGGCGTACGAAGCTCCAGCTGGACCAGCCCATGGCGGGCCGGATGGAGAGTCCGTTGTCGGAGGCGGCGGCCGGGGGCGGGTCGGTGAGCTGCCCGGCGGCGGCCAGCGGCAGGGCGAGGGCGAGTGCCAGGGCGCGGCGGAGGGGCGCGGTGCGCCGTGCTCCGGCGGTACGGGAGAGGGGGGTTCTGCTCCCCGGTGGTCGCGGCATGGTCACTCCACATCGAGGTAGTCGAGGTTGGGTGCGCCGTTCGCGGTGGTCGCGGATACCCGGATG
>NZ_VCLA01000044.1 GCF_009600885.1 Streptomyces jumonjinensis
CTTGTCGTCGCCGGAGTTATCACCGCCGTGATCTCCATGGTCGCCGTGATCCTGACCACTCTTCGGCGTGTCCTTGCCATTGATTTTCAGCCAGCCTTCCATGGCGCCGATCTCCGGCTTCTGGCCGGCTGATATGCGCTCCGCCAGCCGCTTGACCTGCGTCGATCCGGCGCGATCCGGGGCCAGTCCGGTCATCGTCAGCGCCTGGCTGTGATGGGCGATCATCATCCGCGCGTAACGGAGGTCCGCGGCGTTGGGGGAGTCGTCCGGCAGCGCCTTCTGCGCCTCCTCGGCCGACAGGGTCTTCGCCGGCTCGCCCGGCTTGCCCGGGGCCACCACGGAGGCGCTCGCCCCGGCTTCGGCCTTGGCCGGACCGCCCGAGTCCGACTGGCAGGCCCCCAGGGCCAGTACGGCGACCGCGACTGCCGCGGCCGTGACCGCTCTGCGGACACCTCTGGTCGTGGGGCGGTACAACACGGCGACCTCCTGGCCCACTTAGGGCGTTTGGCGACTGTTTGACATATGTCCTAGCACGGTTCCCGCGCCTGTTGATCAAAAACTTTCATTACGTCTCTGTTGCCATCTGTTGAGATGTGCATGCAAGGGAAGATACTGCCGAGGTCCGTGAACCGTTCGAACAGGAACGGAAACAAGGGAGGACGTATGACCTTGTCGCCCAAGAACCGCGTACGGCGGAGACGGCTGGGCGTGGCTACCGCCGCGGCCGGCCTGCTCGCCACGCTGCTGACGGCGGGCCCCGCGCTCGCCACCCCCGACCCGGGGGACGGCTCCGTCAAGAAGGAGAAGCTCTCCTCGGGTGAGGCGGCCCAGGACCGGTCGGCCATCAAGTCCGGTGAGATACCCGGCGTGGACGAGATCGTCCACAGTGACAACATCGAACATCTCATCAACGTTCCGAAGGGCGCGCTCAAGGGCACCAATACGGACATCTCCTTCCAGGGGAAGTACGCCTTCGCGGGCAACTACGACGGCTTCACCATCTACGACATCAGCAACCCGAGGTCTCCGAAGACCGTCTCGGAGGTCCTGTGCCCCGGTGGCCAGAACGATGTCTCGGTCTCCGGTGACCTGCTCTTCCTGTCCACGGACTCATCGCGCAGCGACAACTCCTGCAACAGCAAGTCCCAGTCGGCCACGGTGAAGGAGTCGTGGGAGGGCATCAAGATCTTCGACATCAGCGACAAGCGCAACCCGCAGTACGTCGCCGCTGTCGAGACCGCGTGCGGCTCGCACACGAACACGATCGTGCCCGAGCGCCGCAACGTCTACGTCTATGTCTCGTCGTACTACCCGAACGCGGCGTTCCCCGACTGCCAGCCGCCGCACGACGGCATCTCGGTCATCAAGGTGCCGCGCAAGGCCCCGGAGAAGTCCGCCGTCGTGGGCTTCCCGGTGCTCTTCCCGGGTGACGGCGGCAACCCCGGATCGCCCACCAACCCGGGCGTCTCCCAGACCTCCGGCTGCCACGACATCACCGTGCTGCCCTCGAAGGACCTGGCCGCCGGAGCCTGCATGGGCGACGGCATCCTGTTCGACATCGAGGACCCCGAGAACCCCAGGGTCATCGAACGGGTCCAGGACAACGTGAACTTCGCGTTCTGGCACTCGGCCACCTTCAACCAGAAGGCCAACAAGGTCGTCTTCACCGATGAGCTGGGCGGCGGCGGCGCGGCCACCTGCAACGCCGAGATCGGTCCGAACCGCGGCGCCAACGGCATCTACGACATCACCGGCAAGGGAGACAAGCGCGAGCTCGCCTTCCGGAGCTACTTCAAGATCGACCGGCACCAGGCCGACGCCGAGGTGTGCGTCGCGCACAACGGCTCGCTGATCCCGGTCAAGGGCCGCGACCTGATGATTCAGGCCTGGTACCAGGGCGGCATCTCGCTCTGGGACTTCACCGACTCCTCGAAGCCCAAGGAGATCGGCTACTTCGAGCGCGGTCCGATCACCCTCGACCGGGTCACCACGGGCGGCCCCTGGTCGACGTACTACTACAACGGCCATGTCTACTCCAACGACATCGCCAAGGGTCTCGACGTACTGAAGATCAACGACAGGCGTACGGATCCGGCGAAGAAGGTCAAGCTGGGCGAGCTCAACGTCCAGACCCAGCCCGACTACTTCGACGATGACGACGACGACGATGACGACGACCACGACGACTGATCGGTCTGACCGGTCCGACCGATCTGATCCGTCGGGTCGTTCTGATCCGTTGTAGGAGCGGTCCTCCGCTCATCATGTGTTCCGCCGGGCGGCGTGCCGTCCGGCGGAACGCCGAGCTCCCAGTCGAGTCCGTACCGCTGGAACAGCTCGGCCCGCAGCCGTGCCTGAGGCATCGGCGCGCCCGGCAGCACGATCGCGAAGACCGCGCCCATCAACAGGGCGCGCAGCAGCGGATAATCCGCGTCGATCTGCCGTGATCCATACCGCTCCACCGCGCAGCGCAGCAGCATGGCCAGCCGCTGCTGCTCGGGGCACTGGACGAACCCCTCGGCCTGCAAAACGCCGGACATATGGGTCCGCATCAGTACGGGACGGTCGGTGGCGAGTCCCAGTACGGCGTCGATGGCCCGCGCCAGGAACTCGTGTCCGTCCTCGGTCCGCGGCTCCTTGTAGAGCGCCGTCTCCAGGGTCCGGTGCATCAGCCGGTGCACGGCCGACTGGAGCAACTGGCGCTTCCCCGGGAAGTAGTACGAGACCAGGCCGCGCGCGGAGCCCGCCCGGTCGGCGATGTCGGCGAGCGTCGTGGCCTCATAGCCGCGTTCGCCGACCAGCTCCACCGTCGCCTGAAGAAGCCGCTCCCGGGAACGCCTGCGCATCTCTTCATTGACCGATGGGCTCCGCGGGGACATGCTGGACTCCTGCGTTGACTGGCTCAGAGCCAATATACTCAGCGCGGCACGCCGCGAGGCCCTCAGGGCCTGGCAGGCGTGGTGGTTGTCCTGGACCGGGCGACGCGGGGGATCGCCCGGTCCGGACGGCCCGGTAGGGAGTCGCTCCCCGCGCTGAGCGGCCGTACCCGGGGAGGACGCGCGTCCGGCGCCTCGGAAGCGTCCCGGACCGTCAGCGGCCCGGACCCGCGGGCTCAGTCACGGCGGGAGCGGACCAGCCGCTCGTAGAGCACGATCGAGAAGCCCGCCCAGCCCGCGCCCATCAGCCAGCCGGCCAGGACGTCGGTGGGCCAGTGCACCCCGAGATAGAGCCGGGTGAGACCCACGCCGATGACCGATACGACGGCCGCTGCCACACTCCAGAACCACAGCCTGCCCTGGGCGCCGTGCAGCCTCAGCAGCCACAGCAGCAGACAGCAGGCGACGGTGGCCGTCATCGCGTGACCGGAGGGAAAGGCGGCGAGGTGCGCGGAGTCCACCGGATCGGGCCACTGCGGGCGCTCCCGCCCCACCGCCGTCTTCAGCAGCGTCTGGAGCAGCGCGCCGAGCGCGGTCGCCGCGGCGACCCACACCGCGAGCAGCCGCTCGCGCCGCTGCCACAGCCAGAGAACGGCGACGGCGATCAGGATCCGCATGGTCCAGGGGTCCCACACCCAGTCGGTGAGCACACGGTTGACGTGGACGAAGCCGGGCTCCCGTACCGCGCTGCGGTGGAGCGTCTCCGCGGTCCAGCGGTCGAAGGAGAGCAGCGGTGGCCAGGCCACGGCGACCAGGGTCAGCAGCACGGCCGAGGCGGCGGCCAGAGCGGCGGTGGCACGGACGGGTCCGGCGGTGCTCCGGTGTGCGGGGGAGGCGGGGGGCTTGGGTCGGGGGGAAGACATGGGGGCGATCATTCCTCCCGTGGGGGGCTCGGGCCATTCGTACGCCCCGTGGATGCGGTGGACCGGCCCCGGGGAGGCCATCGGGACCGGTGTCGCTGGGATGGATCGGGCGGGGTCGGCGAGAGGCTGCCCCGATCCATGCGACTGCCCCGCACCGGCCCCGGCCGGTGAGGGGTCACCCCAGTGCGCGCAGCGCGGGCACGAACGCCACCAGCAGCGGAACCACCGGGACCAGCGCGGCGGCGGCCGTCAGCCGGAGCCTGCGGCCGGGGGTGAGCCGGGGCGTCGCCGACAGCAGTCGGTGGACCCGCTGCGGAAGCTGGGCCTCCGGGGCGGGGCAGGGGCCGAACACCCCCCGGTCCTCATTGAGTTCGACCAGGGCGAGCGCGATCGTCAGCCGCCCGAACCGCTTGGAGGCGACGTCGTCGGCGGCAAGCTCCACCAGCCGGTGCATCTCGTCGCGGAACGCGGCGAACACCGGGATCTGCGGAAAGCCGTTGGCCAGCGCGGAGGAGCAGTGCAGCAGCCAGTCGTGGCGGGCCCGCGCGTGGCCCTGCTCGTGCGCCAGCACCGCGTCGAGCTGGCGGCCCTTCAGCCGGCGCAGCGCCGCGGTGGTGACGACCAGCCGGGGCGCCGCGCCCGGCAGCCACCAGGCGCCGGGCCGCTCGCCCTCCAGCACCACGAGCCGCTCGCTCCCCGGGGTCTCGCCGGGCAACAGGGGGGAGCGGAGCAGTAGTTCGGAGCGCCGCTTTCTGCGCCGGGCCCGCGCCTCGGCGATCTCCCGGGTCAGCATCGCCGCCGTCCAGAGCCCGCCGCACGCCAGAACGACCGCGAGCACGGCGGGCCACGGCTCGTCCGTTCCGAGCGCGTACGCCTCCACCACCGCGTGCGGCGCGGGCGCGAAGACCTGCCCCCGGACGAGCTGCCAGGCCGCCGCCGCGCTGAAGGTCATGGAGAGCGCGAACGACAGCAGCACGGCGGCCACCACGCACTGCCACACCCAGAGCGCCACGATGGGCTCGCGTTCCGGCCAGTCGGCACGCGACACCAGGCGCGGGGCGAGCACGGCGGCCAGTGCGCCGAGCGACAGCAGCACAAGGGAGACCAACATGTGATCAGCCTATGAGTGCCGGACCGGCCGGGGGTATGCGGTCACCCGGCAAGTGACGCACGACACGTTTCTTCCGGCTCAGGGGCCACAGGTCTTCCGGTTCGAGGGTCACGGGTCTTCCTGCTCGGGAGTCACAGGGTGAACAGCATCGCCAGCGTCGCGAGCCCCATGACCAGCCGGCAGGCCGGAGCCATCCCGGCGTTCCGCTCCTGTGCGGGGTGGCAGGGAGGCGCCGCCCCGGCGGCGATCCGGCCCGCCCCGGGAGTGACCGCCCCCGTCCCCGGAGCGAGCCCGGCCATCGGTACCGGCCCCGGAGCGGCCGACAGCGGCCCCGGTAAGGCGGGGACCAGCCGCAGACCCCGGTGGAGCACATAGACGGCGTAGTACGCCAGCAGCGCCCCGGTCACCACCGGGACCCCGGCCGCCGTATGCCCCCGCTGACCGGTCCCGTAGGCCATCACCAGGGCCATGTACACCATCGAGAGGGAGCCGACGGCATGGTGCAGATGGTGCGCGGCCCCCCGCAGGGCGGACCACAGGGCGCCGAGCGCCGCACCGCCGAAGACCGCGGCGTACACCGGCCACACCCACCCGGGAGGCGTGAACACGGCCGCGGGCACGGCCATCGCCGCCATGCCCAGCCCCATCAGCGCCTCGCCCCCCACCGCCGCCCGGTCCCGCCTCGGGCACCGGCGCAGCCGGGCCAGGCAGTACCCGCCGGTCCAGGCGCAGAGCGCGACCAGCAGCCAGCCGGACACCACGGGTGCGTGCACGGGACTTCCCCCTTCCGGCGGCTCTCCTGGGTCGATGCCCGTGTCCACTGGGGCGTACGCGGGCGCACAGGAGGCTGAGGAGCGTGCGGGCGGGCGGCCGGTCCGCTCAGGGCCGGTAGCGCATCGGGTGGTCCTCGGGCACCTCGACGACGATGATCTTGTGCCCGTCGGGGTCGGCGATCATCATCTCGATCAGCCCCCAGGGCTCCTTCACCGGCGGGCGCAGCACCTCGACGCCCCGCGCCGCGAGCTCCTCATGGACCGCCGCCGCGTCCTCGACCTGGAGCCACAGCTCCAGAGCGGTCCCGGCGGCGCCCTCGGCGCGGCCGGAGAGCTCCAGGAAGCCGCCGCCCAGGAAGTAGACCGTGCCGCGCTCGGGCCCGGTGCCGAACTCCCGGTAGACCGGGAGGCCGAGAGTCTTGCCGTAGAACTGTCGGGACCGGTCCGGATCGACGGGTCGGACCACTGTCCGGCTGCTCAGCACGTGAACCATGACCGAACTTTAGAGGCGCACCCCGTACTCTCGTGCCCACTGCACAGTATTGGGCCGCCCGGATCGGGCCGGCATCTCGTGATCGGAGAGCAGCGCCATGGACACCGCACCGCCCCGGGGCTCGGGTGAACTCACTTTCCGTGATGGCGTCGAGGGCGATGTGCCCGCACTGGTCGAGCTGATCCAGTCCGCCTACCGAGGTGAGCGCAGCCGCGCAGGCTGGACCACAGAGGCCGATCTCATCGGCGGCGGACGGGTCGACGCGGCCGGGGTGCGGAAGGTGATCGAGGGTTCCGACAGCCGTCTGATCGTCACGGAGCGTGCCGGCGAGTTGGTCGCCTGCTGTCAGCTCGAACGCCGTGAGAAGGAAGCCTACTTCGGCATGTTCGCGGTCAGCCCGCTGCTCCAGGCCGGCGGAATAGGCCGCCGGGTGCTCGCCCGGGCGGAGCACCTCGCCCGTACGGAGTGGGGGGTGCGCGAGATGCAGATGACGGTGCTCGCGCCGCGGCATGAGCTGATCGCCTGGTACGAGCGCCGGGGCTACCGCCGTACGGGACTGCTGAGCCCCTTCCCTTACGGCGAGGAGACCGTCGGCGTCCCCTTCCGCGACGATCTCGTCTTCGAGCTGCTGGTGAAGGACCTGACCGGCTGACGGACGGCTGACGGACCGGCTCCGCCCGGTCCGTCAGCGGACCGTCAGGCCGTGAACCGGCCCGTGCGCCGGATCTCCGGGAAGTCGGTGGTCACCCCGTCGAGTTCGAGCGCGCGCGCCAGCCGCAGCTGCTCCTGGGTGTTCACCACCCAGCCGATCACCTCGATCCGCTCCGTGTGCGCCCGCTCGACGGTCTCCAGGGTCAGTCTGCGGATGTTCAGCGCGAGGGTGTCCGCGGACACCTCTTTGGCGCGGTCCACGATGTCCGTGCCCCAGCGGCTGGCGATGAGCACCGTCCGCACCCCGGGCACCAGCGCGGAGATCTCCGCCACCGCGTCGTCGTGGAAGGACGACACGGTGACCCGGTCGACCAGATCCCGGCGCAGCATCACCTCGCCGAGCGCGCGGGCGGCGGCCACATCCTTGATCTCGGCCTGGAGCGGGGCGCGGACCGCGTCGAGCACCTCCTCGAAGAGCGGCACCCGCTCGCCCTCGCCCGCGTCCAGCTCCCGGAGCTCGGCGAGGGTCTTCTCGGCGATGGGCCCGGTGCCCCCGGTCGTACGGTCCACCTCCGCGTCGTGCATGACGACCAGCGCGCCGTCCTTGCTGAGATGCAGATCGAGTTCGATGGCGTCCATACCGCAGCGCTCGGCCCGGACGAAGGAGCGCAGAGTGTTCTCCGGCTCGACTCCCATGACCCCGCGATGACCGATGATGAGGAAAGTCAAGGTTCTCTCGCTTCCGTCGACGGCGGCTTGCGCCCGGCACGCGGTCGGAGCGCGTGGCACGGCAAGGACGCAGCCTAGTGGGCGGTCCGGGGCGGGCGCTCGTCCGCCGGGGCCCGGCGGGGTTTTCGGGGTCCTGGCCGTACGCCGTGGCGGCGCGGTCCGCGCCGGACCGGGCGCGGACCGCGTGGAACCGGCTCCTTGCCATCCGATCGTGGGCGTGTTTGGACCGGAGTTGACGCGGCGGCGCGGGGCAGCGGGTCGCGGTGACGGCGGTGAGTGGCGAGTCAGAGGCTGTACGTAGCGGAAGTGACCGCCAAGATCCTTACTCGCCGCAAACTTTTCGGTGATCATGGGGGGTGCGCAGGATAATTTCCCATCTCCCACTTGTCCTGAGGATCCCCGGATGGATACGGTGTCTTGACGCGAGGTTCTCCCGTGGAGGAAGTGACATGACGGAAATTCTTGTGCAGGACGCTGTCCTAGCGCCCATATCCACTGCCGACCGGGTAGTGGAACATCCCGCTTGGCCGAAGCTCAAGAATGCCGTCGACGAGATCCGCCCCTGGCAGTCCAAGGACGGCTCCATCGACTTCGACGCCGAGGGAGCGCCCACCCGCGCCGCCGCCGAAGCCGCGCTCGAAGCGATCGCGGAGGCCGTCGGGGAGCTCTCCCCGCTGCTGCCGCACGACGCGGCGTACCACCGCGCGCTCGTCTCCGATCTGCGCAAGTGGGCCGACAGCGCCTTCGACGTCCCCGACTTCCTGGACTCGCTGCTCGCCTTCCACCCCGCCGCCGGGCGCGCGGACGGCCTCCAGCACCTCGTCGTCTTCCCCATGTACACCCAGAACGGCAACCCGGACCGCAATCTGGAAGCCGTCGTGCTGCGCATGGTGTGGCCCGAGTGGCTCGCCGAGCTGGAGCGCACCCGCTACGACAACCCCCTCTTCTGCGGCATCACCTTCGAGGACTTCACCGCGGGGTACGACACCAACTCCGCCGTTCTCTTCCCCGAGACCATCGCGGTCCGCGAGGCCCCCGAGCGCTTCACCTGGGGCGGCATCTTCTGCGACCGCGAGGCCGCCCGCTTCCGCGCGGTGACCACCGCGGCCGTCTCGGCCCTCGGAATCGACCTCCCCGACGACATCCGGGAGATGATCGGCGACCAGCAGCGCTGCCAGGAGGCGTTCGTCCTCTGGGACCTGGTCCACGACCGCACCCACAGCCACGGCGATCTGCCCTTCGATCCCTTCATGATCAAGCAGCGCCAGCCGTTCTGGATGTACGGCCTCGAAGAGCTGCGCTGCGACCTCACGGCCTTCAAGGAGGCCGTCCGCCTGGAGGCCGAGGGAGTCCCCCAGGGGCGCGACGCGCAGTACGCGGTCCTCTTCGACCGGATGTTCCGCTTCCCCGTCACCGGCGACCGGGTGCGCAACTACGACGGCCTCGGCGGCCAGCTGCTCTTCGCCTATCTCCACCAGCACGATGTGCTGCGCTGGACCGACAACACCCTGAAGATCGACTGGGAGCGCGCTCCGCAGGTCACCAACGAGCTCTGCGCCGAGATCGAGAAGCTCTACCGCGACGGCATCGACCGGCCCAAGCTGGTCCACTGGTTCGCCGCCTACGAGCTGGTCTCCCGCTACCTCTCCCCGCACCCCGGCTCCCGCTGGGCCAAGGGCCCCGACGCTCTCGATCTGAGCCTGCCGCCCCGAAAACTGGTGGACGACGTGCTTCCGGACGAATTTCCGCTCAGCATGTTCTATGAGGCGCTCTCCAAGAAGCTGAAGCATGTGATCGCCTCCACGAAGGGGATCACCGCCACCGGCCCGGTGGCCGTCGGCGCCGCTTCCGGAGCAGCCGCGTGAGCGTTCGTATCAAGGAGGCGAAGACCATGAAGAACACAGGCGGTCCGCTGGAGGGCGCCGTGGTCGCGGTCGCCGGCGCCGC
>NZ_VCLA01000045.1 GCF_009600885.1 Streptomyces jumonjinensis
TCCAGCCGCACCCGCCGCACCCGCCGCTGCCGTCCCAGGGGGCGTTCCCGCCCGCCGGGCAGCCGCAGCCGAACGCCCCCCAGGGCGTCCCCCAGAGCGGCTACGGCTTCCCGCCGCCGGGCGCGCAGCCCCTGCCCGCCCAGACGCAGCCCCCGGCGCAGCCGCTGCCGGGCGCGCTGCCGCCGCAGGCCGCCCCCGGGTACGGATACCCGCAGCCGGGTCAGCAGCCCGGCGCCGGCGGTTCCGTGCCGCTGCCGCAGCAGCAGGCGCCCGCCGCGCAGGGGCAGCAGACCGATCCGCGCACCGGCGCCGCATGGCCCACGCCGGTCACCCATGACCAGCGCGAGCGTTCCGTGCCGGGCGCGCCACTCGGCTACACCGCCGCCGTCGAGTTGTCGTCCGACCGGCTGCTGCGCAACAACAGGCAGAAGCCCAGGTCGAGCCGGACCCCGTCCGGGGCGTCCCGTTTCAAGCTGGGCGGCCGGAAGGAGGAGGCCGAGCGGCAGCGCAAGCTGGAGCTGATCCGTACGCCGGTGCTCTCCTGCTACCGGATCGCCGTCATCAGCCTCAAGGGCGGTGTCGGCAAGACCACGACGACCACCGCGCTGGGCTCGACCCTCGCCACCGAGCGGCAGGACAAGATCCTGGCCATCGACGCCAACCCGGACGCCGGGACGCTCGGCCGCCGGGTGCGGCGGGAGACCGGGGCCACCATCCGGGATCTGGTGCAGGCGATCCCGTATCTCCACTCGTACATGGACATCCGGCGGTTCACCTCGCAGGCCCCGTCCGGTCTGGAGATCATCGCCAATGACGTGGATCCGGCGGTCTCCACGACGTTCAACGACGAGGACTACCGGCGGGCGATCGATGTGCTGGGCCGTCAGTACCCGGTCATCCTCACCGACTCGGGCACCGGGCTGCTGTACAGCGCGATGCGCGGGGTGCTGGATCTGGCCGACCAGCTGATCATCGTCTCGACGCCGTCGGTGGACGGTGCGAGCAGCGCGTCGACCACGCTGGACTGGCTCTCGGCGCATGGGTACGCGGAGCTGGTGCAGCGTTCGGTCACGGTGATCTCCGGGGTGCGCGAGACCGGCAAGATGATCAAGATCGAGGACATCGTGGCGCACTTCCAGACGCGCTGCCGGGGTGTGGTCGTGGTGCCGTTCGACGAGCATCTGGCGGCGGGCGCGGAGGTCGATCTCGACATGATGCGGCCGAAGACCCGTGAGGCGTACTTCAATCTGTCGGCGCTGATCGCGGAGGATTTCGCCCGCGCCCAGCAGCAGCAGGGGCTGTGGACCGCGAACGGCAACCCGCCGCCGACCATGCCCCCGCCGATGCCGGGACAGCAGCCCCCGGCCCAGGAGCCGTACGGGCAGCAGGATCCGTACGGACAGCCGGGTCCGGTCCAGGATCCGTACGGGCAGCAGGCTCCGCCCCAGGATCAGTACGGGCAGCCGGGTCGGTACGGGCAGCGGCCCCCGGCACCCGAGCCGTATTACGGGCAGCAGCCCGGTCCGTACGGACAGCCCGCCGCCCCCTATGGGCAGCCGGGCCAGTACGGCCATCCCGGCCCGTACGGACAGCAGCCCGGCCAGTACGCGCCGCCGCCCCCGCACTCCGGACCGTACGCGCCGGGGCCGCCGGGGCAGCACCCCACTGTGCCCCCGCAGCAGTCCTATCCCCAGGGCGGGCAGCAGCCCCCGGTGTACGGCGAGCCACAGCAGCCCCCGCAGAACCATCCGCCCCAGAGCTGGCAGCAGAACCCACCGCCGCAGCCTCCGCAGGACCAGCCGGGTGGTTCCGGGACGGCCGATCCGCAGGCGTCCGTACCGCCGCCCGGCGGCCGGCCTCCGCAGCAGCCCCCGCAGGCTCCGCCGGCCTCTCAGCAGTAAAGCGGCGGAGGTCTATGCCGCTGGAGGGCCCGTACCGCGTCGCGCGGTGCGGGTCCTCGTTCCGTTCCGCCGGTCCACACGCCCGTTTCCCGGCCGTTGACTCGGCCGGACCGGCGCTGGTACACCTCGGATCACGAGCCCGTGAGTGACGAGGCGAGGTCACCGTGATGGTCGCAGAGGTCCCATCCCGCTCCCGGAAGCCGTCGAGGTCATGCGCCGTCATCGCGCTCGCCGCCGCACTGGCGGGCGTGCCCCAGCACAGTGTCCGGGCGGCGGACGGCGGTGGCGCGAAAGTGCTCACCATCGCCGTCTCGCAGAGCGTGGACTCCCTCAGCCCCTTTCTGGCACAGCGCCTTGTCTCCACCACCGTCCACCGGCTGGCCTATGAATATCTGACCAACTACGACGCCCGGGACGGACATACGATTCCCGGGCTGGCCACCGGCTGGAAGTCCTCCGCGTCCAAACTCACCTGGACCTATGCCATCCGGAAGAACTCCCGCTGGTCCGACGGTCGGCGGACCACCGCCCACGACGCGGCCTGGACCTTCAACAAGATGATGTCCGACGAGAAGGCGGCGACCGCGAACGGAAGTTTCATCGCGAATTTCCGGAAGGTCACCGCGCCCGACTCCCGGACCCTGGTCATCGAGCTGAAGAAGCCACAGGCCACCATGACCGCGCTCGATGTCCCGATCGTTCCGAAACACATCTGGGAGAAGGTCGGCGACTTCTCCGTCTTCAACAACGACCAGCGGTATCCGATCGTCGGCAACGGGCCTTTCATCATCACGGACTTCAAGGTCGACCGGTATCTCAGACTCAAGGCCAACAAACACTTCTGGCGCGGCACGCCGAAGTTCGACGAACTGCTGCTGAAGTTCTACAAGGACGGTGACGCCGCGGTCGCGGCCCTGCGCAAGGGCGAGGTCTCCTTTGTGCAGGGGCTGGTGCCCGCCCAGGCCGCCGCGTTGAAGAAGACAGCGCACATCAAGGTCAACGACGCGCCCGGGCGGCGCTTTCTCGCTCTCGCCGTCAACCCCGGCGCCCGCGCGAAGGACGGCCGGACCTTCGGCACCGGCCACAAGGCGCTGCTCGACCCCGCCGTACGGAAGGCCCTCTTCCACGCCGTCGACCGCGAGACGATCGTGAAGACCCTTCTCCAGGACCATGCCGTGGAGGGCGCGGGATATATCCCGCCGCGCTACCGCGCCTACTTCTGGAAACCAGGACCCGAGCAGAAACGCGCCTACAATCCGCGGAAGGCGGCCACGCTGCTCGACCGGGCCGGTTACCGGAAGAACAGCGACGGCAGACGCGTCGGAAAGAACGGGAAACCCCTCACCTTCCGGCTGCTGTGCCATGCCACCGACCCCGCTGACACAAAGATCGGAAAATATCTCTACGACGCCTGGCGGGAGCTCGGCATCGAGACCCGGATGGAGTGCCGCGACAACGTATCCGACCCCTGGCTCAAGGGTGATTACGATCTCGCCTTCGACGGCTGGTCCGTCAACCCCGACCCGGATTTCGTCCTCGCCATCCACACCTGTGCGGCGCTCCCGGCGACTCCCCGGGACACCGGGTCGACGGACAATTTCATCTGCGACCGGAAGTTCGACGAACTGTATGCGCGGCAAATCGCCGAGTACGACCCGGTGAAACGCGCGGAGGTGGTGAAGCGTATGCAGTCACGGCTCTACGACCTGGGCTATATGAACATTCTCGCGTATCCGAACGCGGTCGAGGCGTACCGTACCGACCACATCGGATCGATCACCACGATGCCCGAGGCCGCGGGCAATCTCTGGGGGCAGGACGGCTACTGGAGCTGGTGGTCGGCCGAGCCCGCGGCGGGGCACGGCGGCCCGGGCGGTTCGGACGGATCGGACGGGTCCGCCACCGAGGTCGTGGTCGGCATCGGCGCGGTGGTCGCCGTCGTCGCCGTGGCCGGGCTGCTGATCGCGCTGCGCCGCCGGGTCACCGCCGACGACCGTGAATAGCCGCCCCGTGGCGGGAGGCCGCGGCACGGCGCCGCCCATGGAGCGCACACCGGTACGGACGCACGGACCCGGACCCGGACCCGGACCCGACCCCGGACCCAGTCCCGACCCCGAGCAGGGCCGGAGTGCGGCGGAAGGCCACCGGAGCGCCGCGGGGAGCGGGCCGTGACCGCCGCGCGCGGCTATCTCCGCTATACCGCGGGCAAGCTGGGCGGCGCCGCGGTCTCCCTCCTCGCCGTGCTCGTCACCAGCTTCTTCCTCTTCCGGATCATCCCCGGCGACCCGGTGAAGGCCCTCACCCACGGCACCCCCACCACCGCCGGACAGCTGGCCTCGCTCCGCCGCCAGTTCGGCCTCGACGAGCCGCTGTGGCGGCAGTTCACCGAGTACTGCGCCAAGGCGCTCACGGGCGATCTCGGCATCTCGTACCAGTTCCGCGCCCCCGTCGGCGAGCTGATCGCGGAGAAGGCGCCGGCGACCCTGCTGCTCACCGGGGTCGCGGTGCTGGTGTACTCGGCGGTCGGGCTCTGGCTCGGCGCCCGCTCCGCCTGGCGGCACGGCGGGCTCGGCGACCGGATCAACACCGGTGTCGCCCTCACCCTGTGGTCGGTGCCGTCCTTCTGGCTCGGGCTGCTGCTGATCATCACCTTCTCGGTGGGGATCGGGCCGGTCCCCGGGCTCTTCCCGACCGGCGGCATGGAGTCGGGCGACGCCACCGGCCTCGGTTACGCCATCGACGTCGCGCACCATATGGTGCTGCCGGTCCTCACCCTGGTCGCGGTGGGGTACGCGCAGACGCTGCTGGTGATGCGCTCGTCGCTGCTCGACGAGATGGGCGGCGACTATCTGACCACCGCGCGGGCGAAGGGGCTGCGGGACGCGGTGGTACGCCGCCGCCATGCCGTGCCGAACGCGCTGCTGCCGACGGTGACGATGATCTTCATCAATCTGGGCCATGTGGCCGCCGGGTCGATCCTCGTGGAGACGGTCTTCTCCTGGCCGGGCGTCGGCGGACTGTTCTACCAGGCGCTCAGCGTGCCGGATCTGCCGCTGGTACAGGGGCTGTTCATGGTCTTCGCGGGGGCGATGATCCTGATGAACCTCCTCGCCGATCTGGTCTACCCCCTGCTCGACCCCCGGGTGCGGCGATGAGCGGCTCACCGGCCCGCGCGCGCCGCCGGGAGGCCGCGGCCCGGCTGTGGCGTGCCTACCGGGCCCACCGGGCGGGGCTCTTCGGCCTCGGGGTGCTCGTCCTGATCGCCGCCGCGGCGCTGGCCGCTCCGCTGCTGGTCGAAGGCGATGTGCGCAAGGTGACCGGCACCCCCGGGGGTCCGCTGGAGCCGCCGAGCGCCCGGTTCCCGCTGGGGACCGACCAGTTCGGCCGCCCGCTGCTGGGGCTGCTCCTGTGGGGAGCGCGGATCTCGCTGACCGTGGGACTGCTGGCCGCCGCGCTGTCGGTGGCGATCGGAGCCGCCGTCGGGATCGTCGCCGGGCACTACGGCGGCTGGTTCGCCACCCTGCTGATGCGGATCACCGACTGGTTCCTGGTGATGCCGACGCTGGTGCTCGCGATCGTGCTCGCGACCGTGATGTCCCGCGACGTCTGGACGGTGATCGTCGCCATCGGAGTGACCAGCTGGCCGACGACGGCACGGCTGGTGCGGGCGCAGACGATCGCGGTGGAGTCCCGCCCGTACATCGAACGCGCGAAGGCGCTCGGCGGCGGGCACCGGCACATCATGGGCCGCCATGTGCTGCCGAATGTGCTGCCGCTGGTACTGGCGCAGACCACGCTCGGGATCTCGGCGGCGATTCTCACCGAGGCGACGCTGGCGTTCCTCGGGCTGGGCGATCCGATGGTGATCTCCTGGGGCGGGATGCTCCAGGAGGCCCGGGAGGCGGGCGCCGTCTCCTCCGGCCACTGGTGGTATCTGGCCCCGCCGGGGCTGGCCATCGCCCTGGTGGCACTCGCGTTCACCCTCTGCGGGCGGGCGATCGAGAAGGTGCTCGATCCACGACTGGGGGTGGGGCGTTGAGCCTGCTGGAGATCAGGGATCTACGGGTGACCTACGGCGCCGGGGCCGCGGCGGTGCCCGCCGTGCGCGGGGTCCGGCTGAGCCTCGCCCCGGGCCGGGCGCTCGGCATCGCCGGGGAGTCGGGATGCGGGAAGTCGACGCTCGCGCTGGCGCTGCTGCGGCTGCTGCCCCCGTCCGCCCGGCTGAGCGGGGAGATCCTGCTCGACGGCGAGGATGTGCTCACCATGCGGTGGGGCCGGCTGCGGGCGGTGCGCTGGGCGGGGGCCTCGATCGTCTTCCAGGGCGCGATGCACTCGCTGAACGCGGTCCGGACCGCGGGCGACCAGATCGCCGAACCTATCGAGCTGCACCACGGCGCGACGCCCGGCGCGGC
This sequence comes from Streptomyces jumonjinensis, assembly GCF_009600885.1. Taxonomy (GTDB): domain Bacteria; phylum Actinomycetota; class Actinomycetes; order Streptomycetales; family Streptomycetaceae; genus Streptomyces; species Streptomyces jumonjinensis. The sequence continues at coordinate 6,314 of NZ_VCLA01000045.1, forward strand.
CCGGAAGCGGGCGGGCGAGCTGCTCGCCCAGGTGGGGCTGCCGGCCGGGCGTGCGGCGTCCTATCCGCACGAGCTCTCCGGCGGCCAGCGCCAGCGGGTGATGATCGCCATGGCGCTGGCCTGCTCCCCCCGGCTGATCGTGGCCGACGAGCCGACGACCGCGCTGGATGTGATGATCCAGGCGCAGATCCTCCGGCTGATCGGAGGGCTGGTCGCCGAGCAGGACATCGGGCTGCTGATGATCAGCCACGATCTCTCGGTGCTGGCCGATGTCTGCGACCGGCTGGCGGTGATGTACGCGGGACGGGTGGTGGAGGAGGGACCGGCCCGCGCGGTGTACTCGGCCGCGCTCCACCCCTATGGGCAGGCGCTGTCCGCCGCCTTCCCCAGGATCGGCGACCCCGCCTCGCGCGGAGCGCCGAGGGGACTGCCGGGGGATCCGCCCGATCCGTCCGCGCTGCCGGACGGCTGTACGTTCCATCCGCGTTGCGCGGTGGCGCTGGAGGGCTGCGCCCGCGACGAGCCGGAGCTGACGGGGAACGGAGCGCACCGGGCGGCCTGTGTACGCGTCGGCCCGTCCGCCGAGGGGAGCCCGTGATGACGACGCCCGACCCGGGAGCCTCTCCCCTGCTCACCGCCGAGGGCCTGTACGTCGCCTTCCCGGCGCGGCGGCGCGGCGGGTCGGCCGCGCGCCCCGTCCGCGCCGTGGACGGGGTGGATCTCACCATCGGGGCGGGCGAGATCGTGGCGCTGGTCGGGGAGTCGGGGTGCGGCAAGTCGACGCTGGCGCGCGCCCTGCTCGGGCTGGTGCGCCCGGCGTCGGGGCGGGTCGCCTTCGCGGGGCGACCGCTGGTCTACACCCCTCGGGCGCTCAAGGCGTACCGCAGACGGGTCCAGCTGGTGCTCCAGGACCCGGGCGGTTCGCTCAATCCGCGCCACACCGTGTACGAGGCGGTCGCCGAGGGCCTGCGGATCCACGGGTGCGCCGGGGACGAGCGCGCGGCGGTCGCCGGGGCGCTGGCCCGTGCGGAGCTGCGCCCCCCGGAGCGGTTCTTCGGACGGTATCCGTATGAGCTGTCGGGCGGTCAGCGCCAGCGGGTGGTGATCGCGGGGGCGCTGGTCCTGGAGCCCGAGGTGATCGTCGCGGATGAGCCGGTGGCCTCGCTGGACGCGTCGGTACGCGGTGAGATCCTGGCGCTGCTGCTGCGGCTGCGGGCGGAACTGGGCCTGTCGGCGCTGGTGGTGACGCACGATCTGGGGCTGGCGTGGAATATCGCGGACCGGGTGGCGGTGATGTATCTGGGCCGGATCGTGGAGTGCGGCACGGCGGAGGAGGTGCTGCTGTCGCCCCGGCACCCGTATACGCGGGCGCTGCTGTCGGTGCTGCCGGAGTCGCCGCTCCCGCCGGTGGTGCTGACGGGCGAGCCGCCCGACCCGTCCCGGATCCCGCCCGGCTGCCGCTTTCACGCCCGCTGCCAGGTGCTGGCGTCGGGCGAGGCGGAACGGGCGGGGGTGGACCTGCGGTGCCGGTCGGAGGATCCGGGGATGGTGCGGGGGCCGGGGGTGGCGTGCCACTGGGCGTGAGAGGCCGCCGGGGCCGGGCTCAAGGGCGTGCCACCGGCATGCCCTTGAGCTGCCCGGCGAACCACCGGGACCGAGAGGCCGCACGCCACCGAGCCCGGCGAACCGCCAGGACCCGGGTACCGTACGCCACCGAGCCCGGCGAACCACCGGAACCCGGAAACCGCGAACCACCAGGCCCCGGGCGCGGCGGCCCTGGGCGCTACGCCGTCAGGTCACGGCACTTCTTGACGTCCTCGCCCATCGCCACCAGCAGCGAGTCGATGGAGTCGAACTTCTCCTGGCCCCGGACGAACGCGAGGAAGTCCACCGCCACATGCAGCCCGTACAGATCGAGCCCGACCCGGTCGATCGCGTACGCCTCCACCGTCCGGTCGACCCCGTCGAACTGCGGGTTCGTCCCCACCGAGATCGCTGCGGGCATCCGCTCGCCGTTCGCCGTCAGCCAGCCCGCGTACACCCCGTCCGCCGGGATCGCGGTGTGCGGCAGCGTCTCCACATTGGCCGTCGGGTAGCCGAGCTCACGGCCGCGCTGGGCGCCCCTGACGACGATGCCCTCGACCCGGTGCGGACGGCCCAGGATCTCCTTCGCCCCTTCGACGTCGCCCGCCGCGATCAGACGGCGCGTCAGCGTGGACGAGAACGGCTCGCCGCCGCCCGCCTCGCCGCTGACATGGAGATCGATGACCTCGACCTCGTAGTCGTAGCTCGTGCCCAGCTCCGCGAGGAAGGCGACGTTGCCTGCGGCCCGGTGGCCGAAGCGGAAGTTCGGGCCCTCCACCACGGCGCGGGCACGCAACTTGTCGACCAGGACCTTGACGATGAAGTCCGCCGCGGACAGCTGGGAGAACTCCGCCGTGAACGGCAGGACCAGCACCGCGTCGACGCCCAGCTCCGCCATCAGCTCCGCACGCCGGTGGTGCGGCGCCAGCAGCGGCGGATGGCTGCCGGGGCGCACCACCTCGCTCGGATGCGGGTCGAAGGTCACGACCACGGCGGGCACGGACAGCTCACGCGCCCGCTCCACCGTCCGCCCGATGATCAGCTGGTGACCACGGTGCACGCCGTCGTAAGAGCCGATGGTGACGACGCTGCGCCCCCAGTCCTGGGGGATGTCCTCCAAGCCACGCCAGCGCTGCACAGTGACCGCTCCTCGCCCGAACCTCGTACTGGAATGCCGGTATGACGACGACCGGCTACGCAGGTCTAAGACTGCCATGCCCGGAGCCGCCGCTTCGCATCGGTATCGTGCTGTGAGTGCGGCGACGCTCCGGCGGGCGCCCGGTCCAGTCGGCGCCGACCGGTCCCGCGGGGCCTCGGCCGGCCGTCCGGCGGGCAGCGCGGCGGACTCCGGGACCTCGCGGGCCGGCCGGACGAGCCGCCGGGCGAAGCGGGCCGCGCCCTGGTGGGGGCGGGCGAGCAGCAGTCCGGTGCGGTGCACCGGAGCAGCGGGTGTCGGCCTCGGGGCGGGCCGTGCAGCCGTGTGCGGCGGCTGTCAGCAGCGCTTCGAGGGGGCCGGCGGGGCCGTGCTCCCCGCAGCTGCGCAGCAGCATCTGGAGGAGTTCGTTCCGCAACGGCCGTGAGGGCGGGGGCCCGGGGCGGCCGGCACCGGCGCCAGAGCCTGCCCCAGCGGGCCGGGCCGCTCCCGTACGGGGTACGGGGAGCTACCCGGGCCCCGGACGGGCCGCCCGCGTCCCGGGGAACGGCCGGGGCGCCGCCGGGGCCGGGGAAGCCGGGAGAACCGCCCGTGGCGGCCGGGCGGCCTGTCCGAGGCCCCGGACAGGCCGCCCGCGCCCCCCGGCGTACGAGAGGGACCATCCGCACCCGGAAAGCCGCCGGGCGAGCCGACGGCAGCCGAGGACCCGCCCGGAGCGCCCGGAGCCCCGATGTCCTCAGATGCCCAGGCCCTCAGGTCTCCAGACCTTCAAGCCCTCAGCCGAAGACGGCCAGGCTCTTGGCCTTCCCCCGCTCCTCCTCGACCAGGGCGATGAGACGCCCCTGCGGGTCGAAGACGGCGACCGGCGACCGGTCGTAGGACGGCATGTCCAGTCGTACGCCGTTGAGCAGCAGCTTGGCACGCCGCTCATCCACTTCCCAGCGGGCGAACGCGGCGTTCGCCGCGTCGGCCACCGGCATCACGGTCAGCTCCTCCTGGAGCTGGTCGAGCGTCTTCGCCGCGTCCAGTCCGTAGGGGCCGACCCGGGTGCGGCGCAGGGCGGTGAGATGGCCGCCGACGCCGAGCCCGCCGCCGAGGTCGCGGGCCAGGGCGCGGATATACGTACCGGAGGAGCAGACCACCGATACGACCAGGTCCAGCACGGCGGTGCCGTCCTCGGCCACGGCCTCCCGGACGTCATAGAGCCGGAAGGAGGAGACGGTCACCGGCCGGGCCGGGATCTCGAACTCCTCGCCGCCGCGCACCCGTGCGTAGGACCGCTTGCCGTCGATCTTGATGGCGCTGACCTTCGACGGCACCTGCATGATGTCGCCGGTCAGGGCGGCCACGCCCGCGTCGATGGCGTCGCGGGCGATCCCGGAGGCGTCCGCGGACGAAGTGATCTCGCCCTCGGCGTCGTCCGTGACCGTGTTCTGGCCGAGCCGGATCGTGCCCAGGTACTCCTTCTCGGTGAGCGCGAGATGCCCGAGGAGTTTGGTAGCCCGCTCGATGCCCAGCACCGGGACCCCGGTGGCCATGGGTTCGAGCGTCCCCGCGTGTCCGACACGGCGGGTTCTGGCGATCCCGCGCATCTTGGCGACGACGTCGTGCGAAGTGAAGCCCGACGGCTTGTCGACGATGACAAGGCCGTCGGGCGGGGTGATCCGCTCTGTCATTCGGAGGCTTCGTCCTCGTCCTCCGGCTTGCGGTACGGGTCCGCCTCACCGGCGTAACTGGCGCCCGACGAGGCCTCCCGGACCTTGGCGTCCGAGGCCCGTGCCTTGTCGAGCAGATCGTCGATGGTCTTGGCGTTCTCCGGGAGGGCGTCCGCCACGAAGGTCAGCGTCGGCGTGAACTTGGTGCCCGCCGCCGCGCCGACCGCCGAGCGCAGTACGCCCTTGGCGCTCGCGAGCCCGGCCGCGGCGCTGGCCCGGTCCTCGTCGTCTCCGTAGACCGTGTAGAAGACCGTGGCCTCCCGCAGATCGCCGGTGACCCGGGTGTCCGTGATGGTCACATGAGTGCCGAGCCGCGGGTCCTTGATGCCGCGCTGTAGCTTCTCCGCCACCACTTCCCTGATGAGGTCCGCCAGTCTCTTCGCCCGCGCGTTGTCGGCCACTGGTCCTTCTCCTTCTTACCTGCTTGCCTTGCCATCAGTCTTCGTCGCTGTGGAGTCTGCGTCGAACGGAGAGCAGCTCCACCTCCGGCCGGCCGGCGACAAAGCGCTCGCACCGGTCCAGCACATCCGTGAGGTGCCCCGTGTCACCCGATACCACCGCGAGGCCGATCTCCGCCCTGCGGTAGAGGTCCTGGTCACCGGTCTCCGCCGCGCTCACCGCGAATTTCCGCTGGAGCTCGGCGACGATCGGACGGACCACTGAGCGCTTCTCCTTGAGCGACCGTACGTCGCCGAGAAGCAGATCGAAGGACAGCGTCCCCACATACATGTATATACCCGGATATCCCGCCGGTTCGGGTTCGATGTCCCCGCCAGCGCTTGGCAGGGACACCAGAACCGTACACGCGGAGGCCGGGGCCGATCGACGGAAATTCCTCCGCCGAACGGCCCCGGCCACCGCACTGGTCGGTACGGGGTCCCGGGGGCTTTCGCCCCCGGGGCGCACGATCAGCCGCGCGGCTTCTCGCGCATCTCGTACGTCGCGATGACATCGTCGATCTTGATGTCGTTGAAGTTTCCGAGGTTGATACCGCCCTCGAAGCCTTCGCGGATCTCGGTGACGTCGTCCTTGAAGCGGCGCAGGCCCTCGATGTTGAGGCTCTCCGCGATGACCTTGCCATCGCGCAGCAGGCGGGCCTTGGTGTTCCGCTTGACCTCGCCCGAGCGGATGAGCACACCGGCGATGTTGCCCAGCTTGGACGAGCGGAAGACCTCGCGGATCTCCGCCGTGCCGAGCTCGACCTCTTCGTACTCCGGCTTGAGCATGCCCTTGAGGGCCGCCTCGATCTCCTCGATGGCCTGGTAGATCACCGAGTAGTACCGGACGTCGACGCCCTCGCGCTCCGCCATCTGCGCGGCACGGCCGGCCGCACGGACGTTGTAGCCGATGACGATGGCGTCGGAGCCCATCGCCAGGTCGATGTCCGACTCGGTGACCGCACCCACACCGCGGTGCAGCACCCGGATGTCGACCTCTTCGCCGACGTCGAGCTGGAGCAGGGAGGACTCAAGAGCCTCCACCGCACCGGACGCGTCGCCCTTGATGATGAGGTTGAGCTGCTGGATCTCGCCGGCCTTGAGCACCTTGTCGAGGTCCTCGAGGGAGACGCGGCGGACGCGCTTGGCGAACGCGGCGTTGCGCTCACGGGCGGCGCGCTTCTCGGCGATCTGACGGGCCGTACGGTCCTCGTCGACCACCAGGAAGTTGTCGCCCGCGCCCGGGACATTGGTGAGACCGAGGACGAGGACCGGGGTCGACGGACCCGCCTCTTCCACGTTCTCGCCCTTGTCGTCGAGCATGGCGCGCACTCGGCCGTAGGCGTCGCCCGCGACCATCGTGTCGCCGACGCGCAGCGTTCCGCGCTGGACCAGGACGGTCGCGACAGCGCCGCGGCCCTTGTCGAGGTGAGCCTCGATCGCGATGCCCTGTGCGTCCTGCTCCGGGTTGGCCCGCAGGTCGAGGGAGGCGTCCGCGGTGAGGACCACGGCCTCCAGCAGGGAGTCGATGTTGAGACCCTGCTTGGCGGAGATGTCGACGAACATGGTGTCGCCGCCGTACTCCTCGGCCACCAGACCGAACTCGGTGAGCTGACCGCGCACCTTGGTCGGGTCCGCGCCCTCGACGTCGATCTTGTTGACCGCGACCACGATCGGCACATCGGCCGCCTTGGCGTGGTTCAGCGCCTCGATCGTCTGGGGCATCACACCGTCGTTGGCCGCCACCACGAGGATCGCGATGTCGGTCGACTTGGCGCCACGGGCACGCATGGCGGTGAACGCCTCGTGACCCGGGGTGTCGATGAAGGTGATCCGGCGGTCCTCGCCGTTGACCTCGGTGGCGACCTGGTACGCACCGATGTGCTGCGTGATGCCGCCGGCCTCGCCCGCGACGACGTTCGTCTTGCGGATGGCGTCGAGCAGTCGGGTCTTACCGTGGTCGACGTGACCCATGACGGTCACGACCGGCGGACGGGACACGAGGAACTCCTCGCCGCCCTCGTCCTCGCCGAACTCGATGTCGAAGGACTCGAGAAGCTCGCGGTCCTCCTCCTCCGGGCTGACGATCTGGACCAGGTAGTTCATCTCCTCGGCCAGCATGACCAGCGTGTCGTCGGAGACGGACTGGGTCGCGGTGACCATCTCGCCGAGGTTCATCATGACCGCGACGAGCGACGCCGGGTTGGCGTTGATCTTCTCCGCGAAGTCGGTGAGCGACGCACCGCGCGACAGGCGAATGGTCTCGCCGTTGCCGCGAGGCAGCATCACGCCGCCGACCGACGGGGCCTGC
>NZ_VCLA01000046.1 GCF_009600885.1 Streptomyces jumonjinensis
GCCGCCAGCCGCCAGCCGCCAGCCGCCAGCCGCCAGCACCTGCGCCCGGGGCGACCTCCTCAGCCGTCGCCGCCCTTCAGCAGGAGGCCGTCCCTTCGGCGGGGGCCGTCCTCGGCACTCCGCCCTCGGCGCTCAGCCCTTCGCCCGGAGCACCTTCAGGAACTCCCGCATCCAGGCCGGGTGGTCCGGCCAGGCGCGGGAGGAGACCAGGGTGCCGTCCACCACCGCCTCCGCGTCCTGGAAGCTCGCTCCGGCCGCCTGCATGTCCAGCTCCAGGGCCGGATAGGCGGTGACCCTGCGGCCCTCCAGGCCGCCGATCGCCGCCGTCAGCAGCGGGCCGTGGCAGATCTGGGCCACCGGCTTGTCCGCGTCGAAGAACGCCTTCATGATCTTGCGCAGCTCCGGGTCGTTGCGCAGATACTCCGGGGCCCGCCCGCCCGGAATGATCAGCGCCGTGTACTGGCCGGGATCGACCTCGGAGAAGGCCAGGTCGGCGGGCCAGGTGTAGCCCGGCTTCTCCGTATAGGTGTCGAACCCCGGTTCGAAGTCATGCACCACGAACTGGAGCTTCTTACGGGCGGGAGCCGCGATATGGACCTCGTACCCCTCTTCGAGCAGCCGCTGATACGGGTAGAGGACTTCGAGCGACTCGGCTGCGTCGCCGGTGACGATCAGGACCTTGGTTGTCATCGCTGCTCCTGGTGGATGAAGGGCCGGAGTACTCCGACCGGAGTACCCCGCGGAACCGGAGATGAGGAGGCTCTGAGGCGGAGCGGAACCCGCCGCGGACGGCCGTGCGCCGTCACCGCCAACCTGCACCGCGAAGGGCTCCTTTGCCAAGAGGGCCTGTGTCGCTGTGCAGAGTGTCAAACTTCCCGGCCCGCTTTTGTACACATAAGGCTCATGACGGTTCGGGGGCGCGGGGCGATAGCCTGGAGCAGTGATCAGTGCGATACGCCCTGGGGGCAGCGAAGCCCCCGGCCTGCGCCCGGAACGCCACAGCGGCCGGGCCATCGCTGATTCCCCCGCTCCGGCCCCATCACCGATATTCGTCGGTTGCGGCCCGGGCGACTCTCATCGCGACATAACGTCGGAGCAGACCAGACACCCCGTGTCGTGGCGTTGCGTCGCACCTTCCACCTACGTCACGCAACGGCGCGCGACAGGAGCCAGAGGACATGCAGACCAAGCTGGACGAAGCCAAGGCCGAGCTGCTCGCACGGGCGGCCCGGGTAGCTGAGAACAGTCCAGGTGGGGGGCACCTTCCCACCGGGGACGAGCCGGGGCGGCGTCCGGACCAGGACACCCTCCTCGGCTACCTCCAGCGCTACTACCTGCACACCGCCCCCGAGGACCTCGCCGACCGGGACCCGGTCGACGTCTACGGAGCGGCGCTCTCCCACTACCGGCTGGGGGAGAACCGCCCCCAGGGCACGGCCAATGTGAGGGTCCACACCCCCACCGTCGAGGAGAACGGCTGGACGTGCAGCCACTCCGTCGTCGAGGTCGTCACCGACGACATGCCCTTCCTCGTCGACTCGGTCACCAATGAGCTCTCCCGGCAGAGCCGTGGCATCCATGTGGTGATCCACCCGCAGGTCACCGTCCGCCGCGATGTGACCGGCAAGCTCATCGAGGTGCTGCACTCCGACAAGAACGGCAAGCGCGCCAGGGCCGCCAAGGCCCTTCCGCACGACGCCCTGGTCGAGTCCTGGATCCATGTCGAGATCGACCGGGAGACCGACCGAGCCGATCTCAAGCAGATCACCTCCGATCTGCTGCGGGTCCTCTCCGATGTGCGCGAGGCCGTCGAGGACTGGGAGAAGATGCGCGACGCCGCGCTGCGCATCGCCGACGAGCTGCCCAAGGAGCCGATCGCCGCCGATCTGCTCGACCAGGAGGTGGAGGAGGCCCGCGAGCTGCTGCGCTGGCTCGCCGCCGACCACTTCACCTTCCTCGGATACCGGGAGTACGAGCTCACCGGGACCGACGCGCTGGCCGCCGTCCCCGGCACCGGCCTCGGCATCCTCCGCTCCGACCCGCACCACAGCGAGGACGAGGACCACCCGGTCAGCCCGTCCTTCAGCCGGCTGCCCGCCGACGCCCGCGCCAAGGCCCGCGAGCACAAGCTGCTCGTCCTCACCAAGGCCAACAGCCGCGCCACCGTGCACCGGCCCAGCTATCTCGACTATGTGGGCGTCAAGAAGTTCGACGCCGAGGGCAATGTCATCGGCGAGCGCCGCTTCCTCGGCCTCTTCTCGTCCGCCGCGTACACGGAGTCCGTCCGCCGGGTGCCCGTCATCCGCCGCAAGGTCGCCGAGGTCCTCGACGGCGCGGGCTTCTCGCCCAACAGCCACGACGGCCGCGATCTGCTCCAGATCCTGGAGACCTACCCGCGCGACGAGCTGTTCCAGACACCCGTCGACCAGCTCCGCTCCATCGTCACCAGCGTGCTCTACCTCCAGGAGCGCCGGCGGCTGCGGCTCTATCTGCGCCAGGACGAATACGGCCGCTACTACTCCGCCCTCGTCTATCTGCCGCGCGACCGCTACACCACCGGCGTCCGGCTGCGGCTGATCGACATCCTCAAGGAGGAGCTCGGCGGCACCAGCGTCGACTTCACCGCGTGGAACACCGAATCGATTCTCTCCCGTATTCACTTCGTCGTCCGGGTCCCCGCAGGCACCGAGCTGCCGCATCTGACCGACGCCGACACCGAGCGCATCGAGGCCCGGCTCGTCGACGCCGCCCGCTCCTGGGCCGACGGCTTCGCCGACGCGCTCAACTCCGAGCTCGGCGAGGAGCACGCCGCCGAGCTGCTCCGCCTCTACGGCAACGCCTTCCCCGAGGGTTACAAGGCCGACCACTCGCCGCGCTCCGCCGTCGCCGATCTGGTCCACCTCGAAGCCCTGACCAACTCCGGCCGGAACTTCTCCCTCTCCCTCTACGAGCCGGTCGGCGCCGGCCCGGGCGAGCGCCGTTTCAAGATCTACCGCACCGGCGAGCAGGTCTCCCTCTCCGCCGTGCTGCCCGTGCTCCAGCGGCTCGGCTGCGAGGTCGTCGACGAGCGGCCGTACGAACTGCGCTGCGCGGACCGCTCTCTCGCCTGGATCTACGACTTCGGTCTGCGGATGCCCCCGAGCGCGGGCAACGGCGACTACCTCGGCGACGACGCCCGGGAGCGGTTCCAGGACGCGTTCGCCGCCGTATGGACCGGTGAAGCGGAGAACGACGGCTTCAACTCGCTGGTGCTGGGCGCGGGCCTGAACTGGCGGCAGGCGATGGTGCTGCGCGCCTACGCCAAGTATCTGCGCCAGGCCGGATCCCCCTTCAGCCAGGACTACATGGAGGACACTCTCCGTACGAATGTCCACACCACCCGGCTGCTGATCTCCCTCTTCGAAGCCCGGATGTCCCCCGAGCGCCAGAGCGCGGGCACCGAGCTGATCGACGGCCTGCTCGAAGAGCTGGACGGCGCGCTCGACCAGGTCGCCAGCCTCGACGAGGACCGCATCCTGCGCTCCTTCCTCACCGTCATCAAGGCCACTCTGCGCACCAACTACTTCCAGAGCGCCGGCGGCGGAAGCGGTACGACGGACCGGAGCGCCACCGCCGGGGCACACCACGGCTATGTGTCGATGAAGTTCGACCCGCAGGCCATCCCGGATCTCCCCGCGCCCCGCCCGGCGTACGAGATCTGGGTCTACTCCCCGCGGGTCGAAGGCGTGCATCTGCGCTTCGGCAAGGTCGCGCGCGGCGGACTGCGCTGGTCCGACCGGCGGGAGGACTTCCGCACCGAGATCCTGGGCCTGGTCAAGGCGCAGATGGTCAAGAACACCGTGATCGTGCCGGTCGGCGCCAAGGGCGGCTTCGTCGCCAAGCAGCTCCCGGACCCCTCCCTGGACCGGGACGCCTGGCTCGCCGAGGGCATCGCCTGCTACAAGATCTTCATCTCCGCGCTGCTCGACATCACCGACAACCTGGTGGGCGGCGAGGTCGTACCGCCCGCCGGCGTCGTACGCCATGACGAGGACGACACCTATCTCGTCGTCGCGGCCGACAAGGGCACCGCCTCCTTCTCCGACATCGCCAACGAAGTCGCCGTCTCCTACGACTTCTGGCTCGGCGACGCCTTCGCCTCCGGCGGCTCCGCCGGATACGACCACAAGGGCATGGGCATCACCGCCCGTGGCGCCTGGGAGTCGGTCAAGCGTCACTTCCGCGAGCTCGGCCACGACACCCAGACCGAGGACTTCACCGTCGTCGGCGTCGGTGACATGTCCGGCGACGTCTTCGGCAACGGCATGCTGCTCAGCGAGCACATCCGGCTGGTCGCCGCCTTCGACCACCGCCATATCTTCATCGACCCCAACCCCGACGCGGCCGCCTCCTACGCCGAGCGCCGCCGGCTCTTCGAGCTGCCGCGCTCCAGCTGGGCCGACTACAGCAAGGAGCTGCTCTCCGCGGGCGGCGGCATCCACCCCCGTACCGCCAAGTCGATCCCCGTCAACGCGCATATGCGCAAGGCGCTGGGCATCGAGGCAGGGACCTCCAAGCTGACCCCCGCCGAACTGATGAAGGCGATCCTCCAGGCCCCCGTGGACCTGCTGTGGAACGGCGGCATCGGCACCTATGTCAAGGCGTCCACCGAATCCAACGCGGACGTCGGCGACAAGGCCAACGACGCCATCCGCGTCAACGGCGACGAGCTGCGGGCCAAGGTCGTCGGCGAGGGCGGCAACCTCGGGCTGACCCAGCTGGGCCGGATCGAGTTCGACCGCACCGGCGGCCGGGTCAACACCGACGCCATCGACAACAGCGCGGGCGTGGACACCTCCGACCACGAGGTGAACATCAAGATCCTGCTCAACGCCCTGGTCACAGACGGCGACCTCACCGTCAAGCAGCGCAATCTGCTGCTCGCGAAGATGACCGACGAGGTCGGCACCCTGGTGCTGCGCAACAACTACGCGCAGAACGTCGCCCTCAGCAACGCCGTCGCCCAGTCGCCCTCCCTCCTCCACGCCCACCAGCGCTTCATGCGGCGGCTCGGCCGGGACGGGGCGCTCGACCGGGCGCTGGAGTTCCTGCCGAACGACCGGCAGATCCGTGAGCTCCTCAACAACGGCAAGGGCATGAGCCAGCCCGAGCTGGCCGTGCTGCTCGCGTACACCAAGATCACGGTGGCGGATGAGCTGATCCGGACCAGCCTGCCCGATGACCCGTATCTGACCAGGCTGCTGCACGCGTACTTCCCCAAGCCGCTGCTGGAGAACTTCCGCGACGCCGTCGACGGTCATGCGCTGCGCCGCGAGATCATCACGACCGTTCTGGTCAACGACACCGTCAACACCGGTGGCTCGACCTTCCTGCACCGGCTGCGGGAGGAGACGGGCGCGTCGATCGAGGAGGTCGTGCGGGCGCAGACCGCCGCCCGTGAGATCTTCGGTCTCAACGCGGTGTGGGACGCGGTCGAGGCCCTGGACAACCAGGTCGCGGCCGATGTCCAGACCCGTATCCGGCTGCACTCGCGCCGGCTGGTCGAGCGCGGCACCCGCTGGCTGCTGGGCAACCGTCCGCAGCCGCTGCGGCTCGCCGAGACCGTGGAGTTCTTCGGCGACCGCGTCGAGCAGGTCTGGGGCGAGCTGCCGAAGATGCTGCGCGGCGCGGACCTGGAGTGGTACCAGGGCATCCATCAGGAGCTGTCCGAGGCGGGCGTGCCCGAGGAGCTGGCGATGCGGGTGGCCGGGTTCTCCTCGGCGTTCCCGACGCTCGACATCGTCGCGATCGCCGACCGTACGAAGAAGGACCCGATGGCGGTCGCCGAGGTGTACTACGACCTCGCCGACCGGCTGCGGATCACCCAGCTGATGGACCGGATCATCGAGCTGCCGAGAGCCGACCGCTGGCAGTCGATGGCCCGTGCCTCCATCCGTGAGGATCTGTACGCGGCGCATGCGATGCTGACGGCGGATCTGCTCTCGGTCGGCAACGGCGAGTCGACTCCCGAGGAGCGCTTCAAGACCTGGGAGGAGAACAACGTCTCGATCCTGTCCCGGGCGCGGGCGACGCTGGACGAGATCCAGGGGTCGGACACCTTCGACCTGGCGAATCTGTCCGTGGCGATGCGGACGATGCGGCAGCTGCTGCGTACGCACAGCTAGCGGTCAGCTGCGTACGCAGCAGCTAGTGGTCATGTGAGCGGGGCCCGCCGCCTGGGAAGGCGGCGGACCCCTGCTCGGCACTGTCCCGCCCGGCTCGTTCCACAGCAGGCCGGCTTGCTTCGGATTGGTCAGTTCCGAATCCGGTGCGGTGTGGAAGGGGAGCCGTTCCCCGCGGGACGGCGCCGATGCCCGGTCATGGGCGGTGCGACGGCGGCGGATACGGTCCCGGCCCTGCTGCCGACAGGGGGCGTGGCAGATATCAGGGGCGTGGGCCGTTCGCCGGAGGCGCGGCGCGTCCGCTCATGCCGGACCCCGGACCCGGGCCCTAGGGGCGACCGACCCCCCGTGGGTCGTCCGGTCGCACTGGGCTGTTCCGGGAGTCTTCGGCTACGGGCTGTTCGGCGCGGTGGCGCGGTGGCGCGGTGGCGCTGGTCAGCCGGACGTACCGGCGGACTCGGCCGCATCCGGCGCGTCAACCGGCCGAGCGTCCAGGTCCGGCCCGGGGCCCGGCGGCGGAGTGTCCGCCTCCGGCTGCTTGTCCTCGGTGAACGGAGGAGGAGTGTCCGTCCAATTCTGGCCGAGATTGGTCGTATACCTGATGGTCGCGCCCTTGGGCCAGCCGTCGTGCGCATCGGTGGTGGCGGTGAGGGTGCCGAGCGGAGCACCGGTCCGGGTGTCGAGGACGATCCTCAGCTCGATGTCCGTCTTCTCGTACGGGATCGCCACGCCGTAGCCCTCGCGGCCGGAGTGGTCCTTGATCTTTCCCAGGTCGCGTACCCCGGGCTCGGCGGCGAGCAGCCGGTAGGCGGCGGCGCGCAGCTCCGGACCCGAGGGCAGATGGACGGCGATCTCGACCGCCTTGGCCCGGATCAGCCCCTGCATCACGGCGTCCGGGGCGTTGTACTCCTTGTCGACCAGCTCGTGCAGCCGTTCACGCAGGGCCTTCGCCTCGGTCGGCAGCTCTCTCAGCTCCGCGATCTGGACCTCCCCCATGGGCATGGTGTCCCCGTTCCCGCCGGGAGCGTCCTGGGTGATGAGCCCGGCGCCCTCATAGCTGAGGCCGCCGGCGGTGTCCCACCGCTTGGGCGAGCCCGCCTTCCGCCAGGCCGTCTCGTCCTTCTCCGACGCCGGTCGGGCGCCGACGCCGTCCGACCGGGACCAGCGCTTCTTCGCGTCCTGGGCCAGCCAGTCCTGGGAATCGTGCCGGTCGTCGATGACATAGCCCGGCTGCCCGTCCGCGCCGGGTACCTGGTGCAGCGAGCCGTAGCGCTCCTTCTGGTACCAGAACGCGCCTTGGCCCGCCGTGCCGTCCGCCGCCTCCACCCGCGCGGCGGCGGTGAGCAGCAGGTCCTGCCCGGCGGAGGCGGCCGTACCGTCCGGGCCGGACCCGCCGTCCGCCGGGGCCAGCGTCACCGCGATCGCGGCGGCAGCGGCAGCCGCGGAGACCAGGCCGACGCCCCACCGGGGGCGCAGCCAGGGCCGGGCCGGGGTCCGCGCCGGGGTCCGTGCCGGGCGGGCGGCGGCGGACGGGGCGGCGTCCGCCTCCCGCATCGCCATGGCCAGCTCGGCCGTCCTGACCTCGTCGCCGACCGGCGCACCGGGGTCCAGCCGCGCCGGGCGGGCATCCGCCAGCCGCCGCATGATGTCGTGTTTCATCCGGTCCATTCCTCACACTTCTTCTTGTACGAGCCGAACCCGGGGGCGCGCGGCGGAGGCCGGCGGGGGCACGGCGGCGTCGACGGCCCGGGTGAGCCGTCTGCGGGCCCGGTGCAGCCGCACCCGCATCGCCGTCGCCGAGCAGCCGACGACTTTCGCCGCCTCGGCCGGCGCGAGTCCGTGCCAGGCGGCGAGGATCAGCACCTCGCGGTCGTCTTCGGGCAGTGTCGCGAGGGCCCTCAGCAGCGCATTGCGGTCCGTGACGTCGTCGGCGATATCGCCCGCGCTGCCCTGGGCGGACCGTTCGGTCCACTCGCCGAACTCGGCGGCGAGCGACTCGCGTCTGACCTCGGCGCGCACCGTGTCACGCAGCACATTGCGGGCCACGCCCAGCAGCCAGGGCAGGGGTGTGCGGGGTAGCTCCGCCCGCCGTCGCCAGGCGATGACGAAGGTCTCGCTCACCACCTCGTCGGCGATCTGCCGCCCGGCTCTGCTGACCGCGTAGGCCCATACACGCCCGCGGCAGGCGTCGTACACCGCGGTGAAGCGGTCCGCTTCATCTGACACCGCCGGCACCTCCGTCCCCTTGGGTTTCTCCTGTCATGGAGAAGTGGTGCGGCGGGGGCGATCGTTACAGCCGACCGGAAACCCGACCGGAAACCCGACCGGAAACCCGACCGGAAACCCGACCGGGAAAACCGTGCCGCAGCCCGGAACGTACTGTGCCGGACGGCGAGCAGCGGGCGCAGACCAGCAGGTGCCCGCGAGCGGAGGACAGCAGGCGGGCTCCCGCCCGAGCCGCCGCGTCAGACGGTCGCCGCCCAGAGCCGGCGGCAGGACACCACGGCCGCCGTGAGCAGCAGACCGTTGCGCAGCACCATCAGCAGACAGCCGAGCGTGGTGCCGTGGACGACCTCGTCGTACAGCAGCGGGAACACGAGCGCGCTCAGCACGGCCGCGGGCGCCATCAGCAGCGCGACCGGCCGCTGGGTGGTGTGCCGGGAGGTCAGACAGACCGCGGCCAGTCCGATCAGCCAGATCAGATACTGCGGGCTGATGACCCGGCTGGTGACCGTGAAGAGCAGTACGGCGGCGAGCGCGGCGTCGTACGGGGTGGCCGGACCCCAGCGGCGGGCCCGGATCCGCCACAGCACCAGCCAGCACAGCGCCCCCAGGCTCAGCGCCAGCGAGAGCCGCGCCACGCTGGAGACATACGGGCCGGTGAACTCGAAGGCCCCGTACTGGTATCCGACCTCCCCCGACCAGCCCCACCGCCCGGCCAGCTGAAGCGCGGTCCCGCCCAGTGACTCGATCTGCACCCCCCGCGCGCCCTGCTGCCGCAGAAAGTCCAGGGGATGGCTGAAACCGGTCAGCAGTACGGCGGTCAGCACCGCGACCGCCGCGACCGCCGAGCCCCAGACGGTGCGTGTCGTACGCCCCCGGGGCGTCCCCAGGATCGTGAGCAGCGGCCACACCTTGATCAGCGCGCCGATCCCGGCGAGCGCACCGCCCAGATGCGGCCGTCCGCGCAGCGTGAGCAGGGCGAGTACGGCGACTGCGGTGACGGGCACGTCATAGCGGGCCAGCGGCAGATTCAGCAGCAGGGGCAGTCCGCAGACCCAGAACCAGGCTCCCCGTACGCCCGCCCGCGCCAGAGCGGCGGTGACGACCGCGTCGGCCAGCAGCACCAGGGCGACGAACGCCTGGAAGTACGTCAGCCACGGCAGCGCGGCGGGGGAGAGGAAGACGATCGCCGCGCCCGGGGGGTACTGCCAGGTGGCGTCTCCCAGCGGGAAGACCCCGTGGACGAGCTGGTCGTACCAGCCGCGGTAGAGCTGGTGCACCTCACCGGCCACCCCCGAGTCGCCGATCCGGTCGATGACGAGCAGGACGAGCATTCCGGTGCGGGTGGCTGTCCAGACGGCGGCCAGCGCGAGGGCATGCCGGAGCCCGGTCCCGACGGGGCCCGGGGAGCGGGCGGGCTGGAGTGAGGCGTACCAAGGGGGCGTCATCGGTCGGAACTGTAGTGCGCTTTGGGGTTATTTCCCGACATTTCTCCCCCGTGGGAACGCCTCGTGGGAACGCCCCGTATGAGGCCCCCGGGCCGGCTATTTCACCGCCCCCGCCATCACCCCCGACACAAAGTGCTTCTGGAAGGCGAAGAACACCGCCAGCGGAATCACCATCGACACGAACGCCCCCGGCGCCAGCACATCGATGTTGTTCCCGAACTGCCGCACCTGCCGCTGCAAGGCCACCGTGATCGGCGCGCTCTGGGAGTCCGCGAAGATCAGCGCCACCAGCATGTCGTTCCACACCCACAGAAACTGGAAGATCCCCAGCGACGCGATCGCCGGCGCCCCCAGCGGCATCGCCACCCGGGTGAACAGCCGCAGCTCGCCCGCGCCGTCCAGCCGTGCCGCCTCCAGCAGCTCCCTCGGGATCTCCGCGAAGAAGTTCCGCAGCAGAAAGATCGCGAACGGCAGGCCGAACGCCACATGGAACAGGATCACCCCGAGCGTCGTCTCGAAGATCCCGATCGCGCCGAACAGCTTCGACACCGGCACCAGCGCCACCTGCACCGGCACCACCAGCAACGCGACCACCAGCATGAACCACCAGTCGCGGCCCGGGAACTCCATCCACGCGAAGGCGTAACCCGCCAGCGCCCCGATCACCACCACCAGCACCGTCGCCGGGACCGTGATCATCACACTCGCCCAGAGCGAGTCCCTGACGGCCTCGTTCGCCAGCAGCCGCTCGTAGTTCTCCGCCGTCAGCCGGCCCGGCGCGCTGAACACCTGCCACCAGCCGCTCTCCGCGATATCCGCCGGATCCCGCAGCGAGGAGATCAGCAGACCGAACGCGGGCATCAGCCAGAACAGGCCCACCAGTACCAGGAACACCCGCATGGCGCCGCCGCCGGCGCGTGCCGCGATCCGCGACGGGAGCGACCGCTTCGCCCTCACCGCACCGTCCGTCGTGGTCATCGGCGACCCTCCCTTCGCATACGCCGGATGTTGAAGAGCATCACCGGAATCACCAGCACCAGCAGCAGCACCGCGATCGCGCTGCCCACGCCCAGATGGGTATCCGTTCCGAACGACGACCGGTACAGCTGAAGCGCCAGGACGTTCGCGTCGTCCTGGGCCGACCCCGGCGCGATGATGTACACCAGATCGAAGATCTTCAGTACGTTGATCATCAGCGTGACCAGCACCACCGCGAGCACCGGAGCCAGCAGCGGCACCGTCACCCGGCGGAAGACCTGCCACTCGTTCGCGCCGTCGATCCGTGCCGCTTCGAGGAGTTCACGGGGCACGCTCGCCAGCCCCGCCGCGATCAGCACCATCGCGAAACCGGCCCACATCCAGACATAGCTGCCGATGATCGCCGGGGTCACCAGCGTCGGACCGAGCCAGTTCACCCCGTTGTACGGCTCCCGGAAATTCTCCGCGGGCAGCCTCAGCACGGCCCCCTCCGCCGAAGCGGGCAGCGAGAAGACGCCGTCCGCGCCCGCCCGCGCCGAGGCGACGACCTCTCCGTCCCGGACGGCCTCGATCTCAAGGCCCTTGAGCCCCAGCTCCTGTGCGTCGATGACATTGGGGCTCCCGCCGCCGCCCCGGGTGAAGTCCAGCCACGCCGTACCCGTGATCCGCCCCTCGGCGGGCGCCGCCTTTCTCGCGGGCCGGGCGTCCGACGGCATCTTCGCGGGCGCCACCCCGACCAGCGGCAGCGACACCCCGCTCGCCCCGCTCGCCGCGCTCACCGGCTCCTTGGTGACGTACGAGCCGTCGCCGCCCGCCTTCAGCGGATGCGCCGGCAGCGGGCGTGCCCTCGGGAAGCCCGCCGACTCGGCGAACGTGTCGTGCACACCGACCCAGACCGCGTTCGCGACGCCCCGCTCCGGGTCCTGCTCGTACACCAGCCGGAAGATGATGCCCGCCGCCAGCATCGAGATCGCCATGGGCATGAAGACGATCAGCTTGAACGCCGTGCCCCAGCGGACCCGCTCGGTCAGCACGGCGAAGATCAGCCCCAGCGCCGTGGCGACGGCGGGGGCCACCAGCACCCAGACGGCGTTGTTCCGCACCGCCGTGAAGATGGTGTCGTCGGTGAACATCTCCATGTAGTTGTCGAAGCCCGCGAATCCGCTGCCCGACCGGTCGAAGAACGACCGGTAGACGGAGTATCCGATCGGGTAGACCACGAGCGCGCCCAGCAGCGCCAGCGCGGGCAGCAGAAAGCCGGCCGCGATGGTCATACGAGTGCCGGTCAGGCTCTTGCGCTTGGCGGCGGGGGGACCCGGGCGCACCGGGCCCCCCGCTGTCGTCGGGGCGGCCATCCGTCAGCTCTTGTACGCCTTGGCGGCGGCCGACTCCAGCGCCCGCTGGGTGCCCGCGATGTCCTTGGGGTTCTTCAGGAAATCCTGAAGAACTTTCCAGAACCCTTTCCCCGGTGTCCCCCCGAACGACTGCGGCATCTGGTCCGACATGTCGAAACGGAAGTCGTCGCCCGCGTCGATCAGCGCCTTGGCGATGTCGCGCAGTACGTCATTGGGGTACGCGGCCAGATCGAGCGACTTGTTCGGGGAGAGGAATCCGCCCGCCCTGGCCTGGATCGCCGCCGCGTCGGGGGAGGCGAGGAAGGTCAGCAGCGCCTGCGCGCCCTTGCTGTCCTTCAGCGCCACGGCCGCGTCGCCGCCCGTGACCACCGGGGGTTTGCCGTCGACCGCCGGGAAGGGGAACACCTTCGCGTCCGTGCCGATCTTCGCGTCGGTCTGGGCGATGTTGACCGTCACGAAATCGCCCTCGAACACCATCGCGCCCTTGGGCTGGTCGCCGCCGGTGAAGGTCTGGGTGACGGAGGCCGGGAACTCCGTCTGGAGCGCGCCGTCCGCGCCGCCCGCGATCAGGGAGGGGTCGCCGAACAGCTCGGCGAGTGTGGTCAGCGCCTTCTTCACCGAGGCGTCGGTCCACTTGAGCTCATGCCGGGCGAGCTGGTCGTAGCGGTCCGGGCCTGCCTGGGAGAGATAGACGTTCTCGAACCAGTCGGTGAGCGTCCAGCCGTCCGCGCCCGCCACCGAGACGGGGGTGACGCCCGAGGCGGAGATCGTCTCGGCGGTCGCCAGGAAGTCCTTCCAGGTCTTCGGCACCTGCGCCCCCGCGTTCTCGAAGGCGGCGTTGTTGTACCAGATCAGCGATTTATTGGCCGCCTTGTAGTAGACGCCGTACTGCTCGCCGTCGACCTGCCCGGTCTTCCGCCAGCCCGGCGAGTAGTTCTTCGCCAGCTCGGCTTTGGCCGCCGCGCCCACCGGCTTGGCCCACTTCCGCTCCACGGCCTGCTTGATGGCCCCCGGCTGGGGCAGCATCGCCACATCCGGCGGGCTGCCGCCCGCGATCTTCGTCCCGAGGAAGTCGACGATGGGGTCCTGCGCCGGGACGAACGTGACCTCGGCGCCGGTCCGTTTCTCGAACTCGTCCAGCACCTTGACGAAGTTCTCCTGCTCGGGGCCGCTCCAGACCGCCGCGACCTGTACTTTCTCGCCGTTCAGTTTCGGCAGCTCGATCCCGGAGGCCGCCGGATCCCCGCTCGCGCCCCCGCCCGGACCCGATCCGCCGTCACCCCCGTCGTCGCCACAGCCTGCGAGGGTGAGAGCCGCGATGGCGGCGAACGCCACCGCGGCCTTGCCTGTGCGAAGGGTTGTACGCATCCTGGCCCCGTCTCTCCCGTGTGCTGTCCGATGCCCGACAGGTGTATTGCCCGGACCAAGCGGCCCGCAAGAGCGACCGGGGGTCCTGAGAGCCTTTCGTGATGGCTCTGTGAGGTGACGAACCGTCAGGACATGTGGGGATGCGGCGCGTTCATGATCTCTGGTGCGCGGACTGGGGCTGCGGTCATGGGGCGTGAGCCGGTGCCGTACGGGGCCGGTGGTGTGGACGGGCCGTACGGGTCCGGTGGTACGGGCGGCGGCGGGCGTACGGGCTCGGTGGTGCTGATGGGCTGTACGGGTCCGGCGGTACGGGCGGGGCCGTGCGGGACCAGTGGGGTACGGGCAGGGCTGTACGGGTCCCGGTGGTACGGACGGTGCTGTACGGGCCCAGTGGCAGGAGCAGGGGCGTACGGGCACGGTGGTGCGAGCGGGGGCGTACGGGCACGGTGGTGCGAGCGGGATGTACGGGACCGGGCCGTCCGGGGCCCGTACGTCCCGCTCAGCCCACCGTGATCAGGAGTGCGCGGGTGTCAGCGGAGGGACCGGAACCGCGTCCACCAGATGTGCCGCCCGCTCCACCGCGCTGGCCAGCAGCGCCAGATCGGTGGGGCCGTTGCCCAGCTCGCGCACGGGCCGGCGGGCCGGCGGATCGCCCATACGCTCCCACTCCAGGGGCACGACCGTCGGCCGCAGCGTCGCCGTGCGCGGAATACGGCCCGTCACCCGACCGCCCTGGAAGGGGACCACCCGGCCGTCCGGAAATCTCAGCCTGCCGCGCCCCGGAAGCGGATCGTCCGGACTCGCCGGGGAAGGCGGCCCGTCCAGCGCCACCCGCAGCCGGGCCCGCCGCCCCGGTTCCGTGCCCGCCGTACGCTCCGGCTGGGCCGAGGTCGCCACCAGATGCACCCCGAGCCGCCCGCCGTCACGGGCCACGGCCTCCAGCGCCCGCACCACCGAGCCCGCCGAGGGACGGCCCGTACTGCCCAGCGCCGGTGCCACCAGCGCGTCGAAATCGTCCACCAGGACCACCAGCCGGGGCAGCTGCCGGTCCGAGGGAGCGGCGGAGACTCTCGTACGAGCGCCGGGGCGCAGCCGGAGGGTTCCGCTCGGCGGGGATTCCAGATCGCCGCGCGACGCCCCGTCGAACTGCTCGGCCGGCGAGGGCGGGCGCGGACCCGCGACCCGGTGCCGGGCCTGCCAGTCGGCGAAGGCGGCGTCCCCCAGCAGCTCGGCCCGCCGCTTCAGCTCCGCGCCGAGGGCCTGGGCGAACGCCCGCATCCGCACCGGGTCGCTCGCCACCAGATGCTCGGTGACATGCGGCAGCTCCGTACAGGCCGCGAGTCCTTCGCCACGGCCGCAGCCCGCGCCGTCGACCAGCAGCAGCCCCATCCGGTCGGGCCGTCCGGCGGCGGCCAGCGAGGCGGCGATCGACCGCAGCAGTTCGGTACGGCCGCTGCCCGGCGGGCCCTCGATCAGCAGATGCGGGCCGTCCACGGCCAGATCGACGGCGAGCGGACCGCCCGGGCCCGCGCCGATGACCACCGTGCCGGAGCTCCGGTCCGCGGCGGCCCAGCGCGCCATCAGGGAGGCGGGGGTGGCGCGGGCGAGCCCCAGCTCGTCCAGCAGCCGGGCCGAACGCGGCAGCGCCGTCGCCCGGTCGGCCGCGGCGCCGGAGCCCTCCGTGCGCAGCGGGGCGAGTGCCCGTCCGAAACGCTCGGCCCAGGCCGCCGACACCGCGTCCACCGCAGCCAGCGTGCCCTGGCCGGCGGGCAGGCCGTGCGCCGTGCGCAGCAGCCGCAGCGCGGTGGCCACATCGCCGCTGAGGATCGCGACCGCGCCGCACTCCCGGAAGGCGAGGGACGCCTCGCAGGCCGTCTCATAGGTGGCGGCCACGGGCGAGAGCGGTGAGGCGGCTGCCGTCTCCGCCAGCGCTATCAGATGGATTCCGGCCGCCCGGCCCGCACCCGCCAGCCGGGCCGTGGTCTCGCGCAGGGCGGCGGAGCCGGGGTCCCCGTCGACGACGACGACCGTGCGCGGGCCGTCGTACAGCTCGGCCGCGCGTGCCACGGCGGACGGGTCGGCGCTCGGCCAGCCGGGGCCCAGCGGGCCGTCGTCGAGTCTGCGGGTCAGCTCCGCCGCCCGCGCGGCGGCCTGGTCCCGGTCGTACGCCAGCAGCAGCCGGCAGTCCTGGCCGTGTGCGGGCCGCAGATGGGGCAGCCAGCCGAGCCAGGACCAGTCGGCGGTGCGCTCCTCCAGGCCGCGCGACCGGTCCGCGCTGATCAGCACGATCTCCAGCTCGGACGGCGCGTGCAGCGCCGCCAGCTGGGCCACGGCGGACCGGGCGAGACCGGCCAGCCTGGCCCGGGGACCGGCGAGCCCGAGCGATCCGGCCTCCCGCAGCCCGACCGTCACCGGCACGGACGGCAGCCCGTCCCGGTCGGCGGTGCCGATGCGCACCACCAGCGCCTCCGGATGGCCGGGCCCGCGCTCCCAGAGCCGGGGCCCGGGGCCGAGCGCGGTGAGCAGCACGGCGGCGGGGTCGGGCCAG
>NZ_VCLA01000047.1:0-41864 GCF_009600885.1 Streptomyces jumonjinensis
CGTCGCCGACGCGGTGGAGGCGGTCCGCGCCCCGGCGGCGGGCACCCCGAGCTGCTTCAGGATCTCGTCGGAGAGCAGGTCTTCCTTGCCCTTGAGGGCGTCCGCGACCTTCTGATCGGTGGGGAACACCATCTCGGCCGCGATGTTGTCCTGCACGATCCGGGCGAGATTGTCCAGAGCGACGAATATCGGGTCACTGGGCGTCTCGACGGTCGGCAGGTCGATCAGGTGGGTGGCGACCTTGGCCGCGTTCATGCACCGCTTGATGATGATCGAAGCCTGGTTCAGATCGGCGGTCGTCCAGATCGACAGCACGACCGTGTACAGGTCCTTCCACGCCGCCTCTCCGATCTGGGCCCGCCACCGGTTCATGACGCCTTCCACACCGGAGATCTGGGCCGCCGCCGCATGCGTCATGTTCGTACGGATGCTGGGGTACACCTTGGCCGAGAAGTCCGCGAACGACGCCATGTCGAATGTCTTGCTCCGCACGGAAGCCTGGATGAACGCGACCGCCTCATCCAGGACCTTTCCGCAGGAAGTCACCAGCTCCGGCGGCAGATTCGCCTTGTCGAGCTGCTGGCGGGCGTTGATGAGCGTGGCGGCGTAGTCCTGAAGCGGGGTGATCCAGCCGTCCGTCGCGGGCCCCTTGAACGCGACCATCTTCAGGTCGTGCGGGTCGATGCGGCTGCCGATGGGGAGGTTGGGCACCTTGTCGCTCAGATACGGAGCCATGACCGAGAAGATCCCCAGAGGCACATGGCTGATCGACTTCGCCAGCTCGAAGATCTCGCCGACGGGGTTGACGGTCTCCAGCTGCTTTCCGTCGTGTATGAGGGTGAACTTGCCGCCCTTGGCGTCATTCTGGACGACGACGACCGGGCTCAGGCGCTTGATCAGGTCGGACTTGAGCGTGGCATAGTTTGTGCGCATACCGGCGTTGACGGCGCGTATCGCGGCGCGTGCCTGCGTCTCGGCGGCCGTCTCGGCCGTGGCCGCCTGAGCGGTGGCGGCGGATGCCTGGGTGGCGCTGCCCAGGAGGGTTACGGCGCTGACTGCGGAAGCGCCGCCGATGAAACCTCTTCGTGTGGCCATTGTCTTCCCTTCCGTCTTCGTTTGAAAGGCGTGTGCTCTGCCATTGCGTGGGGGGGCATTGCAGGGGTCTATTCCGTGGGGGATGGGGAAATGCATGCGGGCGGCTATGGGGTCCAGCCCGCGAGTTGCACGGGATCGCGCATGGGCAAGCGGAAATATCCGGTGGGGTGGAGAAGCGCTTGCGGCCGTGGTGTGCGCGAACTCAGACCAGGGACTTCTCGGACGGGACGACGACCCCGTAGAGGTCGGCGATCGTCGCGAGCGCACTGTGGTGGATCTGGCACGCGTGCAGCTCGGTGCCCGCCGACGGCAGAGACCGTGTCGCGCAGGCGTCGGCGACCACCGTGGGCCGGTTCCCGCGGAGGAACGCACCCTGCGCGGTGAACGCCACGCACATGTGCGTCATGAACCCCGCGACGATGACATCCTTGTGACCTGCGGCATCGACATGCTCACCGAGATCGGTGTCAAGGAACGCGTTCGGCGCTTGCTTGACCACGACCGGCTCGCCCGCGATCGGCGCCACGCTCGGGTGGATCTGGCCGATCTCCGCTCGGATGTCGTACGGGGTGCCCTCGCCGCCGTCGTTGATGACGTGGATGACCTTCGTGCCGGCCGCCCGGGCCCTTCGCAGCAGTGCGGCGGCGGAGTCGAGCGCATCCCGCCAGCCGTAAAGCTCCATCACGCCATGGACATAGGTGTTCTGATAGTCGATCAGGATCAGGGTCGCGTCGGCAAGGGACGCGGGCGTGTCATCGAAGCCATTGAGTTCACGCAGCGTCGTCGTAGGCATGGAAGTGCCACCTCAAGTCTTGTGCCAGGATGCGCAGTTCACGTCGTCGCGGTGAGCTGCGAGTAGAACGCTAATCCGACTGACGCGTGTCAACAATGGCATCTAGCATGCAGATATGGACATTACTTTTGCGCCCATGGGCCCCCTTAGACGGCTGATCGTGATCGTTCTCTTCGATGGCGTCGACCTGCTGGACGTCACCGGGCCGCCGGAAGTGTTCTCCCTGGTCCAGCGCGAGACCTGTGAGGTGACGAGTTATCAGATCGCCCTGGCGGCAGAGACCTTGGACCCGGTGACCACCTCGGCCGGGGTGCGGGTCCTCCCCGACATCACCTTCCGCGAGGCGTCCACGAGGAGTATCGACACCCTGCTGGTGCCCGGCTCGGTCGAGGTCGACAGCGAGGGCCGGGTGCACGCCCTCGCCGACCCGGTGGTGGTCGACTGGGTGAAGACGCTCGCCACAAGGACACGCCGGATCACATCCGTCTGCGTCGGAGCGCACATCCTGGCCGCCGCCGGGCTGCTCGACGGCAAGCGCGCCACCACCCACTGGTCGACCGCACAGCAACTCGCCGCCGACCACCCGATGGTCGAGGTCGACGCCGACCCGATCTTCATCCGGGAAGGCGATGTATGGACCGGCGCGGGGATCAGCGCCTGCCTGGATCTGTCGCTCGCCCTGGTCGCCGACGACTTCGGCGAGACCGTCGCGCTGCGCGTCGCCCGGCAGCTCGTGATGTATCTGAAGCGGCCGAGTGGGCAGAGTCAGTTCAGCGTCCCCCTGGAGCCCGTCTCCATGACACGGCGCGTCGAGGACCTGCGCCACTACGTCATGCGTCACATCAGCGATCAGCTCACCGCCGCGGACATCGCCGCGTACGCCCATGTCGGCGAGCGGCAGCTCGCCCGGATCTTCAAGTCCGAGCTCGGGACGACCCCGGCCGCGTACATCGAGTCGGCCCGTGTCGAGGCGGCGCGCAACCAACTCGAAGCCACCGATGTCACTCTTGAGCGGATCGCGTCCACCTGCGGGTTCGGCACGACCGACACCCTCATCCGGGCGTTCCGCCGACAGCTGGACACGACGCCGACGGAGTATCGGCGTCGGTTCCGAGCCGGCTCCCGCTGAGATAAGGAGACCGCCTCATCGCGGCCCGGCCGGCCGCCTCCGGCTGCCGGGCCCGCGCGGCCACCCTCTGCCGGGCCTGCGTCGCCCCCAGCCGGGTCGCCACGCCCGCCCCCGCCCGGCCAGGCCCAGCCACCCGACGGCACAGGGTGCCCGTCCCGGTGCCCCGGCGTCCCGGCGCGGCGTACGCTCGCGGAATGACCGCCGACGACTTCGCCGCCGCCAAGTACATCAGCCTGACCACCTTCCGTAAGAACGGCACTCCGGTCGCAACCCCCGTCTGGTTCGCCCAGGACGGCGGAAAACTGTATGTGTGGACCAACAGCGACTCCTGGAAGGTCAAGCGGCTGCGCCATGACAACCGGGTGACGGTGACCGTGTGCGACATCCGCGGAAACATCGCCGAGGGCGCGGTGAGCGCCTCGGGCACGGCGGAGCTGCTCGACGACGCCGTCGCGGTCCGCCGGCTGCTGGTCCGTAAGTACACCTGGCAGTTCTGGCTGGTGGACTGGCCCGCCGCCCTCGTACGACGGGGGAAGCGCCCCCACACCGCCATCGCGGTGACCCTCTCGGGCGACGCTCCGCGGTAGCCCCCTGTCCACCGCCCGGGTGAAACAAGATCGAATGCGTAGGTTCGCGGCGATGGTCTTGCCCCAGTGTGTGACGGGGCTTACGTTCTCTCTCTACGTACCGCGTCTACGTGCGTAGAGGCTCGCTGACGCCCGGCCCAAGGAGCAGCCATGGCCCATGTCGTACGCGCCGCGCTCGTCCAGGCGACCTGGACGGGCGACACCGAATCCATGATCGCCAAACATGAGGAGCACGCCCGTGCGGCGGCCCGCCAGGGCGCCCGGGTCATCGGCTTCCAAGAGGTCTTCAACGCGCCGTACTTCTGCCAGGTCCAGGAGCCCGAGCACTACCGCTGGGCCGAGCCGGTGCCCGACGGCCCCACCGTCCAGCGGATGCGGGAGCTCGCCCGGGAGACCGGCATGGTGATCGTCGCGCCGGTGTTCGAGATCGAGGGCGCGGGCTTCTACTACAACACCGCCGCCGTCATCGACGCCGACGGCTCCTATCTCGGCAAATACCGCAAGCACCATATTCCGCAGGTCAAAGGCTTCTGGGAGAAGTACTACTTCAGGCCGGGCAACGCGGGCTGGCCCGTCTTCGACACCGCGGTCGGCAAGATCGGCGTCTATATCTGCTACGACCGCCACTTCCCGGAGGGCTGGCGGCAACTCGGGCTCCAGGGAGCCCAGCTGGTCTACAACCCCTCCGCCACCTCGCGCGGACTCTCCGCCTACCTCTGGCAGTTGGAACAGCCCGCGGCGGCCGTCGCCAACGAGTACTTCATCGCCGCCATCAACCGCGTCGGCCAGGAGGAGTACGGCGACAACGACTTCTACGGCACCAGCTACTTCGTCGACCCCCGGGGACAGCTCGTCGGCGAGCCGGCCGGCGACAAGGCCGAGGAACTCCTCGTGCGCGACCTGGACTTCGATCTCATCGACACCGTGCGGCAGCAGTGGGCCTTCTACCGCGACCGGCGCCCCGACGCCTATGAGGGGCTGGTGCTGCCGTGACCCTCCACGACCGGCACCGGGCCGTCATCCCCGACTGGGCGGCCCTCTACTACCGGCGGCCCATCGAGCTCACCCACGGCGAGGGCCGCCATGTCTGGGACGCGGACGGCAACCGCTATCTCGACTTCTTCGGCGGCATCCTCACCACCATGACCGCCCACGCGCTCCCCGAGGTCACCAAGGCCGTCGCGGAACAGGCCGGACGGATCATCCACTCGTCCACCCTCTATCTCAACCGCCCGATGATCGAGCTCGCCGAGCGGGTCGCCGCCCTCTCCGGCATCCCCGACGCCCGGGTCTTCTTCACCACGTCCGGCACCGAGGCCAATGACACCGCCCTGCTGCTGGCCACCGCCTACCGGCGCTCCAACCAGGTGCTGGCGATGCGCAACAGCTACCACGGCCGGTCCTTCTCGGCCGTCTCCATCACCGGCAACCGCGCCTGGTCGCCCACCAGCCTCTCCCCGCTCCAGACGCTCTACGTCCACGGCGGGGTCCGCGGCCGGGGCCCCTACGCCCAGCTCTCCGACGAGCGGTTCATCGAGGCGTGCGTCGCCGATCTGGAGGATCTCCTCGGCCATACCCGCGAGGCCGCGGCCCTGATCGCCGAACCCGTCCAGGGCGTCGGCGGATTCACCTCCCCGCCCGACGGGCTCTTCGCCGCCTTCCGCGAGGTGCTCTCCCGGCACGGGGTGCTCTGGATCTCCGATGAGGTGCAGACCGGCTGGGGGCGCACCGGCGACCACTTCTGGGGCTGGCAGGCCCATGACGGCAACGGCCCGCCCGACATCCTCACCTTCGCCAAGGGCATCGGCAACGGCATGTCCATCGGCGGAGTCGTCGCCCCCGCCGCGATCATGAACTGTCTCGACGCCAACTCCATCTCGACCTTCGGCGGCTCCCCCGTCACCATGGCCGCCGGTCTCGCCAACCTCACCTATCTGCTGGAGCACGACCTCCAGGGCAACGCCCGCCGGGTCGGCGGGCTGCTGATCGAGCGGCTGCGCGCGATCACCGCCGGGACGCCGGTGGTACGGGAGGTACGCGGCCGGGGGCTGATGATCGGCGTCGAACTGGTCGTACCGGGCACCGACGAGGCGAACCCCGAGGCGGCGTCGGCGGTACTGGAGGCCGCCCGCGCGGGCGGACTGCTGATCGGCAAGGGCGGCGGCCACGACACCAGCGTGCTCCGCATCGCCCCGCCGCTCACCCTGACCGTCGCCGAGGCCGAAGAAGGCGCGTCGATCCTCGAAGAAGCCCTGCGCGAGGTCTGAAGGCCGCCCGCCCGGATCGAGCCCGGCCCGGATCGAGCCCGGCCCGGATCGAGCCCGGCCCGGCCCGATCCGATCCGGGCCAGGGGCCCGATGACCAGTCTTTCCGTACGTATGAGAGGGAGCGTCCCAGCAATGAGCAGCGCCCGCACCCTGATCCGCGGTGGTCTGGTCATCACCGCGGCGGACGAGATCCACGCGGATGTGTTGACCGAGGACGGCAGGATCGCCGCCCTCGCCGCGCACGGCTCCGCCGCCGCCGAGTCCTGGACCGCGGACCGGGTCATCGACGCCACCGGCCGCTATGTCATCCCGGGCGGCGTCGACGCGCACACCCATATGGAGCTGCCCTTCGGCGGCACCTCCGCCTCCGACACCTTCGAGACCGGCACCCGCGCCGCCGCCTGGGGCGGCACCACCACCATCGTGGACTTCGCCGTGCAGTCCGTCGGGCACTCGCTCCGCGCGGGCCTGGACGCCTGGTACGCCAAGGCGGACGGCGTGTGCGCCGTCGACTACGGCTTCCATATGATCCTCTCCGACGTCGACGAGCGGTCGCTCAAGGAGATGGACCGGCTGGTGGAGGAGGGCGTCACCTCCTTCAAGCTCTTCATGGCGTACCCCGGGGTCTTCTACAGCGACGACGGCCGGATCCTGCGGGCCATGCAGCGCTCCGCCCGCAACGGCGGGCTGATCATGATGCACGCGGAGAACGGGATCGCCATCGACGTCCTGGTGGAGCAGGCGCTCGCCGAGGGCCGCACCGACCCCCGCTACCACGGAGAGGTCCGCAAGGTCGTGCTCGAAGCCGAGGCGACCCATCGCGCCATCCAGCTGGCCCGGGTCGCCGGAGCCCCGCTCTATGTCGTCCATGTCTCCGCCGACGAGGCCGTCGCCGAGATCACCGCGGCCCGCGACAAGGGGCTGAACGTCTTCGGCGAGACCTGTCCGCAGTATCTCTTCCTCTCCACCGACCAGCTCGCCGAGCCGGACTTCGAGGGCGCGAAGTATGTGTGCAGTACGCCCCTGAGGCCCAAGGAGCACCAGGCGGCGCTCTGGCGGGGGCTGCGGACCAATGACCTCCAGGTGGTCTCCACCGACCACTGCCCGTTCTGCTTCACCGGGCAGAAGGAGCTGGGCCGGGGCGACTTCTCCAAGATCCCCAATGGGCTGCCGGGGGTGGAGAACCGGATGGACCTCCTCCATCAGGCCGTCCTGGACGGTCATCTCACCCGCCGCCGCTGGATCGAGATCGCCTGCGCCACCCCGGCCCGGATGTTCGGCCTCTATCCGAGGAAGGGCACCATCGCACCGGGCGCGGACGCCGACATCGTGATCTACGATCCGCACGCCGAGCAGACCCTCTCCGTGACCACCCATCATATGAACGTCGACTACAACGCCTACGAGGGCAGAAGGATCACCGGCCAGGTGGAGACCGTCCTCTCCCGCGGTGAGGTCGTCATCGACCAGCGCACCTACACCGGCCGGGCCGGGCACGGCCGGTACATCCCGCGCGGCACCTGTCAGTACCTCGTCTGAACGTCGTCCGAACGTCGTCCGAACCTTCGAAAACCGCGCCCGGCCGAGCAGTTGAGAGAGTGAGTGAGTGAGGCCCATGGACTTCGGAATCGTCCTCCAGACGGACCCGCCGGCCTCCGCCGTCGTCGAGCTGATGCAGCGTGCGGAACGGAACGGCTTCCGCTACGGCTGGACCTTCGACTCGGCGGTGCTCTGGCAGGAGCCCTTCGTCGTCCACAGCAGGATTCTGGACCATACGCGGAATCTGATCGTCGGCCCCATGGTGACCAACCCCGGCACCAGGACCTGGGAGGTCACCGCCTCCACCTTCGCGACGCTCAACGACATGTACGGCAACCGCACGGTCTGCGGCATCGGCCGCGGGGACTCCGCGATGCGGGTCGCCGGGCGGAAGCCGAACACCCTCGCCCGGCTCGGCGACGCCATCGACGCGATCCGCGATCTCGCCGAGGGCCGGGAGGCCGTCGTCGGCGGACAGCCGCTCCGGCTGCCCTGGGTGCGGAACGGGAAGCTGCCGGTGTGGATGGCCGCGTACGGGCCGAGGGCGCTGGCGCTCGCGGGCCAGAAGGCCGACGGTTTCATCCTCCAGCTCGCCGACCCCTATCTCACCGAGTCGATGGTCACCGCCGTGCGTACCGCCGCGTCCGACGCCGGACGGGACCCGGACGCGGTGACGGTCTGTGTGGCCGCGCCCGCCTATGTCAGCGACGACCTCGGCCACGCCCGGGACCAGTGCCGCTGGTTCGGCGGCATGGTCGGCAACCATGTCGCCGATCTGGTCGCCCGCTACGGCGAGCACTCCGCGCTGGTGCCCGAGGCCCTCACCGCGTACATCAAGGCCCGTGAGGGCTATGACTACAGTCACCACGGCCGTGCCGGGAATCCGTCCGCCGACTTCGTGCCGGACGACATCGTCGACCGCTTCTGTCTGCTCGGCCCGGCCGAGGCGCATATCGAGAAGCTGCGGACGCTGCGCGGCCTGGGGGTTGACCAGTTCGCCGTGTACGACATGCACGACGCGAAGGAGGCGACGATCGACGTGTACGGCTCCGAGATCATCCCCGCGCTGACCCGCTGACCCGCTGACCCGCTGGCCCGTTGCCGCGCTGACCTGCGGGCCCGCCGCCCTGCTGACCCGCTGGCCGACTGACTGACTGGCTGGCCTGCTGCCCCGTTGACTCGCCGGACCCGCCGGACCCGCCGCCCTTCGGGCGGCCGGCCCCCGGCTCCCCTGGACGCGCTCCCGGTCACGGCACCCGCGCGGTCCACTCCGCCGTGCCGAACTTCCCGGCCGCCAACTCCCGCGCCCTGGCCATCTCCCGCTCCGACACCCCGCCGTCCGTGAGCCCGTACCGGCCCCGGAAAGAGTCGATCATCCGCTCGATGACGGCCTCGCGCGGCAGCCCCGTCTGCCGCCGCAGCGGATCCACCCGCTTCTTCGCGCTCTTGGTGCCCTTGTCGGAGAGCTTCTCCCGGCCGATGCGCAGCACCTCCAGCATCTTGTCCGCGTCGATGTCGTACGCCATCGTCACATGGTGCAGCACCGCCCCCTGTCCGCCGCCCGCCAGCCGCTTCTGCGCCGCGCCCGCGATCTTCCCCGCCTCGGTCGCGATGTCGTTGAGCGGCTGGTACCAGGCCTTCACCCCCATATCGCCGAGCGCGCCCAGCACCCAGTCGTCCAGATAGGCGTAGCTGTCGGCGAACGAGAGCCCCGAGACCAGGGCGTCCGGCACGGAGAGCGAGTAGGTGATGGTGTTGCCGGGCTCGATGAACATCGCCCCGCCGCCGCTGATCCTGCGCACCACCGTGATCCCGTGCCGCTCCGCCGCGTCGAGGTCCACCTCGTTGCGGAGCGACTGGAAGCTCCCGATCACCACAGTGGGCGCACCCCACTCCCACACCCGCAGCGTCGGCGGTCGCACCCCGGCGGCCACCTCGGCGGTGATGACCTCGTCCAGGGCCATATGCAGAGCGGGCGACTGGGGACCGTCGTGGACGAGCTGCCAGTCGTAGTCGGTCCAGTCGGTGGCGTGCGCGAGCGCCCGGCGGACCGCCACGCCGATGCCCTCCGAGGTCAGCCCGAACATCTCCGTGCCGGGCGGCAGCGCCGCGTCGATACGGGCCGCGAGACCCGAGGCGTCCGTATCGGCCGGAGCGCCCTCCAGCGCGCCGTCGATCGCGACGATGGCTTCGTCGGGCTCCAGGAAGAAGTCCCCGGCGACCCGCACATTCCGCAGTACGCCGTCCTCCGCGTCGAGATCGACGACCACGAGCTTGCCGCCCGGAACCTTGTACTCGCCGTGCATCCCGTAGTCCTCCGGCTTGACCCGCCCGCATACATGCGGTGAACACGCAAATCGTACTCCGCGGCGGACGGCGGGCCCCGGGCCGTGCGACGCCGGGTGCTCATCGCCTGCGGCGGACGGCGGGCAGACCGATAACCTGCGCGAACGTCCGGTACACGCCCCCGCCGTCAGAAAAGGTCCGTCGTGTTCACCACCCGCCCCACCCTCCAGGGCACCTTCGGCATGGTGTCCTCCACCCACTGGCTCGCCTCGCAGTCCGCGATGGCCGTCCTCGAAGACGGCGGCAACGCCTATGACGCCGCCGTCGCCGCCGGTTTCGTCCTCCAGGTCGTCGAACCGCATCTGTGCGGACCCGCCGGCGAGGTCCCCGTCATCGTCGCCCCCGCCGGCGGCGCGGTACGGGTCCTCTGCGGCCAGGGGCCCGCGCCCGCCGGGGCGAGCATCCCCCACTACCGCTCCCTCGGACTCGATCTCGTCCCCGGCACCGGGCCGCTGGCCGCCGCCGTGCCCGGGGCCTTCGACGCATGGCTGGTGCTGCTGCGCGACCTCGGCACCCGGTCCCTCGCGGAGGTCCTGCGGTACGCCATCGGCTACGCCGAGGACGGCCATCCGCCCGTCGAACGGGTCGGCCAGACCGTGGAAACGGTCCGCGAGCTCTTCGAGAAGGAGTGGACCTCGTCCGCCGCGGTCTATCTGCCCGGCGGGCGTCCCCCCGCCCCCGGCGAGCTCTTCCGCAACCCCGCCCTCGCCGCGACCTGGCGGCGGCTGCTCGCCCAGAGCGCCGGCGGCGGCCGGGAACAGGAGATAGAGACCGCCCGCCGGATCTGGCGCGAGGGCTTCATCGCCGAAGCGCTGCTGCGCCAGTCCGCCCGTCCCACCCTGGACACCAGCGGAGAGCGTCACACCGGAACCCTGACCGCCGCCGACCTCGCGAACTGGTCGGCGGGGTGGGAGCCGCCCGCGACCCACGACTGGAACGGCTGGACCGTGTGCAAGGCCGGCGGCTGGAGCCAGGGCCCCGCCCTGCTGCAACAGCTGGCGCTGCTCCCGGACGAGCTGCCCGAGCCCGGCTCGGAGGAGTACGTCCATCTGCTGGTCGAGGGCTGCAAACTGGCGATGGCCGACCGGGAGGCCTGGTACGGCGACGCGGCCGAGGTCCCGCTCGGCGAGCTCCTCTCGCCCGGGTACAACACCGCCCGGCGCGAGCTGATCGGGGAGCGGGCCTCGTACGAGCTGCGCCCCGGCAGCCCCGGCGGGCTCACGCCCCGGCTGAGCCCCCGCGCCCTGGACGCCGCGCGGCCCGCGGCCCCGGGCGGCGGCGAGCCGACCGTCGCCCGGTCCGGACTGAGCCGGGGCGACACCTGCCAGCTCGACATCGTCGACCGCTGGGGCAATATGGTCGCCGCGACCCCCAGCGGCGGCTGGCTCCAGTCCAACCCGGTCGTCCCCGAACTGGGCTTCGCGCTCGGCACCCGCCTCCAGATGGCATGGCTGGACCCCGGGCTGCCGAACTCCCTGACCCCGGGCCGCAGACCGCGCACCACCCTCACCCCGTCGATCGCCCTGCGGGACGGCGAGGCGGTCCTCGCGTTCGGCACCCCCGGCGGAGACCAGCAGGACCAGTGGCAGCTGCACTTCCTGCTCGCGGCGGCGCTCCGGCCCCCGGTCCGCGGCGGGCTCGACCTCCAGGGCGCGATCGACGCGCCCAACTGGCACAACGACTCCTTCCCCGGATCCTTCCACCCCCGGGGCATGCGGCCCGGCAGCGTCACCGTCGAGTCCCGCATCGGGGACGGGGTGATCGCCGGACTGCGGGCCCGGGGCCATGACGTCACGGTCGGCGGCCCCTGGTCGGAGGGCAGGCTCTGCGCGGTCGCCAGGGACCCCCGTACGGGAGTGCTCTCGGCCGCCGCGAACCCCAGGGGAATGCAGGGTTACGCGGTGGGGCGGTGACCCGGTGACCGGATGTCGCGCACCCATGCTTAGCTGGTCATATGATCGATGACTTTCTGACCGGGGACCTTTCCGACGTCGAGGAGGCGATCCGCAAGGCGGCGGCTGCCGAGATCATGCCGCGATGGCGTCAGCTCGCCGCGCACGAGATCGTGCAGAAGAGCGGTCCGCACGACCTGGTGACCACGGCCGACCGCCTCGCCGAGGAGCACCTCACCGCCTCGCTGACCGCTCTGCTGCCCGGCTCGGTGGTGGTCGGCGAGGAGGCGGTGCACGCGGACCCCTCGATATACGACGCCATCCGCGGCGAAGCGCCCGTGTGGATCGTCGACCCGGTCGACGGGACACGGCAGTTCGTCCGGGGCGAACAGGGCTTCTGCACCCTGGTCGCGCTCGCGGTACGGGGCGAGGTGCTGGCCTCCTGGACCTATGCTCCCGCGCTCGACCAGATGGCGACGGCCCGCAAGGGCGCGGGCGCCTGGCTGGGATCCGAGCGGCTGCTCCCGGGGGCGCCCGAGCCCGGGGCGGACCTGGAAGTGGCCATGTCCCACCCGGACTACACGACCGATGAGCAGAAGCGCGCGCTGCTCGCCCTCGACACGGCGGGCGTGCGCGGCCGTCCGTGCGGCTCCGCCGGTCTGGAGTATCTGGGCATCGCCCGCGGCATGGTGGACGCGGTGGCGTTCTCCTGGGAGCTCGCGTGGGACCACGCGGCGGGGCTGCTGCTGGTGGCGGAGGCCGGGGGCGCCGATCTGACGCTCACGGGGGAGCCGTTCCGTATCGCCGGGGGGAACACGCTGCCGTTCACGGCCGCGCGCACCCCGGAGACGGCGGAGCGCGTCCGCGCCCTGCTGGCCTCCGGCTGACGCGCGTTCGCCCGCCGAGGGGAGCGGGGGAGCCGCCGCCGGGCGGGCGTGTCCGGTGCGCCGGGCACGCGCCCGCCCGTCGGGAAGCGCCCGGCACTCACCGGGTGCTTCCCAGCCAGCGCTTCCCGCCCGGCGCTCCTCACCAGGCGCGGCGCACCCGGCGCTTCCCGACGGGCGGGCGCGCGTCCGGTGCGCTCACGCCCACAGTGCCCGGACCTCGCGGACCACCTCGTCCGCCTGTTCCACCGCGCCCCGGTCCAGCGTCCGCAGCGCCTGCGACACCCGCTCCGCGAAACCCTCCGGAGTGTCACGCAGGGCCGCCGCCCCCGCCAGCGCGCCCTTCTCGTTCAGACACCACTCCCCGTGGTGCGCGAAGAGGGCCTGGGTCAGCAGGCCGAACGCCCGCGCCAGACAGAGCGACACATGCAGGGCGTCCCCCGCCCCCGCCGATTTCGCCGCCGCCGCGACCGAGAACTCCGCTTCCCACGACGCGGCCGTCAGCGCCTCGCGCAGCGCCTCCGGATAGCGCCGGGTCTCCTCCCGCAGCGCCGTCAGCTCCCCTCCCGGATCGGCCAGCACCCGGCAGAGCGCCACCTCGCCCGGATACGCGGGCGACCAGAATCCCAGCGGATGCCCGGCCTGCGCCCCCACCTCGTAACGGCCTTGGCGGCACTCCTCCCAGACCCGCTCCACCCGGTCCAGATCCCGCAGGATCCAGTCCACCGCGACGCCGTCCACCCGCAGCCAGGCCCCGCCGTTGACCCAGGGTCCCCAGTCGCCCGGAGCGGCCACCTCCACCGGCCCGCCGGTGATCCCGGCCGCCAGCGACGCCAGCGCGCCGGTGTCGACCGTGCCCCGGTAGTAGACGCCGAGATCCCAGTCCGAGTCCGGCCGGTGGGCGCCCCGGGCGCGGCTGCCGCCCAGCGACACCGCCCGTACGCCGGCCACCTCCGTCAGTCGTTCTGTCATGGTTTCGAGAAAGGAAGGCATGTTGATCATCGGCTGGCACGGTACCGGAGCCCGCGCTGTCGGCGCCCGGGAATATCCTGGGACTTCCGGCCGCCGGCTGATCGAAGGAGTCCAGGAGTGTCGTCGATGCTCGATGTGGTCGTCGTGGGGGCGGGCCCCAATGGGCTGACGGCCGCGGTCGAACTGGCCCGCAGGGATTTCGATGTCGAAGTCTTCGAGGCGAAGGAGACCGTCGGGGGCGGCGCGCGGACCGAGGAGCTGACCCTTCCCGGCTTCCGCCATGACCCCTGCTCCGCGGTGCACCCCCTCGGCATCGGCTCCCCGGCCTTCGGGAACATGCCCCTCGGGCGGTACGGACTGGAGTGGCTCCACCCGGAGCTGCCGATGGCGCACCCCTTCGACGACGGCACGGCCGCGGTGCTCTCCCGCTCGGTCGCCGAGACGGCCGCCTCCTTCGGGCCGCGCGACGCGGGCGTCTACCGCCGGCTGATGGCGCCCTACCTCGGCCGCTGGGATGTGCTGGCCAAGGACTTCATGTCCCTGCCGCTGAGCGCGCTGCCGCGCGACCCGCTGGGCCTCGCCCGGTTCGGCGCCGTCGGGCTCCAGCCGTACAGCTGGCTGATGCGCCGCTTCGGCGACGACCGGGCCAGAGCCCTGATGGCCGGGCTCGTCGCCCATGTGATCGCCCCGCTCGGCTCCGTCGCGACCAGCGGCGTCGGCATGCTCTTCGCGCTCGCCGCGCATGAGAACGGCTGGCCGCTGCCGCGCGGCGGCTCCCAGGCGATCCCCGACGCGCTCACCCGCTATCTGAAGGACCTCGGCGGCGCCGTGCACACCGGTTTCGAGGTCAAGCGGCTGGACGATCTCCCGCCGGCCCGCGCCTATGTCTTCGACACCTCGCCCACCGCCGTCGCCCGGATCGCCGGCCTCGGCCGCGCCTACGAGAACTTCCGGTACGGGGCAGCCGCGTTCAAAATCGACTACGCGCTGGACGGGCCGGTCCCCTGGACGGCGGCCGAGGCCCGCCGCGCGGGCACGGTCCAGATCGGCCCGTCCAGCGGCGAGATCGCCACCGCGCTGCGGCAGGCGACCACCGGCACCGCCCCCGACACCCCGTTTCTGATCACCGCCCAGCCGAGTCTCGTCGATCCGTCCCGGGCCCCCGAGGGCAGACATGTCTTCTGGGCTTACGGCCATGTCCCGCACGGCTGGGACGGCGATCTCACCGACGCCGTCGAGCGGCAGATCGAACGCTTCGCGCCCGGCTTCCGCGACCGGGTCCTCGCCCGGGCCGTCGCCGGACCCGCCGAGCTCGCCGCCCGCAACGCCAACTATGTCGGCGGCGACATCGCCTGCGGCTCGGCGGCCGGGCTGCAACTGCTCTTCCGGCCCGGGATCTCCCTCTTCCCCTACCGGACCCGGCACCCCTCGGTATTCCTCTGCTCCTCCGCCGCCTGGCCCGGCCCCGGAGTGCACGGCATGTCCGGTCACAATGCGGCCAAAGCGGTCTGGCGGGCGCTCCGAAAGGCCGATGCGCGGTGACCGGAACCGGTGTGGACATCCATCTCGTCCAAGGCGACATCACCACGATGTCCGTGGACGCCATCGTCAACGCCGCCAACTCCTCGCTGCTCGGCGGCGGCGGAGTCGACGGCGCGATCCACCGCCGGGGCGGCCCCGGGATCCTCGCCGAGTGCCGCGCCCTGCGCGCCTCGCGCTACGGCCGGGGGCTGCCGACCGGCCAGGCGGTCGCCACCACCGCCGGACGCCTCGACGCGGCCCATGTGATCCACACCGTGGGCCCGGTCTGGTCGGGCGAGGAGGACCGCAGCGCGCTGCTCGCCTCCTGTTACCGGGAGTCACTGCGGGTGGCGGCGGAGCTCGGCGCTCAGTCCGTCGCGTTTCCCGCGATCTCGACCGGGATCTACGGCTGGCCGATGGACGACGGCGCGCGGATCGCGCTCCGCACGGTCCGGGAAGCGGCGCTCCCGCCGGTGACCACGGTCTGGTTCGTGCTGTTCGACGCATACGCGTACGGAGAGTTCGCGGCCCAGCTGCGCTGAGTAGGCGAGCTGAGACATGAGAGGCGCGCAGCCCCTGGCAGGGCGAGGACGATGTCGTTTTTCTGCCAGCGGCTCGTACTCCCATGTCCCATGCTTGAGTCATGCACGCCGACACCGAGCGCTGTGTACGAGCCGTTCAGTCGAAGGACTCCCGATTCGACGGCTGGTTCTTCACGGCCGTACTGACCACAGGCATCTACTGCCGTCCCAGCTGCCCCGTGGTACCCCCCAAGCCCGAGAACATGACCTTCTACCCGAGCGCCGCCGCCTGCCAGCAGGCCGGATTCCGCGCCTGCAAGCGCTGCCGCCCCGACACCAGCCCCGGCTCACCGCAGTGGAACGCCCGCGCCGACGCCGTCGCCCGCGCCATGCGGCTGATCGGAGACGGCATCGTGGACCGCGAGGGCGTACCGGGCCTGGCCGCCCGCCTCGGCTACTCCACCCGCCAGATCGAGCGCCAGCTCCGCGCCGAGCTGGGCGCGGGCCCGCTCGCCCTGGCCCGCGCCCAGCGCGCCCAGACCGCGCGTCTGCTCGTCGAGACCACCGCCATGCCCATGGCGGAGATCGCCTTCGCCGCCGGATTCTCCTCCGTACGCGCCTTCAACGACACCGTACGGGAGGTCTTCGCGCTCGCCCCCGGCGAACTGCGCGCCCGCGCCGCCCGCGGCGGCTCCACACCCCCGCCCGCCCCCGGCGCGATCGAGCTGAGGCTGCCGTACCGGGAGCCGCTCAACCCCAGCAATCTCTTCGGCCATCTCGCCGCCACCGGCGTCCCCGGGGTCGAGGAGTGGCGCGAGGGCTCCTACCGGCGCACCCTCCGCCTCCCCTACGGGCACGGCATCGTCGCCCTCGCCCCCTGGCCCCGGCATATCGCCTGCCGGCTCTCCCTCACCGATCCGCGTGATCTCACCATCGCGATCAGCCGCTGCCGCTGGATGCTCGACCTGGACGCCGATCCCGTGGCGATCGACGACCGGCTGCGCGACGACCCCCTGCTCCGGCCGCTGGTGGACCAGGCGCCCGGCCGCAGGGTCCCGAGGACCGTGGACGCGGCCGAGTTCGCCGTACGGGCCGTGCTCGGCCAGCAGGTCTCCACGGCCGCCGCCCGCACCCACGCGGCCCGGCTGGTCACCGCGTACGGCGACCCCGTCGACGACCCCGAGGGCGGGCTCACCCATCTCTTCCCGTCCCCCACGGCCCTGGCGGCGCTGGACCCCGGGACCCTCGCGCTGCCCCGCAGCCGCCGGACCACGCTGACCACCCTGGTGGCGGCGCTCGCCGATGGATCGCTGCGGCTGGGGGCCGACAGCGACTGGGAGGAGGCCCGCGCCCTGCTCCGCGCGCTGCCCGGCTTCGGACCCTGGACGGTCGAGGTGATCGCCATGCGCGCCCTCGGCGACCCCGACGCCTTCCTCCCCTCCGACCTCGGCATGCGCCGGGCCGCCGCCGGACTCGGTCTGCCCGCCACCCCGGCGGCCCTCACCGCGCACGCGGCGGCATGGCGGCCCTGGCGGGCGTACGCGGTCCAATATCTTTGGGCCACCGAGACCCATCCGATCAACTACCTCCCGGAATAAGGAAGTCGAAGCCATGACCAGGCAGTACACGGTCGTCGACAGCCCCTATGGAGCGCTGACGCTCGTCGCGACCGACGGGGTGCTGAGCGGCCTGTATATGACCGACCAGCGCCACCGCCCGGACGAGACGACCTTCGGCGAGCCGGACGCCACGCCCTTCGGCGAGACGATCCGCCAGCTGGAGGCGTACTTCGCCCGCGAGCTCACCGAGTTCGACGTACCGATGCGGCTGGAGGGGACGGAGTTCCAGCGCAGCGTATGGGAGCGGCTGCTGGCGATCCCCTACGGAGAGACCCGGACCTATGGGGAGCTCGCCGAGGAGCTGGGCAAGCCGAGCGCGTCACGGGCGGTGGGACTGGCGAACGGGAAGAACCCGGTGTCGATCATCGTGCCGTGCCACCGGGTGATCGGCTCCACGGGGAGCCTGGTGGGGTACGGGGGAGGGCTGCCCCGTAAGAAGCGCCTGCTGGCCTTCGAATCGGCTACCCGGGACGACGCCCTCTTCTGATCCCTCCGGGACCCGTCCGCCGACCGTGACCAGGGGGACACCGCCCCCCTGGCCACGCCAGACCCTCCAGGAGCCGGGGCAGCGCCATGCCGATCGGCCCCAGAGGCCGGCTGCCCGCCCCGACCCAGGGGCCCGCTCACCCCACCGGCAGCCCGTCCACCAGCTCCACCGGCCCGCTCCCCGCGTCCAGCGCGTCCAGCGCCGCCAGGACCCGTCCCCTCAGCGCCCCCAGCAGATGCGCCGGGATCTCCGCACGGGAGACCAGACGCCAGGAGAGCAGCTCCTCCTCCTGGATCCGGATCCCGTTCAGCGCCTCCTCGGCCAGCACCCCGCCGTCGTACAGATAGGCCGCGATCGGCGGACGTGCCGGACCCCTGCCCCAGTCGATCGCGAGCAGCGCGCCCGGCGCCAGGTCCAGCCCGATCTCCTCCCGGGTCTCCCGGCGGGCGGCCTGGCGCGGAGTCTCGCCCCGGTCCGCCTCCACCGTCCCGCCGGGCAGCGCCCAGCCCTCCCGGTAGTTGGGCTCCACCACCAGAATCCGTCCCTCCGTGTCACGGAAGAGGGTGGCGGCAGCGGCCAGACAACGAGGCAGGGAGGCGATATACGCCGCATAGTCCATGGTCACAGCAGCACCCTAGGCGGTGACGGCCAACCGGACCGTACGCTCGGCCAGTTCACCGATGCGCGCGTTGTCGAAGCCGAACACCGCGCTGCGCACCCGGTCCCGCAGTGGTTCGGTCCACTGGGCCGGGATCGCGGCGGCCCCGCGGAGCACCCCCGCGACCGATCCCGCGGTCGCCCCGTTGGAGTCGGTGTCCAGCCCGCCCCGCACGGTGAGCGCGAGGGTGCTGGTGAACTCGCCCTCGCCGTAGAGCAGCCCGGCGGTGATGACGCCGGCGTTGGGCACGGAGTGGATCCAGTGGAGCTCCCCGGTGCGGGACGCCAGCTCGTCCAGGGTGTCGGACCAGTCGGCCCCCGCCTCGTACAGCGCCGTCGTGTGGCGGACGGTGCGGGCCAGTCTGCTGCTCGCGGGGATCTGTTCGAGCGCTGTGCCGATCGCGTCGCGCGGTCCGCTCGCGGTGAACGCGGCGGAGATCAGCGCGGCGGCCCACATCGCGGCCCAGACGCCGTTCCCCTGGTGGGAGAGGACCGCGTCGCGGCGGGCGAGCGCGGCGGCGCGGGACGGATCGCCCGGCGAGGTCCAGCCGAAGACATCCGCGCGGATCAGCGCGCCGATCCATTCCTGGTACGGATTGTCGTGCGACGCGACCTGCGGCGGTTTCAGCCCGTTCGCGAGATTGCGGTACGCGACCCGTTCCGCGGTGAACGTCTGGAGATACGGCAGCCGCCGCAGCCACATCTCGCCCACCTGCTCGGTGGTGAAGGAGAAGCCGTGGGATTCCAGCAGATGCAGCCCGAGGATCGCGTAGTCGACGTCGTCGTCACGGCAGCTGCCGTTGATCCGGCCGCGTACGCAACTCGGCCACTCCGGGCGCAGCTCGAACTCGCCGGGCGGTGCGTCGGGCGGGGGAGGGGGGAGATAGTCGGTGAGGGGGAGCGCGTCCGTACGGCGCAGATAGCGGTCGATGCGCTCGCGTGTCCAGTACTCGCCGCGTTCCACGGGTTTGCCGAGCATATTGCCCGCGATTCTGCCCAGCCAGCCGCCGAGGATCCGGTCGGACAGCTCCGCATGTTGTAGACCCATGGATGGGGTGTACCCCGGCGGAGGGCGGCATGTCCGTCACCCGGGCGGCGCGTCGGCACCGGCTTCGGCGCGGCGGGGAGCAGCGGTGGGGAGCAGGGGCCGCCGGGGACGACGTGGGCCCGGACGCCGATGGCGTCCGGGCCCACGTCAGTCCCCGCTGCGGGAGGGGCGTCAGGGCAGCTGGGCCGCCCGCGCCTCCCGGCGATTGTCACGGAAGGTGTTCACCCGGCGAGCCGTGGCGAAGAGCGGGATCACCGCGCCCAGCACCACCTGGAGCGCGCAGCCGGTCTGGAGCAGCAGATGGCCGCCGGGCGCGTCGAACGCCCAGGCCGCCAGCAGCCCCATCGCGGAGACGATCCAGCCGAGCATCGCCACCGCGAGGACGCCGCGGGGCTTGGGGTACTCGACCCGGCTCACCATCAGCCATGCCGTGCCGATGATCGCCAGCAGGGTCGGGATGAAGGGCAGCTCCAGCAGCACGATCGAGACGATCGTGAGCGCGCCGAACGGGCTCGGCATGCCCTGGAACATGCCGTCCTTCATGGTCACGCACGAGAACCGCGCAAGCCGTAGCACCACCGCCAGCAGCACCACGATGGCGGCCACCGCCGACACCTTCTGGTGGGCGTCGTCGGCGACCATGCCGTAGACCAGGACGAAGTAGGCCGGCGCGAGTCCGAAGCTGAT
The DNA here is from genome assembly GCF_009600885.1 of Streptomyces jumonjinensis. Lineage (GTDB taxonomy): Bacteria > Actinomycetota > Actinomycetes > Streptomycetales > Streptomycetaceae > Streptomyces > Streptomyces jumonjinensis. The sequence goes on from NZ_VCLA01000047.1 coordinate 20,045, forward strand.
CAGGTCGGAGAGGTTGTCCAGCTCCGCGCCCATCGGGGAGCTGCGGAGCTTGCGCGCCACCAGCCCGTCGCACAGGTCGAAGATCGCGGCGAGCAGCATCAGGATCACGGCGGTCGCGGCGCTGTGCCGCGCCATGCCGGATTCCTGGCTGCTCGTGAGGTGCGGGATGAGGATTCCGGTGGTGGTGAAGTACACCGCCATGAATCCGCAGGTCGCGTTACCGAGAGTGAGGGTGTCCGCTATCGAGAGCCGGAGTGAGAGAGGCATCTCCTCCGCGTCGTCCTCGGCGTCCGCCTCTGCCTCGGCGACCCAGCCGGCCTGTGTATCAGGATCAATCACGGTCAATGCGAGTCACCCCCGCGGTCGTGGTCTGACCGACCTCGACCGCGACCTCGACACCTTCCGGCAGGTAGATGTCGACGCGCGAGCCGAAGCGGATCAGACCGATGCGATCGCCCTGCTCGACCTTGGTGCCCTGGGGCACATACGGCACGATGCGACGGGCGACGGCACCGGCGATCTGCACCATCTCGATGTCACCGAGCTCGGTGTCGAAGTGCCAGACAACGCGCTCGTTGTTCTCGCTCTCCTTGTTGAACGCCGGTACGAAGCCGCCGGGCACATGCTCGACGGAGGTGACCGTGCCCGCCAGCGGGGCGCGGTTGACATGTACGTTCAGCGGGCTCATGAAGATCGCGACGCGGGTGCGTCCGTCCTTCCACGGCATGATGCTCTGCACCACACCGTCGGCGGGCGAGATGACCCGGCCCTGGGCGATCTCGCGCTCGGGGTCGCGGAAGAACCACAGCATGCCCGCCGCGAGCGCGGTGGCGGGCACGGCGATGGCCGCCGCGCGCCGGGACCGGCGTGCCTGGACCAGGCTGAGTGCGGCGGTGGCGACGGTCGGCAGAAGCCACGGCGATGCTCCGCGCGCGAGGCGGACCCGGCCGCGAGGTGCAGAGGTTTGGCTGTGGGGCATGAATGACCTTCGTAGCGGACGATGCCGCACTGGTTGACGGGGACGGCGGCTTTCCATCGATGCTATCCGGTGAGGGCCGCAACTGGGAAAGCCAGCAGCCGAGTCGGCGGCCGGAAGAGGATGACTGGGTGTGATCTTCTTCGCGGTCAAACTACATCAAATGTGACAATCATCCCGGGAGGCGGTACTCCTCCAGGAGTCGGCGTCCGATGATCATTTTCTGGATCTCGGCCGTACCTTCACCGATCAGGAGCATGGGCGCCTCCCGGTAGAGCCGCTCGATCTCGTACTCCTTGGAGAATCCATAGCCGCCGTGGATACGGAATGCATCCTCGACGACCTCCTTGCAGTACTCGGAGGCGAGATACTTCGCCATCCCCGCCTCCAGGTCGTTTCGTTCCCCGGAGTCCTTTTTGCGTGCCGCATTCACCATCATCGCATGGGCGGCCTCCACCTTGGTGGCCATTTCCGCCAGCTTGAACTGAATGGCCTGGTGGTACGCGATCGCCTGGCCGAAAGTGTGTCGCTGCTGGGCATAGGAGACGCCGAGCTCGAAGGCACGCTGGGCGACCCCGCAGCCACGCGCCGCCACATTGACCCGGCCGACCTCGACTCCGTCCATCATTTGGTAAAACCCTCGGCCGGTGGCCCCGCCGAGTACCCGATTGGCCGGAATGCGTAGTCCGTCCATGATGAGCTCAGTGGTGTCCACCCCCTTGTATCCCATCTTGTCGATCTTTCCCGGGATAGTGAGACCGGGCCGGACCTCGCCGAAACCGGGCTCCTTCTCGACCAGGAAGGCCGTCATCGACTTGTGCGGCGCGGTCCCCTCCGGGTGTCCTTCGTCACTGCGCACCAGAACGGCGACCAGGGTGGAGGTCCCGCCGTTGGTGAGCCACATCTTCTGGCCGTCGAGGATGTAGTCGTCCCCGTCCCGCACCGCCTTGGACGTGATCGCCGACACATCCGAGCCGAGTCCGGGCTCCGACATCGAGAACGCGCCACGCACCTCTCCCCGCGCCATCCTCGGCAGAAAGGTCTCCCGCTGCTCCCGGGTGCCGTGCTGCTTCAGCATGTACGCGACGATGAAATGCGTATTGACGATGCCCGAGACGGACATCCACCCCCGGGAGATCTCCTCCACGCAGAGCGCGTAGGTGAGCAGCGACTCGCCGAGCCCCCCGTACTCCTCCGGGATCATCAGACCGAAGAGCCCGAGCTCCTTGAGCCCCTCCACGATCCGCGTCGGGTACTCGTCCCGGTGCTCCAGCTCGGTGGCGACCGGGAGGATCTCCTTGTCGACGAAGTCCCGGACGGTCGCCAGGATCTCCTGCTGGACCTCGGTCAGCCCATGGGTCCGGGCGAGTCGCGCCATCACCGCTCCTCCGTCTTCTCGGCGGGCCGCGCGGCGGGGGTGCTCCGCACCGGGGGTGCGACCGGTTCTGGGCGGCCGGGCTGCTCGCCCCCGCGCTCCTTGACATACGCCTCGGTGGGGACCATGACCTTGCGCCGGAAGACGCAGACCAGCGTGCCGTCCTGCTTATGGCCCCGGGTCTCCACCTGGACGATCCCGCGGTCCGGCCTGGACTTCGACGGGGTCTTGCCGAGCACGGTCGTCTCGCCGTAGATCGTGTCCCCGTGGAACGTCGGGGCCACATGCCGCAGCGACTCGACCTCCAGATTGGCGATCGCCTTGCCGGAGACGTCGGGCACGGACATGCCGAGCAGCAGGGAGTAGACATAGTTCCCCACCACGACATTCCGCCCGAAATCGGTGGACTGCTCGGCGTAGTGGGCGTCCAGATGGAGCGGATGGTGGTTCATCGTCAGCAGACAGAAGAGGTGGTCGTCGTACTCGGTGACCGTCTTCCCGGGCCAGTGCTTGTACACGTCCCCGACGGCGAACTCTTCATAGGTGCGGCCGAACTGCATACTGGTTCACGCCTCCGGGGGTACGAAGATGGATGTACGGGTCATACCGGCCGCGCGGCCCTTGCCGGAGACGACCAGCGCCATCTTCCGGCTGGCCTCGTCGATCATCTCGTCGCCGAGCATCGCCGAGCCCTTCCGGCCGCCCGCCTCCGAGGTGCAGTAGTCGTAGGCGTCGAGGATCAGCTCGGCGTGGTCGAAGTCCTCCTGTGCGGGCGAGAACACCTCATTGGCCGCGTCCACCTGGCCGGGGTGCAGCACCCACTTCCCGTCGTACCCCAGCGCGGCGGAGCGCCCGGCGACCTCCCGGAAGCCGTCGACGTTCCTGATCTGGAGATAGGGGCCGTCGATCGCCTGGAGATCGTGCATCCGGGCGGCCATCAGAATCCGCATCAGGATGTAGTGGTAGGCGTCCGCCGGATACCCGGGCGGCTGCTCGCCCACGACCAGCGACTTCATATTGATCGACGCCATGAAGTCGGCCGGGCCGAAGACGATGGTCTCCAGGCGGGGCGAGGCGGCGGCGATCGCGTCCACGTTCACCAGCCCGGCCGCGTTCTCGATCTGCGCCTCGATGCCGATCCGGCCGACCTCGAAGCCCATCGTCCGCTCGATCTGCGTCAGCAGCAGATCCAGCGCCACGATCTGCTGCGCGTCCTGGACCTTGGGCAGCATCACACAGTCCAGATTCTGGCCGGCGCCCTCCACCACGGTGACCACATCGCGATAGGTCCACTCGGTGGTCCAGTCGTTGACCCGCACCACCCGGGTCTTGCCGCTCCAGTCGCCCTCGTTGAGGAACTTCACGATGGTGTGCCGGGCGTCCGGCTTGGCGAGCGGCGCGCAGGCGTCCTCCAGATCCAGGAAGACCTGGTCGGCCGGGAGCCCCTGCGCCTTCTCCAGAAAACGCGGATTGGAGCCGGGAACCGCCAGACAGGAGCGGCGCGGGCGCAGACGGTTCACAGACGGGCCGGTCATGGGGAGACCTCCAGAGGGTCGAGCTTGTTCGCTGTACGGATCTCGTCGACGATACGACCGATGATCTCGGTGATTCCGAAGTCCTTGGGGGTGAAGACGGCGGCCACCCCCGCCGCCTTCAGCGCGGCGGCGTCGGCCTGCGGGATGATCCCGCCGACGATCACCGGAATCGGAGGGTCCGCCGGGGAGCCGGCCGCGCGCAGCCGCTCCAGCACATCCGGCACCAGCGCGGCGTGCGAGCCGGAGAGGATCGACAGGCCCACACAGTGCACGTCCTCCGCGAGCGCGGCGGCCACGATCTCCTCGGGCGTCAGCCGTATGCCCTGGTAGACCACTTCGAACCCGGCGTCCCGCGCCCGTACGGCGATCTGCTCCGCGCCGTTGGAGTGCCCGTCCAGACCGGGCTTGCCGACCAGCAGCCGCAGCCGCCCCGAGCCCAGCTCCCCGGCGGTCCGCGCCGCCTTCTCGCGGACCAGCGCCAGCGGGGTGCCCGCTTCGGCGGCGACCGCGACCGGCGCCCCGGAGACCCCCGTCGGCGCGCGGAACTCGCCGAACACATCGCGCAGCGCCCAGGACCACTCCCCGGTGGTGACGCCCGCGCGGGCGCACTCCAGGGTGGCGGTCATCAGATTCCCGGTTCCGGCCGCCGTCTTCTTCAGTGCGGTGAGCGCGTCGGCGACGCGGAACTCGTCACGGCCGTCCCGCCACTCCCGCAGGGCGGCCACGACCCGTGCCTCGTTCGCCGGGTCGACGGTCATGACGGCGGTGTCGAGATCCGCGGTGAGCGGGTTCTCCTCGGTCGACTGGAAGACATTGACCCCGACGATCTTCTCCTCGCCGGTCTCGATCCTGGCCCGCCGCTCGGCGTGCGACGAGACCAGCCTCGATTTGAGATAGCCGGACTCGACGGCGGCCATCGCGCCGCCCATCTCCTCGATCCGGCCGATCTCGGCGAGGCACTCCGTGACCAGCGCGGCCACCTTGGCCTCGATCACATGGGAGCCGGCGAAGATGTCCTCGTACTCCAGCAGATCCGACTCATGGGCCAGCACCTGCTGGATCCGCAGCGACCACTGCTGGTCCCAGGGCCGGGGCAGCCCCAGCGCCTCGTTCCAGGCCGGCAGTTGTACGGCGCGGGCGCGGGCGTCCTTGGAGAGGGTGACGGCCAGCATCTCCAGCACGATCCGCTGGACGTTGTTCTCCGGCTGGGCCTCGGTCAGCCCCAGCGAATTGACCTGGACGCCATAGCGGAAGCGGCGCTGCCGGGGGTTCTCGACGCCGTACCGCTCCCGGGCGATCCGGTCCCAGATACGGGCGAAGGCCCGCATCTTGCACATCTCCTCGATGAACCGGACGCCCGCGTTCACGAAGAAGGAGATACGGCCGACCACCTCGCCCCGGCGCTCCTCGGGTATCTGGCCGGACGCGAACACCGCGTCCAGGACGGCGACGGCGGTGGACATCGCGTACGAGATCTCCTGGACCGGGGTGGCCCCGGCCTCCTGGAGGTGGTAGCTACAGATGTTGATGGGGTTCCAGGCGGGGATGCGGTTCACCGTGTAGGCGATCATGTCGGTGGTCAGCCGGAGCGAGGGGCCCGGCGGGAAGACATGGGTCCCGCGCGACAGATACTCCTTGACGATGTCGTTCTGGGTGGTCCCCTGGAGCGCGGCGAGGTCCGCCCCCTGCTCCTCCGCGACGACCTGATAGAGCGCCAGCAGCCACATCGCGGTGGCGTTGATGGTCATCGAGGTGTTCATCCGCTCCAGCGGGATGTCCTGGAACAGCCGCCGCATATCGCCGAGGTGCGCCACCGGGACGCCCACCCGGCCCACTTCGCCCCGGGCGAGGAGGTGATCGGGGTCGTACCCCGTCTGGGTCGGCAGATCGAAGGCGACCGACAGTCCGGTCTGGCCCTTGGCGAGATTGCGGCGGTAGAGCTCGTTGGACGCCTCGGCGGTCGAGTGACCGGCGTAGGTCCGCATGAGCCATGGCCGGTCCTTGTGGCGCTCAGTCATCAGGGGGACCTCAGAGGCTGCGGAAGCGGTTGATGGCGTCGAGGTGCCGGGCGCGCAGGGCGGGATCGCGGACGCCGAGCCCCTCGCCCGGGGCGAGGGCGAGCACGCCGACCTTGCCCTGATGGAGATTGCGGTGCACGTCGTAGGCGGCCTGGCCGGTCTCCTCCAGGGAGTAGACCTTGGAGAGGGTGGGGTGGATCCTCCCCTTGGCGACGAGCCGGTTGGCCTCCCACGCCTCGCGGTAGTTGGCGAAGTGGGAGCCGACGATCCGCTTGAGCGACATCCAGAGATAGCGGTTGTCGTACTCATGGGTGTAGCCCGAGGTGGAGGCGCAGGTGACGATGGTGCCGCCCTTGCGGGTGACGTAGACACTCGCGCCGAAGGTCTCCCGGCCGGGGTGCTCGAAGACGATGTCCACGTCCTCTCCGCCGGTCAGCTCGCGGATCCGGCTGCCGAACCGCTTCCACTCGCGCGGGTCCTGGGTCCGCTCGTCCTTCCAGAACCGGTAGTCCTCGGCGGTGCGGTCGATGACGGCCTCCGCGCCCATCGCCCGGCAGATGTCCGCCTTCTGCTCGCTGGAGACGACGCAGATCGGATGGGCCCCGCCGGCCAGCGCGAACTGGGTGGCGTAGGAGCCGAGTCCGCCGCTGGCGCCCCAGATCAGCACATTGTCGCCCTGTTTCATCCCCGCGCCGTTGCGCGAGACGAGCTGGCGGTACGCGGTGGAGTTCACCAGGCCCGGGGCCGCCGCCTCCTCCCAGCTCAGATGGCCCGGCTTGGGCATCAGCTGGTTGGACTTCACCAGCGCGAGCTCCGCGAGCCCGCCGAAGTTGGTCTCGAAGCCCCAGATGCGCTGCTCGGGGTCGAGCATGGTGTCGTTGTGCCCGTCGGAGGACTCCAGCTCCACCGAGAGACAGTGGGCGACCACCTCGTCCCCGGGCCGCCAGGCGTTGACCCCGGGGCCGGTGCGCAGCACCACGCCCGCGAGGTCCGACCCGATGACGTGGTACGGCAGATCGTGCCGCCGGGTGAGCTCGGAGAGCCTTCCGTACCGCTCCAGGAAGCCGAAGGTGGAGCGCGGCTCGAAGATCGAGGTCCAGACGGAGTTGTAATTCACCGAGCTGGCCATCACGGCCACCAGCGCCTCGCCGGGGCCGAGTTCCGGCACCGCGACGTCCTCGATGTGCAGGGACTTACGGGGGTCCTTCTCCCGGGTGGTGAGCCCCGCGAACATCTCCGTCTCGTCCTTGTGCACCGTGACGGCGCGGTAGGACTCGGGGACGGTCAGCGCGGCGAAGTCGGCGGGCGTGGCGTCCGGCGACTGGATCGCGTCCAGGATTTCCTTCACGGTGGTGCCTCCGGCGAAGCGCGTCGGGGGTCCCGGAGGGAACCCCGCGTGAGATGAGGGCCAGTGCGTGCTGCTGTGGAGGTGTGCCGTCGGTTCGGCGAGGGCGGTACTGCGGGCAGCGCCGGTGGGCGCGGGGTGGAGAGCCTGTGACGCAGGCGTCCGGGCGCGCGGACACGATGGTTCGCGGGGACAGCCGGCGTACGAAAGGTCTCTGCACGCCGGCCGCCCGGACGACTTCAAGCTATGGCACTGCGTGTCAGCTGACAAGACACTGGGTGCCAAATTTTCTCTCATATGGTGTCGCCCGGACACGCATGAGCGGCGGCGGTCGCCGACCCCGGACCGGGTCGGCGGCCACCGCCGCTCATGCGCGCGGCCTCAGCCTGCGGGGCTCTCCAGCGAGAGCGCGAAGACATGGGCCCGCGCGGAGCCCGACGCCGGGGCGTTCAGCGTGACGGCCACCAGCCGTCTGGCCGGATCCAGCGCCGCCCGCTGATGGAAGAGCGCCGCCTTGACGCCCAGCGGGCCGCCCCGGGTGTGGATCTGACTGGTCCGCACGGCCTCCGTCTCCCCGTACGCCGGACCCGACAGCCAGGCCGTGAGCCGGACCGGCACGGTGGCCGTCGAACCGTCCTCGTACGAGAGCAGGACGGGCACCGTCACATGGCCCAGATCGCCCGCGCCCAGCACATGGAGCCGGGCATAGGAACCGGCCGGGACCGCGATCCGCCGGCCCGCCGCGATCACATTGTTCTTCGTGCCCTCCCCGCCATTGGCGAACGAGAAGACGATGCCGTCGTCCGTCGTACGGCCCGTCTGCGGCAGCTGCGCCATCGGCAGGGTGCGGCCGGTCCCGTCGAAGTCGCCGTCCGCGAAGAACATCTCGGTGGTGATGCCGTCGTTGTCGAAGTCGCCGGTCAGATCGACCGGGACCACCCCGCCGACCGGCGCGAGCGGCGGCAGCCCCCACGGCTCGGCGGGCCTGGTGACCGGCACCGGCCGGACGGTGAGATCGGGGCGCGGCCCCACCCGGTGGATCACGGCCTCATCACCCGGCGCGAGCTCCAGCTCCACCGAGCCGTCGCCGAGATCGCGCCACTTCGGAGCCGGACCGCCGATGCCCGAGACCCGCACCCGGCCCTCGATCGAGTGCCGGACCCGGCAGGGCTCCCCGTCGCCCGGGCTCCGTCCCGGCGGCCCGCCGGCGCTGAGCACCCGCACCCAGCGGGTGGCGCCGTCCCGGCGTACCGCGCTGACCAGGAACGCGCCCTCGGTGCGGAAGTCGTGGAGCACCGCGTCCCGCCACTCCCCGGGCACCCCCGGAAAGATCCGGATCACGCCGCCCCAGCTCTGGCAGAGCATGTCGTGCACCGTCATCGCACCCGAGAGCGGAGTCTCGATCACCGGCCCGGCCTCGTAGTACATCGTGTTCGGCTGGATGAACCGGTCCACCAGCTCGCGCAGCTGCCTCAGCGCGTCATCGCCCCGGCCCATCTGCGCGGAGATGGAGGCCGCGCCGGTGAAGCTGTAGCCCCGCAGCGCGCCCTCGAAGCCGATCCAGTGCTGGAGCGAACGGGCGATCAGATCGCGGTTCTCCACCTGGTCCCAGTTGACGAGGTGGAGCGGATAGACCGCGAGCAGATGCGAGTAGTGGCGGTGGGACTTGGCGAACGGCACCCCCGCGCCGACCATGAAGCCCTTCTCGTCCACCGCGTAGCCGGTGAGCTTCGCCAGGACCTCCCGCCAGGCCGACTCCAGCGGATCGCTCCGCTTCAGCAGCCGTACCGTCTCCAGGAGCGTCTCACAGCTCCAGCGGAGCAGCGCCAGATCGTAGGTGCAGTCGGGCGCGCTGCCGTACTCCGGCGAGAAGGTCCTGGGCAGATGCAGCTTCCCGTCCGAGCCCGGGAACAGGAAGTGCAGATAGTAGTTGGTGGAGCGGCGCAGCAGCGGATAGAGCACCTCTTCCAGGATGGTGAGGTCCAGGCTGTGCCGGTAGCTCAGCCAGACGTTGTGCAGCGCCCAGGGCAGATCGCCCACCTCCGGGTCGCCCACCCCCGGCACGCCCACCGTTCCCGCGTCGTCGCACTGGGCGTCGGTGGAGCGCCGCAGGCCCGCGGAGTCATGCCGATAGGGGGGTTTGAGCGCGCCGATGAGGATGTCGGTGTTCTCCCGGAGGGTACGGGGGATCGCGTCCAGCTCCAGATGGTTGGAGCCGTACACCGGCCAGTACTCCAGCTGCGCGTTGAGATTCCACCACACGCTCGGCCAGGGGGTCGGCTCCAGCCAGGGACCGGTCGTCGCCATCACCGGGGCGTGGGCGCGGGCGGCGCACGCGAGTTTGTAGAGCTGGATCCAGTAGAAGCTCTGGATCAGCTGGTCGGGCACCGAGATGAAGCTCTTGCGGTAGAAGGAGTGCCACCACTCCCGGTGGGTGCGCCGCAGCGCCGTGAGCGGGCGCGCGGCGGCGTCGCGTACGGCGGCGAGCGCCTGCTCCTCGGCGTCCCTCGCGGGGTACGAGTGGGACACGGCCAGCAGGATGGTGCGCTCGCGGCCCCGGCGGCGCTCCCGGTGGGCGGAGGCGGTCTGGCCGCCCGCGTACAGCTCCTGGGTGACGACTCCGGTGCCGTCCTCCTCCTGCCGGGCGACCGGCGGCGGATTGGGGGCGAAGCCCTTCGGCGGGTTCTCCCGGACGATCCGGGGGCTGACCGCCGGGGAGGGCCGGAACTCCCAGCGGAAGTCCTCCTCGCCCCGGCTCGCCCGGACCGTCGCACTCAGCAGGGTGCGGTCGTTGTGGACGAAGGCGCGGAGCCGGAGCGTGCCCCGGTCGGTGGTCACGGTGCCGACGATCTCGGCGTTCCAGAGATCCAGCCGCAGATCGACGCCGGTGACGGCACCGACCGGGGTGAGGACGAGATTGCCGACGGGCAGCCGGGCCACGCCCCACTCGTTGCCGAACTCCGGCCGGTGGTCCTGGACCTGGCTGTGGTGGACGGTGAAGCGCAGCGCGTCGTCGCCGGGCTCGGCGTAGAGGATCGAGCCGAGCAGCCCGTTGCCGAGGAAGGGGCCCTCGTACCAGGTGCGCGGAAGCCGCTTCCAGATGAGGTCCTGATCCGCGAGGAAACGCTCCCACTCGTGATCGGTGCTCATGCCCCGTACACCGGGTCGCTGTTCGCCCGCCGGGGAGGCTCCGGCCGGGGCTCCGGTCGCCATCGAGCCGGTGGTACCCGCTGCCGCTCCGATGGCCATCCGTCCCAGGAACCCACGCCTGCTTACCGGCATCACTGATCAACTCCGTCTAAGGACGTGCACATTGATCCGATGATTGAACTGGTGTGGAGCGTAGGAAGAGACTACTGAGGCGTCAAGGGGGATGAATCATCGGGGGATTGAGGGGGTGGGGTATGGGCCACATCAGACAGGCCCCGGGTGCCCGGGAGCGGCGCGGCGAGCGGTCGCCGGGGGGCGCGGGCGGGTGCACGGGGTACGTGGGGTGTGTCGGGTACGCGGGGTACGTGGGGTGTGCCGGATGTGCGGGGCCCGCTGGGGTACGCGGGGTACGTGGGGTGTGCCGGATGTGCGGGGTGCACGAGGCTCGCGGGGCCCGCCGGAGGGATGAGGTGCGGACGGCCCCCGGTTCCGGCGGCTCACCCGCGCGGGCGCGTCAGGCGCGGTGCTCCTTCAGCGCCCGCTCGATGGTGCGCATCACATCGTCCAGCGGCGCGTCCGTCCGGGCCACGGCCACCAGCACCTCGTCCCCGCTCTTCACCGAGACCGGGGCGGCGGCCGGGGCTGTGGTCTCCCGGGCTTCCCGGGCCTCCGGGGACGGCTCCACGGCGAGCGAGCGGCCCGCGCCGATGCCCGTGCCGAAGGTCTCCCGGACGATTGCGAACGCGTGGTCGAGCTGCGCCTCCACATCGCCCTGACCGCCCGCCCGCAGCCATCGGCGCAGCACATGGTTGTGCGCGGTGACGACGGCGGACGCGGCCACCTCCGCCAGCAGCGGATCGTCATTGCCCACGTGATGGTCGCGCTCGTCGAAATGGCCCAGCAGATAGCGGGTGAACAGCCGCTCGTAACGGGCCACCGAGGCGATCTCCCGCTCCCGCAGCGTGGGCACCTCCCGGGTCAGCCGGTAGCGCTCCACGGAGATCGCCGGGGAGGCCGCGTACATCCGCATGACCTCCTTGATGCCCCGGCACACGGTGTCGAGCGGATGCTCATGGGCGGGGGCCGCGTGCAGCACCGCCTCCGCGCGGACGAGAGTGTCGTCGTGGTCCGGGAAGATCGCCTCTTCCTTGGAGCGGAAGTGGCGGAAGAACGTCCGTCGGGCGACTCCGGCGGCAGCCGCGATCTCGTCCACGGTCGTCGTCTCGTACCCCTTGGTCGCGAACAGCTCCATGGCCGCCGTCGCCAGCTCACGGCGCATTTTGAGCCGCTGGGCGGCGGCGCGGGTACCGGCGGCGCTCTCGGGGGCGTCGGCGGAGGTCTTCGGGCGAGGGGCCTTGGCGGGCTGGGACATGACCCGAACGTACTGCATCCGCGCAGGAGAGCGCGCCTGCGGGGGAGGAGCGCCGCTCCCGGACGCGGGCCGCCGACGGTGCGGAACGGGCACGTCCGCGGCCGTCGGCCGGGGCGGCGGAGCGCATGGATCCAGCAGCCGCGGGGCGCGTGCCGCCGGGGCCGCCCGTGCCCCGCCGCCCGGCGGATCCGGGACCGCCGGACCCGCCGGGCGTCGGTACGGGGCGCTCAGCGCCGGGCGTCGGTACGGGGCGCTCTCAGCGCCGGGCGTACTCGCGGAAGCCGCGCCCTGTCTTACGGCCGAGGCAGCCCGCCGCCACCAGATGCTCCAGCAGCGGCGCGGGGGCCAGCCCCGGGTCGCGGAACTCGCGGTGCAGCGCCTTCTCGATCGCCAGCGAGACATCGAGCCCCACGGTGTCGAGCAGCTCGAACGGCCCCATCGGATAGCCGCCGCCCAGCCGCATCGCCGCGTCGATGTCATCCGGCGAGGCGTAGTGCTCGCCGACCATCTTGACGGCGTTGTTCAGATACGGGAAGAGCAGCGCGTTCACGACGAAACCGGCCCGGTCCGTGCAGTCCACCGGATGCTTCTTGAGGGTCGCGATCACCGCGCGCCCGGTGGCGTGGACATCGTCCGAGGTCAGCACCGTACGCACCACCTCGACCAGCTTCATCGCCGGAGCCGGGTTGAAGAAGTGCAGCCCGATCACGTCCTGCGGGCGCGCGGTGGCGCGGGCGCAGGCGACCACCGGCAGCGAGGAGGTGGTGGTGGCGAGCACCGCGCCCGGCCGGCAGACCTTGTCCAGCGCGGCGAACAGCTCCCGCTTGACCTCCAGATCCTCCGCCACGGCCTCCAGTACCAGATCCGCCTCGGCGAAGGCGTCCAGCGCGTCGGCCGTGACGATCCGCGCCAGGGTCCTCGCCCCGGCCTCGGCGGTGATCCGCCCCTTGTCGACGGAGCGCGCGAGCGAGGCGGCGATACGGGACCGGGCGTCCTCCGCCTTCCGCGCCGAACGGGCGGCGAGCACCACCTCGTAACCCGCCTTGGCGAAGACCTCGGCGATGCCGCTCGCCATGGTGCCGGAGCCCGCGATCCCCACGGAACGCACCTGGCGGCCCATCCCCTGCGGCGCGACCGGCTGCGGAGTGAGGGAGTCCGCAACCACCTCGGCGGTGTCGGCCGCCGCGTAGGTGTAGAAGCCGCGCCCCGCCTTCCGCCCGGTCAGCCCCGCGTCGCTGAGCTGCCGCAGGATGGGGGAGGGGGCGTGCAGCCGGTCGTGGGACGCGGAGTGCATCGCTTCGAGGACGGTACGGGCCGTGTCGACGCCGATCAGATCGAGCAGCGCGAGCGGTCCCATCGGCAGTCCGCAGCCCAGCCGCATCGCCGCGTCGATGTCCTCCCGGGACGCGTACCGGGACTCGTACATCGCCGCCGCCTGGTTGAGATATCCGAACAGCAGCCCGTCCGCGACGAAGCCGGGCCGGTCGCCCACCGCGACGGGCTCCTTGCCGAGCTCCCGGGCGAGCGCGGTGACTGCCTCGACGACGGCGGGCGCGGTGAGCACCGAGGAGACCACCTCGACCAGCTTCATCGCCGGAGCGGGATGGAAGAAGTGCATCCCGAGCACCCGCTCGGGACGGGCGGACTCGGCGGCCAGCCGGGTCACGGACAGCGCGTTGGTGCCGGTGGCCAGGATCGCGGTGGGCCGGACGATCGCGTCCAGCTCACGGAAGACCCGCTGCTTGGCCTCGTACGACTCGGACACCACCTCGATCACGAGGTCGGCGCCGGCGGCGGTCGTGAGATCGCCGGAGGCGCGGAACCGCGCGAGGGTCGCGCGGCGCTCCTCCCCGGTGATCCGTCCGCGCTCCACGGCGCGCGCCGTGGAGGCTTCGAGCGCGGCGACCGCCCGCCGGACCGCGGCGGCGCTGACGTCGACGCCGACGACCTCGTGTCCGGCGCGGGCGAGCACCTCGGCGATACCGGTGCCCATGGTGCCGAGGCCGACGACGGCGATGGTGTGCAGAGAGGTGTCCATCGGGGGACTCCAGGGTGAGTGACGGCTGAGAAGAGGACACACGCGGACCCCGGCCGCCGGGCGCGGCGGTGAACGGGAACGCGCGCCGGAGCTCGCTGGGCGCACGCCGGTCGCGGGGCGTGTTACGGGGGCGGCGGACTCTGTCCCGGAGCCGCGCCGTGATCGGTGCGCGACCGACGCGCGCACCACGGCTGTGCCGAACCGACTGCACTCGCGGTGGCTGCGTCACCAGGCCACCGGGAGCTGTGCGGGGGTAATCCGCTCACATGAGATTAACTCGCGAGTAACGAGCGCACCAGACCCGTGCGGATGTGAGCGGATGTGATCTGGATCGCCGGGTGTCCACCGGCCCGCCCGTCGATACGCTGAGTGCATGGACGACGAGTTACGGTCACTGGCTCAGCGGCTGAGGGGTGAGTCGGGCGGGTCGGCGGCGTATGAGCGACTGCTCGTGACAGGGGACCACGAAGAACTGGCGAGCGTACTCACCGAACGGGAACGCCCCCTGTGGGCACGGGAGATGGCGGCCTTCAGACTCGGCCGCGCCGGAGACCGCAGGGCCTTCGAGTCCCTGGTGCTGCTGCTCAACCACCGCGACCCCGAGCGCTGTGTCTCGGCGGCCCACGCCCTGTTCGAACTGGCCGATCCCCGCACGGCGCGCGCCGCTGCCGCGCTCGCCACCAATGAACTGCGGGTTGCCTACGCCCTGGTGCCGGTCCGGCTGCTCATCCGGCTGCGCGCCCCCGAGTCCGTACCGGCGCTGATCACCGTGCTGCACCGCAGACTGACGCCGGGCGATCCCTACTGGCGGCTGGCGCTGGCGTGCGTCGAAGGGCTGGGCGCGCTCGGCGACGGACGGGCGGACGGCGTGCTGACGGTGGCGCGCGCCCATCCCCGGCTGGTGGCCGCCGCCGAGGCGGCGCTGGCGAGACTGGGCGCGGCGTAGGCCGTGTCGTCGAAGTCCCGTCCGCCCGGAGTGTCGCCGGGCGGACGGGTGCGCCGGGTGCGCCGGGCGCGTCGGTCAGCGGAGCTTGGCGACGGCGGTGCGCGTGGTCTTCTTGAAGCCCTTCAGCGGCGTGCCGTCGAGATCGCCGAGCCGGCCCCAGCCGATCACCGTCACGGTCTTCCCGTCCCGGCCGACCGAGTAGAGCCGGATGTCGTCGGAGCCCGACTTCGGGTCGGCGGTGTCGATGCTGTAGACGTACGCGCCCTCCTCTACGGAGACCTTGCCCTGGTAGCGGGAGGTGCCCTTGAGGCCCGGGTACTCCTTCTTGAGCTTGCCGAGGCAGTCCTCGACCGAGGAGCGGAGCTTGCCGACGAGCGCCTTCGCCTCGGCCCCGGTCGCCGCGACGGTGACCGTCTGATGGGCCCCTGTGTCCAGCTCCGTCCTGAAGGTGCGGTACGTGCTGGACGACTTCGGCGCGATCTTCCCGGTGCAGAAGTCGTCGGCGACGCCCTCCTTCACCTTGCTCGCCGTCCACGGGGTCTGCGAGGCGGGCAGCTCCTTCGCGGCGAGGAACTCGGGGGCCGGGGCCGGGGCCGGAGCGGCGGTGGCCGCCGAGAGCGATGCGACGGTCAGGACGGCGGTCGCGGCGGTGACGGCCGCGGTGCGGAACACGTTCATGGAGTTGCTTCCCCCTGATGAGGCGCCGATGGGCTTGGCTGAACGGTCATCAGCCTGGCCAGCCGGTCCCGGCTGGGACAAGCGATCCGGCGCCGCTGGAACGGTGGAACCATTCCACCCCCGCTGACGTGGGGTTATTCAGAGGGGGTGGAATGCCGCCCTGGAACGGCCGGGGGAGCTGGGGCGGTTGAGCACGCGTGAGACGGACACGGAGGCGTTCGCGCGGAGAGTGCACGCGATACGGGAGGAGTCGGGGCGCAGCTTCGGCGCGCTGGCACGCCGGGTGGGGGTCAGCGCGTCCACGCTGCACCGGTACTGCTCGGGCCGTACGGTGCCGATGGAGTTCGCCCCGGTCGAGCGGCTGGCGAGAGTGTGCGGCTGCCAGGGGGAGGAACTGGTCGCGCTGCACCGGCTGTGGGTGCTCGCGGACGCGGAGCGCCGCCGCCGTCAGGAGACGGCGAGCGGCGCCGGGGGTGGGGACGGGCTCGTGCCGTCCGGGGCCGGGGTCCCGGAGACCGGGGGCGCTCCGGGACCGGTCCGGGCGACCGGCGGTCCGGGCTCTGATCCCGGCTCCGGCGCCGATGCCGATGCCGACCCTGACCCGGGCCCTGTCCCCGGCGGCGCCGAGGTTCCGGGCGAAGGCCCCGGCCGCCCCGGCGGAGCCGCCGTCCGTGATCGCCGTCCGCGCCGCCGTACCGCCTATGCCGCCGCCGTGGTGTTGACGACGGTCATCGCTCTGATGGTCCTGGTGGCCTTCGACCGGATCGCGCTCACCGGGTCCGGCCGTGACGGGACCGAGGCCCAGCTGACCCGTGGCGGCGGCCCCGGCCCCGCCGCCCGCTCCCCGTCCGCTTCCGTCTCCGCCCCCACCGCGTCCCCGTCCGGATCATCTGGGGCATCCGGCTCCTCGGCCGAGCCCTCGAAGCGGGCGGGCGGGACCGCCGGCGCGAGCCGTCCGGGCGCGCGCGGCCCATCGGCGAAGGCGTCCGCCGAGGCGGAGCCGCCCGCCCCGGTGAAACGCCCCGGCCGCGGCATTCCGTTCACCGTGACAGCCGATCAGCACCGCTGGCAGCACTCCTGCCAGCACACCTATCTCGTCGACCGCCCGCCCGGCGACGTCCCTCCGCCGCCCGCCGAGGCCGACGCACGGCCCTGGGCCGGCGCCCTCCGCGCGGTCCACGGCGGCGACACCGTCGTCAGGCTCACCGTGCAGGGCAGGGACGAGCGGGCGGTGGTCCTCCAGGCGCTGCGGGTCCGGGTGGCAGCCAAACGCGCGCCGCTCCAGCGGAACGCCTACCGGATGAGCCTCGGCTGCGGCGGCGCGATCACCCCCCGGGTGTTCGACGTCGACCTCGACCGGCCCCGCCCCACCGTCCGCTCGGTGGCGGGCAGCGACGCGGGCGTGGAGATCCCGGCCGTCGCGCTGCCCTATCGGGTCTCGGTACGGGACCCGGAGGTTCTGCTGGTCACCGGCCGTACGACGGAGTGCGACTGCGACTGGTATCTGGAGCTGGACTGGAGCAGCGGCGACCGCTCGGGGACCGTGCGCATCGACGACGGCGGACGCCCGTTCCGCACCAGCGGGGTCCGGGACCGCCCCGCCTACGAGTACGACACCATCGCGGGCCGCTGGATCCCCGCCGGGTGAGCCCGTGCTCCGGTGCGGCCCTCCCGCACCGGAGCCGCCGCCGTTATGGGGCGTCCTCGCCGAGGACCGCGTACGCCTCGATCTCGACCAGCAGTTCGGGCAGGATCAGCGCGGAGACCTGTACGGCGGAGCTCGCGGGCAGCCGGTCCGGGTGGAGTACCTCGTCGCGGGCGATCCTGACCTGCTCCATGTGGCTGATGTCGGTGACGAAGTAGGTCAGCTTCACCACATCGTCGAAGGTCGCGCCCGCCTCGGCCAGACAGCGGCGCAGATTCTCGAACACCTGCCGGGCCTGCGCCCCGGGGTCGCCGACGCCCACCACCTCGCGGCGCTCGTCGAAGGCGCACTGCCCGGACACCGCGACGAAACGGCCGGAGCCCCAGACGACATGGCTGTAGTGGGCGCTGGCGGCGACGCCCCGGGGGGCCTGTACACGTGTGATCTCTGTGCTCATACGATCATGATCGCCCATCCGGGTGCGGCGGCCGGGCCGGTGCTCACAACAGGGTCAGCTGGGTCTGTCCGGGGTCCGATCCAGGGTCCGGGTCCGCCGACCGCTCCGGGGTCCCGGGCCGCCGGGGCAGCCCGCGGTCCGCCGGGCCGATGCCGAACTCCGCCGCCAGTTCGTGCACCTGGCGGGTGATCCGGCGCTGATACCAGGTGGGCGCGTACGCACCGGCCGCGTACAGCCGCTCGTAGCGCGCCACCAGATGCGGATGACGCTCCCCGAGCCAGGCCATGAACCATTCGCGCGCGCCCGGCCGCAGATGCAGCGTCAGCGGGGTCACGGAGGTCGCCCCCGCGGCGGCTATCGCCCGTACCGTCGCGCGCAGCTGGTCGGGGTGGTCGCCGAGGAAGGGGATCACCGGAGCCATCAGCACCCCGCAGCCGATGCCGTGGCCGGTCAGGGTGCGGACGACGTCGAGCCGCCGCCCGGGGGCCGGAGTGCCCGGCTCCACATCGCGCCACAGAGCGTGGTCCAGGAAGCCCACCGAGACGCAGACACCGACCTCCGTCACCTCCGCGGCCTGGCGCAGCAGCTCCAGATCGCGCAGGATCAGCGTCCCCTTGGTGAGGATCGAGAACGGATTGGCGCGATCGCGCAGCGCCGCGATGATCCCGGGCATCAGCCGGTAGCGGCCTTCCGCCCGCTGGTAGCAGTCGACGTTGGTGCCCATCGCCACATGCGCCCCCTGCCAGCCGCGCGCGGCGAGCTGGCGGCGGAGCAGCTCGGGCGCGTTGATCTTCACCACGATCTGGGAGTCGAAGCCGAGTCCGGTGTCGAGGTCCAGATAGCCGTGGGACTTGCGGGCGAAGCAGTAGACGCAGGCGTGTGTGCAGCCGCGGTAGGGGTTGACCGTCCATTCGAACGGCATACGGGAGGCTCCCGGCACCCGGTTCAGAATCGAACGCGCTCTCACCTCGTGGAAGGTGATGCCGCTGAACTCGGGTGCGTCGAAGGTTCTGGTGGTCACGGCGGATGTACCGAACAGCGCGGCGTTCGGGCCGGCCGCGGGGTTCTCGGCCAGATGGTCCCAGCGCATGGTCGCCTCCTCGGTTGCTCTGGTCTGAGAATAGAACATTTGTTCCCATGATCGCTTTGGGGCGGAGGGCGGGAGCCCCGGATTTGGGCGCCCGCACCCGAGGTGGTTGGCTAAGCCAGGCCCAAGCGGCACCCCCGAACAACCGAGTGCTGGAGGAACAGCTATGGCGCAGGTCGAGGCCACGACGGAACGGATCATCGCGGCGGACGCGGAGACCGTGATCGACACACTGGCCGACTACGCGAACACGCGCGCGTCTCTGCTGCCCGGCCAGTTCAGCGAGTACGAGGTCCGCGAGGGCGGCGACGGCGAGGGCACGCTCGTCCACTGGAAGCTCCAGGCGACCAGCAAGCGGGTCCGTGACTGTCTGCTGGAGGTCACCGAGCCGACCGACGGCCAGCTCGTCGAGAAGGACCGCAACTCCACCATGGTCACCACCTGGACCGTCACCCCGGCCGGTGAGAACAGGTCCAAGACCGTCGTCACCACCGTCTGGAAGGGCGCGGGCGGCATCGGCGGGTTCTTCGAGCGGACCTTCGCCCCCAAGGGGCTTGCCCGTATCTACGACGCCATTCTCGCCAATCTCGCGGCCGAGGCCGAGAAGCCCGCCGGGGCGGCCGGCAAGGAGTAACCTCCGGAGCGTTTCGCGCCGCTCATCACCATTTCAGGTGGTTTTCCCGTGGTATCGGCCGGTGATCCGGCGCGGCGGACCACGGGAAAGCCCCTTCGGTGCGCCCGCCCCGCCTCTCCCGCCCCGTACAACGGAGCACAGCCGCACCGGAAGTGCGCGGGCGCACGACTTCTTCGGCCGTTGCCCCGCGCGCGGTGTGCGCAGGCCCGTACCGTGGGTGGCGAGGCCGCGCATCCCGGCGGCGGGGAAGGAGCCTTCCACCCATGGACCGTGGTGCGCCGCCGAGCGAGCCACAGCGGTACGCCGTGGGCCGGATGCCGCTCGCCGTGGTCGTCGTGGACCGGAGCGGCCTGGTCTCCCACTGGTCGGCCGGCGCGCGACAGCTCTTCGGGCCCACCCGCGAGTCCGCGGTGGGCAGCCCCGCACTCGATCTGCTCCCGGTCTCCGGAGCGCTCGCCCCGGCCGGCGAGTACGCGGCGTACGACGGCGGTCCGGGACTGGACGGACCGCTGACCGGCCGTACGCTCTACCCCACCGCGGGCCGGGCCCGGCTCTCCGGCCCCGGGCGGGCCCGGGTCGACGCGCTGTGGTGGGCGTACCCCATGGCCGGACCCGGGGACGAGCGGCTGATCGTCCTGGCCACGGACGCCGCCCGGTTCGCCGAGGACGGAGAGGGCGGCGAGGGCGAGCGGGGACGCCGGATAGCGCCCGGATTCGCACCGCACACCGAAGTGCCCGGCGCGGACGCGCTCGCGCGGGCACTGCCGGAGCTCCTTCCCGGGCTGAGCGTCCGGGACTCGGCCCGGATCGTCTCCCAGCTCCTCGACCTCGGCTATCCGGTCCTGGAATTCAGCCGTCACGACCGGGTCCCGGTCATCCCCGACGGGGCGGCGGCCCAGTGCGCCGAGCCCGGCCGGTCCGCCGCCGGAGCCGGGGCGGACCCGCCCTACGCGGCCGTGCGCGAGCGCCTGGAGTTCCTGAACGAGGTCAGCGGACGCATCGGCTCCTCGCTCGATCTCGCCCGGACCGTCCAGGAGATCAGCACCGCCGTCGTACCGCGCTTCGCCGACATCGCCGACGTCTATCTGCGGGAACAGGTCGTCGCGGGCGAGGGATTCCTCGGCGGACCGCCGGACGCCACCACGCTCTGGCACCGGGTCGCCGTCGAACAGGCCGGCGAGCCGGGCCGCTGGGACGATCCGGTGCCGGTCGGGGAGTCCCTGCCCTTCCCCGAGCACACCCCCTTCTTCCAGTGCGTCACCACCGGCGAACCGGTGCTGGTGCCCCGGATCGACGAGCCCATGGCCGCCGCCATCGCCGCACGGTTCGAGAAGCGGGACATCCGGCCGCTGATCAACGGCCGTTCCCTGCTGGCCGTGCCGCTGACGGCGCGCGACGCGGTCCTCGGGTTCATGATCCTGCTGCGCCGCCCGGGCCGCGCCGACTTCACCGCCATGGACCGGGGCACCGGAGCGGAGCTGGCCGCCCGCGCCGGTCTGGTCCTCGACAACGCCCGGATGTACACCTACCAGGAGAACGCCGCCGGGACCCTCCAGGACTCGATGCTGCCGCAGGCCGCGCCGAAGGGAGCCGGCTGCGACATCGCCGCCCGCTATCTCCCCGCCACCCTGCTCGGCCGGGTCGGCGGCGACTGGTTCGACACCGTCAAGCTGCCGGGCGCGCGCACCGCGCTGGTGGTCGGCGATGTGATGGGCCATGGCATCGACTCGGCGGCGATGATGGGACGGCTCCGTACGGCCGTACAGACCATGGCCGCCCTCGATCTGCCGCCCGCGCGACTGCTGAGCCAGCTGGACGCACTCGCCCAGCGGCTCGGCGAGAGCTCGCTCGCCACCTGTCTGTACGCCGTCTACGACCCCATCCGCGAGGAGCTGGTGATCGCGAACGCGGGGCATGTGCCGCCGGTGATCGTCCGCGCCGCCGACGGCCGCGGCGAGCTGCTCGAACTGCCGACGGGGGCACCTATCGGCGTCGGCCGGGTGCCCTTCGAGTCCGTCACCGTGCCGGTGGCGCCCGGCGACCGGCTGGTCATGTGCACGGACGGGCTGGTGGAGGTGCGGGGCGAGGACATCGCCGTGGGCCTGGCCGCGCTCTGCGAGTCCGCGGCCCATCCCGCCGCCTCCATGGACGACGCCTGCGACACCATCATCCGCACCCTGCGCGCCAAGGGCGGGCGGAAGGACGATCTCGCACTGCTGATGGCCCGGTTCAACGGCATTCCCGAGGAGTCGGTGGCGTCCTGGGAGCTGACGCTGGAGCCGGCGGAGGCCCCCAGGTTACGGCGACTGGTCCGCGGGCAGCTGCGCTCCTGGGGGCTCTCCCCGCTGCTGGAGACGGTGGAGCTGCTGGTCGGCGAGGTGGTCGCCAATGCCGTACGCCATGCGCGCGGGCACCGTGCCGAACTGCGGCTGGTGCTGGCCGGGTCCCTCCAGTGCGAGCTGATGGACGAGGACCCCACCCTGCCGACGCTCTGTGACGCGGGGCCGCTGGCGGAGTCGGGCCGGGGACTGCGGGTGGTCGCCGCGCTGGCGCGGGAGTGGGGG
>NZ_VCLA01000047.1:42232-57353 GCF_009600885.1 Streptomyces jumonjinensis
ATCGGGCTGGGGGGCGGCGGAGCGGGGGGTACGAAGCGGTGCGCCCCGGGCACGGGGGCCGGGGGTGTGTGCTGTGCGCGCGCCCTCCGTGTGCGCTGGTGCTCTGGGGTGTGGCCCGCCGGTGCTTCCGTGTCGGACGTCTGCTCTCTTCCGCCCCGTGCGTGTCACCCGGTCCGCTTGTCGTATCAGCAGTTGCGCGATAAACCGCTGTTGACGCTGTGTCGTACCACTGGGGAGCTGGTCATGAGCGTGACGAGTCGGTACCTGGACGCCTGGGAAGGGTTCTGGAGCGAGACATCCGGTGAACCCGGGGAGGTCTTCTGGGACGCCGCGCCCGAGCTCACCGTGGGACGGCATCTGGCGCTGTACGAACCCCATGTGGAGGACTACCGGCTGCTGCTCCTGGACATCGGCTGCGGCAACGGCACCCAGACCCGCTTTCTGGCCGGCCGGTTCCCCCGGGTGCTGGGGGTCGATCTGTCGGCCTCCGCCATAGAGCTGGCCGTGCGGCGGGAGAAGGAGCGGAGCGAGTACGGGCCCCTGGGCGAGATGGGCTTCCGGCAGCTGGACGCCGTGGACCGGCGGATGGTCGCCGAGCTGCACCGCGAGACGGGCGACTGCAACGTCTATATGCGCGGGGTGCTCCAGCAGGCGGATCCCGGGGACAGGCAGACGCTCGCCGACTCGATCTCCGTCCTGGTCGGCGCGCGCGGGCGGGCCTTTGTGGTGGAGCCCGCCGAGGCGGCCGGCCGCCGGCTGGCGGAGCTGGCGCGGTCGCCCTCCGGGCCGCCGCCCAAGCTGCGGCCCGTGCTCCGGCACGGCATCGTCCCGGGCGCGGTGGCCGACGCCGACCTGCCGGGCTATTTCGCCACGGCCGGACTGCGGGTGCTGGCCGGCGGCGAACTGCCGCTGACGACGGCGGAGTACGAGCCGGACGGCTCACGGATCGAGCTGCCGTCGCAGTGGCTGGTCGTCGGCCGGGACGACTGACGCCCGGGATGCCGGGGATATCCCAGTATGACCAGGGCGCGTGGGCGCATGGGTCCGGGACGGCTTGAACATCCGGGACGCGCGGGCTCACAGGTCGGGCCCGGGGACGGCTGAACCCACCCTGGGCGCACGGCCCCCCTGGTGCGCGAGCGGCCCCGTACAGCTCGCACCCCCCGGCGCACGGACATGGCACGGAGGGCCGGCCGGGCGCATGAGGGCGCACAGGGGTGCGCGTACCGCCGCCGGGCCGCACCCGGTCGCGGGACGACGCGCCCGGTCGCGGGACGGCACGCCCGCCCGGATGTCGCGCCGTGCCGGAGGCACGCCCCGCCGGAGAGACGCGCGCCGCGTCCCCGCTCCGCCCGGCGCCCCGGCGGCTCCCCTCGGGACGCCCCCCCCGCTCACCACGGCCGACGAGCGAGCCGATACCCCCCTGACTCTCCCGGAACGGGAAAGTTAAGGTGAGCTATGAAGATCCTCATCAGCGCCGATATGGAAGGCGCCACCGGTGTGACCTGGCCGGCCGATGTGCTGCCCGGCAATCCTCAGTGGGAGCGTTGCCGGGGCATGTTCACCTCCGATGTGAACGCGGCGGCGCTCGGGTTCTTCGACGGCGGCGCCGATGACGTGCTCATCAACGAAGCGCACTGGTCGATGCGTAACCTCCTGCTGGAACAGCTGGACGAGCGGACCCAGATGCTCACCGGCCGCCATAAGTCGCTCTCGATGGTGGAGGGCGTCCAGCACGGCGACGTGGACGGCATCGCCTTCATCGGCTACCACACGGGCGCGGGCGCCGAGGGCGTCCTCGCTCACACCTATCTCGCCAACCAGCTCACGGGCGTCTGGCTGAACGGCGTCCGCGCCAGCGAGGGCCTGCTCAACGCCCATGTGGTCGCCGAGTACGGCGTCCCGGTCATTCTCGTCACCGGGGACGATCTGACCTGTGTGGACGCCGAGGGTTACGCCCCCGACGCCCGCAAGGTCGCCGTCAAGGACCATGTCTCGCGGTACGCCGCGGTCTGCCGCACCCCCGCCCGTACCGCCGCCGACATCCGCGCCGCCGCCGCGCGGGCCACCGCGCTCGCGGTGCGCCATGAACCGGTGAGCGCCGGGCCGTTCACCCTTGAGCTGGAGTTCGACGCCGAGCATCTGGCCGCAGCCGCCACCGTGGTGCCCGGAGTCGCCGTCAGCGGCGAACGCAGGGTCAGCTGCACCAGCGAGACCATGTACGAGGCCATCCGTACCTTCAAGGCGATCACCACGATCGTCTCCGCGGCCGTGGAGGAGCAGTATGGCTGACCCGATGACTTCCCAGACTTCCTACGACGGCTGGAGCCCCGTCGACCAGCAGGCCCTCGACGAGGTGGTGACCTTCACCTCCGAGCTGATCCGCATCGACACCAGCAACCACGGCGGCGGGGACTGCCGGGAGCGCCCGGCGGCCGAGTACGCCGCCGAACGGCTGGCCGCCGCCGGTCTCGAACCCGTTCTGCTGGAGCGGACCCCGGGCCGCGCCAATGTCGTCGCCCGGATCGCGGGCACCGACCCCACCGCCGACGCCCTGCTGGTCCACGGCCATCTCGACGTGGTGCCCGCCGAGCCCGCCGACTGGTCGGTGCACCCCTTCTCCGGAGAGGTCCGCGACGGCGTCGTCTGGGGCCGGGGCGCGGTCGACATGAAGAACATGGACGCGATGATCCTCGCGGTCGTCCGGGCCTGGGCGCGCGCCGGAGTACGGCCCCGCCGGGACATCGTCATCGCCTTCACCGCCGACGAGGAGGCCAGCGCCGCCGACGGCTCGGGCTTCCTCGCCGATGAGCACCCCGGCCTCTTCGAGGGGTGCACCGAGGGCATCAGCGAGTCGGGCGCGTTCTCCTTCCACGCCGGCGGGGGGATGACCCTCTACCCCATCGCCGCCGGCGAGCGCGGCACCGCCTGGCTGAAGCTCACCGCCCACGGCCGGGCGGGCCACGGCTCCAAGGTGAACCACTCCAACGCGGTCAGCAGACTGGCCTCCGCCATCGCCCGCATCGGCGACCACCAGTGGCCGGTACGGCTCACCCCCACCGTGCGCGCGGCCCTCGCCGAACTGGCCCGGCTGCACCGCATCGACGCCGATGTGCACGCCGAGGACTTCGACCCGGACGCGCTCATCGCCAAGCTCGGACCGGCCGCCGCCCTGGTCGAGCCGACCGTGCGCAACAGCGCCAACCCGACCATGCTCAACGCCGGATACAAGATCAATGTGATCCCCGGGCACGCCACCGCCCATATCGACGGCCGGATGCTGCCCGGCGGCGAGGACGAGTTCCGCGCGACCATGGACCTGCTCACCGGTGACGATGTGGAATGGGAGTTCCACCACCGGGAGGTGCCCTTGCAGGCGCCCGTCGACTCGCCCACCTTCGCCAAGCTGCGCGCCGCCGTCGAACGCTTCGACCCGGACGGCCATGTCGTGCCGTACTGCATGGCGGGCGGCACCGACGCCAAGCAGTTCTCCCGGCTCGGGATCACCGGCTACGGCTTCTCACCGCTGAAACTGCCCCTCGGCTACGACTACGCGGCGATGTTCCACGGCGTCGACGAGCGGGTCCCCGTGGAGGCGCTGCATTTCGGAGTCAATGTGCTCGACCACTATCTGCGTTCGGCTTGAGGGGGAACGGGACATGGCAACCACGGCCGCCTACGGCAGCTGGGCCTCACCGATCGACGCGGCGCTCGCCGCGTCGCACGACGGACGGCCCGAGAATCTCGGCATGATCGGCCCGGAGCTCTGGTGGACCGCGCCGCGCCCCGCCGAGAACGGCAGGCGGGCACTGATCCGGAAACGGGCCGACGGCACGGAGGAATCCGTGCTGCCCGCCCCCTGGAATGTCCGCAGCCGGATCATCGAGTACGGCGGAGACTCCTGGGCCGGCGCCGAGCGCGCCGACGGCGCCCCGCTGATCGTCTTCGTCCACTTCGACGACCAGCGGCTGTACGCCTTCGAGCCCGACACGCCCGGAGCGGCCCCGCGCCCGCTCACCCCGGTCTCCGCCGTCGGCGGCGGACTGCGCTGGGCCGACGCCCGGATCCGCCAGGACCGGGGCGAGGTGTGGTGCGTACTGGAGGAGTACACCGGCGAATCGCCCACGGATGTGCGCCGGGTGCTCGCCGCCGTACCGCTGGACGGCTCGGCGGCCGGTGACCGCAGTGCGGTACGGGAGCTCACCGACGACGGCCGCCGCTTCGTCACCGGCCCCCGGATCTCCCCGGACGGCCGGTACGCCGCCTGGATCGCCTGGGACCACCCCCGGATGCCCTGGGACGGCACGGAGGTGCTGATCGGCGAGATCACCGAGGACGGCGTCTTCTCGGACGTACGCGCGGCGGCCGGCGGGCCGGAGGAATCCGTCTGCCAGGTGGACTGGGCCCCGGACGGTTCGCTGCTGCATGTCACCGACACCGCCGGCTGGTGGGAGCTGTACCGCATCCGGCCCGAGAAGCTGGCCGCCGCGCGGGCGGACGGCCCCGCCGGAACCGCCCGCCCGGCCTCGGAGCCGCTCTGCGCCGGCCGTGAGGAGGAGTTCGGCGGCCCGCTCTGGAGGATCGGCCTCCGCTGGTTCCACCCGCTGGAGAACGGGCTGATCGCCGTGATCCACGGCAAGGGCGCCACCGCGCTCGGCATCCTCGACCCCGACAGCGGGGAACTGGTCGACGCGGTCGGCCCCTGGACGGAGTGGGCCGCCTCCCTCGCCGTCCACGGCGACCGGGTGACCGGCGTCGCCGCCGGACCGCGCAGCGGCTACGAGGTGGTGGAGCTGGACACCCGCACCGGCCACACCCGGGTCGTCGGCTCGCCCCACACCGACCCCGTGGACCCCGCGTACTACCCCGAGCCGGAAGTCCGCGTCTTCACCGGGCCGGGCGGGCGCGACATCCATGCCCACCTGTATCCACCGCACAACCCCGGCCACCGCGCCCCGGAGGGCGAACTGCCGCCCTATGTGATCTGGGCGCACGGCGGCCCCACCGGCCATGTCCCGCTCGTCCTCGACCTGGAGATCGCCTACTTCACCTCACGGGGCATCGGCGTCGTCGAGGTCGACTACGGCGGATCCACCGGATACGGCAGGGAGTACCGCGACCGGCTGCGCGGGCAGTGGGGCGTGGTGGACGTCGAGGACTGCGCCGCCGTCGCGCGCTCCCTGGCCGCCGAGGGCCTCGCCGACCCGGCGCGGCTCGCCATCCGGGGCGGCAGCGCCGGAGGCTGGACCACCGCCGTCTCGCTCACCGACACCGACGTCTACGCCTGCGGCACGATCATCTACCCCGTGCTCGATCTGCTGGGCTGGGCCACCGGCGAGACGCACGACTTCGAATCGCGGTATCTGGACACGCTGATCGGCCCCCTCGACGAGGTCCCCGAACGCTACCGGGAGCGCTCACCGCTGGCGCACACCGACCGCATCACCGCGCCCTTCCTGCTGCTCCAGGGACTCGACGACATGATCTGTCCGCCCGTGCAGAGCCAACGCCTGCTGGCGCAGGTGGCCGGACGCGGCATCCCGCACGCGTACATCGCCTTCGAGGGCGAGGGCCATGGCTTCCGCAGGGCGGAGACCATGATCCGAGCCCTGGAGGCCGAGCTCTCCCTCTACGCCCGGACCTTCGGCGTCGAACGCTCCGACATCCCCCCGCTGGAGCTCACCGGATGACCCTCGCCCCGCTGACCAGGCCCCGGCGGCTGCGCGCCGGGGACAAGGTCGCCATCGTCGCCCCCAGTGGGCCCGTGCCCGACGACCGTCTCGACGAGGGCCTGGAGATCCTGCGCTCCTGGGAGCTCGAACCCGTCGTCATGCCGCACGTCCGGCGGCGGCACGACCGCTTCGGCTATCTCTCGGCGTACGACGGCGACCGCGCCCGGGATCTGACCGAGGCATGGTGCGACCCCACCGTCTCCGCCGTCATCTGCGCCCGTGGCGGCTATGGCGCGCAGCGGATGACCGACCGGCTCGACTGGACGTCGATCCGGGCCGCCGGGCCCAAGGTCTTCGTCGGCTACAGCGACATCACCGCGCTGCACGAGGCGTTCGCGACCCGGCTGGGGCTGTCGACGCTGCACGGGCCGATGATCGGCGCGCTGACCTTCCTCAAGGACGAGGCCACCCGGGAGTCGCTGCGGGCCACCCTCTTCGAGCCCGAATCGGCCCGCGTCCTCGGTCTGCCCGCGGCTCGCGCCCTGGTGCCGGGCCGCGCCCGGGGCATCACCTTCGGCGGCTGCGCCAGTCTGCTCGCCGCCGATCTGGGCACCCCGCACAGCAGGACGTCCGCCCGGGGCGGGCTGCTCCTCCTCGAAGACGTGGGGGAGGAGGACTACCGTATCGACCGCATCCTCACCCAGCTGCTGCGCGGCGGGCTGATGGACGGGGTCACGGGGGTCGCGCTCGGCTCCTGGGCGGAGTGCGGGCCCTATGAGCAGGTCCGGGAGGTGCTCCGGGACCGGCTGACGGGTCTTGGGGTGCCGGTCGTGGAGGAGCTCGGCTTCGGGCACGGCGCGACCAATCTGACGGTGCCGCTGGGCGTGCCGGCCGTGCTCGACGCGGACGCGGGCACCCTGACCCTGGAGGAACCCGCGCTGCGGTGAGCGGAGAGCCCGGTACGACCGGAGGGCGCCCGGCCTGACTGGAGGGTGCCCGGTACGACCGGAGGGGAGGGGCCGCGCGCCGGAGTGCGGCCCCTCCTGCGGGATCAGCCCTGGCGCAGCGCCGCGTACCCCGGCCGGATCACTTCGCTGATCAGCCGCCGGCGCTCCGGCAGCGGCAGGAACGCGGACTCCACCGCCGCGACCGTGAACTCCTCGAACACCTCGGGGCCATAGCCGAAAGCCTCCGCCATCTGGGCGAACTCCCGGCTCATGGTGGTGCCGGACACCAGCCGGTTGTCGGTGTTCAGCGTGACCCGGAAGCCGAGCCGGCGCAGCAGATCGATGGGGTGCGTGGCGTAGTCCTTCGCCGCGCCCGTCTGGAGGTTGGAGGTCGGGCAGATCTCCAGGGCGATCCCGTTGTCCCGGACATACGAGGCCAGCCGGCCGAGGGAGGCCGTGCCGTCGTCGTGGACGGTGATGTCATCGGTGATCCGCACGCCGTGGCCGATCCGCTCGGCGCCGCAGATCTGCACCGCCTCGTGGATGGACTCCGCGCCCACCGCCTCGCCCGCGTGAATGGTGAAGTGGCAGTTGTGTTGCTTCAGATGCTGGAAGGCGGGGAGATGGCGGGAGGGCGGGTTGCCGATCTCGCCGCCCGCGATGTCGAAGCCCGCCACGCCCCGGTCGCGGTGGGCGACCGTCAGCTCGGCTATCTCCAGCGAACGGTCGGTGTGGCGCATGCCGGTGAGCAGGGCACGGACGGTGATCCGGCCGCCGGTGCGCCGCTCGCCCTCGCGGAAGCCCGCGTTCACCGCGTCGACCACCTCGTCCAGGGTCAGCCCGCGCTCCAGATGCTGCTCGGGGGCGTACCGCACCTCGGCGTAGACGACGCCGTCGGACGCCAGATCCTCCGCGCACTCCGCCGCCACCCGCTCCAGCGCCGCACGCGTCTGCATCACCGCACAGGTGTGGGCGAAGGTCTCCAGATAGCGCTCCAGCGAGCCGGAGTCCGCCGCGTCCCGGAACCAGACCGCGAGCGCGGCCGGGTCCTCGGTGGGCAGATCCCGGTAGCCGTGCTCCCCGGCCAGTTCGATGATGGTGGCGGGGCGCAGACCGCCGTCGAGATGGTCGTGGAGTACGGCCTTGGGCGCCCGGAGGATGTCAGACAAGTGCATGGCCCGCGAGTGTACGGCACGGACGCGCCCCGCGCTGTGACGGCCCCCGGAACCGCCCTCCGTACGGGCACGGCCCGAGGTCCTCGGCGGCCCCCCGGAACCGCCCCCCGCGCGGGACGGCGCGTCCGCCGGGCCCACGGCGCCCGCCGGGTCAGTTCGACTGGAGGACGGGCAGGGCGGGCGAACCCGTCGGCAGCATGTGCTTGGCCGCCAGCACCGGGGTCTCGGCGATCCGCACCACCTGGGTGACCAGGACGGCGGGGGTGTCGGCCGCCCGGCCGAGCTGCTCCCCGCGCCGCTGTCCGACCAGCGTCGCGCTCACCGCGCTCCGCCCGCTCAGGGGCAGCCGGCGGGAGACCCCGGCCAGCACCGCGAGCATCGAGCCGTCCGCCGCCCCGGGGGCCCCCAGCGCCTCGGCGAACGCCGGATGCGCCCGCTCCAGCACACCGCGCGGGGCCGCCCACTCCTGGCTGAGCACCCCCGCCGCGCCGTCCCCGGTCAGCACGGACTCCCAGAAGCGCAGCTCGGACCCGGCGGGGGCGAGCAGATGCTGGGCGGTGAAGTCGGTCGGCTCCTCCACGGCGCGCAGCAGCGGGCGCACCCGTGCCGGGGCGTCCCGGCCGAGCAGCTCCTCCAGCGGCTGGAGCAGCTCGTAGCCGCGCCTCGGGGGGCTGTCGTTGACGGTCCGGCCCACGCCCCGGCGCACGGAGACCAGCCCGTCCTCCTGGAGCAGCAGCAGCGCCTCCCGCAGGGCGGGCCTGCTCACCCCGAGCTCGGTCGCGAGCCGGGGCTCGGACGGCAGCGTGGAGCCCGGCGGGTAGACGCCGTCGTGGATGGCGTCCGCGATCCGCTCGTACAGGACGACGACCGGTCTGCGCTGCGGACGGCTGACTGTCACGGGATCCTCCTGGGGCGGGCTGTGGGCTGTGGGCTGTGTCGTGAGAGAGCTTGTCAGACAGGTCTTGTCAGACAAGGCAGGGGTGAGGAGGGGCCAGGGCGGCGGCGAGGAGAGGTGCATCCCCCATCCGGCCCACGCCCACCGCGCCCGGCGCCGGGCCGGGGCCCATTCTGGTGCCATGAGCACTGAGCATGCGTCGAGGGGCAGAAGGGGCGGGGCGAGACAGTGGTTCACGCCCGCGAGGGTCGTGTTCACCGTGCTCGCGGTCCTGGCCCTCGTCTTCATCTTCGAGAACACCCGGAAGGTCACCATCCGGCTGCTGATCCCGGAGGTCACCATGCCGCTCTATCTGGCGCTGCTCGCGATGTTCGTCGTGGGGGCGCTCTGCGGCGGGTACTTCTTCCGCCGCCGGGTGCGCTAGCCGGGTCGGTCAGGGCCCCTCCTCCGGCGGCGTCCCGGTCCCGGCCTCGCGTCCGCGCAGGCCGGACGCCCAGGCCGGACGCCCAGGCCGGACGGGCGGGCCGGACGCCCAGGCCGGACGGGCGGGCCGGATAGCCTTTCCCGATGTCCGAGCACGCCGAGCCCCGCCCCACCCCTACGCCCGTACTGGCCGCCGGTCAGCGCACCGCGATCCGGCACTTCTCCCACGACGACGCCGGGGAGTTCACCACGGCGGCCGAGCGCAGCACCGCACTCCACCACCCCTGGCTCTTCCCGCCGCTCACCGCCGAGGCGTACACCGCGTACGCAGGCACCCTCATCGAGGACCCCGCCCGAGCCGGCTTCCTGGTCTGCGAGCGCCCCTCGGGCCGGATCGCCGGATTCATCAACGTCAACAACATCGTGGCGGGCGCGTTCCGGTGCGGAGCCCTCGGCTACGGGGCCTTCGCCCACGCCGCCGGACGCGGACTGATGGGCGAGGGCCTCGGCCTGGTGGTGCGCCACGCCTTCGGCCCGATGGGACTGCACCGGCTGGAGGCCAATATCCAGCCGCGCAACACCGCCTCGATCGGCCTGGTACGCGCCGCGGGCTTCCGTCTCGAAGGCTTCTCACCCGACTTCCTCTTCATCGACGGAGCCTGGCGCGACCATGAGCGCTGGGCGCTCACCAGCGAGATGCTCCCCGCCTGAGCCCGCGCAGAACGGGGCCCGCCCGCCCGGACCGGAGTTCCCGGGACTTTGCCCAAGACTGACCCACGGACCCCCTGTTCGGCGTGCCGATGACCCTGTTCCATGGTCATCGGGCCGCCTTCGGCAGTCGGCGGCCCTTCCCGGAGCGAAAGCGAGGCCGCCTTGGCCACGACCGTGCGGCGTACCGTACTGACTCTGCCCGCGGCCCCGGTGGGGCCCGCCAATCCGCTGCCCGCGCTCCGCCCGCTCACCGCCGTGCACTCCGTCGACGAGCGCACCAAGCGGGAGCTTCCCCGGGAGATGGCCCGGCAGATCGGCTACGAACCGCTGCGCACCCTACTGCCCGTGCGGGTGCTCGACGGCTACGGCCGCGAGCGCACCCCCACCGACGTCGAGGCCGTCGTCATCGAGAACGACCGGCTGCGGGTCACCGTGCTGCCGGGCCTCGGCGGCCGGATCCACTCCCTGCGCCACAAACCCACCGGCCGTGAGCTGCTCTACCGCAACCCCGTCCTCCAGCCCGCCGGCTTCGCCCTCAACGGCGCCTGGTACTCCGGCGGCATCGAGTGGAACATCGGGGCCACCGGCCACTCCACCCTCGCCATGGCCCCCCTGCACACAGCGGTCGTACCCGCCCCCGACGGCGGCGAGATGGTCCGGCTCTGGGAGTGGGAGCGGCTGCGCGACCTGCCGTTCCAGATCGATCTATGGCTGCCCGCCGACTCGTCCTTCCTCCATGTCGGCGTACGGATCCGCAATCCCCATGAGCGGCCCGCGCCCGTCTACTGGTGGTCCAACACCGCCGTCGAGGAACACCCCGGCACCCGGGTCATCGCCCCCGCGGACGAGGCATGGCACTACGGCTACGAGCGCACCCTCGCCCGGGTGCCGGTGCCGGACTACCGGGGCGAGGACCGCACCTACCCCCTGGGGAGCGAGTATCCCGCCGACTACTTCTACGAGATCCCGGCCGAGTCCCGTAAATGGGTCGCGGCGCTCGGCGCGGACGGACACGGCCTCGTCCAGACCTCGACCGACGCGCTGCGCGGGCGCAAACTGTTCCTCTGGGGCTCGGGGCGCGGCGGGCGCCGCTGGCAGCGGTGGCTGACCGAGCCGGACACCATCGGCTACGCGGAGATCCAGGCGGGCCTGGCCCGTACCCAGTTGGAGCACATACGCCTGGAGGAGGGCGGGGAGCTCAGCTGGCTGGAGTGCTACGGACCGCTGGCCGCCGACCCCGGCACGGCGCACGGCGCCAACTGGCCCGCCGTCTGCGCGGAGGTCGAGTCCAGGCTCGCCGCCGTGCTGCCGAGACGGGCGGTGGACGACGCCTACGCGGCCTGGCGGCCGTGCGCCGACAGCGAACCGGTCCGGATGCTCGCCACCGGCTCCGGCTGGGGCGCGCTCGAAGTGCTGCGCGGCCGGTACACCCTGCCCGGCACCCCCTTCGACGCGTCCGCGCTCGGCGAGGAACAGGCCCCCTGGCAGGCCCTGCTGGCCACCGGGGTCTATCCGGCGCCCCGCAAGGTCACCCCGCCCGGGCCCACGCTCGTCTCCCCGCACTGGCGGGACATGCTGGAGACCGCCCCCGCCGATCCGCTCACGGAGTACCACCTCGGCGTGGCGCAGTGGCACGCGGGCGATCTCGCCCAGGCGGTACGGAGCTGG
This sequence comes from Streptomyces jumonjinensis, assembly GCF_009600885.1. GTDB lineage: Bacteria > Actinomycetota > Actinomycetes > Streptomycetales > Streptomycetaceae > Streptomyces > Streptomyces jumonjinensis. Next base: position 53,724 of record NZ_VCLA01000047.1, read on the forward strand.
GAGCGCGGCCTCGAACTGGCCCCCTCGCGCTGGCCGCTGCTGCGCGCGCTGGCCGTCGCCGACACGGAGGGCGGCCATGGGGAACGCGCCGCCGACCGCTATCTGGCCGCCTTCGACGATCTGTGCCAGGAGCGCCGCGACGACGGCGAGAGCTGGACCGCGGCGACGGCGGCCCTGGGCCGTGAGGCGATCGGGGCGCTGCTCGCCGCTGGACGCACCGCTGAGGCCAGGACGGTCTGGTCCCGGCTGCGCCCGGCGGTCCAGCGGCGCGGTCGCTTCCAGCTGATCCACACCCGGCTGCTGCTCGCCGAGGGCCGCCGGGACGAGGCCCGCGCCGTCTTCGACGCGGGCTTCGAGGCGGCGGATCTGCGGGAGGGCGGGCAGGAGCTGACCGAGCTGTGGGCGCGGCTCACGGATGAGCCGCTGCCCGAAGCGTACGACTTCCGGATCCGGCCCCCGGAGCCCTCGGGCGGGGCACGCGAGCCCCGGCGGTAGCCGAACGGACTGTCCTGGGGCCTGCCTGATGAGTCAGGCAGGCCCTAGAGGGTCGCCTTGCGGTCGACGTACTCGAAGACCGAGCCATCGGGGTGGACGGCGATCAGATTGCGGCCCGCCGGGGTCGGCACCGGGCCCGCGACGACCCGGGCGCCGACCTCGGTGAGCGTGGCGTGCGCCTCGTCCACGTCCTCGACCGCGATCGTCGCCGTCACCTTGCGCAGCACTTCCAGTTCCGACTCGGGGCCGCTCATCAGCAGAAAGCAGCCGACCGCCGCGACCGAGACCCCGCCGCGTTCGAAGCGCTGCGGGGTGCTGCCGGTGAGCCGTTCGTAGACCGTCGTGGCCGCGTCCAGGTCATCGACGCAGATCCGCAGCGTGGTTCCGAGAATGTCCATGGCAGGGAGGGTAGTTCGCGGTCGCGGGCCGCGGTATCGGTTGTCCCGAGCCCGGCCCTCGGCTGTTCTGCCCCCGGACCCCACGGCGGCAGGGGGATCAGACCCGGCAGAGCAGTTCGCCGTGCGGGACCAGGAACCAGCCGTCCTCCCGGCCGCCCCACTCCCGCCAGCCGTCGGCGATGGCGGCCAGCTGCTCCGGCGTGGCATGACCCCCCTCCACGGCGAGCCGCGCGTACCCGGACGACGTCGTACGGTCCGCCCACATCCCGCTCCACCAGGCCCGGTCCTCGGGGGTGGCGTAGCACCAGGTCCCCGCGGTGGGGACGATGTCGGTGAAGCCCGCGGCGCGGGCCCAGGACAGCAGTCTGCGCCCGGCGTCCGGCTCGCCCCCGGAAGCGCGCGCCACCCGGCGGTACAGCTGGAGCCACTCGTCCAGGACGGGGCTGCCGGGGAACCAGACGAACGCGTCGTAGTCGGCGTCCCGTACCGCGACGATCCCCCCGGGGCGGCACACCCGGCGCATCTCGCGCAGCGCCTGCACGGGGTCGCCGAGGTGCTGGAGCACCTGGTGGGCGTGGACCACGTCGAAGGAGTCGTCGGCGAAGTCGAGTTCATTGACGTCGGCCACCGCGAAGTCCGTGTGGGACAGCCCGCGCCCGGCGGCGTACTCCCGCGCCTGTGCCACGATCCCGGGCTCGCGGTCCACGCCCGTGACATGCCCCCGGGGGACCAGCGCGGCCAGATCGGCGGTGATGGTGCCCGGACCGCAGCCGACGTCCAGGATGCGGGTCTCGGGGGTGAGCTCGCCGATGAGATACCCGGCGGAGTTGGCGGCGGTGCGCCAGGTGTGGGAGCGCAGTACGGACTCGTGGTGGCCATGGGTGTAGACGGCGGTCTCCTGCGGCATGGCGGCCCCTTCTCTCGCGGTGTGCGCCCATGATGCCGGAGCATTCATATGTTGAGACCCCCTGTCTCGCTATGTGGATAACGGATGCATCGCCCCGGCGGCCCGCCCGCTACCGCAGCCGCTGCGGACGGTAGACCGTCAGGGCCCCGAGAGCCTTGTCCACCGTCAGCTCCCGGGGAGCCTCGATCACCTCGCCGTCGTACGCCATCGGGGTGCCCGGGGCCAGCCCGGTGATCCGCAGCCTGTGCAGCCGCTCCGCCGCGTGGACGGGGGAGCGGCTCAAGGGCCCGGCCAGCGCCGCCGCGAGCAGCCGCAGCCCCGGGCCGCGTCCGCCGTGCACCACGCGCACATCCAGCAGACCGTCCGCCAGATCCAGCCGGTGGCCGGGGGTCGGGCCCATCGGCTGGTAGACGCCGTTCCCGGCGAACAGCAGCCACATCGGGCGCCGCCGCCCCTGCACCCCGGCCTCCAGCGGCCGGCCGTGCCGCAGCACCCGCGCCGCCGCCAGCACCCCGGCGGGCCAGCCGCCGATGCGCGGGGACCAGCGCTCGCGGATGCTCACCAGCTCCGGGTAGACGCCCAGGCTGAAGGTGTTGAGGAAATAGCCGGGCCCGGCCCCGGCGCGGTCCCCGGGCCCCGGGGTGAAACGGCCCAGATCGACCCTGACCGCCTCCCCGGCCCCGACCGCCCGGCAGGTGTCCTGGACGGTCTCGACGCCGACGTCGTAGGCGAAGTGATTGAAGGTGCCGCCCGGGAACACCGCCAGCGGGACGCCGTGCTCCACGGCGACGGCCGCCGCGCTGTTGATGGTGCCGTCCCCGCCGAACACCCCCAGCGCCCGGCCGCGCTCCGCCGCCTTCGCCAGCTCCGCGCCGAGCTCGCCGGGCCCGCACTCCACCACCTCGGCCAGCGGCAGCGCCGCACGCAGCGCCGCCGTCGAATCCGCCGACCCCGCACTCCGGTTGGCCACGATCACCAGGCCCTCGCCGCCCGGCAGCGCCGGAGCGTCCGCCCGCACCCGGCCCGGCGGCGGCAGCTGCGACCTGGTCGGCGCCAGAGCGCGTACCACGAAGGCCGCGCCGACGCCCAGCGTCAGGCCCGCCAGCACATCGCTCGGATAGTGCACACCGGTGTACACCCGGGAGAACGCGACCGACGCCGCCACCGGAGCCGCCGCCGCGCCCCAGCGCCCGGACTCCAGAGCGACCCCCGTCGTGAACGCGGCGGCCGACGCGGCGTGCCCGGACGGGAAGGACGTGGTGAACGGCTGCCGCTTCAACTGCCGTATCACCGGCACCGCGTCGATCAGGGGCCGGGCCCGGCGCACCGACCGCTTGCCCAGGGTGTTGACGACGGCCGACGCGACCGCCAGCGAGGCCACCCCGCGCACAGCGGCCCGCCGTGCGCGCGCACCGCTCCCCAGCACGGCGATCCCGGCCGCCACGCCGAACCAGAGCACCCCGTGGTCGGCGGCCCGGCTGAGCTTCGGCAGCACGGGTTCGGCCCCCGGCCAGCGCCGTGCGGCGACCGTGTCGAAGAGCTGTCGGTCCCAGCGGCTGAACAGCCCCGGAACTCCCGGCCGCGACGGCGGATTCCTCTGTACGTACGGATACGGCATGGATCGCGGGTACCCCGCGCAGGCGGCTGCCACGCCGGGAGACGCCCATTCGGCGATGGCGCGACGCCGTCACGCCTGCCCCAGGTGGGCGTCCGGGCGGGCTGGGGCCTGGCCGACCGCCCGCCGGTCCGTCCCGGGGCCTGGCCGGCCGTCCGCCGGTCCGCCCCGGCGCGCAGGGCGGGTCGGCGGGCTTGACCGGTCAAGCCCGGGGC
>NZ_VCLA01000048.1 GCF_009600885.1 Streptomyces jumonjinensis
CAGCGTCGCCGGGGCGTCGGCAGCCCAGGGCGCGGGCGCACCGCCCGGCAGGGTCGCGGGCGCGGCCCCCCACTGGGAGCGGAGCACGGACGTGGTGAACTCCCCGGTCTCCTCGGGCAGATCGCCCCGGGCCACCGGGATCGTCCACTGGCCCGTCACATCCGTGGGGTGACCGGGCTGTCCGGTCTCCGGGAAGGCCCACTGCCCGGTGGCGTGCGGGTCCCCGGCGGGGTGCGCTCCGGTGTCGTGCGGGACGGCCCCGGGGTGCGCCCCGGTGTCATGCGGGAGAGCCCCGGGGTGCGTGACCTGCTCGTGCGGGACGGCGTATCCGTCGCCGCCGTGCGGGCCCATGCCGTAGGTGTCCAGGGCGTGGGCGTCCAGGGCATGGCCGCCCCCGAGGGTGTCGCCCTGCGGGCGGCCCCCCATCGGGTGCTCGGCGGCCGGCTCCGGCCACACCTGCTCCGGGCCCGGCGCGGGCTGCGGCCGGCCCTGCCAGACCTGCGGCACCTGGGGGTCGGCGGCGGGCGTCAGCGGCAGGATCATCGGCGGCACATAGCCGTGCCCCGGGGCCTCCAGGGGCGGGCCGCCGAGCGCGTCCTCGGGCGGCAGCTGGACGAAGGCCGTGGCCTCGTAGTCGTAATCGCCGTGCGTGGTCTGCTGCCAGCCGCCGTGGCCCGGGACATGGTGCTCCTGGGTGTCCTGCTGATGGCCGTGCGGATTCTCTTCGTTGCTCACGACAGCGCCCTCCCCAGTGCACGTCGGGCCAGCGCGGCGACGGTGCGCCGCAGATGCAGTACGGCGGGCGGGTGAACGGGCTGCTCCTCCCCCGCGGGGGCGGGCGGCGGGTCGGGGATGCACGCGGCGGCGACGTACTCCCCGAAGGCCGCCAGCGCCTCGCCCGCGAGGCCGCGTTCGCCGTCCCAGTCGATGAGCGAGGCGATCCACTGCTCGGCTTCCAGCGGGCGCAGCGGCATCGGCGCGATGGCCCCGACCGCGCAGCGCACGGTGCGGCGCACGGGGTCGAGGACGACGGCGACGGAGGCGGTGGCCCGGCCGGGCCCGGTGCGTCCGGTCGCCTTGAGGAAGACCTGGGGCGCGTGCAGCAGCGGTACGCGTACGTAGCCGATGAGTTCGGCCGGTGCGAGCAGTTCGCGGCCCGCGAGCAGATGGGAGACGGGGATCTCGCGGCGGACGCCGCCCGGCGCCGCGATGATCAGCTCCGCCTCCAGGGCGGCCAGCACCGGCAGGGTGTCGCCGGTGGGCGCGGCGGAGACGATGTTGCCGCCGAGGGTGCCCGCGTTCCGGATCTGCGGCGGCCCGGCCGCGCGCGCGGACGCGGCCAGCGCGGGGATGAGGGCGGCGAAGTCGGGCCGTCCCATCCGGGCGTGGGTGAGTCCGGCGCCGAGGACGGCGTGACCGTCCTGGTAGCGCCAGCCGCGGATCTCGCTGATGCGTCCGAGCCCGACGAGCCCCGCCGGGCGCAGCTGGCCCTTGTTGACGGCCGCCATGAGGTCGGTCCCCCCGGCGACCGGCACGGCGGCGGGCATGGCGGTCAGCGCCGCCACGGCCTCGTCGAGCGAGGTCGGCAGCATCACCGACCGCGTCGTCTGCGGTGCGTGCGTGGTCACCCAGCTGCCCCTTCCCGGTGTCCGGCCATCCCGCCTGTGTTGCCGTACCGTACGTGCTCACAGGCCGGACGTGGCAACTCTGGCACATCTTCCGGGCCGACCGGCGAGAGGGTCCGCGAAGGGTGCATCCACGAAGGATGCACCCTTGCTACGGCCGTGGCCGCCTTTGTCGCAACTGCGGCACCCCATACGGATTGCCGGTCTTCAACACCGTTGTACGACTTGTTCCTCATGGCGGTTACACGGTCCCAGAGTCCGGGGCGGCGGACATCGGGCTTGACGGCGACTCACACGTTCGGGGGCGTGCCCTCCTTTGGGAATCCGGCCACTCCGGGCCGCTTCTGCCACGGCAAGGGGCCGCCGGGTGGCCGGTAGTCGACGCCGAGGGCGTCAAGGCGGCGGTAGTGGCCGTTCATTCGCCGTTCGAATCCCGCGTAGTCGCGTTCCGCGGGGGCGGGCAGCCGGGACCAGGCGACTTCAGCGAAGGCCGCGAGGCGGGGAAAGACCTGGTAGTCGATGCGGGAACGTTCCTGCATGACCTCGGTCCAGACATTGGCCTGGGTGCCGATGACATGGGCCGCCGCCTCGGGGGAGAGAGTAGGCGGAACCGGCTCGAACCGGTAGACGTCTTCCAGAGTGCGGACATATCCGATGGGCATCGGCTCATCGGGGCCGCCGTCCTGACGGTGGTCCAGATACACCTGCTGCTCGGGGCACATCACCACGTCATGACCGGCTTCGGCCGCCGTGATCCCGCCGCCGTAGCCGCGCCAGGACGAGACGGTGGCCCCGGGCGCGAGGCCGCCCTCCAGGATCTCGTCCCAGCCGACGAGCCGCCGGCCGCGGGCGGTGAGCCAGCTGTCGAAGTGGCGGATGAACCAGGACTGGAGCCCGTCCTCATCTCCGACGCCGAGTTCCGCGATGCGCGCCTGGGCGGCCGGCGACGCCTTCCACTGGTCTTTGGGGCACTCGTCGCCGCCGATGTGGATGTACGGGGAGAGTTCGGCCGGAAAGAGGTCGAGGACTTCCTCCAGCACGCCTTCGTAGAAGCGGAGGGTGTTCTCCGTGGGGGCGAGCACATGGGGTGAGACGCCCCAGTCGTCCCAGGGCGAGAGCGAGGCGGTGTCGACGACGTCGGTGTTGCCCAGTTCCGGGTAGGCGGCGATGGCGGCCTGGGAGTGGCCCGGGACGTCGATCTCGGGGACGACGGTGATATGCCGGTCGGCGGCGTAGGCGACGATTTCGCGGATGTCGTCCTGGGTGTAGTAACCGCCGTAGGGCTTCTCGTCCCAGAGTTCGGAGTAGCGGTGTCCCCATTTGCTGCGGGAGCGCCAGGAGCCGGTTTCGGTGAGCCGGGGGTAGCGCTTGATCTCGATGCGCCAGCCCTGGTCGTCGGTGAGATGGAAATGGAAGACGTTGAGTTTATGGGCGGCCAGCAGATCCAGATAACGCAGGATGTCGGTCTTCTGGGTGAAGTGGCGCGAGACGTCGAGCATCAGCCCGCGCCAGGAGAAGCGGGGACTGTCCTCGATGATCTGCTCGGCGATGCCACGAACCGCCCCGGGGGCGATCGGAGCCCTGCGGAAGGCGTCGGGTCCGAGCAGCTGACGCAGGGTCTGCGCGCCCCAGAAGACGCCCGCGGCGCTGCCGCCGCGGATCTCCACGCCCCGGGCGGCGTCGACCTGGAGGCGGTAGCCCTCGCGCTCCAGGCTCTCGTCGACGAGAAGGACGATCGCGTTCCCGGCGGGCTCGGCGCGATCGGTGCGGTCGGCGGGCTCGGCGTTCGCGGCGGGCTCCGCGGGCTCCGCGGGCTCCGTGCCATCGGTGCGCCCGGTGTTCGCCGGGGCCAGCGGCAGCCCGAGCGCGGGTCCCACCGCCGAGCGCAGCCAGCGCTCGGCGGTGGCGGTGCCCGGGCCCGCCCGGAGGACGGTGCGGGCGTCGGGCGTGAAGAAGCCGGGCCCTGAGCCCGCGGCGGTGCGCGGCGCCGGAATCAGATCCATCGGCTCTCCGGCCGGATCAGGAGGGTTGTCTGCAGCGGTCATGGCGTCCATCCTTGTCGGTCCTCAGTCCTTTACCGCGCCGCCCAGTCCGGAGACCAGCCGCCGCTGTACGAGTACGAAGAAGATCAGCACCGGGACGGTCATGACGGTGGAGCCCGCCATGATGCCTCCCCAGTCGTTCTCATCGGGTTTGAAGAAGACCAGCAGCGCCATCGGCAGGGTCGACTGCGAGGTGTCGCTGATGATGAAGGACTTCGCGAAGAGGAAGTCGTTCCAGGTCGAGATGAAGGAGAAGACGCTGGTCGCCACCAGACCGGGGAAGACCAGCGGGAAGAGGATCTGCCAGAGGAAGCGGGTACGGCTGGCGCCGTCGATATAGGCCGCCTCTTCCAGCGCCTCGGGCACCGCCTTCACAAAGCCGCGCAGCATCCAGATCGCGAAGGGCAGTGAGAAGGCGATATGGGGCAGGATCAGCGACCAGAGGGTATTGAGCTGACCGGCGTCCCGCATCAGGAAGAACAGGGGGATGGTCAGCGCCTCGATCGGCACCATCTGCGCCACCAGGAACATGATGAGCAAGGTGGTGCGGAACTTGAACTTGAACCGGGTGACCGCGGTCGCGGCGAGAAAGGCGATCAGCGCGGACGCCACGACGACCACGCTCGCGACGAACAGGCTGTTCAGGAAATAGCGTCCGAATTCCTGCTGCTCGAAGACCCGGCGGAACGAGTCGAGCGACGGATTGAGCGTCCAGGGACGCGCCTCGGTCGACTGGATCTCGCCTGCCGGCTTGAAGGCGGAGAGGACCATCCAGTACAGCGGGAAGGCCACGATCACCGCGACGACGAGCGCGGACGCCTCGGCGGCGAGCCGCCAGGGGCGGCGGATACGCAGAGTGCCGGTGCGGCTCACAGTTCTTCTCCCTGGCGTCGCAGAAGGCGCAGATAGACGAGGGTGACGGCCAGCAGAATGAGCAGCATGACGATGCCGATCGCCGAACCGAGGCTGTACTGCGAGGACGCGAAGGCTTTCTGATACGCGTACACATTGAGGACGAGATTCTGCCCTGCGATGCCTCCGCCGTTGGTCATGACATAAATCTGGGTGAAGACCTTGAAGTCCCAGATGATGGACTGGATGGTGACGACAACCAGAATGGGACGGAGCATCGGCGCGGTGATCGAGCGCCAGATCCGCCACTGGGAGGCGCCGTCCAGCGAAGCGGCCTCCAGTACTTCGGAGGGAATGGCCTTGATACCCGCGTACACGGTCACCATGACGAACGGGAACGAGCACCAGACGACCTCGAAGAGGACCAGGGCGAAAGCGCTGTAGCGCCCGTAGGTCCAGGAGTGGTCGCCGAGTCCGAGGAGCCGGTTCACCGGGCCGTAGTCCGGGTCGAAGAGGAAGACCCAGACGGTGGAGCCGGTGATGGCGGGGGTGGCCCACGCGCCGAGCGCCGCCATCATCAGGGCGAGGCGCGGCAGCGCCCGGATACGGGTCAGCAGCACGGCGAGCGCGCAGCCGACCGCGAGGGTGGAGACCACACAGGCGGCGGCGAAGCCCACCGTCGCGAGCAGGACCTGCCAGAACTGGCTGTCGGAGAAGAGGGTGCGGTAGTTGTCGAGGCCCTTGAACGTGGTGGGTTCGCCACCGCTGACCTGGGCCTGGGTGTATTCGAGGAACGAGATCAGCCCGAGCTGGTAGATCGGGTAGACCAGCAGTCCGGCGAGGACGACGATGGCGGGCGCCAGATAGAGCCAGGGCGTCCAGCGCCCTCCCCGGCGTCCGGAGCGCTTTCCGGGGCGTTTTCCGGCCGGGGCCGGGGCGGTCTTCGGGGAGACCGCGGCCGGCCCTGCGGCTGTCGCTTGGTGCGTCATGGTGATCGGGTCGTTCAGCCGGCGTCGGAGAACGCCGTGTCCATCTTCTTCGCCGCGTCACCCGACGCGCCCGCCACGTCCTTCTTGCCGCTGACGATCTCCTGGAACATCGTCGGCAGGACGAGGGAGGCGTCGATCTGGCCCCACGCGGGGGACGCGGGGACGAACTTGGCGCCCGCGCCCAGCGTCTCGACGAACGGCTTGACGAGCGGCTCCTGCTGCGCGACCTCGTCCCGCACATCGGTGTAGGTGGGGAGGAAGCCCATGGCGTCGAAGAACTTCCGCTGGGACTCCTTGCCCGCGAGCTCCTTGACCAGGTCGACCGCGAGGGTGCGGTGCGAGGTGCTCTTGAGCACGCCGATGTTGTTGCCGCCCGCGAAGGCCGGGGCGATCTCGCCCGACTTCACGCCCGGCAGGGGCACCACGGCGTACTTGCCCTTGACCTTGCCCGCCTCGACGGCCTGATGGCTGAAGTCGCCGCCGATCGCCATGCCCGCCTTCCCGGAGGCGAACGCGGTGACGACCGCGTTGCCGGTCATGGCGGCGCACTTGGCGGCCGGACAGTTGTCGTCGCCGAAGAGGGAGGTGTACGCCTTGATGCCCTTCTGGGCGGCGGGGCTGTCGATGGCGGCGGTGTAGGAGCCGCCGCTCTCCTCGGCGAGCTCGCCGCCGTTGGCCCAGATGAACGGCATCGCGCCATAGGTGTACGCGCCGCCGACCGCCAGGCCGTAGAGCTCCGGCTTCTCCTTGCGGATCTTCTTGGCCGTGGAGATCAGCTCGGCCTGGGTGGCGGGCGGCTTCAGGCCCAGCTCCTTGAACACATCGGTGCGGTAGTACAGCGCCCGTACGCCGACGAAGAGGGGCACGCCGTAGATCTTGCCGTCCACGGTCACCGACTGGGCGGCGGTCGGGTCGCTGTCCCCCGCCTCGTCCCAGGCCGTGAACTCCTTGCTGATGTCGGCGAGTCCGCCGTCCTTCACATACCCGGCTGTGTCGGTGTTGCCGTACTCGATCACATCGGGGGCGCTCTTGGGGTCGTTGAACGCGGCTTTGATGCGCTGGGCGCGGGTCTCGACCGGTATGTACTCGACCTCGACCTCGGCCTTGTCGTGCTTCTCGGCGAAGGCGGCGATCGCGTCGTCGACGACCTTCTTCTTGGGGTCGTTGTTGACCTCCTGGAAGAGCCAGACCCGCAGGGTGCCGGACTTCTCGTCCTTCGAAGAGCTGTTGTCGGAGGTCTGAGGGGCACAGGCGGTGGCGGTGAGGCCCGCCAGCGCCAGTGCGGCGATCGGTGCGGCGATGCGGGAGCTGAGCTTCATGAGCGTCCCCTACGGGTATGCGTTGCAGCATCTGCAACGTACGTTTCGTGCTGCACAACACGGAGGAGGCTAGAGCGGGGGGAATGCGGAAACAAGAGGTCTCAACCACTCCGTGACCGGCGGACGCATCCTGTGCAACGCCTGTGTGGATCACGGAACGGGCCGTGAGCGGACGGGCACGCAAACGGCCCCGGGGGCACGCGTTGCCGCGTGCCCCCGGGGCCGTCGCCGACGGAGGACTAGCTGTCCTTGCCGCCCTTGTCCTTGCCGCCGCCCGGGCCCATGGACTCGTAGATCTCCTTGCACATCGGGCAGACCGGGTACTTCTTGGGGTCCCGCCCCGGCACCCAGACCTTTCCGCACAGGGCCACCACGGGAGTGCCGTCGACGGCGCTCGCCATGATCTTGTCCTTCTGGACATAGTGGGCGAAGCGCTCGTGATCGCCGTCGCCGTGCGACACCTGCGGCGTCGGCTCTACCAGGGTTCCCGTCCCAGTCCCGCGCTCGGGCTCAAGAGTGCTCATGAACTCCAAGGGTACCCGTGCCGGAAGCAGGCGGACCGCACCTGGGTCCATCTGATTTCCGGCCATGCTCCGGACCGGACCGAGGGGTTAGGCCGCCTGCCTCAGGCCGCTTCAGTTGAGGGAGGGATCGTCCGGATAGGTCGCGAACATCGCCAGCTCACTGCGCTGCCGCCGCAGCACGGACCGCCAGAGCGTCTCGGGTCTGGGCGAGGAGACATCGCCGGGCTCCGACTCCACGACGTACCACGCCCCGTCGTCGAGCTCCTCCTCCAGCTGGCCCGGGCCCCAGCCCGCGTACCCGGCGAAGATGCGGAGCGAGCCGAGGGCCGCGCCGAGCAGCTCCGGCGGGGTCTCCAGATCGACCAGGCCGATCGCCCCGTGCACCCGGCGCCAGCCGAGCGGGCCCTCGTCGCCGGGGATCACCGCGACGCCGAGCGCGGAGTCGAGGGAGACCGGACCGCCCTGGAAGACGACGCCCGGCTCCCCGGCGAGCGCGGCCCAGGACTCCAGGATGTCGGCGACGCCCACGGGGGTCGGCCGGTTGAGGACCACACCGAGGGAGCCCTCGTCGTCGTGATCGAGCAGCAGGACCACCGCCCGGTCGAAGTTCGGGTCCGCGAGGGCGGGAGTGGCGACGAGCAGCCGCCCTGTGAGCGAGGACACCTCGGTCATGCGAGACATGATCCCGCATCTTGGGCCCGCGCGGGGCCGGGAGCCGCACAGTGCACCGCGGCGCAGCTCACAGCGGTGGGGGCGGCGGCCTCGAAGCCATCCGGAAGTTGACGCTCCGCATATCGCCGGGAACCCAGCGTGCTGTAGCGAACTCATGACGTCACAGAGGCTCCCCGCCCTTACGGGACAGGGGCTGTGGCCCCTTACCCTTTTCACTGACCACTGCCCGCCCTTCCCCTCGCTCCACTGAGGGGGACCCCTCCGGAACGCGAGATTCATGACCGGCACAGACGATGTACTGCTTGTCCACGGCGGGAACCCGCTGGAGGGCGAGATCCGCGTCCGAGGCGCCAAGAACCTGGTGCCGAAGGCGATGGTCGCCGCCCTGCTCGGCAGTGAGCCGAGCAGACTCCGCAATGTGCCCGACATCCGCGATGTGCGGGTGGTGCGCGGACTGCTCCAGCTCCACGGGGTGACCGTCCGTCCGGGCGACGAGCCCGGTGAGCTGGTGCTCGACCCGACGCATGTGGAGAGCGCCAACGTCGCCGACATCGACGCCCACGCGGGTTCCTCGCGTATCCCGATCCTGTTCTGCGGCCCGCTGCTGCACCGGCTCGGCCATGCCTTCATCCCCGGCCTCGGCGGCTGCGACATCGGCGGCCGGCCGATCGACTTCCACTTCGATGTGCTCCGCCGGTTCGGCGCGACGATCGAGAAGCGCGACGACGGCCAGTATCTGGAGGCCCCGCAGCGGCTGCGCGGCTGCAAGATCCGGCTGCCGTACCCCTCGGTCGGCTCGACCGAACAGGTGCTGCTGACGGCGGTGCTCGCCGAGGGCGTCACCGAGCTGTCCAACGCCGCGGTGGAGCCGGAGATCGAGGACCTCATCTGCGTGCTGCAGAAGATGGGCGCCATCATCTCCATGGACACCGACCGGACGATCCGGATCACCGGTGTCGACCGGCTCGGCGGCTACACCCACCGGGCCCTGTCGGACCGTCTGGAGGCCGCCTCCTGGGCGTCGGCGGCGCTGGCGACCGAGGGCAACATCTATGTGCGCGGCGCCCAGCAGCGCTCGATGATGACCTTCCTGAACACCTACCGCAGGGTCGGCGGCGCGTTCGAGATCGACGACGAGGGCATCCGCTTCTGGCACCCGGGGGGCTCGCTGAACGCGATCGCCCTGGAGACGGACGTACACCCCGGTTTCCAGACCGACTGGCAGCAGCCGCTGGTGGTGGCGCTGACGCAGGCGTCGGGGCTGTCCATCGTCCATGAGACGGTCTACGAGTCCCGGCTGGGCTTCACCTCGGCGCTCAACCAGATGGGTGCTCACATCCAGCTCTACCGCGAGTGCCTGGGCGGCTCGGACTGCCGCTTCGGCCAGCGCAACTTCCTGCACTCGGCGGTGGTGTCGGGCCCGACGAAGCTCCAGGGCGCGGATCTGGTCATCCCGGACCTGCGGGGCGGCTTCTCGTATCTGATCGCGGCACTGGCCGCCCAGGGCACCTCACGGGTGCACGGGATCGACCTGATCAACCGCGGTTACGAGAATTTCATGGACAAGCTCGTCGAACTGGGTGCGAAGGTCGAGCTCCCGGGCAAGTCGTCGCTGGTGTGAGGCGCTGACACGCCGACAGCACGACAAGGGCGGCCACCTCTTCGAGGTGGCCGCCCTTGTCGGTTCAAGCGGTCGAGCGCGAGCCCTGAAGGCTCACGAGCCCTGAGGGCTCACCGGCCGAGCGGTGAGCCCCTGAGGACTCACTTGCCCTTCGCCGCTTCCTTCAGCTTCGAGCCCGCCGAGACCTTCACGCTGTAACCGGCCGGAATCTGGATCGGGTCGCCGGTCTGCGGGTTACGCGCGGTACGAGCGGCACGGTGGGTGCGCTCGAAGGTCAGGAAGCCGGGGATGGTGACCTTCTCGTCGCCCTTGGCGACAACCTCACCGACGGTCTCGGCGAGGGCGGCCAGCACGGCGTCGGCGTCCTTGCGGGTCACCTCGGCGCGGTCGGCCAGCGCGGCCACCAGCTCACTGCGGTTCATGTTCTTACTCCCGTGTTTCTACTTGCCTGTGAGGCGTGAGATCGAAGCCGATGCTGCCAGGGCCCTCTGACAGTCCCCGGACCAGGGTCTGGATCAGACCCTCTCGCCTGGTTACGCATCCTGCCCCCACCAACGGCGGGAACGCCAATCCGGCACCCTCCTGAGTCACACGAAAAGCGCCACTACCACGTCGTGGTGACGCTCCGTTCATCAGGCGGGGACTCCTCGGAGCCGCCGGGGCCATGGTCCGCCACCCTAGATCGGCCGCGGGTACCCGGCATCCCGCGACGCGCCGTAGTCGGGAACGGGCGCGGGGCCGTGATGGTTACTGTAGGCGGCCGGTCGCCCCCCGGCGACCCGGGGCCGCCGAAGGCATGACCGCCGTGTGAACAGGGCGTACGCCGTACTCGGGAGTACGGCGCGGCCCTGCGAGCGGAAAGGGCGGTGCTAGCCCTGGGTGACCGGGGTCGTCGCGGAGGCCCCCGCCGCCTTCGCCGCGTTGCGAACCGCACCGGCGACCGCGCCCGCGACCTTGTCGTTGAAGACCGACGGGATGATGTAGTTCGGGTTGAGCTCGTCCTCGGTGACCACATCTGCCAGCGCGGTCGCCGCCGCGAGCATCATCTCCGTGTTGACGGTGCGGGACTGAGCGTCCAGCAGACCGCGGAAGACGCCCGGGAAGACCAGCACGTTGTTGATCTGGTTGGGGAAGTCGGAGCGGCCCGTGGCGACCACCGCGGCCGTCTGACGGGCGATCGCCGGGTCGACCTCGGGGTCGGGGTTCGCGAGCGCGAACACAATCGCGTCCTCGGCCATCGCGGCCACGTCCTGAGCGCCCAGCAGATTCGGGGCGGAGACGCCGATGAACACATCCGCGCCGACGACGGCCTCCTTGAGGGTGCCGGTGACGCCCTCGGGGTTGGTGTTGTCGGCGATCCAGCGCAGCGGCGACTCGGCGTCGGCGTCGACCAGGTCGGCGCGGTCCGCGTGCACCACCCCGTGGATGTCGGCCACCACGGCGTGCTTCACGCCCGCGGCCAGCAGCAGCTTCAGAATGGCCGTACCGGCCGCTCCGGCGCCCGACATGACCACCCGGACGTCGCCGACGGCCTTGCCGACCACGCGCAGCGCGTTGGTCAGCGCGGCCAGCACCACGATCGCGGTGCCGTGCTGGTCGTCGTGGAAGACGGGGATGTCCAGGGCCTCGCGCAGCCGGGCCTCGATCTCGAAGCAGCGCGGCGCGGAGATGTCCTCCAGGTTGATCCCGGCGAAGCCCGGGGCGATGGCCTTGACGATCGCGACGATTTCGTCCGTGTCCTGGGTGTCCAGGCAGATCGGCCAGGCGTCGATGCCCGCGAAGCGCTTGAAGAGGGCCGCCTTGCCCTCCATGACCGGCAGGGAGGCCATCGGGCCGATGTTGCCGAGGCCGAGCACGGCGGAGCCGTCGGTGACCACGGCGACGGAGTTGCGCTTGATGGTGAGGCGGCGGGCGTCCTCGGGGTTCTCGGCGATGGCCATGCAGACCCGCGCCACCCCCGGGGTGTAGATCATCGAGAGATCGTCGCGGTTCCGGATGGGGTGCTTGGACTGCATCTCGATCTTGCCGCCGAGGTGCATCAGGAACGTACGGTCGGAGACCTTGCCGAGGACGACGCCCTCGATGCCGCGGAGCTCCTCGACGATCTCGTTCGCGTGCGCGGTGGAGGTCGCGGCGATGGTCACATCGATCTGGAGCTTCTCGTGGCCGGAGGCGGTCACGTCCAGACCGGTAACCGAGCCGCCGGAGGACTCCACGGCCGTGGTCAGCTGGGAGACCGCGGTTCCGCTCGCGGGCACCTCCAGCCGGACCGTCATCGAATACGAGACGCTGGGCGCCGTTGCCATGACCGGGTTCCTCTGCTTTCCCTAGCTTCATTGCTACGCGCCCGCGGCGGGGCAGCCCACGGCGGACGCTCCCCCGATGGTCGCACCTACCAGTCGGTAGCCGTTAATAGTGGTCGTTTTGTTTTCGGAAAACGTTTTCCACCATACGAGACAGCCCCCCGGGGAGGGAAGGCCGCGGAGGCTCCGGAGGGCCGGTGCGGGGGTCCCGGATCGGCCCGGATCGACGGCACAGGGTCCCGGATCGGCCCGCTCCGGGACCTCTGATGGTCCCGGATCGGCCCGGAACGACAACAGGTCCATGCCACCAAAGGTGTGGCATGGACCTGAAGCGATGCTGAGGTGACGATGCTGAGGTGACACCGGCCCGCCATGCTCGCCTCGCGGCAAGTGGTCGCTCGAAGCGACGAAGGTTGGGCCCGGGGGCTTGGATCGAGCCGGTGTCACCACCAGGCTAACAAACCACCCTCGCCAGCGATTCCCCCAGCGCGGATTGACTGCGCGTCAGCCCCCGTCCGGCGGTGTCCCGGGCCTGTCGTCGCGCCCTCTTCCCGCCTTCCCGCGCTCCGGCGCTCCCCGGCCGCCACCGCCCCTGAGCAGCTCGGGCACCCCGTCCCCGTCCGGCTGGTCCCGGCGGGCGGAGACCACCGTCAGCTCCTGGGTCGCCCGGGTCAGTGCGACGTACAGCACACGCAGCCCCACCGCGGAGCCGTCGGCGATCTCCGCGGGCGAGACCACGACGGTGGCGTCGTACTCCAGCCCCTTGGCCTCCAGGGAGCCGAGCGCCACCACCCGGTCGCCCAGCCCCGCGAGCCAGCGCGCGGCCTCCTCACGGCGGTTCATGGCGACCACCACGCCCACCGTGCCGTCCACCCGTTCGAGCAGCCGGCGTGCCTCCTCCCGTACGGTCTCGCCCAGCGGCCGGTCGCCGGCCGCGGCGAACCGCGGCACGACCCCCGTCGAGCGGACCGCCGACGGGGAGGTCGCCCCGGGCATCGCGAGCTCCAGCACCCGGGCCGCCAGCTCGGCGATCTCGGCGGGGTTGCGGTAGTTGACGGTGAGCTCGAAGCGGCGGCGCGGACGGGTGCCCAGGGCCTCGTCCCGGACCTCGGCCGCCTCCTTCGGCTCCGGCCACGAGGACTGCGCCGGGTCGCCGACGATCGTCCAGGTGGCGTGCCTGCCCCGGCGGCCGACCATCCGCCACTGCATCGGGGTGAGGTCCTGCGCCTCGTCGACGATCACATGCGCGTACTCGGTGCGCTCGGCCGCCAGCCGCTCGGCGCGCTCGCGCTGCGTCTCCTCGCGCTGGGGCATCAGCTCCTCCAGCCCGGTGAGCTGGTCCAGCGGATTCAGCTCGCGCCGCTTCTTCGGCCGGGCCGGCGCCCCGAGCAGCGACTGCAACTCGTCCAGCAGCGCCACATCGTGCACGGAGAGCGGCCCCTTGCCGTCCGCGCCCGCGCGGGCGAGGGAGCGGGCGAGCCTGCGCACCTCGCCCGGGTTGAGGACCCGCCGCGCCCAGCGTCCGAGCCTGCGCTCGTCGGCCATGGCGGCGAGCACCCCGCGCGGGGTCAGCTCGGGCCACCACTCGTCCAGGAAGGTGAGGAAGCTGTCCTCGCCGATCACATCCTCGTCGAAGGAGGAGCGCAGCTCGGCGGCGAGCTCGGGGTCCGTATGGCGGCCCGCGGACCCCGAGCGCGCCCACAGCGCGTCCAGCAGCAGTCTGCGGGCGCGCGGGCGCAGCAGATTGACCGGGGCGGAGCCGCCGAGGACGTTCTCCCGGATGCGGCGCAGTTCGTCGGCGGCCAGCTCCAGCCGGCGGCCGAAGACGACCACCCGCAGCCGGTCGGGGGTGCCCGGCGCCTCGTCGTCGCCGAGGGCGAGCTGTCCGTCCCGTACCGTCACGGTGGGTCCGGGGCGCTCCAGCGCTCCGCGCGACGCCTTGCGGAGCACCTTCAGCATCCGGGCCGAGCCCTTGATCCGGGCCACGGCCGGATCGTCGTAGACGGTGGCCTCCGCGCCGTCGACCAGATGGCCCACGGCGCGGATCGCGACCTGTCCCTCCTCGCCCAGCGACGGCAGCACGCCCTCGGTGTAGGCGACGAGCAGCGGGGTGGGCGAGACGATCAGGATGCCGCCCGCGTACCGCCGCCGGTCCTGGTAGAGCAGATACGCGGCCCGGTGCAGCGCGACGGCGGTCTTCCCGGTGCCGGGGCCGCCCTCCACATAGGTGACGGAGGCGGCGGGGGCGCGGATCACCAGGTCCTGCTCCGCCTGGATGGAGGCGACGATGTCGCGCATGGTGTGGCTGCGGGCCTGCCCCAGGGCGGCCATGAGCGCGCCGTCGCCGATCACGGGCAGTACGGCGCCGTCCAGGCGCGCGGTCAGCTCCGGGCGCATCAGATCGTCCTCGACGCCGAGGACCCGGCGGCCCTTGGAGCGGATGACCCGGCGGCGTACCACCCGTCCCGGCTCGACCGGGGTCGAGCGGTAGAAGGGGGCGGCGGCGGGGGCCCGCCAGTCGATCACCAGGGGCGCGTAGTCGGCGTCCAGGACTCCGATGCGGCCGATGTGCAGGGTCTCGGCGATCTCCGCGGTGCCGTCGGGCCGTACCGCGTCGTCGGCGGGCTCCACCGAGGTGTACGCGCCGTCCGGGCCCTTCTTGCCGTCCTTGCCGCGCAGCAGATCGATCCGGCCGAAGAGGAAGTCCTCGAACTCGTTGTTGAGGCGGCTGAGGTGGACGCCCGCGCGGAAGACCTGGGCGTCCCGTTCGGCGAGCGCGCCGGGAGTGCCGACCTGGCCGAGTTTGGCGGCGTCCCGCATCAGGAACTCCGCCTCGTCGATCTTCTCCTCCAGGCGGTGGTACACCCGGTCGAGATGTTCCTGCTCGACGGCGATCTCGCGGTCCCGGACGGAGTCGTCCCGGCCGGGATTCCGCCGGCCTGAGCGGCCGGAGTCCTCCCGGGCGGGGTCCTCCCGGACCGGATCGACAGCGTCGACAGCGGCTTCCTGCGCGGCCACCGAGGCCCCCTTCTGACGTGCACTGGGCAGCCGCCAACCGTACGCGAAGGGGGCGAATCTGTCAGGCGTCGACCTCCACCAGACGCTTGCCGTCGGAGGTGCGGACCTCGAATCGGTCGATGTCGCTCCGCTTCATGGCCGCCCCGCCGTGCACGAACAGCGGCTTCCGCGCCGTGTCACGCGGGCTGTCCGCGATGCCGTAACCCCACTTCGGAACCGCCCAGGAGGTGACGGTCTCCTCCTCGCCGTTCTTGCCGACGGCGATCAGACTGCACTTGAGCGGGCCCTTGACGTTCTCCAGCCGGAGGACGACATGGGTGCCCCAGCCCTTCTTCTCGGTGCCGACCGTGGCGGTGGCCGCGGTGGCGGCGTCGGTGGCGGCGACCTTCTGCTCCATGTCGTTGAAGAAGGCGGTCTCGGCCGGGGAGACCGCGACCGTCGGCTTCTCGTCGGACGCGGTGACGAACGCGATGGTGGAAGCCCC